>NZ_BOVP01000026.1 GCF_018403745.1 Lactococcus formosensis | reverse complement strand
ACAGCACAGCACAGCACAGCACAGCACAGCACAGCACAGCACAGCACAGCACAGCACAGCACAGCACAGCACAGCACC
>NZ_BOVP01000025.1 GCF_018403745.1 Lactococcus formosensis | reverse complement strand
TCAGCACAGCACAGCACAGCACAGCACAGCACAGCACAGCACAGCACAGCACAGCACAGCACAGCACAGCACAGCACA
>NZ_BOVP01000024.1 GCF_018403745.1 Lactococcus formosensis | reverse complement strand
AAAAAAAAAAAAAAAAAAAAAAAAAAAAAAAAAAAAAAAAAAAAAAAAAAAAAAAAAAAAAAAAAAAAAAAAAAAAAA
>NZ_BOVP01000023.1 GCF_018403745.1 Lactococcus formosensis | reverse complement strand
CCCCCCCCCCCCCCCCCCCCCCCCCCCCCCCCCCCCCCCCCCCCCCCCCCCCCCCCCCCCCCCCCCCCCCCCCCCCCC
>NZ_BOVP01000022.1 GCF_018403745.1 Lactococcus formosensis | reverse complement strand
ACAGCACAGCACAGCACAGCACAGCACAGCACAGCACAGCACAGCACAGCACAGCACAGCACAGCACAGCACAGCACAGCACAGCACAGCACA
>NZ_BOVP01000021.1 GCF_018403745.1 Lactococcus formosensis | reverse complement strand
CGGTTCTGTTGCAAAGTTTTAAATAAAGAATAAAATCCCTTACGGTATCTATGATTTAAGCTGGGATTCCCAATAATACCTTGATTTCAGTACAGACCGAAAACCCGAAGAGAGTGCCTTCTTTTCGGGT
>NZ_BOVP01000020.1 GCF_018403745.1 Lactococcus formosensis | reverse complement strand
ATATTTGGTTACGTAAAAAACGGGACACACAAGCAGCCTATGCTTTTCTTAAGCGGTTAGTGAAGCAGTTTGATGAACCGAAGGTTGTAGTCACAGATAAAGCCCCCTCTATTACAAGTGCCTTTAAGAAACTAAAAGAATACGGCTTTTATCAAGGGACAGAACATCGTACCATTAAATACCTGAATAATTTGATTGAACAAGACCATCGTCCAGTAAAGAGACGCAATAAATTCTATCGAAGTTTACGCACTGCCTCACCCACGATTAAAGGCATGGAAGCCATCCGAGGATTATATAAGAAAACCCGAAAAGAAGGCACTCTCTTCGGGTTTTCGGTCTGTACTGAAATCAAGGTATTATTGGGAATCCCAGCTTAAAT
>NZ_BOVP01000019.1 GCF_018403745.1 Lactococcus formosensis | reverse complement strand
GGTTCTGTTGCAAAGTTTTAAATCTACTATCAAATAAGGTAGAATAATAGAAAAAGATAGCAGGAGGAATGACGATGAATCATTTTAAAGGAAAGCAATTTCAGCAGGATGTGATTATTGTAGCCGTGGGCTACTATCTTCGTTATAACCTTAGCTATCGTGAAGTTCAAGAAATCTTATATGATCGTGGCATTAACGTTTCTCATACGACGATTTATCGTTGGGTGCAAGAATATGGCAAACTACTCTATCAAATTTGGAAAAAGAAAAATAAAAAATCCTTTTATTCATGGAAAATGGATGAAACGTACATCAAAATTAAAGGAAAATGGCATTATTTGTATCGAGCCATCGATGCAGATGGTTTAACCTTGGATATTTGGTTACGTAAAAAACGGGACACACAAGCAGCCTATGCTTTTCTTAAGCGGTTAGTGAAGCAGTTTGATGAA
>NZ_BOVP01000018.1 GCF_018403745.1 Lactococcus formosensis | reverse complement strand
ATTATTGGGAATCCCAGCTTAAATCATAGATACCGTAAGGGATTTTATTCTTTATTTAAAACTTTGCAACAGAACCGGGCACAGTATCCACCTAGTATTTACAATATCTATATCCTCCTGTTCTAATTAACAACTCAATATTCATTTTAAAAATTTCTCTTTAGTTCACTATCAATGTAAGTTGATTTTATTAAACATATGCCTTACTTTGTCTATTCTATTATTTGGACGACGTGGTTGGAAAGCAGACTTAATGTTAGTAACCTGATAACCTTTTAACTCTGTTAAACAGACACTGCGTCCATTTGTAAAGAAAGTTAAACTGTTTCGATACTCTTGAATACAACGGGCTGGAATTTCACCAATGAGAATGACCTCGTTACCTTTTAACTTAGTATTTAAAATATTTGCACAATATTTGGAAGCATCATTATATGCTCTCGAAAGATATTCTTGTGGTACATAAATTTCGAAGCTAAGATATGGCTCTAATAACTCTGTACCACTCTTTCTAAAAGCCTGCTCTAGTACAATAGGCGCAAGCATTCGGAAATCTGCTGGCGTACTGACAGGGCTGTAATATAGACCATACTTAAAACAGATCTTACAGTCTGTTAATTTCCAACCGTACAATCCTTGTTCACACCCATAGCGTATACCTTCCATAACTGCATTTTGAAATGATTGATTTAAATAACCTAGAGAAACCAGGCTCTCATACTGAATGCCACTACCCAAAGGAAGTGGTGTTACAGATAAACCAATAGAAGCCCAGAAAGGATTTGGAGGTACTTCGATATCAATGGTAAATTCAGATTTTTTTAATGGTCTTTCCATATAAATGACAGTTGGTTTTCTTGTTTCTATCTCAATATGATATTTTTCTTGAATCAGAGTACAAGTTACCTCCATTTGGACCTCACCTAAAAAAGATAGCACAATTTCGTGAGTTACTGTATCTACATAATATTGTAGAAGGGGATCACTATCGGATATTTCAAAAAGTGCATCTAGTAACTTTTCTCTTTGTACTGATTTACATGGTTCAATTGTTGTTTGTAACATAGGAAGAGGATTCTCAAGAATTTCTCTATGTGGTAATCTTTTTTTATCTCCAAGTACGTTATTTAGTTTTAAAAGCTCATTTTTTAAAATAATAATCTCACCAGGCTCTGCCTTATCTATCTGGCGTAATTCTCCATTTATTGAAGTATACATTTCTGTAACTTTTATTTTTTCCTTTTCTGATATATTGACTGAGTCTCGCAAATGTAGCGTTCCACTATAAAGACGTACATAGACAAGCCGTTGACCATCATCTGAATATTCTACTTTAAAAACATTTCCACAAAGTTTATCTGAATTGAGTTGTGTGGGTGAAAATAATTTGCTAGTAATTACCTCTATAAGTTGTTTAATTCCAATATTATTCTTTGCACTTCCGTGATAAACAGGATATAAGGAGCAACTTTGAATTCTTTCGTTTTCCTCCTTTTCAAGTTCTGCAATATTCAATGTTTTCCCAATGGTATATTTTTCTAATAAATAATCATTTCCCACAATTACTGTCTCCCATTGTTCTGGTTCAGTATAATCTATTACATAAGGTTTCAAATTTAGATTCACAGTCTGCTTAATTATGATGTCGTCAGAAAGTTTGTCCTTAATATCTTGATAAACATCTGGCAAATTTATTCCATTTTGATCAATTTTGTTAATAAAAAATATTATAGGTATGTTCATCTTTCTAAGTGCATGGAATAGTATACGAGTTTGTGACTGTACTCCATCTTTTGCAGAGATTAGCAAAATAGCTCCATCCAAAACAGATAATGAACGGTATACATCTGCCAAAAAATCCATGTGTCCAGGAGTATCTACAATATTTACTTTAACATTTTCCCGTTGAAAAGATGTTATTGCGGTCTGAATAGTAATACCTCTCTGGCGTTCCAAAAACATAGTATCCGTTTTCGTTGTACCGCTATCTACACTTCCTAACTCTTTAATTGCTCCGCTACTGTATAGTAAGCTTTCTGTCAAAGTAGTTTTTCCTGCATCAACATGTGCTAAGATACCGATATTAATAATTTTCAATTTTATTTCCTCCATTCAAAAGCTCAAAAAGCAGAAAAAATCCCAGTGATAAATACTCTTATCACTGGGATTTTAATACAAAAATAGCTGTATACTACACACTGATAGCCACAGATGCTTTATGATAAAATGATAAAAGTATTCTTAAACTGGGCACAAAAAACCAGTCCTTATTTTAAATAAGGATGCTTAATTAATTATTCCCGCTATCTAATTGACAGTTTATTTAAGAATACCTTGCCGCATTTTTATTATCTCCTTTTGAATGTTATCTTAATTCTATCATATGATAGAATGCTTGTAAAGCCAACCATATTTTTTGAACGAAAGGGAAATTAATGAGAAATTAATGGAAGTTAGTGTAGTAGTTGAAGATAACTCTTCAGAATGGCTATCAAAATTCAGCGATTTAATAACGATTTACAAGTTCATAAGGGATTCTTTATTCATCCAGCTATTATATTACTTTTCAGGTCAATAGGACAACTGTCCACAACCTTTCTACAAATATATTACGTATAATTTTTGAAATATATACTGCTTAACAAAATATTTTGCAGTGGTTCCAATAGTTTTGAATTGTTAATATTAAGTTTGACTTGGAAAATATCATTAAAAGTTATACTGTTTATTTGGAAAAAATTGGAGAGACCTTTTTAAGTAATGTAATGAAAATAGTTATAAGTTAGAATAAAGGTGAATTTGCTTATACTTCTCATAGAAGGTTGATTTCACGCTATATTTTGGATTATTTATGCTAAATCATTATAAGTTTGCTATAGTGACATACAATTTTTTTTGCTTATACTAAATATTCAAGTATTGTTTTCATCTTAATATTCTTTATTCATTCATTATTATTTTCCAGTTATCCTTCTTCTCTAAAGTTAATTGGTATTGGGAAATATTTTCAATCTTTGTTTCATTGTCTAAATATCGAACGGCTATTTTTACTAGATACTGTTTCTCTTTCTTCTGAATAATTGGATTCACCAACTCAGAGTAAATAAAGTTTTGACTGATTATTGGTAAAACATCTTCCATCATATAATAATCGGTTCTGTTGCAAAGTTTTAAATCTACTATCAAATAAGGTAGAATAATAGAAAAAGATAGCAGGAGGAATGACGATG
>NZ_BOVP01000017.1 GCF_018403745.1 Lactococcus formosensis | reverse complement strand
ACCCGAAAAGAAGGCACTCTCTTCGGGTTTTCGGTCTGTACTGAAATCAAGGTATTATTGGGAATCCCAGCTTAAATTATAGATACCGTAAGGGATTTTATTCTTTATTTAAAACTTTGCAACAGAACCGCATATAACGAGGTGGTCTTTGGGTTTCAAACTAGTTCGATACATTTGATTAGGCATAATAAAATTTCATATTCTCAAAAGATGAGAAAAATTTATATTATCCCAAAAATTTGGTAATACTATCTGTAATATTTTGAATTTGTTCAGGAATATTTTCGGTTATACCTCCTGCAACATTTTGAATTTGTTCAGGGATATTTTCGGTTATACCTCCTGCAAC
>NZ_BOVP01000016.1 GCF_018403745.1 Lactococcus formosensis | reverse complement strand
ATTTTGAATTTGTTCAGGAATATTTTCGGTTATACCTCCTGCAACATTTTGAATTTGTTCAGGGATATTTTCGGTTATACCTCCTGCAACGTTTTGAATTTGTTCAGGAATATTTTCGGTTATATTTCCCAAAATTTCTTGTGCTTGTCCAGTTAAGTTTTGAAATATATTTTTAAACATTTATAGTTCTCCTTCTATATTTTTTTATTTGGCAATAATAATCTCAATGAATTTAGCAGAACAACCAGAGTACTTCCCTCATGCAATGTTATGCTTAGTACCACGGAGGCATTTTTCCAAAGACTAATATACACTAAAAATAGAACAACTAATAAAGCAAATATTATATTTTGAGTTACAATATTTTTTAATCTTTTAGAAGTTTTATGTGCACTCACAAAATTCCCAAGGTCATTCTTCATTAATACTACATCTGCAGTTTCTATAGCTACATCTGTGCCATCTCCCATCGCAATACCTACATCTGCTACAGCAAGTGCTGGTGCATCGTTAACACCATCTCCGACCATCGCGGTTGGACCATATTTTTCTTTATTTTCATTTATTATTTTTGCCTTTTCATCAGGCATTACATTTGCCTGCACATCTCTTACACCTAACTGTTTTCCAATTGCCTTTCCTGTTAATACTGCATCACCAGTTATCATAATAGTTTTTATTTGATTCTTATTTAAATATTGAATTGCTGAAATTGCAGTCTTTTGAGGAGTATCTTGAATTGCTATTAAACCTTCGACTTTATCGTTAACAGCAATAAATACTACCGTTTTTCCTTCATTTTCAAAGTTTTCCTGTTTTTCAATCCATTCTTGACTTACCATTTTAAATGCACTTGGTTTAGCAATTCGATAGCTTTCTCCTTGATAGGTTGCGCTCAATCCTGTCCCAAGTTCATTTTCAACTTTTATATCGTAGTCAACTTTTTGAGTTTCAAATTTATTAACTATAGCATTTGCTAATGGGTGATTACTTTGCTTTTCCATTGCTACTAATGTATTTCTAAAGGATTCACCATCAAGTTCGGGATTAAAATAGAAATCTACTACTTTTGGTTTTCCTTCTGTCAATGTTCCTGTTTTATCAAAAGCGACAGCTTTTAAATTAATTAAATTTGAAAGAAAATTACCACCTTTAAATAGTATTCCTTGTTTTGCTAAAGATGATATTCCAGCTAATGTTGCAGGAATTGCAGCAACAGCTAATGCACATGGTGAAGCAGAGACTAGAAAGACTAAACTTCTTGAAATTGTTTCCGTTAATGTCCAGCCTAAAAACATTGGAGAAAATATAATTAAAGCTAAAAATATTACTAATACTCCGTTGACATAGTGTGGTTCAAAACGTTTTATGAAATCGGCAGTTGGTGAAAGGTTATTTTGTGACTCTTCAACCATAGTTAATATTTTAGAAAATACTGTATCCTTGCTATCCTTGGATACTCTCATAGTGAATGTACCTGTACCATTAATGGTTGAACCAAAAACAATATCACCAACATTTTTTTCTCGAGGAATACTTTCACCATTTATGGTTGACTCATCAATGCTTGTTGAACCATTAAGTATGATACCATCAGTTGGAACTTGCGCTCCATTCAAAACTTGAAGTCTATCACCTATTTTTAATTTATCAATCGAAACTACTTCTATATTTCCCTCATTATTAATTAAACGAGCTTCCGTAGGATTTAGTTCTATTAGTTTAGTAATTTCCCGTTTACTTTTTCCCTCAACATATTCTTCAAGAAAGTGTGCCCCTGCGAATATAAAGATTAGTAGAGCAGCTTCAACGGCTTCTCCTAAGAAAATTGCACCTATTGCGGCAAGTGTCATTAAAATATGCGTATTAGGAGTAAATCTTTTCTTTTTGACTGTCTCTTTTATGGTATCATCTATCCCTTCAAGCATTACATGATATCCCGATAAAATAGTTGCTATTATGCTAATTAAAACTCTGACTGTACTTGATATTGGGAGTAATAATCCGATGATAAAAATTATTATTCCGATAAAATATAAGCGTAATGCTCTCTTTTCTTTTAAAGCTGTAATTAAGCTTTTCATATTAGATACCTCTTCTAAATGATATAAATATTTTTATATGTTATACTGATATTATAAACTATACCTTTACGGTAAGGTCAAGGAGAAAGAATGGAAAATAAAAATTATTTGACTATAGGAAAACTTAGCAGCTATTCTGGTATACATATCAAGGCTTTAAGATATTATGAGTCTATCGGCATTTTACATCCAGCATTAATTGATGCTAATAATGGTTACCGCTATTACTCTCATGCACATATTCCATATGTGAAAATTATAAAATTATGTGCTGATTATGGAATTCCTCTAGGGACTTTTAACGACTTTATTAAGTCCGAAACTGAGATCAATTTGATCGAAATCATTAGAAAAGCTAGTAACATATTAGAATTAAAAGAAAAGCAATTAAAAGAGGATAAGCAATTTTTAGAATATATACAAAATGAAATAAGCTTATCTCAAAAACTAGACTCATCAATTAATGTTGATTTAGAGCAAACTCATGAGGATTTTATCTTGATACCTTTCGATGATGTATTTTTTTCAAATAAGTACTATGATACAATTAATAAAACTATCTCTATGTTGAAGGATTTAGAAATAGAATTTTTTAACCGAATTGGGTGTTATTATTCACTCCAGTATGGTAACTACGATAAATTTCTTGCCTTAAAAGTTCGGGGCCACTCATCAAAGTTAAAAAACATAAAAATTTTGCATATTGATCATGTCTGTGTTCAAGCACAACATATTGAACCTGATAAGATAACGGATGAATTAATTAGACTTAAAAAACTTAAGCAAAATTCTATATTAATTCTGGAAACTTACGAAAATCCGTACAACTTTTCAACGCCACATCTGGAATTAAGGATATTATTAAATTAATTGGCAGTTATCTAAAAATACAATACTAGATATGTATCTAGTATTGTATTTTTTAATTTGAGAGTAGGAATACTACATTTTCTGGGCTAATATTTGTTCGGTTCTGTTGCAAAGTTTTAAATAAAGAATAAAATCCCTTACGGTATCTATGATTTAAGCTGGGATTCCCAATAAT
>NZ_BOVP01000015.1 GCF_018403745.1 Lactococcus formosensis | reverse complement strand
ACTTGGCATTTACCATATCTCACAGGGGGCAACCCCCAACTACTTCCGGCGTAATAGGACTTAACTTCTGTGTTCGACATGGGAACAGGTGTATCTCCTATGCAATGAATACCAAATCATGGTCTGAATGTATTGAACACTCAAAACTAAATAACAATTTCTTGATAAATAAGTAAAGCTAAACTCATATGTTCTATTACTTGGTAAAGTCCTCGAGCTATTAGTACTGGTCCGCTCCATCCCTCGCAGGACTTCCACTTCCAGCCTATCAACCTGATCATCTCTCAGGGCTCTTAATTCATAAAGAATGGGAAATCTCATCTTGAGGTGGGCTTCGCACTTAGATGCTTTCAGCGCTTATCCCTTCCCTACATAGCTACCCAGCGGTGCTCCTGGCGGAACAACTGGTACACCAGCGGTAAGTCCACCCCGGTCCTCTCGTACTAAGGGCAGATCCTCTCAAATTTCCTACGCCCGCGACGGATAGGGACCGAACTGTCTCACGACGTTCTGAACCCAGCTCGCGTGCCGCTTTAATGGGCGAACAGCCCAACCCTTGGGACCGACTACAGCCCCAGGATGCGACGAGCCGACATCGAGGTGCCAAACCTCCCCGTCGATGTGAACTCTTGGGGGAGATAAGCCTGTTATCCCCAGGGTAGCTTTTATCCGTTGAGCGATGGCCCTTCCATGCGGTACCACCGGATCACTAAGCCCTAGTTTCCTACCTGCTCGAGTTGTAGCTCTCGCAGTCAAGCTCCCTTATACCTTTACACTCTACACATGATTTCCAACCATGTTGAGGGAACCTTTGGGCGCCTCCGTTACTCTTTAGGAGGCGACCGCCCCAGTCAAACTGCCCGACAGACACTGTCTCCCACGCCGATTATGCGTGTGGGTTAGAGCAACCATGAAGCAAGGGTAGTATCCCAACAGCGACTCACTTGAAACTAGCGTCCCAAGGTCAAAGTCTCCTACCTATCCTGTACATGCTTCACAGGTACTCAATATCAATCTGCAGTAAAGCTCCATGGGGTCTTTCCGTCCTGTCGCGGGTAACCTGCATCTTCACAGGTACTAAAATTTCACCGAGTCTCTCGTTGAGACAGTATCCAAATCATTACGCCTTTCGTGCGGGTCGGAACTTACCCGACAAGGAATTTCGCTACCTTAGGACCGTTATAGTTACGGCCGCCGTTTACTGGGGCTTCAATTCAGAGCTTCGCCTAAGCTAACCCCTCCTCTTAACCTTCCAGCACCGGGCAGGCGTCACCCCCTATACATCACCTTGCGGTTTAGCAGAGAGCTGTGTTTTTGATAAACAGTTGCTTGGATCTTTTCACTGCGGCTGTATTTCTACAGCACCCCTTCTCCCGAAGTTACGGGGTCATTTTGCCGAGTTCCTTAACGAGAGTTCTCTCGATCACCTGAGGCTACTCGCCTCGACTACCTGTGTCGGTTTGCGGTACGGGTAGTATTGAATTAAACGCTAGAAGATTTTCTTGGCAGTGTGACATCAAGGGCTTCGCAACCGTAGTTGCTTCCCCATCACAGCTCAATGTTAAAGGAAAATGCATTTGACACATTCCACACCTCACTGCTTAGACCAGAATCCATTAACTGGCTCCCTTTAGCCTACTGCGTCCCTCCATCACTAACAATACTAGTACAGGAATATCAACCTGTTGTCCATCGACTACGCCTTTCGGCCTCGCCTTAGGTCCCGACTAACCCAGGGCGGACGAGCCTTCCCCTGGAAACCTTAGTCTTACGGTGGATAAGATTCTCACTTATCTTGCGCTACTCATACCGGCATTCTCACTTGTAATCGCTCCAGCACCCCTCACGGTATACCTTCATCGCTGATTACAACGCTCTCCTACCATTTAATTAATATTAAATCCACAGCTTCGGTAATATGTTTAGCCCCGGTACATTTTCGGCGCAGGGTCACTCGACTAGTGAGCTATTACGCACTCTTTGAATGATAGCTGCTTCTGAGCTAACATCCTAGTTGTCTGTGCAACCCCACATCCTTTTCCACTTAACATATATTTTGGGACCTTAGCTGGTGGTCTGGGCTGTTTCCCTTTCGACTACGGATCTTAGCACTCGCAGTCTGACTGCCGCACATGTGTATTAGCATTCGGAGTTTATCTGAAATTGGTAACCCGAGATGGGCCCCTCATCCAAACAGTGCTCTACCTCCAATACACTTAAATTGCGACGCTAGCCCTAAAGCTATTTCGGAGAGAACCAGCTATCTCCCAGTTCGTTTGGAATTTCTCCGCTATCCACAAGTCATCCAAACACTTTTCAACGTGTCCTGGTTCGGTCCTCCAGTGCGTCTTACCGCACCTTCAACCTGCTCATGGATAGGTCACTAGGTTTCGGGTCTACATCATGATACTAAAGCGCCCTATTCAGACTCGCTTTCGCTACGGCTCCGCCTCTTCAGCTTAACCTCGCATCATAACGTAACTCGCCGGTTCATTCTACAAAAGGCACGCTCTCACCCATTGACGGGCTCGAACTTCTTGTAGGCACACGGTTTCAGGTGCTATTTCACTCCCCTCCCGGGGTTCTTTTCACCTTTCCCTCACGGTACTGGTTCACTATCGGTCATTAAGGAGTATTTAGGCTTGGGAGATGGTCCTCCCGGATTCAAACTGGATTTCGCGTGTCCAGCCCTACTCAGGATACTGCTAGGTATAAAGTCTATTTCAAATACGAGGCTATTACTCTCTTTGGCTTACCTTCCCAGGTAATTCTTCTATAGACTTTAAGTCCACGTTGCAGTCCTACAACCCCAAGAAGCAAGCTTCTTGGTTTGGCCTGTTTCCCGTTCGCTCGCCGCTACTTAGGAAATCGTTTTTACTTTCTCTTCCTGCAGGTACTTAGATGTTTCAGTTCTCTGCGTTACCTTCGCGTAAGCTATGTATTCACTTACGGATACTATGCATAACATAGTGGGTTTCCCCATTCGGAGACCTAGGGATCAATGCGTACTTACTGCTCCCCCTAGAATATCGTCGTTAGTCACGTCCTTCATCGGCTCTTAATGCCAAGGCATCCACCGTGCGCCCTTATTAACTTTGCCATTAAAACAAGTATAAGTTTTTTCGAACTATTTAAAATAATTCGCAGCTTTACAGAAATGTTTTAAACATTTCTCGGTTTATTTATCGTTATAAGATATTGTTATTTAGTTTTCAATGATCAATGCCTATTTTAACGTCTTCGTTGACAAGACACTTTCGTATCTTATGGAGCCTAGCGGGATCGAACCGCTGACCTCCTGCGTGCAAAGCAGGCGCTCTCCCAGCTGAGCTAAGGCCCCTTCTCTCAACGCAATCTTCTCTATCTTGCATCAAAAGACTGCTTGTTTGGTCTTTATAGACCCCTCAAAACTGAATAAAGTAGAAGACATCTTTTTTATATTCCTTAGAAAGGAGGTGATCCAGCCGCACCTTCCGATACGGCTACCTTGTTACGACTTCACCCCAGTCATCGGTCTTACCTTAGGAAGCGCCCTCCTTGCGGTTAGGCAACCTACTTTGGGTACTCCCAACTTCCGTGGTGTGACGGGCGGTGTGTACAAGGCCCGGGAACGTATTCACCGCGGCGTGCTGATCCGCGATTACTAGCGATTCCGACTTCATGCAGGCGAGTTGCAGCCTGCAATCCGAACTGAGAATGGTTTTAAGAGATTAGCGCACCCTCGCGGGTTGGCGACTCGTTGTACCATCCATTGTAGCACGTGTGTAGCCCAGGTCATAAGGGGCATGATGATTTGACGTCATCCCCACCTTCCTCCGGTTTATCACCGGCAGTCTCACTAGAGTGCCCAACTTAATGATGGCAACTAGTAATAAGGGTTGCGCTCGTTGCGGGACTTAACCCAACATCTCACGACACGAGCTGACGACAACCATGCACCACCTGTCACCGATGTACCGAAGTAACTCCTTATCTCTAAGGATAGCATCGGGATGTCAAGACCTGGTAAGGTTCTTCGCGTTGCTTCGAATTAAACCACATGCTCCACCGCTTGTGCGGGCCCCCGTCAATTCCTTTGAGTTTCAACCTTGCGGTCGTACTCCCCAGGCGGAGTGCTTAATGCGTTAGCTGCGCTACAGAGAACTTATAGCTCCCTACAGCTAGCACTCATCGTTTACGGCGTGGACTACCAGGGTATCTAATCCTGTTTGCTCCCCACGCTTTCGAGCCTCAGTGTCAGTTACAGGCCAGAGAGCCGCTTTCGCCTCCGGTGTTCCTCCATATATCTACGCATTTCACCGCTACACATGGAATTCCACTCTCCTCTCCTGCACTCAAGTCTCCCAGTTTCCAATGCACACAATGGTTGAGCCACTGCCTTTTACATCAGACTTAAGAAACCACCTGCGCTCGCTTTACGCCCAATAAATCCGGACAACGCTTGGGACCTACGTATTACCGCGGCTGCTGGCACGTAGTTAGCCGTCCCTTTCTGGTTAGATACCGTCACTTAAGTAATTTTCCACTCTACTTAACGTTCTTCTCTAACAACAGAGTTTTACGATCCGAAAACCTTCTTCACTCACGCGGCGTTGCTCGGTCAGGGTTGCCCCCATTGCCGAAGATTCCCTACTGCTGCCTCCCGTAGGAGTCTGGGCCGTGTCTCAGTCCCAGTGTGGCCGATCACCCTCTCAGGTCGGCTATGTATCGTCGCCTTGGTAGTCCTTTACACTACCAACTAGCTAATACAACGCGGGATCATCAAGTAGTGAAGCAATTGCTTCTTTCAAATAAGAATCATGCGATTCTCATTGTTATGCGGTATTAGCGTTCGTTTCCAAACGTTGTCCCCCGCTACTCGGCAGATTTCCCACGCGTTACTCACCCGTTCGCCGCTCTTCATGAAAATAGCAAGCTATCTTCAATCATCGCTCGACTTGCATGTATTAGGCACGCCGCCAGCGTTCGTCCTGAGCCAGGATCAAACTCTCATTTAAATTTAGTCCATCAAATGAACTGGCTGTTGTTTTTGTCTTTCATTATTGAATTGACAGTTGGTATACAAGAAGTTAACTTCTCGCATATAGTCATTCTACTTTATTCAGTTTTCAAAGGTCTATCGCTCTCACTTGAGATGTGCTCTCTCGCGACAACTATTATATTCTATCAAACTCACTCCCTTCTGTCAAGAATAAACTGTCCTTTTTT
>NZ_BOVP01000014.1 GCF_018403745.1 Lactococcus formosensis | reverse complement strand
CTCTGCTCTGCTCTGCTCTGCTCTGCTCTGCTCTGCTCTGCTCTGCTCTGCTCTGCTCTGCTCTGCTCTGCTCTGCTGATTATAAGTCATCATTTTTACCTCGTCAACTGCTTTAGCGTAAAGTAACACTAATAACATTTATATAATATTATTGTAATGTTTTTCTTATGATTTTCAAAATAATATCAGAAGTAAGAATATAAAAAAGAGAGACTCTGTCTCTCCTCATCTCCAACAAGATTTCTTAGGAATTTATTTTTTCTTTTGAATGCTTAGCGTATCACTTAATAGCGGATGCGTATATTATAAGGGGCAAGACACATCATCTCTGCTTTTCTTCTTGTTGTAATACTTCAATAGCTTGTTTATATTAAACAATCAACTGCATATAATAACACTCCTTGAATTTTTTAAGTAATTTCTTCAACAAACTGAGTGATTGCTTCTTCGTACTTTTCTAGGAATTTTTTATTCTTTATACGGAGACAACCTTTACCTACAGCACTTTTAGGAAACAGAGCGGCATACTTATCAAATAAGTTCTTCCCATCAAAGAAGCTATAAAAGTATATTGAAATATTATTCTTCTGAGAAGCGATATTAATAATTCCTGCTTCTTCGTATCCTTGGGTTGGTACTGGATTTTTTCCAAAAACAATTGCAGAGAAAGTTTTGCCATTGTCAAAATATCGTGGCTTTTCATTGGGGAAACGTTCTGAGATGAGCTTAACTATTTCAACAAGTAAATTTGGATCATAGGATTGTTCAATATATTCGTCAATATTATTCACATTAATGTACATGACTTCTCTTTCTATAGTGGTATTTTAAGTGAGCTCTTATCTACTAAAAAGAAGCTCAGCCGATTAGTTTTCTGCGAGGAAATAATATCATCGCTTTCTAAGTTTAGCAAAATAATAGATCATAAAAATTATCAGAGTAAAAACTATCTGACTAATCCCTCGAAATATGCTTTCTTGAAAATTCCTAACCAAATGATACAGTGCATAAACGATAATAATTCCAACAATAATATATCCAATTTTCTTTTCCATAGTTTAGTCTCCGTTCTCCCAACTCAAAAGTAATGCGTTTAGCTTTAGCTTCTTTTTTAAAGCATAATCCTTAAGAGGTGAAGACAACTCTCATTGAGTCAATTATACAAGATGTGTTAGCCTTACGATCTATAAAAAGTAAATATACGATTGGCAAAATACCTCTTTAGAAATTTTATATCAAATATACTACATTCCACACCTAGAACTGTCTGCTAACCAGACTTGTATATTTCCAATAAAATCCCAAACATCTCCAGACTCAGGAGTTATATAGCCATCAGAACCTGGGTTATCTCCCATATTTTCAAGCTTTTTGATCAACCATTCATTACCGTGATTCCCACCCTCTATTTCAGGCAACCATGATTCTACTTCACCGACAGAGACTGGAAATAAACCAAATTTATTCAAGTTACTTAATAATATCTCTCCAGTCATCTTATGACTAGCATCTAAAAAACCAAGGCCTTGCGTTTTAATTTTAGAATCTTTCTTATCCCATCTGTTATCATGCTTTTTATAGTAGGACATTAAAGAAGTTTTACTTTCTCTCAAACTATTGAACATAGAATCAGGAATGCCATTTTGCTCTAAATAATTTGTATAAACACTCCCTCCATCTTTTATGAAATCAAAATCAATGATGGAAGCTGTTGGAATTCCAAAACGACGCAAAACTTGTGTAATTTCACCAACTGTTTGTTTATTTCGAGCATTGATAAATAAGCAGTCATCGATCTTTCTCTTATCTCCTGTTTCACGCAGACGATAATTAATTTCTTGATAAAATACTCTATCAGAATCAGCTTCACAGACAACGACATTTTTATAAAATAAACCATCAAAAACACCCGTTGAACGCAAAAGAGGATTCTTTACTATATTTTTTAACTCTTCTTTATCAATAATATGAGCATCAGCTTTCTCTTCGTTGTATGTTAAACGTAAAATATTAAAATCAGAAGAAGAATCAATACATCCCATAATAAAATGTGGATTATGTGTTGTGATAAAAACTTGCTTATTTTGATTCTTTGCAATTCCCGAAATAATACTCCCCAATTTTCTCGCTAATGGTGCATGAAGAAAGGCATCTACTTCATCAATTAAAATCAATTCTGGATTACCCGCAACCAATTCTAGTAAGATACCAACAAATGCTTTTATTCCATCGCTCACATCATTTTGAGTTTTTCCTGTTTTCAATAACTCAATCACCTCTTTTTTATGAGAATCTCTTTTGTCTTCCCCAAGAGGCTCTTTCATCAAGGTAATCTGTCCTTGTCCATTTTCGGGTAATATTTCTGGATAAAGTTCTAAAGCATCAATAACATATTTTGAAAATTCTTCTCTCAACTTATTATTTTCATGAAGTTTCTCAATATTTGATAATTCATCATCCTTGTTAGTACTAAATCTGTAAGATTGAGGAACAAATAAACTCAGTCTTGAATTTCCATCTAAAACTTTAGTAGACACACTTTCGACCACTCTGTAACGTGTCTTCCTATCCTGATCATGTGCAAGAGCATTTATTATCTGTTGCTCACTATATTGCCCAAAGTTACCATTACCTGTCTTAAAAAACAAATTTCCTTGAAACGCTTGTTGAAGATTTTGATTAGTGGGCTGAATAAATTCCCTACCTGATTCTTTATAAAATTCTCTGGCTTTTTCTTCGCTGAACTTATTAACGTCAATCTTCTCAACAACAATGTTCTTATACCCATAATCTGGTTGAGTCAATTCAAATCTTATGTCATTCAAAAGAGTCGATTTTCCAGAATTATTCGGTCCAACGATTATTGTAACATTCCCTGGTTCAAACTCTAGTCCAGATTTTAGTTTAACTTTTTCAATCACACGCTTCTCCGTAAATTACTATATATTGAATCCTGCTGTTATGAATCAATTTTTTAGATACTTCCATTTTACCATGAACAATAAAAATAATCCGCAACAATATCCATCACAGATTATTTTATTCTACTTCTATTTTAGTAATTTTTTTGTGAATTTCTAGCATTACTTTGAGTTTATTACCTTTATTCGCACAGTTGAACGCTTCATTACACCTGATTTATTCACTCGCCAAAGATTAACAACCAATATTAAAGTTGTTGCCCCTTCTTCCATCACTTTCCACTACACTTTTACATTAGATGCCCTAAAAAAACTGATACACAAGTAAAATAAATCAGCAAGGCAAGCAAGTCTTTGAGTGTCGTAATAATCGGTGCTGAACCTGCAGCTTGGTCAACTTTTAGCTTGATGAGAATAAAGGGAACTAAAAAACCAAGCATCGAAGATACCGCCATCGTTATAAAAAGCGCCAGACCAACAGCCAAACCTAACATCGGAAGACCTAGCCATAAAAGAGCAATGAGACCCGCTAAACTCCCCATTAAAGCACCAATAGCTAAGCCCACGCGCAATTCTTTGAAGAAAGGCGTGAGAAAATCTTCCATATTGATATGCCCCAAAACCAAACCACGTGTGAAAACTGTTGAGGACTGCGTTCCGATATTGCCTCCCATTCCCATGATTAGAGGGATAAAGATCGCCACCATGGCGATGGATTCCAAGGTTTGCTCAAACCCTTCAATAACCAAGCCTGATAAGAGGCTTAGGAGTAAAGTTGCAACAAGAAAGGGCAGCCGAACTGCTAATATCTTGCTCAATTTTCCGTTAATGAGCAGTTTACTGCGGTCCTCTTCGGCATCTTTTAAGTCAGACAAACCTGCTTGGTTCAGGATATCCTCTGTCGCTTCTTCTTCTAAAATCTCCATGGCGTCATCAAAAGTAACGATGCCGACCAAGCGCTCTTCATCATCTGTCACAGCTAAAGCAATAAGATCAAGTTCCTTTACTTTCTGGGCAACTTGCTCTTGATCGACTGATGTTCTAACAGAGATCGGCTGTTGGGACATCACATCTTGGATAAGTACCTTAGGTTTCACTGTTAAAAGTCCCCCTAAAGTAATAAAGCCTTGAAGCTTTTCCTCTGTATCAACAACAAAGAGAATATAAATATTTTCCTTACGCCGTGCTTCATCCGAAACTTTAGCCAGAGCTTCCTCTTGCGTTAGCTCCCCCGTCAAAGTCACATACTCAGTCGTCATGATTCTTCCCGCAGTTTCTGGCGTATAGGATTGAAGTTTGAGGGTCTCTTCTCTGTTTGTCGAACTTAAAATACTCAGAAAGCTCTTGAGCTGCTTCTCAGGTAAACGATCAAAAAGTTTTACCCTATCATCAGGCGAAAGGTGGTTAAGAATACTCTGTACCATCGGTGGCTTAAGAATAGACAAAAGATTTTTTTGCTGGCTTATACGTAGAATTCTAAAGAGTTCGAGCGCTTTATCTTCTGCTAAAGCCTCAAAAAGACTTCCCTGTTCATCAATGTTTAACTGTAGTAACATCTCTTTCAACTCATGATTTGGCAGGTCTTTAAGAATCGCTTGAAACTTTGCCAGCTCATTATTTCGAATATAATAGCGTATTAATTCTTCCATGGTGATTCTCTCCTTATATTATATTAATTTTTTTTCTATTGGAATCAAAATCTCACCACGTTCTTCTTTATTTGGATTCTCAAGATTTGAGTAATCATAATGCAAAATATTTTGCGCTACTTGGTAAGGAAACTGAGAAATAATAACTTCTTTATTTTCCGCGCCTCTGCTCTGGAAAGCCTGCTTCACTTGATTAGTAAATCGTACATTTTGTTGACTTCCTTCTGACCACCAAAGATAACGCTGTAAATCTTCTCGTGTAGGAGAGGCACCCTGTTCAATAGAAAATGCTGTTGGAATAACTTCTTGCTTTTTATAAGTGTGTTTGGGTTTAGAGGTGTTATTTTCTTGTTTTCTTGAAGATTGCACTACTTTTTCATGTTCAAATAGAGGTGCCTGTTGACCGTCTTCCAAGGTCGTTGACATTATTTTGATTAACAAAACTGCACCCCCCAGCAATTAAAACGAGAGCTGATAATTTCAAAAAATTTTTCACGTTATTCCTCTACACTAAATCTCTAGTAAATGATAATGATTTCTGATTTGGATGTCAAAACAGAGCACCCTTTAGACTGGGCGCAAATTCAAAGAGTAATCAAGAAGTAATTTTCTCGCTCACGATATAATTATAACAAAACAAATACAAACACAACAAAAAAATTACAATAACACACAATATTACATCACTAATATGTCGAAGATATTATAAAAAACGCACCTGGTTACTCTTAGGAAAAGAGTTGTAAATACTCTCCTCTTTTATTTCATTTTGTTTCAAGTCTAAAATACATTAAAATAAAGTCATCAACTTCCCTCCAATGGTTTTTGATTTTCATAACGGTTCCTAATCCTAACTTAGGAGCACATATACAAGAGAATACTCTCCAGTCGTAGTAACACTACACTAAGCCTGTCAGAAAAATAAAAATCCCCAAAAACATCCCCAAGGGAGTAAACAGATAATCTAGATTTTTAGTCAGTAAAATTTGGCAAATTTAGTGCTAATGATATAATGAATTTAACGAAAATAAGTTGAAGCATTGCTTCACTATCTTACCGAGGAGCTACCAATAATCCTCGGTTTTTTTTGTACAATTTTGGGCAAAATAAAAACGCCCCTCTACCAAAGAGACGTTACAGTGGACTAATGGTGCTTACGCCAGCCTTTCAGCCAGTCCTTGACCAGCTCAAGGACTGCTCCTACCACTATAGGAGCGACAACTGATACGAAAATAAGTTGAAGCATTTTCTCGCCCCTTCCCTAAGGCATTTCTGCATTGGTTAGGTGCGCCTCAGTTATTATAGAATAATCAATAAGCAAGTTAGACAAGCTAAGACAAAATAACCATATCAAGCGATAGTTATCTTGTTTTTTCATTATCTGTATTGGCTTTTCTTTAAGTTCCGGGTTGATGGATGATGAGGGCTGGGCGGACGCCTTGTGATACTGTACGGGCTTCACCGATTAATCTGCCAAAAGGTGGTGGATTTGTAGTGATAGACCAAGCACGTAAACTACTAACCGGAGTACGTAGCCACCAGCTAGCATCACCGGGAGCTATACGCTGTGCAAAGTTAGAGAATCCTAGACCAGGAGCCGACAAACGACTTATATCTGCAAGTGATAAGGAAAAAGCACGAGGTGTACCATTTAAATCAACTCGGCTTTCATCTGTTGCGACTACTCCAGATAAATTTACTTGCCACCCACTCTCATCGAGATTAGCTCCTGAATTTCCTACCTCTCCTGTCGTAAAACTATTCGCTACAGGTTGAACAAATCCCCTAAGTTCTTCTGAGATTTCTTCGTTATACCAGCTGTCAACTCTGGTCGATACGCCCCCAAAGGAGACGTTATTCAAAATTTCATTACGTATAATTAAATGATTGCCTCCCCCTTGATTTTCAAGATAGCGGAACTGTTGACCAGCTATGGTAAATAGTCGCCCTGGTTCCATTAACCCAAAGTTGAAGTCACCCGGAGCTGAATCCACATCAGCTGGTGGGTTCTCCGTTGGCAAGCCCGGAAGTCCCCAATCTTGGTCCATAGCGTTATTTCTTATCCCTTGAAGAAGATCTGCCAAGTGTTCATGGTGTTCACCTTCGCTGTCTTCTTCTAGGAAATCATCGCTATGCTCTGGACTGAGCATATGACTAGAGACATGGATACCATAATAGTAAGAGCCATTGATGTCATCGGCTGCTGGAGTCATTTGGGCAGCGTCAAGTAAGTAGGAGGTTGTCTCTCCTGCTTGAAGCTTACTTGCCCAGTAAGCCCAGCCTGTCTGGTAGTCAATCACCCAGAAATCACCGATTTTCTCACTGTTATCAAGTTCTGTCCACTCTTCTATAGTCAGTGGCGGGCGTTCTTGTTGGAGGTGCTGTGCAGTTTCACGTGTCGCTTGAGAACCGGGCCAAGTGCCTGTGCTGTTGTCATACTCTTCATCTTCTGACCAGAAAGCATCTGTTCCATCGCCTGGGTGAGTGGCTCCATCTGTGCTGCCGTCTGTCGCTCCATTGCCCGCGATATAGTCTCGGGCATGGCCTGAAGCTGCGGTGCGTTCATCTGCTTCATCAAGATTGAAGGTCGGAAGGTACCAAGGGGCAAACTGGCCGTCACGGTGCCAACCAAAAGTCAGGTTAGAATAGGGGGTAAAGTAGGCAGAGTCTGAGCCTGTCTGACGCTGGTTCATGGTGTTTGCCTCAGGTTTCCATGTGGTCCATGAGGTTACATCATCACGCTCAGTACCCTCTACGACAGGTGTGAAGCTGGATTGTCCTCGTTCTTGGATTTCCATAAACTCTGACAGGCGAATACGGGCCATGATTTCTTCTTGCCCGTAGTTTTCCACAAAGACGTCTTTGTTTTCTGTGTCTCGGTTGTAGTAGTCATGAACACGACCGCCAACTTCAACATCATTTTCTCTGAGTCGGTCATTAATGGCTTGTTGGTTAAAGGCGGTAAAGGCGAAGGTTCCTCCGACTAAGAGGGCGATAGCTAAAACGGTGATAAGACCTAACTTTCTTTTCTGTTCTCTATTCATATCTTGTTCCTTTTTTCAAATCTTTATTTTAAACAGCGAAAAAACGCCCTTATCCAGGACGTCTATTGAGTGCATAGTAAAAAAGGCGCAAAACTACTGCTCTGCTCTGCTCTGCTCTGCTCTGCTCTGCTCTGCTCTGCTCTGCTCTGCTCTGCTCTGCTCTGCTCTGCTCT
>NZ_BOVP01000013.1 GCF_018403745.1 Lactococcus formosensis | reverse complement strand
TTTTCTGTTTTTTTTTGCATTCGTTCGGAAAACCCCGCCGTTGTCACGTTCTTGGCATATGAAAAATCAGACGGAATCCGTCTGATTTTTATAATTATAATATTGGACTCAGTAATCTCGAAAAGTTTTGCTTGATTTTAAGCCAGAGAGATTGTTGAGCAATTTCTTCATCCGTGAGTAGGCTTGAATCTTTTAAGTCTGCCTCAAAGGTTCTTCTCATCTCTTCGGCTACTCCTTCATCATAGCAAAAGGCACTTATCTCAAAATTTAATTCATAACTGCGTATATCTTGATTAGTTGTACCAAACACTCCCAACTTCCCATCCATTACAAGTGTTTTGGAATGGATGAAGCCATTTGTATAATTGTATATTTTTACCCCTTGTTTGTGTAAATAATTTGCGTAATATTGTGTCGCTCTAAAAATAAATGGATGATCTGGCATATCAGGAATCATAATTCTTACGTCAACACCCGAATTCGCTGCTGCTACAAGTGCCGTTATCATGGAATCATCAGGTATCAAGTAGGGCGATTGAAGCCAGATATAGTCTTCTGCATCCATAATCATTTTAATGAAACCTGTTCTTAAAGTTTTATTGTCGCTCTCTGGGCCGTTAGCCACAATCTGGATATCAATATTTCCTTCTTCTTCCGGCACCACAAAGTATGTATCTTTTCGTTCAAGCTTCTCTCGAGGATCCCTAACTGAAACATTCCAATCTCGAATAAACGTTTCTTGAAGACCAAATGCTGCTGTACCAACTATTCTACCATGTGTATCACGCCAGAAGCCAAATTTCTTACTGTTGTAAATATATTGATCACCAACATTAAATCCACCGGTCCACCCAATTTGACCATCTATTACTACAATTTTGCGGTGTAAGTGATAGTTCAGTCGCGTTTTCATTAATGCATTACGCGACGTGATAAAGGCGGTAACCTTGCCTCCTACTTCTTCCAATGGTTTAAAGAAATCTTTTTTCGTTTTCCCACCCCATGGATCATAAACCACCCTAACTTCAACACCTTCTTTAGCTTTAGCAATCAGATGATCGCGAAAAGCAGTCCCGATCTTGTCATTAAAGAACGCGTAGTATTCCACATGGATATTGTCTTTAGCATTCTTTATATCTTCAAATAAGGCCGAAAATTTATCTTCACCATTTAGATAAAATTTCACACTATTTCCACGACAAAGTGGTGTACGCTCCATATGATTAAAATACCTTTTCAATAATTTTTCATGTGGTGTCATATCTTTTGGCCCAAATTTTTCATTGTTTTCATGAACTCTTTGGCCAAGAATAGATAGATTGTATTTATTTTCTTCTTCAAAACGGCGTGTTGTTGTTCGATCAAGTCCTCGTCCTAGGAAAAGATAGCCAAGAAATCCAATACCTGGTAAAAAAACTAAGAACATAAACCAAGCCAAAATACTGGCAATAGACCTCGGTTTACGAAAAATCGTCACAAGGGCAAGCACCGTGTTAATCGTTATCAGTGTTCCAATAAAGCTATAAATTGTCGCAAGTGACATAAAATATTTCTCCCTAAAATAATCCTCTATAAAATAATATTGTTCATCCAATTATACCAAAATTGATTGAATATTGGACGTGTGCTAGACCTTAGTGTACTATTGTATAAAAAAACGCTTGAACTTTTCACCTCTACAGAGAACATACTATATATATTTAGTCCAATATAAGTTATTCATTTTTTATAAAAGTTACTGTTTTTCTTATTAAAATAGCGATATAATGTAAGGTAGGTTTTAAATGACAAGGAGGAATTTTTATGCAAATTACTTTCTTAACACAAATTGATTGGTTGATTCGTTTAATATTAGCAGGAATTTGTGGCTATGCTATTGGTTATGAAAGAAATAGCCGTTATAAAAATGCTGGCACACGTACTCATTTAATTGTTGCTTTGAGTGCTGCTTTGATGATTATCGTCTCAAAATACGGCTTTATGGACATCATTAGCACTCATGGGATCAATCTTGATCCTTCCAGAATTGCTGCTCAAATTGTAAGCGGAATTGGTTTTTTAGGAGCAGGACTGATTTTTGTTCACAATCAATCCGTTCGAGGTTTAACCACCGCTGCTGGCATTTGGGCAACTTCTGGTATTGGGATGGCTATTGGTTCTGGATTATATTTTATAGGTATTGTAGCTACTTTACTCATTTTACTTTTTCAAATTATTTTACATCAAAATTATCGGTGGATAAAAACAGCAACAAGCAATCATCTTATCGTTCAATTAGAAGATATTGAAGGTCTTCGCCTGTTGCAAAAACAAATGAAAAATGAACATATCAAAATTCTGAGTATAAAAGTTGAAAAAAAATCAAATAATTGTTTGAAAACTGATCTATATCTGAGCTTACCCAAAACTTATGAACTTGCATCACTGGTAACTCTTTTAGGGTCAAACGAAAAGATTAAATCAATTGAATACTAATCTTAAAGATAGAGCCCCTTCCTGGAGGTATTTTTACTTTTTGCAAACATACTCCGCTCTTAGTATTCGTATTTAAGACGGTCTTTATGATAAATATAAAAAAGACTCCAGTAAAATTCTGGAGTCTTTTTTATATTTATATAAGGGAGATTGAATGTTACACCAATCTCCACCAAATAATTGTTCGAAACGTTGATATATCTGAAAAAGATTAACGTTTTGAGCAATGGCAAGACCCAGAGTTAGGGTTTTCTATACTTTAAAATCCCTTCTTATCAATATTTTTTTATTTTTGAAAGTTTTAGAAATGGATATTTATTGATAAATTGGGGAGACTTTACCACCAATTTACACCATTATTTTTTTGCTAAATTATTTTTATCCTTGTTTATACTTGACAGTCCATTTGATAAAATGCTATTATGTATAATATAAGCGACACAAAAGATAGAAAGGAGGAATTCAACTTGGCTAGAACTTACATGAGTATTAGATTATCCTATGAAGCAAAATATTGGTTAGAAATTCTCCAAAGATTCACTCAGCAAGAACTTGATGAGACGATTGATAGTAATGATATACAGAATATTGAATTCATTATTAAAGATTACCTAGAAAGTAAGGAAGATACCTTAGGTGGAGTTTCAATTACAACAATTTTTAAGGTATCTGCATCTAGCGTAATAGAAAAAGCATATCATCACACTAAAAATTACTCTTCTCAAAAATGGAAAGATATAGAAATTTCACTTCAAGAAAATATTCATAAGATACCAAAAGATAAAGATGTAGGTACATTGGCACCTCGGTTATATCTTGAAGACTGGATTATATCTGAACTTGAAAGATACCAAAAAGAATTCATGCGTGAAGATATGGTACGAGTTGTAAAGATGAGTTATGTTTTAAAACTTATAATATATGCTTATTATTTAGAAAAAATTGTTTAAAAAGTATTTGAAGTTCCCTAATCGGTAACTTCAAAATTTTTAAACCTTATGTGTATGTTAGATACGACGTTGGATTAAATTAAACAAGGGGTAGTTATGAAAATTAGAGCCGAACCATAATAATAATAATTCTTCTATCACGAAAAACAAAATAGAAAAAATAAAATAGAAATATGGAGAGAAATTTAAAATGAAAAAATTCAAAGAGATTTTTGTCGACGAAAATATGGAAATGCCGAATAAATACGGTATTATCCGAGTACAAAGAATTAACCTAGATAGCTCCGTAGAATTCGAATTTGATGATGAATCTAAAGAATTTTTGCGGAATGAGTTAGCTAAGTTACCACACAAAGCCGAAACTATATATGAACCTACCCTAAAAAAATTTGCTGAGAATATTATTCTTCTGAATAGACAAAAACATCGTAAAGACGATAGGTCTAGAATTTCTCTAATGAATGATGAAATTTACCACGGTTATAGAAATAAATCATTTTATACAACTAAATAGAGTAATTAAATTGTTTAGGGGGGATTCCCCTAAACTTTTAAAAAGGATGGAGTTAAAATGAAAAAAATATACGAGAGCCAAGCTATTTCTTTATTGTTCTTGCTTCCAACAGTTTTTACTAGCACTATCATTGGTTTAATACTGTGCTTAGTATCAAACACTGCCTTCAAAGACATTACTAGCCCTTACTTGGTCGGTGGCTTCTATCTGTCCTATTACGATCCAATTGCTCATAGAGCAACTCTAAGCGTTCTGCAACTAGGACTATTTCAAACGTGGTTTATTATTACCTTCTTATCTATACTTCTGGCTATTCTAGGTAAAATTCTTGAAGCATATGTGAAAAATAAAGTAAGAAAAGATGACGAGGTATCTGTATAAAATAAAACTCAAAAGAACTTAGTCTAATCACCCCTACTCACAATTATAATTTAAGGAGAATTTTATGACTGATAATGTAATAACCCTAAAGAATAACGCCCTACAATTCAAATACTTTTCAAATAAGAATAAGCCTGAAAATGATTGGATCCCTTTTGGAGATATTGCTGATGGAATTTTTTACCAACCTAAGCTTGTGAAGTATCCATTCTTGGCTCAAGAAGATTACTTATTAAAACTTGATGATAAAGAACAAGTAGATATAAACCCATTTGGTTTTATCATTCAAGAAAATCAAGGGCAGAGAGCATTTATCAATCAGTTGCCACATGATTTCGTTCTGAGTGAGGAGTTACTGGAATTTCCTAGTGGCACCCCTGTTCTTGAAATCAGAACTAAAAATTCTAAAGATCAATGGCAACCCTGGCAAGCCATTCTTGGAGAATTTAATGTTTATAAAACATTGAAAACTATGGGTAAAATATATCTTCGCTCTCCTATTGAGGATGAACTTGAACGCTTCAAAGAACATTTTGAAATTAGATATAGTGGTGTTCTAGTTCTTTCTTATTTCAAAGATATATCAGTCATGGGAGATGATGGGATTATAAAGACCTTCAGTACAAATACAAGGGAAATTGAATTTTTACCCGATTCAGATAATCCTTGCTGGTCATTTGAAGATAGGGTCAAGACTTGGAATGATTTCATGGAAAAATACCATAGCTACGATTCTAATGGCAATCGAATATGAAAAGGAGATTTATGAGTATTCCATTCATTCAAAAAAAAGATTTTGAAATTATATCTTTGCTAAATAAGAATACCAACTGGGTGGCTCGATTAAATAAGGTAGGGATTTTCTTGATTTTTACTCTACTTGTCATAAACATTTCTGCCTTTAGTTCTTGGGAATCAAATCTAGTTTTACTTGTTCCTATTATTTCAATGGTTATCGGAATTGGGGGCTATTCCATTTTCAAAAAGATAAAATATCGGCTTAAAGATAAATTTTATTATCGTGATTTATTAATAAGTTTTATTTTTAATAACGGACTATATAAGGAAGGCTACTCAGAATATGAAGAACGACAAAGTAATGGTAGTTATAAAACAAAGAAAATAAAGAAGTTCATATCTTCAGCAGAATTTACCTATAAAATCTTTGAGAATAGAATCATTATTTATGCAGTAAAAAACGGTGATAACTACACCTCAAAAATGATAAACCTTGATGTAGAGCTTTCTGCCTTACTTGGTAAACCATTATACGAAAAAATCGACAAACCTTCTTTTTGTGCCTATCACTTTCTGACTGTTAAACCTGAAAGACTGGTTATTAAGTCAACAAATGGTCTTGAACGCAACCCCTCTCAAATAATAAATTTGGGCTTTGGAATTCTATACGATCCTGCAAAAGCCCCACACATCTTATTAGCTGGTGGTACCGGAAGCGGCAAGTCGATTTTCATAGAAACACTGATAATTCAGTGGTTACAGGTCGGTGATGTTGGTGATGATATACCAGAAGTTTATATTTGCGACCCAAAAAACAGCGATTTATCTCAACTATCGCATTATTTTGATGAAACTCATGTTAGTAGTTCATTAAATGGTATTGCTAAAATTTGTAGATTAGTTGCCGAAGAAATGGAGGCTCGCTATGAGTTTATGCAAGAGAACTTCAAATATGGTAGCTCATATGTAGACCATGATCTTTTACCTGTCTGGCTTGTGTTTGACGAAATGGGCGCCTTTCAAGCAAATGGAACCGATAAAAATTCCAAAGCAATAGTCAACGAAGTAATGGATTATATTAGGCAGATAATTCTAAAAGGGCGCCAAGCTGGTGTGTTCATCTTGGTTTCAAGCCAGCAGATGTCAGCAAATACGCTCAACACTGACCTTAGGGATAATCTAGGGCTAAGAGTAGCTTTAGGAAGTAATTCTACAGAGGGCTATAAAATGGTCTTTGGCGGTGCCAGTCCAACACCTCAGCCAATTGAAGAAAAAGGGGCTGGATTCTTATACTTGCAAGGTAGCGGTAAAGAAACAGCTCAATATTATGAAGCACCATGGGTCGATAGAGAAAAATATAATTTTATTGAGGAGATAACAAAATATACCAGCGTTTCATAGATAAATAAATCGGTTTTTGATTTGTTTATCTATGAAATGCCCTCATGCAGCCGGCGGAATGACGGGCCGGTCAGCTTGATAAAGCTGAAAAATACTAAAATGTACGTCCAATCCTGAACGACTTATAAAAGCTGGAACGAAAGGAATATTGATATGAAATTAAATGATTTTTTGAAACCCGAGTTACTCGGAAATAAATTCTTAGCAGTAAAAGGATATTCAGAAGTATTAGACCGTGAAACACAGAAATTATCTGCGTACCGCTTAAATGTGTCTATTCAAGATGAGAGTTCAGACTTTTTCATGGAAATGATTCAAGTTAAAGTTAATAATGTAGCTCCTAGCTTAAGTGTTCAAGATTTAAAAAATAATAAAACTACTCCTGTACTGCTTCAAGATTTAAATGTGGGGCAATTTAATGGAAATTTATGGTTTTCTTGTGCTGATGTCCTACCAGCTAATAAATAATTTCTAGCCTTTGTATCTCTTATTTTGGTTCAAGAATGGAACTGCCTAACTCGTTGGGCAAGCGGAGCGTGTTAGTGGAACGACATTCTTGATCCAAATTTAGAGGTACGGAAGCGAATTTTATTCGCTTCCTAGTTTATTTATTGTATAAGCAAACACTACGAGAAAAATATTGAAAATATGGTGATTTTTTGTGAGTTATAACCGAAAAATTATCCGCACTGCTTCATATATCGAAGTATATGAATATGAAAAAGTTATCTTTACTCAAGATGAAAATATTAAAAATACTGAATCGAAAAAAGAACGAAAAAAGAAACGAAATTTTGATGAATTATCTACTGAAGAACAAAATGAACGACTAGAAAGAATTTCAAAAACAAGAAAAAATTCACGTTGGGAAGTTATGAGATTAGTTGATACTAATTTCGACAAAAGAACTTCATTCCTCACACTTACAACAAAAGAAAATATTCAAGATAGAAATCAATTTAATTTACTTTTCGACAAATTCATCAAACGTTTAAACTATAAAATTTTTAATAAAAAAAAACGACTACTTAAATATCTTGCTGTATTAGAAAAGCAAAAAAGAGGTGCTTGGCACGTTCATATTATGCTTTTTGATTTTCCATTTATTCCCCAACATGATTTAGTAAAAGTTTGGGGTCTTGGAGGAGTATGGATTAATAAAATTGATGTTGATTCAAAATCAAGTCGCGGGAGGTACGTTTCAAAGTACTTTGAAAAGGGAATCGGACAGGAACTTCTTGAAAGTTATGGAAAGAAATCTTTTTATTCTTCAAGAAATCTGAAAAAACCTGAAGTACTTAAATTCGTTACATTTGAAGATACCGAAAATATCATCAAACATAATGAAGTTTTATATGAAACAGAGTATTCAGGCAAGATTTTCAAAAATGGAGAACTCTTAGAGAACCGTATCAAATATAAAAAAATAAAAATTGATTAAATGTGAGGAAATAAAATGAATCGTGAAGTAAAAAACTTTCCTTTATTGTTGACGAGGGAAATGGCAGCTAATTTCTTAGGGATTGACCCAAAATCTTTTGACAAATATGTTAGAAGTTCAGACGAGTTAAAAAGGTTCATGGTTGGAAAACAAGAACGTTATACAATCAATGAGCTTGAAAAATTTATCGTTAATAATTCAATTCATTAAGCGAGGTTAGATAAATGGCAACAATAACGAAAAGAGGCAACTCATATCGAGCAGTAATTTCAAACTATAAACATGGCGCAAATAATCGGATTACAAAAACATTCAAAACTAAAGCTGAGGCGAAACGTTGGGCTATGCAACACGAGATAGCAAAAGGTGATGGTATAGACCTTGCAAGAAGACAAGATAGTTTTTCTACCTTTTATGAAAATTGGGTCTATATCGTAAAAAAGAATGATGTGAGACCCGCTACCTTTGTGAACTATACAAGGACTATCCCTATAGTAAAAAAATTATTCAAAGATATAAAACTAAATGAATTAAATGACCTAGTAGTCCAAATGAAAATAGACGAATATGGGGAAAAACATTCTCGTAAAACGACAACCGAATTATTATTAAAATTACGAACTTCGCTTCGTTACGCCTACGGAAGAAATCTTCTTGTTTCAGATTTTGCTGGTCTTGTAAAAACCCGTGGTAAAGAACTTGAAAAAAGAAATAAAGCACTATCTATTTCTGATTTTAAGAAATTACGTTCTTATCTCCTACAAAATCATAATAAGGAGTTTTATGTTCTGGTGCTCTTAGCGCTGGAAACTGGAGCTAGACGCGGCGAGCTGCTCGCTTTGACTAGGAATGACATAATTGAGTATGGTATTAAAATAGAGCGCTCAATCAGCCCCACAAGCCCTGATACTCGTCTTAAAACACCGAGGTCTAAACGAACTGTGACGATTAATAAAGATGTTTACGAGATTATTAACACTCTGACACCAAAAGAGAATGGTTTCTTATTTGTTCCAGACGGTTTTCAACAATCAGCGAAATTAGCAAGACTATTGAAGAAATTAGATATCCCTAGAACTACTTTTCATGGGCTTCGAGATACTCATGCTTCATTTCTATTTTCAAACGATAGTATTAGACTAGACTATATTTCCCAACGCTTAGGGCATTCAAATTTGCAAACAACTATGAATTACTATCTTGAGTTAATGCCAGAGAAAAAGCATCTGCAAGATACAGAGGCTTTAGATTTATTAAATTCATTGAAAGATGAGGACTAAGTATGTTTTCTAAAGAGAACCATGGTTTGCCACCAATGAAGTATTTCAAAGGTCAAGAAGTTAAATTTGACTTTAATGGCGAGACTTTGCAAGGAATTATAGAGATATTAGATTTTGGAGGTTCATTTGAAAATGACTACCATTCATATGATGTATATGTTGCTACTACTGATACTCTATATAAACATATTCCCGAAGCCAATATTTATTTATAAAATACTTAATATCAAAAAAGACACCAGTAAAATACTGATGTCTTTTGCTTTTATATTGATAGTAAAACTGATTTTTACACCAATTTACACCAAATAATAGTTCAAAACGTTGGTATATCTGAAACAGATTAACGTTTTGAGAATTGTGAAGCTTTACGGGCTTTCTTAAGACCAGCTTTTTTACGTTCAACCATACGAGCATCACGTGTAAGCAAGCCAGCGCGTTTCAAAGCACCACGGAAGTCTGGATCCACTTCAAGCAATGCACGAGCGATACCGTGACGGATAGCTCCTGATTGACCTGATACACCACCACCGTTTACGTTTACGAGTGTGTCGTAGCTACCTTCAGTTTGTGTAGCTGCAAATGGTTGATTGATAACAAGGCGAAGTGCTGCTTGTGGGATGTAGTCTTCTACATCACGTTTGTTAATTACGATTTTACCTGTGCCGGGTACGAGACGTACACGAGCAACTGAATTTTTACGGCGTCCTGTGCCAGCATATTGTACTTGTGCCATTTAGTGCGTTCCCTCCTTAGATAAGACCTGAAATATCAAGAACTTCAGGTTTTTGTGCTGCGTGTGTGTGTTCACCACCAACAAACACTTTAAGTTTCATGCCTTGAGCACGTCCAAGAGTGTTGTGTGGAAGCATACCTTTAACTGATTTTTCAATCAAACGTACAGCGTTTTTCTCACGGAGTTCACCAGCAGTGATTGATTTCAATCCACCTGGGTGAAGGCTGTGACGGTAGTAAACTTTATCAGTTGCTTTTTTACCAGTAAGTTTTACTTTATCAGCATTGATAACGATAACGAAATCACCTGTATCTGTGTGAGGAGTGAAAGTTGGTTTGTTTTTACCGCGAAGTACGCTAGCAACTACAGCTGACAAACGACCAAGAGGTACATCAGTTGCGTCAACCACGTACCATTTACGGTCAACGTTTGAAGCGTTAGCCATGAATGTTGTTTTCATCATTTGGGTTAAGTTTCCTTTACTTAGAATTTGTTTACGGCAGGTGTAAGAGTCCTGCAAATATTTTTGGGTTTCCGGGGCCACAAAAATGGGGTAAACAATACCGTTTATCATAATACCACATATGTCAAGTCTTGTCAAGATTCATTTTTAATTTTTTTGCTTTTATGTTAAACTATTACCATGAATGTAGTTCTTACTTTAGACTCCAAAATGTTAGATAAACTTTTTCTTAAGTTTGATAAATATAAGAAGGTATCAAAGAATCAATATATCATTTTTTATGCGAAACTCCCCAAAGCTACTATTTCTGTATATACATCTGGAAAAGTTGTCTTTCAAGGAGAAGATGCTGAACGTATCGCTCAACAATTTGGGCATACCGCTTCATCACGTCCACAGCAACAAGAGAACATAATCGGTACTGATGAAGTTGGTAATGGTTCTTATTTTGGACCTTTAGTAGTTGTGGCTAGTTTTGTCAATTCCGAAGATGTCCTTTTATTAAAGAAACTCGGTGTTGCCGATTCTAAAAAAGTCACCGATGAAAAGATCTATCAAATCGCTCCTCAATTAATAGAGAATATCACACATGTGCCTTTGATTGTCGAGCCTACAAAGTATAACCAAGTCATTGATTCAGGCTACAATGCTGTAAGTATCAAAGTGGCCTTACATAACCAAGCTATTTACCTCCTCGAAAAACGTGTTTCTGAGAGTATTGAATATATAATAGTCGATGCCTTTACGACGGAAAATAATTATCAAAAATATTTAGTAGCCGAACAGAATAAAGTAAACGGTAGAGTTACACTTTTACCTAAGGCTGAAGACCAATTCTTAGCCGTTGCCTGTAGCTCCATTATAGCCCGCTACCTCTTTCTAGAAAATCTCAAAGCACTTTCTCTAGAAGCCGGCTATAAGTTGCCAAGCGGCGCTGGAACAGCTTCTGATCAGGTGGCCGCAAAGCTAATACGGCAAAACGGTCCTGAGGTCTTGAAAAGATATGCAAAATTACATTTCGCCAACACTAAGAAAGCAATAAATATAGCTCAAATATAGAAAGTTAAATATGGAAAATACCAAACAAAACAAACAAACAAATGCCTTCACACGTTTCGTCAAAGAATGGGGAATTTTTCTCGCAATTATCACCATCGCAATTCTTTCACGTATCTTTATCTGGTCCCTTGTCGTTGTTGACGGTCATTCAATGGATCCAAACTTAGCTGATAAACAACGCCTTGTTCTTATCAAAACCGCAAGTATTAACCGCTTTGACATCGTAGTTGCTAAAGAAACAGAAACAGTTAATGGGCAAACAGAAACAAAAGACGTTGTAAAACGTGTAGTCGGTATGCCTGGCGACGAAATTAAATTTGATAAAGATCAACTTTACATTAACGGAAAGAAAACTGATGAGCCATATTTGGCAGACTTTAAAAAACAGCTTTCCAATAACGAACTCGAAAAAACTTATCAAAATTATGCTTTGACTTCAGAACTCTCGGAAGCAAACCGCGCTTACTTTGTTCAGCTTGCGCAACAAGCTCAAGCCTTTACAACAGACGCAACAGGCAATCCAACCTTTACGATTAAAGTACCTGAGGGGGAATATCTCCTCTTAGGAGACAACCGTATTGTATCGCGAGACAGTCGAGCAGTAGGAACCTTTAAACGTTCTGATATTGTTGGTCGAACTATGTTCCGTGTATGGCCAATTAATAAAATTTCTACTCTCAACTAATAAAAAAGCTTTGACTAAATAGTCAAAGCTTTTTTATATTTTTATATTCTAAGTAAGTAAGATACTCTGTAAAACATCAACATCCGATACCGAAAGCATAAAATTTGAATAATGTTACAAATAATCCACCAGTTGATAAATAATAAAACCGCAAAGAATCTTTTCCATAAAAGAAACAAAGTCAGAATCTTGAGTAAACCATGTACTAGAAGATAAACAGCGGTGAGATACTGTACCAACAATAAAATAATGTCCCAAGTTTAATAAAGATGAGCTATAGTATCACTCGAATCTTCTTTTAATTCTCCTCAAGTAAACCAACCCAAAATACAAGACATTCGCTCAGGTGTAATAAAGAAAAGAAAAAGACCACCGAGACCCGCGCCTAAGGCAAATAGTAACTTTAGTAACAATAAAATATCAAAGTTTAGAGCAACAACACCTACTTGTTTGCTTTACTTCTCTTCAAATATATTACCTAACTCTACTTCAATCGTCCTTTGGGCTACATCTATCTGATCTACCTTGAGGATTGATTTATAATCATCTACCAAACGCTCTCCTTTGAAAGGCCCCTCCAGAAAAACAGCGACACCAGATAAGAAGCAATCGAATTCATGAACCAGGCTCTTCATACCATTAATCGTTCCCGCCCCCTTCATAAAATCATCTACGATCAACACACTTTGGCCAATAGATAAACTCCGCTTAGAAAGCGTCATATTTTCAACACGGCTGCTTGAACCCGACATGTAATTCACGTTCAGAGTTGCCCCTTCTGTAACTTTAGGATCGCGTCGGACAATAACAAAGGGAACATCTAATATTTCCGCTACAGACTGTGCGATCGGAATCCCTTTTGTCGCGATCGTCATCACAACATCAATCTGTTTATCACAATACTCATGAGCAATAATTTGGCCTATTTTTTTAAGATTAGAAGGGTGACCCAAAATGTCGGAAAGATAAATATAGCCTCCAGGTAAAATACGATTTTCTTCACGCAATAAGTCAGCAAGCTCTAACGCACGATCCCGAGATACTTCGTCAGATATGTAAGGTGTAAAACGTACGCCGCCTAAACTTCCAGGAAAAGTTTCGACAATCCCGATATTTTGATCTTCAAAAACACGTTTAATAAAAACGAGATCTTCAGAAATCGAGGATTTGGCTACTTCATAGCGTTTACTAATTTCGTTCAGGTTTAACATTCTATTGGGTCTGTTCAATAAAAAATTAGTAAAATCCACTAAACGTTCGTTTCTTTTCATATTAATCACCCTTTTCTTTTTGTTGGTTTAATTATAACGTAGAAAAACCGAACAATCAAGCAAAGGAGTTATATTCAATCATAAAAATTACCGTATCTGAGATAGATTCTCGAATAATAAAAAAAAAAAAAAGCAATATCTTAAAGATATTGCTTTTTATTAGTTGAAATAATCAAAGATTATTCAGCATCGCCACCGCGACCGTTTTTCTTGATAATTTCTTCTTGTACTGATTTAGGTACATCTTCGTAGTGGTCAAATGTCATCATAAATGTACCACGACCTTGTGAAGCTGAACGAAGTGTAGTTGCATAACCAAACATTTCAGCAAGTGGTACAAATGCGTTAACGATTTGTGATTTACCATGTGCTTCCATGCTGTTTACACGTCCACGACGAGCTGTTACGTGACCCATAACATCTCCGAGGTTTTCTTCAGGAACTGTGATGACAACTTTCATCATTGGTTCAAGGATTGCAGGTTGTGCAGTCTTAGCAGCTTCTTTCATAGCGAGTGAAGCCGCAACCTTGAAGGCAGTTTCTGATGAATCGACATCGTGATATGAACCATCGTAAAGTTTAGCTTTAATATCAACCATTGGGTAACCAGCAAGAACACCGTTAGCCATAGTTTCTACCAAACCTTTTTCAACAGCTGGTACGAATTCACGTGGAACCACACCACCGACGATAGCATTTTCAAATTCGAAACCAGCACCTTCTTCGTTTGGTGTGAATTCGATCCATACGTCACCGTATTGACCTTTACCACCTGATTGACGTTTGAAGAATCCACGTGCTTGAGTAGATGCACGGAAAGTTTCACGGTATGATACTTGAGGCGCACCAACGTTAGCTTCAACTTTGAATTCACGTTTCATACGGTCAACAAGGACGTCAAGGTGAAGTTCACCCATACCAGAGATAACTGTTTCACCAGTTTCAACGTTTGTTTCAACGCGGAATGTTGGATCTTCTTCTGCCAATTTAGTAAGGGCAACACCCATTTTATCTTGGTCAGCTTTTGATTTAGGTTCAACAGAGAGTTGGATAACTGGTTCTGGAACTTCGATAGACTCAAGGATGATGCGTGATTTTTCGTCAGTCAATGAGTCACCAGTTGTAGTGTTTTTCAAACCAACAGCAGCGGCGATATCACCAGCATAAACTGTTTGGATTTCTTGACGAGTATTCGCGTGCATTTGGAGGATACGTCCGATACGTTCACGTTTACCTTTAGAAGTATTCAAAACATATGAACCAGCGTCCAATGTACCTGAGTATACACGGAAGAATGAAAGACGTCCAACGAATGGGTCAGTCATGATCTTGAAGGCAAGTGCCGCAAATGGAGCATCATCTGATGCTGGGCGTTCATCTTCTTCGTCTGTATCTGGGTTAACACCTTTGATTGCAGGGATATCCAATGGGCTTGGGAGGTAATCAATAACCGCATCAAGCATCATTTGAACACCTTTGTTCTTGAAGGCAGAACCTGCAAGCATTGGGTAGAATTCAACATTGATTGTTGCTTTACGAATAGCAGCTTTCAACTCTGCTTCAGTGATTTCTTCACCTGCAAAGTATTTTTCCATCAAGTCATCGTCTGTTTCAGCGATAGCTTCGATAAGTTTTGTACGCCATTCTTCAGCTTGTTCCATGTATTCTGCTGGGATTTCTTCGTCACGGATATCTGTACCAAGGTCGTTAGTATAGATTTCTGCACGCATAGTTACCAAGTCAATGATACCAACGAAATCTTCTTCAGATCCGATTGGGATTTGAATTGGATGAGCGTTAGCGCCTAAACGATCGTGCAATGTAGAAAGTGAGTAGAAGAAATCAGCACCGATTTTATCCATTTTATTAGCAAAAACGATACGTGGAACCCCATAGTCAGTTGCTTGACGCCAAACTGTTTCAGTTTGTGGTTCAACACCTGATTGAGCATCAAGTACAGTTACCGCACCGTCAAGAACACGGAGTGAACGTTGTACTTCGATTGTGAAGTCCACGTGACCTGGTGTATCAATAATGTTTACGCGGTTGCCTTTCCATTGGGCAGTTGTCGCAGCAGAAGTGATAGTGATACCACGTTCTTGTTCTTGCTCCATCCAGTCCATTTGTGATGCACCTTCGTGAGTTTCACCGATTTTGTGAATTTTACCAGTATAGTAAAGGACACGTTCAGTGGTAGTTGTTTTACCGGCATCGACGTGAGCCATGATACCGATATTACGAGTATTTTCAAGTGAAAATTCGCGAGCCATAGTTTTCTCCTAATTAATTTTTAGTTTTACACCCCATTATATCATAATAATAAAGGTTTTTATAGTTCTATTTTCATCTTTCAACTATTTTTAAATAAAATTTAAGCTTTTTTCAAAAAGACTTACTTCTTCTTCATGAAAAATTTTTGTCAAAAAAAGAAAAAGGAGACTATTCCCCTTTTTCAACAATCTCAATCCATCTTTCGACAGATTCTAAATGATTAAGGTACAGGAAAAGACGCTCATAGAGTTGTTGAGAGGCTTCTTCGTGCTGTGCACTCAGTGCTTCTCCTATTTCCTTTACGGTTGTTTTACCATCGATCATGCTAAAAACAAGTGTACCATATTCATCCAAAGACATGTACGTACGTTGAGGTATTTTCGCCCCCATCTTACGCATAAGATTTTGTGTCCAATGCTTTTGATCTTTATAAATCCGAATCCGACCTTCATGCCATTCAAATAGCACTTTGTCTTTTTTTCGGAAAATCATATTCAGATTTTCATCTGAAATATCATCTTTTTTCTTTTTATTACTCATCTGACTTCTCAGCAGCCGGAGCTTTCTTGATTGACATCAATGGTGCCACAATCGCAATGATTAAGATAACCATAAGGACCCAAGCCATAGCGTTAGAGCCAATAAATCCTGTAGGTGTGCCAGGAGTTACAACTCCTGAAACTTGAAGGATAATACCCAATAGACCAATAATTGATGCACCTGCAACTAAACCAGAAGATAGAGATACACCTGATGACATACGTTCTTCTTGAACAGCTTCTGTGTCTTTCTTACCAAGAACTTCCACCAAAATACGAACTAAAGCACCGATAAGAATGATTGATGTTGTTGAAATTGGAAGGTAGAAACCAATCGCGAAAGTCATAACTGGAACTTTAATCATGTAAAGGATAATACCGAACACGATACCAGCAATGATCATGTGCCATGGGAGTTCTCCACCGATGATACCATCAGTCAAAGTAGCCATCAAGTTTGCTTGTGGCAAAGCAAACTGAGCTGCATCACCAGTCAATGCTAGTTGATCACGAAGTAATACGATAACTCCTGTTACGACTACCACACCAAGAACAGCAGCAACGAGGAAGAAACGACGTACTTCATATTTGTTACCACCAGTGATGAAGGTAACTTTTTGAGCTTGTGTATAACCACCAGCTACAGAAATCGCTACAACGATGAAAGTACCGAAGAGCAAGAGTGATTTAAGGTTTGCACTTGATGTCCAACCCATTGTCAAGAAAACAAGAGTCAAGATAACGAGTGAGGCAATTGTCATACCAGATACTGGCAAGTTAGATGTACCGATTGTACCTGTCAAGCGTCCTGCAACGATGATGAACAACATTGAAAGAACGATTGAAAGAATACCAGCAAGGAAAGTCATAGCGATGTTCCCGCCAGAAATGATGAAACCAACAACAAATGTTGCAACAATACCAATAAGGATAGCGAAGATACCAAGTGAATCACGTTCTCCAGCTTCGGCATTCTTACGTCCATCGAGTGTTGCTTTAACAGAGTTGATGATTGTTGGGATAAGACGGATTGCCCCAATCATACCACCAGAAATCATCATCCCCGCACCAATGTATTTAACATATGATCCTGAGATTGCAGCAAAATTCATAGCTTGGATTGAAGTAGATGGATCATTCCAAACATGATGACCGTTTCCAGCCATTTCTGAGAAGTAACCAATCAATGGAGCGATACCAAAGTTAGCGAGGATTGAACCGGCAAACATCATTACCGCAACCTCAAGTCCAACAATAAATCCGATAGCAGCAAGCATTGGATTTACTTCAATTTCAAGTTTCCATTTGTAGAAAGTTTCGTTTGTATAGCTTACAACGTTGTTCACAACACCAAAAACTGCTGAAGTGAATGCAGTAATAAGTCCACCAACACCAAAACCAATCCCCATGTATTTAAGCGAGTTACCACCTGTTGAAGAAGCAACAAGTGTTTCTGAAATAGCCATCGCTTCTGGATAAACAAGTGTGCCATGTTCTTCAACTAAGAGATAGTCTTGAACAAATGATAAAATACCAAGAGATACAAGAACCGCAGAAACACCAACAATGACACCTTCAAAGAAAGAGACTTGTTGCCCGATAAGGATAACTGCTGGTAAAACAAAGATGAGACCTGAAGCAATTGATTCACCACCTGTTGCCATTGACTGAAGGATATTCTTCATCAGGAAGTTATTTTTACGGATAAAAATTGACAAAAGTCCTGAACCAAGAATAGCACCCGGGATACCTGCAGCTACTGTTAAACCAGCACGCATTCCTGAATAAGCAGTAGATGCTGCGAAAAGAATGGCCAAAATAATACCAATAACAATTACAACTGGGTTGCCAGCACTCTTTTTGCGTCCATCTTCATAAGGGAGGTAATCTTTCCCTGCGACACCGCCATAGGCGGTTTTAGACAATTTTTTCATATTGTGTAATATACTCCTTAAGTTTGAAAGTGTTTTCGCCTTATTTTACTACAAATTCATCAAATCTGCAAGGTGTTTAAGTGTTTTTTGTAGCTTTTTTCTCATATTTTTGTTATGTAAATGTGTATATTTTTTTATTTTCTTATCTTTGCAAATAAAAAAGCTTGACCATAAAGTCAAGCTTTTTCTAGAATAACGACCAAGGTCATCTTCTTACCAACGGAAGTGAGCGAACGCACGGTTTGCTTCTGCCATTTTGTGTGTGTCTTCCCGTTTCTTAACTGCAGCACCTGTGTTGTTTGCAGCATCAAGAATTTCTTTTGCAAGACGGTCTTGCATAGTGTGTTCACCACGGTTACGAGCGATTGTTACCAACCAACGGAGTCCGAGAGTTGTACGACGTTCTGGACGAACTTCAACTGGGACTTGATAGTTAGAACCACCAACACGACGAGCGCGAACTTCAAGAACAGGCATGATATTTTCCATAGCTGTTTCGAAAACTTCAAGTGGGTTGTTTCCAGTAGCTTCTTCAATTTGTTTGAAAGCTCCGTAAACGATGTTTGTAGAAACGCCACGTTTACCATCAAGCATAACGCGGTTGATAAGACGTGTTACTACTACTGAGTTGTACATTGGATCTGCCAAAACTTCACGTTTTGGGGCACGATTTTTACGCATTCTTCTTATCTCCTTTCAATTACGCTTTTGGTTTTTTAGTACCGTATTTAGAACGGCTTTGTTTACGATCTGTTACACCAGCTGTATCAAGTGCACCACGAACGATGTGGTAACGTACCCCTGGCAAGTCTTTCACACGTCCACCACGAAGAAGTACGACGCTGTGTTCTTGCAAGTTGTGACCGATACCTGGGATGTATGCTGTAACCTCGATAAGGTTAGACAAACGTACACGAGCGAATTTACGGAGCGCTGAGTTAGGTTTTTTCGGAGTCATTGTTCCAACACGAGTTGCAACACCACGTTTTTGTGGGCTTGCTACTTTAGTTTGGAGTTTTTTACGACTGTTATAGCCGATGTTCAATGCAGGTGAGTTAGATTTTTCCACTTTAGAGTGACGACCTTTACGCACCAATTGGTTAATAGTAGGCATTTTTCTGTCTGCTTATCCCTTTTATTTACGGAGAACCGCAAAGCGAAATAAAATGAATAAACAATCCTTTCTGTTTTTTTATAAAGTTGGAATGTCAGTATATGGTCGCTTAATCCAAGTTCTGACAAGAAGTTTGGCAACTTATACAAGTTCTCCTTATTAGGACCAAATATAAAAAGTACCGTTTAATATCTTATCAAAATTTCAACACTCTGTCAACTTTATTTTGCAGATTTTGAAGAAAAGTATTTCTTTACAAAAATTTTATCATTTTGCATCCTGTCACGTACTCCTGATAATTCTTTATAAAAAGAGGATATCTGTTAACTTTACTTGATGGAGAAATGAGGTATCAGCTTAGCCAAAAACTAAAAATCTAAGAAGACTAAGGGGATAAATACTAATGAAAAGAGTGGGATGAAGTCCGTAAATATTATCAATAACAGAGAGTACGCCTTGTTTGCTTTCCAAGTACTGACTATTCTTGACTTGCTTCATAAACTGTGGGACGCCTTTATAATATCAAGTGAAAAATCATAGTAATTGCTTCATTTTCCTTCCTCTACTAAATTATTAGCTAGCATCATCTGTAGTCTCTTCTCGCAAGAACATGATATATTAAATAGTTGTACTGTCAATGAAGTTTACAGTAGAAGTAAACTTCATTGACTTCTTTATCTTAAATAGCCAACATTGATGTAGCTTCATTTATAAAATTAACAATGTTTTACGTGAAACCTCTGATCTGTCATTATATATCCAATTGCGTGAGTTAAAAGACTTAACTTTCCTTAAAATACATTAGACCTTATTTAGCTGGTATGGTAAAATAGAAACATGAAAAAAATCTTGATTACCTTCCTTTCTGTACTTCTTTTATTCTCTCCTTTGGCTACTGTAAATGCTCAAGCTGATAATTTTTCTGTAGCAGCTAAATCTTCTATTGCTGTAGATGCAAACAGTGGCAAAGTTCTTTATAGCCAAAATGCAACAGATTCAAGCACGCGCATTGCTTCAATCACTAAACTTTTAACTGCATACTTAGTCTATAAGAGTGTTGACGAGAAAAAAATTGCTTGGGATACAAAAGTACCTATTTCTGACTATGCCTATAATTTGACAATGAACAGCAATGCGAGTAACATCCCACTTGCTGAAGGAACTGAAATCACAGTCAAAGATTTACTTAATGCTTTGCTTTTGCCTTCTGCTAATTCCGCTGCTATAGCTTTGGCAGAAAAAATAGCAGGCTCTGAACCTAAATTTATTGATATGATGATGGCTCAACTGAAAGAGTGGGGTATTACAGATGCTAAACTTTATTCTTCTTCTGGACTCCCAAATAGCGAACTCGGTGAAAATATTTATCCGGGTTCTACGGAAAATGATGCCAATACTATGAGTGCTCAAGATGTTGCCATCATGTGTACACATCTCTTGAAAGATTACCCTGAAATATTAAAAATTACCGAAAAAACAGAACTTGCATTTGATAAGGGTGGTCATTCTGAAACTACCCTAGCAAATACTAACCAAATGTTACCTGGTTTTACAACAACACGTGCTGGTGTAGATGGTCTTAAAACTGGTTCAACCTCATTTTATGTCGACTGCTTTGCTGCTACAACAGTTCAAAATGGTTTCCGTATCATTACTGTTATTTTAGAAGCTAAAGATCCTTCTGTCGATAATTCTACTCCTTTTATGCTTACTAATGACCTTATGAACCAAGTTTATGCTTCTTGGACGAATGCAGATATTATTAGTAAGGAAGAGCAACTCAGCGATTTCCCTAAACTTCCCGTACGAGACGGTAAGAAAAACAGTATTGATCTTATAGCTAGAGATAATTTCTCTGCTGTTGTTCCTTTAAAAAATGGTACAGCAGACATGAACGCAATTTCGATCACCTTTGACCGTGACCCTAAAACATATATTGAGGCACCAATCAAAAAAGGCGAGGAGTTAGTTCAGGCTACAGCTGCACAAAAAGATAATCTTGGTTATCTTCCAGGTTTTTCAGGTTATCATTTCCCTCTTACAGCTAAGGGCGATGTAGAGCGTGCGAATGTCTTTGTCGTGATGTGGAATAAATTCGTCCGTTTTGTAAACGAAAAACTCTGATTAAAAAAACTTTCTTGAATGTCAAGAAAGTTTTTTTTAATTTGTCGAATTTTCTAGCTTAGAATGATGATAGCTGTAAATAAAATAGAAAGCAGCGGCAATCATAAGTAAGATGAGCAGAAAAAGCCATATCTGCGTATGGTAGTGTACAATCAGAAAGCCATTAACAATGATTGATAATATAGGAAGTAGAGGTACCAGTGGAGTTTTGAATTCATTAGGGTGTGGCATTCCTTGATCTTTACGTAACTTTAACAAACCAAGAGCTAAAACAATTAGATACAATAATGTAGATAAACTCAAAAACTGACTGAGATAAGACATAGGAACAAAGCCAGCTATCAACATCGATACACCTCCGATAACGAGCGTTGCGTTAATTGGTGTTTGATTCTTAGGTGAGATTTTACTAAGTTTTGGCGGTAATAGACCATCACGACTCATGGAATAAAGCAAGCGTGATAGGGCATAGGACATGGTGAGCGCAACACTGAGCAGAGTAATCACCGCTATAATAGAAATGTAGGTTGCTGCCCATTCAACCCCAAGATAAGCAAGAGCAAAAGCAATAGAATTTGTAACATTTAACTTATAATAAGGGACTGTTCCTGTAAGTACCAACGTAACAATAATATAAAAGACCACCGCAACAAAAAGTGAACTAATTACGCCATAAGGGATATTTCGGCGAGGGTTTTCAGCCTCGTCTACCGCTGTAGACACAGTTTCATATCCTATAAAAGCAATAAAGAGCATCGAAGCACCTGGTAAGATACCCGATTGACCACCAACTAAAGAACCCAAACCAAAAGGGGCAAAATTAGACCAATTTGCAGGTTCCAGATAAAAAAGACCAACAATAGCAAAAACAATTAATGCTGAAAATTTTAAAACGACTAGAGTGTTATTCAAATGTGATACTGTTCGAGTATTTAAGAAAATCATAACTGTTATTGCAGTAACGACCAGCATCGGTATTAAATCAATAGAAAAACCTGAAGTATGGCCGAATGAGCCATCCAATTCAGAAGGAAGTTGCAGATGCAGTAGTCCTTTGAAATAACCACTCCATGACTTGGCAACTATTGAGATTGTGGTAAAAAATTCGATTGCTAAAAGCCATCCTACAATCCAAGCTGGAAATTCTCCAAAAACAGCATAAATATAGCCGTATGGGCCCCCACGACTGGGCACACGTGAAGCAAATTCAGCAAAAATTAGAGCTGATAAACCTACAGCAATTCCCGCAATAATAATGGATATAATAAGTGAAGGTCCAGCAATCAAAGCTACACCAACACCGGTAAATGTAAAAATACCTGCCCCCACCATTGATCCTAAACCTAGTAAAGTTAAGTCCATAGAATTAAGAGTACGTTTCATTTCACTTTTTTCTTGAACTACTCTTTTACGAAAAATATTCATATCACTCCTCTACCATCTTGTCTCTAAATTCTTTTAGCACATCAATTATTGATACCCTTTGCTTTTACAATAGCAAGCAAAACAGCTCCAATAATAAACAATACTGTACCTACTATAATATAGCCTAATTCCTTCTTTGTTTTTTTCTCGCCTAAAAAGAGAATACCCCCAATTGTTGAAATGATTACTCCTAATTGTGAGAAAGAAAAAGCAATAGCATTTCCTGCCAGTGAAGCTGCAAGCAACATGAAGACATTACCTATGCCCCACATTAATCCGACAGAAATATTTTTAAAAACTACAGCTTCCATTTTTACATCCCCACCAGAAAGAACAAAAGCTCCAACCACCATTCCAATCGACATTGGAAAAATAATTGTCAATGTATCAAAATGGATATTAAACCAAAGGTCCGATAAATTATTAAACAAAATAACATAAGAAACATAGGCCAAGGTTGAATAAGCTAGGCAAATCAAGCCCCTGACGTAATGATGCTTTTCTACTGCAATGGAATTTTCAGGATCTCTCTTCGCAGAAAAATAAAAGCCAATAACTAAAGCTAGAATAGCAATAAATCCTAATGTATATTGAATATTTTGAGTCCACTCATGGAAGATAAAGACTCCAATTATGGCTGCCAAAACAAGTTGTGAGCCCGCAGATAAGGGGCCCGCTACGGATACACCAAGATATTTCATGGAGTGAAACTGTCCGCTTTGGCCAATGGCCCAAATAAAACCACCTATAAAGCCAATAAGAAAGATAGGAAAACTTAATTGGGGTTGACGGATAAGAAATACAATTAGAGCAAAGACAAAGGCTCCAAAAGTCATCCCTAAAGTTTGCTGTTTTGCTGTTCCACCGATTTTATTTGATACAAAACCAATAGATCCCCATGCGAACATTGGGACAAGAGCAAGTAAAATTCCTTCCATTTCAGCCTCCAAAATAAACATTAAATAAAAATCTTCTTATTTTAACATTATTATAAGTAAATAGCAATGTATTATTCTTATCTATCATTTAATTTTATGCACTTTTTAACATAGATTTTTGAATTTTATATTTACTATCGATACATTAAGCTTAAAAATAATGAAGAAAACTTATGATTGACTTTTGCTTCTTTCAAAAATTTATTTTTAACTCATTTTTATCACACTTTCATTCTAACAAAATAGAGAGTCTAAAAAAAATAAAACACGTCCCACGTGTTCTATCGTTTTTCAATACAAATCAAAAAAGGCGGTGTATGAATTTGGTTCAGAGGCTCATATTTCATTACATGCCATTGTGCTTGTGGAAGTGTACTTGCCCAGGCAAGTACAGCGTCTTTTTCACGTTGTCCTCCTTCATGTCCGTAATAAACCACAATCATAATCTGCCCATGAGGAAGAAGTTTTTCTTTTAGGATATCTAAAGCTCTTAAAGTCGTACTGGGCTGTGTAATAACCGATTTATCTGCCCGAGGCAAATAACCTAAGTTAAAAATAGCAGCTTTTACAGAATCCTTGACATATTTATCAATACTCTCATGGCCATCTAAGATTAACTTGGCTTCTAGTTTTTTTTCTTGCAATAAAGCTTGGGTTGAAACTAAGGCTTCCTTTTGCACATCAAAGGCATATACCTTATCCGTCAAATTTGCAAGAAAGGCCGTATCCCAACCATTCCCCATCGTAGCATCAACAACAACATCACCAGGCTTAATTGTTTTAGATAACATCTGATGTGCCATCTCAACTGGTCTAAGCATAGGTAATCTTCTCCACTTCTCTAATATTTTTACACCCCTGAACAGAGCCACGTCGTTCCATTTCACGATCAATTGCGTTCAGTACCTCCCACTTATTTAATGACCACATTGGACCAATCAAAGCATCCCGAGGTGCATCACCAGTGAGCCGATGAATAACAATTTCTTTAGGTATCATCTCAAGCTGATCACAAATTATCTGTACATATTCATCCTGAGATAAAAGTTGCAGACGTCCATCATGATAATCACGTTGCATACGTGTATTTTTCATTAAATGCAACAGATGGAGTTTTACGCCCTGAATATCAGAATCCAAAATCATACGGCGTACGTTTTCTAACATCATTTCATGTGTTTCACCGGGTAATCCATTAATCAAATGGACACAGACATTAATATTATGTTCACGTAGACGAGTTACAGCATCCGTATATGTCTGGTAATCATGCGCTCGATTAATTAAATCACTTGTCTGTTCAAATGTGGTTTGAAGTCCTAAATCAATCCAAACTTCCATGCGCTCATTAAGTTCAGCCAGATAGTCTATCACATCAGGAGGGAGACAATCTGGCCGTGTTCCAATTGAGATACCTACAACATCTGGTTGGTTAACAGCCTCTTCAAAACGTTCACGCAAAACCTCAACTGGCGCATGCGTATTTGTAAAGTTTTGAAAATAAGCAATATATTTTTTTACACCAGGCCATTTTTTATGAAAAGCTTCAACTTCCACACGAAATTGCTCCGCGATGGGAGCATCAGGCTCCAATATCAAATCTCCTGAACCAGAAACGGTACAAAATGTACAGCCCCCATGTGCCACCGTGCCATCACGATTAGGACAGTCAAACCCAGCATCAATAGGAACCTTAAAAATTTTTTCACCAAAAGTTCCTCTTAAATATTCATTCCATGTTGTATATCGTTTTTGCATAATATATTACTTCCTTCAGTATCTACTATTATAACACAACAAAAAAAACAGCCAGAGGCTGATTTACTTGACTGCGGATGTCGGGCTCGAACCGACGACAACACGATTAACAGTCGTGCGCTCTACCAACTGAGCTAATCCGCATAAAACAAAACCCGATCATAAATCGGGAATTGAGAATATAGTCCGTACGGGATTCGAACCCGTGTTACCGCCGTGAAAAGGCGGTGTCTTAACCCCTTGACCAACGGACCATATAAACTTGGCATTTACCATATCTCACAGGGGGCAACCCCCAACTACTTCCGGCGTAATAGGACTTAACTTCTGTGTTCGA
>NZ_BOVP01000012.1 GCF_018403745.1 Lactococcus formosensis | reverse complement strand
CGTTCGGAAAACCCCGCCGTTGTCACGTTCTTGGCATATGAAAAATCAGACGGAATGCGTCTGATTTTTCGTTTTTTTATTAAAAGAGATCTTCAAAGAGACTTAATTGATTATCTTCTGGCATTCCTTGGAGGATTCCCATAGATTTCATATTATCAACAACTGTTTGTGACACGCCCCCTCGTTTACGAAGTTCCATAATGCTTAAGAATTCTCCTTCTTTGCGGGCTTCAACAAGTTGTTTTGCAACATTTTCGCCCAAGCTATCCATCGTAATGAATGGTGGAATCAATGTATCGCCATCAATAACAAACTCTGTGGCTTCACTTCGGTAAAGATCAATCTTGCCAAATTTATAACCGCGTTCAAGCATTTCGTTACAAAGCTCGAGCGTTGTCATTAAAGAGACCTCAGTGTTTGTTGCATCGAAACCTTTATCACGGATTTCCTTCATCTTCGCCTTGACAGCATCTAATCCTGCTCCCATCGTTGCAACATCAAATGTCGTTGCACGAATAGAAAACCATGCACAATAGTAGAGAATCGGCTTATGCACTTTGAAATAAGCAACACGAAGCGCCATCATAATGTAGGCAGCTGCATGGGCTTTAGGGAACATATACTTGATTTTCGAACAAGATTCAATATACCAATCTGGTACACCATGCTCACGCATTGCATTAACATAGGTTTCTCTTTCTTCTGCCCCAATCTTGCTCCACATCCCTTTACGTACACGTTCCATAATATTAAAGGCCATGGATTCATCTAAGCCAGCATGTATCAAGTAAACCATAATATCGTCCCGACAACCGATAACGCTGGACAAGTCAGCAATTCCTGAGCGAATCAATTCTTGAGCATTACCTGCCCAAACATCGGTACCATGAGAAAGTCCTGAAATTTGCAGTAAATCTGCAAAAGTTTTAGGCTTGGCTTCAGCAATCATGTTCATTGAAGTGAAGGTCCCCATCTCAGGAATACCTAATGTTCCAAGCTTTGCACCAAGCTGTTCTTCCGTAATCCCTAATGACTCTGTACCTGTAAAGAGTTTCATTACTTCCTCATCGTCCATGGGAATATCTTGTGGGACAATCCCCGATAAACTTTGGAGTTTTCGAATCATTGTCGGATCATCATGCCCAAGAATATCAAGTTTTAAGATGTTGTCATGAATCGCATGGAAATCAAAGTGGGTAGTTTGCCATTCCGCACGCACATCATCAGCTGGATATTGCACAGGTGTAAAATCATAGACATCCATATAGTTTGGAATAACGATAATCCCGCCCGGGTGTTGTCCAGTTGTACGTTTAACACCTGTTGAAGTCATGGCTAAACGATCAATTTCAGCATTGCTATAAAACTGATTATAATCTCGTTCATAACCTTTGACAAAACCAAATGCTGTTTTTTCGGCTACTGTACCAATTGTTCCCGCACGAAAAGCGTAGTCTTCCCCAAAAATATCACGGACATCCAAATGGGCTAAGGGCTGATCATCTCCCGAGAAGTTCAAGTCAATATCGGGTACTTTGTCACCTTTGAACCCCAGGAAAGTTTCAAAGGGAATATCGTGACCGTCTTTAACCAACTTATGTCCGCATTTTGGGCAGTTTTTGTCAGGCATATCATAACCTGAACCATAGCTTCCATCATCATAGCATTCGAAATATTGACATTCCGGGCAGCGATAATGCGGTGCAAGAGGATTGACCTCAGTAATACCAATCATTGTTGCCACAAGTGATGAACCCACTGATCCACGAGAACCTACTATATAACCACGTTCATTTGAACGTCGTACAAGTTCTTGTGAAATGATATAAACCACGGAGAATCCATTCCCTATAATAGAACGTAACTCTTTTTCCAAACGCGCATCTACAATATCTGGCAAAGGATTGCCATACCACTCGTGCGCTTTCTCATAAGTCAAACGCGTGATGCGCTCTTCGGAACTTTCTCCACCTTCAAAGGTCATTTTCGGTGTGTAAAGATCATCTCTTACAGGCGTTAATTCTTCAAACCGCTCTGCCATTTCTTGCGTATTAGTGATCACAATTTCACGCGCTGTGGCTTCGTCTAAGAAGCTAAATTCGTCCAACATTTCATCTGTCGTACGGAAATGCGCTTCAGGCAAAGGTAGAGGTTTGGCATGTTCGCCTCGCCCTTGGTTCCAGTTGATTTCTGCCCCTTGCCCCAACGAACGTATAATAATCTCTCGATTTATCGCATCTTCTGGGTTAAGGTAATGAGCATCACCAGTAGCTAAGACTGGTTTGCCTAATTTCTTACCGAGCTTAATCAAGTCTTTCAGCGTTTGTTGGAGCTCTTTTTCATTTTTAAAGTTACCACCGACAACAAGAGATTGATACAGCGCTGGCGGCATAACTTCAATAAAGTCATAAAACTTCGCAATTTCTAATGCTTCTTCAAATGTTTTGTTTGTTATTGCATCGAAAACTTCGCCTGATTTGCAGGCTGAGCCAACGATGATGCCTTCTCTATGTTCTTGCAAAACGGATCGCGGAATACGTGGTACACCAGCAAGATACTTAACATTAGAATAACTTACAAGTTTAAATAAATTCTTCAAACCTGCTTGTGTTTGAGCATAAAGTGTGACGTGCTTTGGACGAACTTTCTTATAAGAATCTTCCGCTACGAGTTTATCGTTCAAGTCAATCAGCGATGTCCACCCAAAACGATCGCGTACTTCATTAAGGAATACAAATAATAAACGCCCCGTAGCTTCCGCATCATAGTTGGCCATGTGGTGATGCTCTAAACCAATCTGAAACTTTTTCGTCAATTGTCCCAAACCAAAACGCTTCATCTCTGGGTACAGATTACGAGCGAATTCCAAAGTATCAACCACAGGTTGCTTAATGATTGGCAAGCCATTTCGCTGATAATTCATATTCATAAAGCCAACGTCAAAGGTAGCATTATGGGCTACCAAGATACTGCCTTGACAAAAGTCTTGAAAGGCTTTCAAAACGTCATACAAAGGCTTTGCATTTTTTAAATGATCCTGTGTAATACCTGTTAATTCCGTTGTAAAATCACTAATGGCATAACCAGGATTAATAAATTCATCAAACTCGCCAATAGGATTTCCCTTATGCATCTTAGTTCCGGCAATTTGAATCAAGTCATTATGGACAGCAGATAATCCTGTCGTTTCCACGTCAAAGACAACATAAGTTGACTCATACATATTGACATCTTCTTCATTGAACACAATGGGAATCTTGTCCTCTACCAGATTTGCCTCTACGCCATAGATAATTTTTACACCATGTTTTTTTCCGGCTTGATGGGCTTCAGGATAAGCTTGAAGACCCGCATGGTCTGTAATGGCAATTGCTTTATGACCAAACTTCGCAGCTTGGGCGACAAGTTTACTTGCAGGAGGCATCGCATCCATAGTTGACATATTTGTATGGCTATGGAATTCCACACGTTTGTCTCCTTCAGCTGCCTTGTCTTCTCGTACTCTTTGTGTCGGTATCTCTTGCAAGTCACTCATCTGGAGGACAAGATCTTTTTTATAGTCATCATGCTGCACTGTCCCACGTACACGCGCCCAAATGCCAGCAAGCTGTTTAGCTACAGCAATTTCCTCATCTCCACGAACCCATTTTGAAATATAAAAGCTGGATGTGTAGTCCGTCATCTCAATCTCTAACAGATGGCTAATATTTCCTGTCTTGCGTGATTTAATCTCGCGTAGCTCACTCTTGAAGATATAGCCTTCAAACACCAAAGCACCATGAGTTGAAAATTCACTGACCGAACGCATCGGTGTGATTGGCTCAGAATTTTTAATTTCACGCCCTATCTGAATTTTATCTGATTTTACAGCACTAATTTGTGCTGCAACTCGGCTACAATCTTCTTTTCTAGTAATTTCAACGACATCATTTGCGGTCATGACTAGATCGTCTTTATAAACATCATGTGCAATATTTCCCCGAACACGCAGCCAGATGCCCTGATCAAATTGAATCGTATCATCTTCACTTGTATTGGCAGCCTTGACTTTCTCCACGATGGTGTCAAATTGAGCTATTTCATGGTCTTTACGTCCCCATTTAACAACTTGAAATATGGAAGTTTCATCCGCAATCTTCATCTCCAAGACATGATTAACTTTGCCTGTACCATTGCTGGCAAACTCACGATGATGCGCATCAAAGACATAACCTTCAAAAACAACGCCACTTCCCTCACCAGCTATAAAACTCATCGAAGTCACGGGGCTTGTACCATTTATTTTACGTCCAAATGAAATTCCTTCTGACAAGGCTGTATCAATTTTTTCAGGTGCTCTTTCGGTTTTGGCGCTCACTTCATCCGTACGCTGCTTTTTGAGTTCACTTATCTGCTGTTGAGATGCTGACTCTGCAGCCAACATGTTATGCACTTTACGTTCATGTGCTTCTCGTTTCTCCAAGGTTAACTTTTCGTCAACAACAGGACGAATAGTAAGTGCTCCAAAGCCAAAATCTTTCAACTTTTCTTCTAAGATAGGGAAGTCTTTTTTTACAAAATGATCCAACTGGGGGTTGTCTTCGACCAAAAGATTGATCTGAACACCTCGTTGCTCTATCTGATATTTTTTAAAAATATTCGCAAAAGCTGTATCTGCTAAGTTTGGTAAAGTCAATGCAAGCTGATAATAATCGTTGAGCATCGCCTCATCAAATTCTGGTTGGTCAACTGTTATCGAAAGTTCTGTCTCAGCGATAGTTGAAAAAGCAGATTCAATTAATCCAGACAAAACCTTCCACTGTTCAACTGGCAAGATTTTCTCAAATTTTAATTGGAACTTCCAAAGTTTACGCTCTGTATGTACTTCGACATTTTCAATTTCTGCACTGGAAAAAAGAGCCGATTCGCGAATTTGATTTGGCATTTTTATTTGATCCATTAGTTTTTCAAAAAGATTTTCCATTTTTTCTCCGCATATCTCTATTTTTTCTGTATCCTCCATTATAACAAAAAAGCAACATGTGTGCTTTTTTACTATTTTTATATTTTCAAATACATGCAGCACTAAACTTCCTTTACGAGAAGCCGTGTCTAACCAATAGTACTCTTCAATCAGGCCATTTAGTTAAGACTAGCTCCCTTCAAATATATTGGAATTATAAGAAGGAGTAATATTGAAATTTCAAAATATATTTGAATTTGTAAATGTCAGCCTTTTACGCCAATGACCGTGCTAACTAATTTACTTGTCGAATATTAGACAATTCGAGTATTGATTTCATCAATACATACAAAAAAATCGAGATTATTAGAATCTCGATTTTTTGATGTTTTTATAATTTTTTATTATTTCGTCAAAATTTCAATCGTATTGACAAGTTCTTCTTTATTGATCTCAACAACTTCACCTGTTGCACGAATTTTAACTTCAACGATACCTTCGCTTGCTTTTTTACCGATCGTTACACGAACTGGTAAGCCAATCAAATCACTATCTGCGAACTTGACTCCTGCACGTTCATTGCGGTCGTCCACAAGAACTTGATAGCCTTTACCACGAAGGGCAGTTTCTAGTTCAGCAGTTACAGCCATTGCTTCTTCATCTTTAGTATTGACTGGTACCAAGTGAATATCAAATGGTGCAAGCTCTTTGGGGAAGTTGATTGACCAACTGAATTTGTATTCTTCACGTGGTGTTTTCTCTACGTAAATGCGGGCAAATTGTTCAAGAATTGCTGAAAGCAAACGGCTCACGCCGATACCATAACAACCCATAACGATTGGGACTGCCTTACCATTTTTGTCAAGAACGTTGGCACCCATTGAATCTGAGTAGCGTGTGCCTAATTTAAAGATATGTCCAATCTCAATACCACGCGCAAACTTAAGTGTACCACGACCGTCAGGAGACATTTCGCCTTCGTTAACCGTGCGTAAATCAACAAATTCGTCTACTTCAAAATCACGACCAAAATTAGCATTACGATAGTGGAAGCCATCTTCATTTGCTCCGATGATAGCATTCTTAACCGCTTGAACTTCACGGTCAGCAATAATCTTAACGTCTTTCAAACCGATAGGACCAAGTGAACCAAAGTGAGCACCAGCTAAGTTTTCAACATCTGCTTCTGTAGCAGGTTCGACAGAACTTGCACCTAAGTAGTTTTGGAGTTTCACTTCATTCAGCTCATCGTTACCGTGCATCAGCACCACAACCAACTCTTCATCAGCACGGAAAACAAGTGTTTTAATCGTTTCAGCAACGTCAGCTTCTAAAAAGGCAGCAACTTCATCGATTGTCTTCGCGTCAGGAGTAGCAACTTTTTCAAGTTCTAGCGTTTCTGTATAGCTGGCAATATTTTCAAACTTGTTTGTTGCCATCTCCAGGTTAGCAGAATAGTCACCACCGTCAGCATAAACAACTGTGTCTTCACCTGCCACAAGCCATTTGGCAAGTTCTTCTTGGATTTGTTCAATAACTGTATTTGGAATTTCATCAATAGATTCAATAGAATTTCCAAGAACCAACCATTTTTCCAAATCTGTACGATCAGCTGTAATAGCCATGAATTCTTGGCTATCTTTACCACCCATAGCTCCACCGTCACCAATGATTGCTTTGAAATCAAGTCCTGCACGACTAAAGATTTTTTCATAAGCACGTTTGTAGTCGTTGTAAGTTTCATCAAGACTTTCATAGTCTGCATGGAAACTATAACCATCTTTCATGATGAATTCACGACCGCGGAGCAACCCATAACGTGGACGTTTTTCATCACGATATTTCGATTGAATTTGGTAAACATTCAAAGGAAGTTTCTTATATGAAGTAACTTCATCACGTACCAAGGCCGTCATTGTTTCTTCATGTGTAGGACCTAAAATAAAATCAGAATGATCGCGGTTTTTCAACTTGTAGAGGTCTTCCCCATAAGTATCGTAACGTCCTGATTCACGCCAGAGGTCTGCTGTTAAAAGCGCAGGAGCCAAAAGTTCCACGGCACCAATTTCTTCAAATTCTTCGCGCATGATTGTTTTCAGTTTTTCAAGCACACGATTTGCCAATGGCAAGTAAGCGTAAATACCTGCAGAGATTTGACGAACATATCCGGCACGAACTAATAGAGCATGTGAGATAACTTGTGCATCGCTTGGCATTTCGCGAAGCGTTGGTATAAGCATTTTTGATTGTTTCATATTTTATTCCTTAAATTTTTCGTTTCTTATCTAATAAAGGCTCGGAGAATATCATTCCAAGTCACAGCAATCATCAGAATCACCATGAAGACAAGACCAACAAGCGTTAAAATTCCTTCTTTTTCTTGTGAGAGTGGTTTGCCTCGTAGGGCCTCAACAATATTGAGGACAATTTTCCCTCCGTCAAGGACGGGGATTGGGATTAAATTTACGATTCCCAGATTGATTGAGAGCATGGCAAGTAAAGCGATAACAGATAATAGACCTTCTCGAGCTGCTTGCCCACTTAAATCATAAATAGCCACTGGTCCACCAAGTTTATCAAGACTTGGCTGTGCAATGAGGTTACCTAAAGCTTTAAATATCAACGTTGTTGCATTAGCAGCCTGAGTAAAGCCTCCCGTTAGCTTATCTAAAAAGCCTGTTTTGATTGTTTGAGTGATACCAATGCGGTATCTTCCGTCAATTTTTTCTGGCTTGAGCTCCAGTGTCTTCGTCGCACCAGCACGTTCGATATCCAGCTTGATTTCACTGCCATCATTTGCACCGATCCTTTGGACAACTTCTTCCCAGTTATTCGTTTTTTCACCATTGACTGCTTGGATTTTATCCTTTGACTGTAAACCTGCCGAATAAGCAGGGGTGCCAGATTGGACTTGTCCGATTTGATTTGTATTAGAAGGTACACCACCTTGCATAAAAGTGATGATAATAAAAGCTATAATCCCTAAAATAAAGTTATTTAAAGGACCAGCGAAATTTGTTAAAATCTTGCCGAGAACGCTGGCACTTTGATATTGTACGTCGCGTGGAGCGATACGAAGTTCCGTGCCATCCGCTTCGATAATTGTTGCATCATGGTCAACTGAATAACGTTTTGTTTCACCAAAAACTTCTCCTTCGATGAAAAGTGCTTCTTCAAAATCGTATTCAGTGACCAGCATGGGGACACTATTTTCCAAAGTCACCCGCTCAGAAAGATTAATTTTAACCACCTGATTTTCAACAATCATCAAAGATGCCGGGGTTCCTTTTTTTATTTCCGTTGTATCATCGCCCCAGCCCGCCATGCGGACATAACCTCCAAGAGGAAGTATACGAATGCTATAAAACGTGCCATCTTTGGCTTGATGTGCAAAAATTTTGGGGCCCATTCCAATGGAAAACTCGCGGACTAAAATCCCCGCGCGCTTAGCAAAGAATAGATGACCATACTCGTGTACAACAACAATAATACCAAAGACAATGATAAATGTTACCAATGTTTGAATCAATAAAGATCCTCCCTTAATCTTCTAGCTTTTCATCAGCTTGTGAGCGAATAACTTTAAAGATTTATTTATTTCTTGTTTTCTTTGAAATAAAACCCTCCTTAACACTCTATTTTACCTAAAGCGTAATAAAATGTGAAGTGAGAGTATTTTTATTTCGTATTATTTTACCTCAAGGCTTAGAACAAGCCTAATAAATGCATAATTGGGAAGACAAAGATTAAATTATCAAAGCGATCAAGCACGCCTCCATGTCCCGGTAAAAGTTTCCCTGAATCTTTTACCCCATAATGACGTTTGATGCTTGATTCTACCAAATCTCCAATTTGTCCTACGATAGAAAAAACAATAGTGAAGAGAATAAGCTTTACAAAGCCGATTTGAGGCAGTTCATTTTTGTAAAAGATGAACATAAGAATCGCAACGACTACTGCAGATAAGATACCTCCAATAGAACCTTCCACAGTCTTATTTGGCGAAACATCGGGTATTAATTTTCGTTTTCCAATTGATTTGCCAACGAAATATGCTCCGATATCTGTAGACCAAACAATGAATAAGGCCAAAAAGACGACAGCCAATCCACTCTCACGTGCCAAGAGTAAGCTTTGAAAGCCAATACCTACATAGAAGGCTGAGAGAAAAGGAAAGCCAATATCCTCAAAACTATACGAACCTTTGGAAAAAACCATAGCTGTCAACATCCCAAATAAACAAAGCATGAAGAGAAGGGTACTTCCTTCAACATCCATACCGAAAAAATATTTTCCGATTGGTAATGCCAAACATAGGGCAGCCATTGTTGATAATATTCCTTCAAAAGACATCAATTGTAGTTTGTGCATTTTGAACAGTTCATTCATCGCTATAATAACCAACAATGCTATTAAAATTTGAAAATACGCCCCGCCTGCCAACATCAGGCCAATAAAAACGGCTCCTCCGATAATAGCTGTGATTATACGCTTTATCATTTTACTCCTCCATATCTGCGATCACGTTTTTGAAACTCTAAAATAGCAGCATCTAAAGCTGATTCATCAAAATCTGGCCAAGCTACATCTGTAAAGTAAAGCTCACTGTAGGCAGCCTGCCAAGGTAAAAAGTTAGACAAACGTAATTCACCTGATGTCCGGACAATCAAATCTGGATCACGTAAATCTTCAGGTAAAATTGATGTCTGCAAATGTGCCGAGAGTTCTTCTTCCGTTATTTCCGACAAATCTTGACCACTTTTTGCCAGCTCCTGAATAGCCAAAAGGATATCCCGACGTCCACCATAATTCATGGCAAAGTTAAGAATCATTCCTGTATTATTGGCTGTTTCAGCAGCTGCACGGTCAATTGAATTTAAAGTTGCTTTCGGTAAACCTTCACGCTCGCCAATCATCCGAATTTGGATATTTTCTTCATTAAGAATCGGAAGATATTTACTATAAAAATCGATGGGCAAACTCATGATAAACTTGACCTCATCCATAGGACGAGACCAGTTTTCTGTTGAAAAAGCATAAACAGTCATCACCTTTACACCACGCCGTTGTCCGTGGATAGCTGCCGTTTTTAGGGCATCCATTCCGGCCTTATGACCAAAAATTCTTGGTTTCCCTTGACTTTTCGCCCAACGACCATTTCCATCCATAATTATTCCAATATGCCGTGGCACTGGAATTTGCTCTTGCGAGTTATTTTTTAAGTTATTAAACATAGCACCTCACAGTTAGTACTCCCATTTTATCATATTTTGGATAAAAACACAGGTACATTCAATACTTTTTGCTCGGAAGCCGCTTCAACAGCGGCTTTAAAAAGAAAACGAAGACCTTTTTCCCAATATAATCAGGGGTTTTTCGAAAAACAAAAAGCCTATCATTAATGATAGGCTTTTAAACTTATCTTTTACTGCTTATTCTTCGATTGGGTTATCTTCTTTTTTAGTTTCTTCTACAACTGTTGGTTCAGAAACTGTTGGTGCTGCAGTGTTATTTTTTACTGTTTTAACAGCTGCACGGTCGAAAGTCAAAATAACGCCTTCACAATCTAATTCGATTGTCGCGTCCGCTTCATTAACGCCACTCAAGACACCGTGTAAACCACCAATAGTTACGATTTCTGCGCCAATAACCATTGAGTTCAATTGTTCTTGACGTTGTTGTTGAGCTTTCTTTTGGCTACGGTTCATGAAGAACATCATCCCACCTACAACAACAACCATAAAGATCAAAGACATAACATTCATTTATTAAATTCTCCTTTAAAACATTGATTATCCACAGACAATAGGACTATTATAGCACATTTTGTAAGGGCTGTCTATAAATACTTTGATGCTTCCCGCAAAGACAAATTCGCAAGTTTTTCTTCATTTTCGGCAAGAAAGCAAGCAACCCATTTTGGATTGGTCTTCGAATAATCTCTTAAAGCCCAACCAATAGCTTTATTAATGAAAAATTCCTTTGAGCCTAAGTTATTGTGAATTACGGCGGACAAGAGCTCTGTATCTGTTGCTTCTTTGAAACCGAGCTGACAGTCAATTGCAATTCTGCGAATCCAAAAGTTTTCATCTAGTGACCATGTCAAAATATCTTCTGTTTTTATCTTTGCGCTAAGCAATAGATACCCAACTAACTCATCTAAACTATCCACCGTTTCCCACCAAGACTTGGTCGTTGCCAGCTGATAAATTTTGTGCAAATCTGTAGCATCTAGATACTTCTTCATTTTTCGGAGATAGTCACATGCCAAATATTGAAATTCTCTTTCTTCTTCTGACCACAAGTGATCAACAAGTTGCCAATCCATTACCTTTTCTTCAGCTTTTTCTTTTAAGAAACTTTTTGATAACTCGCGACGAACCGGTGTTGGAAGCCCTAGAAACTTAAACTGGTTACGCAAGTAAGCTTCTTGCTTCTTTGCCTTTTCTGTATCAGCATGGGCATGAAAGTCTTCTATGATTTTCATTTATGATAGGCACTCCCTCTATTTATCATTTGAGCGCGATAAATTTGCTCAATAAGCACAAGTCGCATTAGTTGATGAGGTAAAGTGAATCGCCCAAAAGAAATTTGTAAATCACTTCGTTTATAGACAGCATCGGATAACCCCAAAGATCCCCCAATTACTAGAACCAACTGGCGTGTGCCATAAATTTCACAGTTCTTCACAAACTCAGCCAAATCCTCACTGGTCATTAGCTTGCCTTGAATAGCAAGGATAGCCAGTTTATCCCCATCATCGATTCGAGCCAATATTTTTTCACCTTCTCGATTTTTTACTGCTTCCTTTTCCTTCTCTGAAGGATTGTCCGGAATTTTTTCATCTGGCAACTCAATGATTTCCACAGGATTCATCGTGCGCATACGCTTTTGGTATTCAGCTATTCCATCCTTTAGATATTTTTCCTTCAGCTTTCCTACAACAATTAATTTTATCTTCATTCCCCTATTTTATCTTTTTCCCCAGTTGAAAGCAAAATGAAAGCTATATTTATCAACATTTTTCACAATTTTTCCACATTCTTGTGGATAAACTGTGAATTTTATTCACTTGTACACAATTATTATTGAGTTTTACACATAAATGTGGAAAACTTGTTTTTCTATTTCCATTTTAGGGGCTTTTAAGGTATTATATAAATGTGAGTATCCCGCAATTATAAGTATTATATTAAAGATTATTTAAGGAATGTACATTATACTTGTGTATAAATATTTCTTACTGGAAAAGGAGATTCTTGTACTATGGCAAAAAAAAATATCGCCTCATTACTTATTACGGGCGTAGCCGGAGGTGCTATCGCTCTTGGGGGTAGTGCTATCTACCAAAATATGACTAACACGCCGTCATCTAATAATACTTCGGACAATTCTGTAAGTACAGTTAACGTACAAGTCAATACAGATACAACCAAAGCAATCAAGAAAATTTCAAACACTGTTGTTTCCGTACTTAATTACCAAAAATCGTCTTCAAGCAACGACTTTGAAAAGATTTTCGGCGGAGACGACACAAGCAGCAATGAGAGTAACTCACCACAGCTATCTGGAGAAGGTTCTGGGGTTATCTATAAAAAGGACGGCAATACCGCATACATCGTAACCAACTATCACGTTATTGAAGGTGCGTCTTCCTTAGAAGTTCTCATGGCTGGTGGTCAAAAAGTAACTGCCGAAGTTGTTGGTTCCGATGCTTATTCGGATTTAGCTGTCCTCAAAATTGATGCCAAGTATGTCCAAGAAACCGCAACGTTCGGCAACTCTGACAAACTTACTGTTGGTGAACCTGCTATCGCCGTTGGTTCTCCTCTTGGAAGTGAGTATGCTAACTCAGCAACAGAAGGTATTGTTTCTAGTCTTAATCGCAATGTTACATTGCAAAACAGCCAAGGCCAAACCATTAATGTTAATGCTATTCAAACAGATGCAGCAATAAACCCCGGGAACTCTGGCGGTGCACTCATCAATATTCAAGGACAAGTCATCGGGATCACCTCAAGTAAAATTACCTCAACACCAAGTGGAACAAGCAGCAGCGGTGTCTCTGTAGAAGGCATGGGGTTTGCGATTCCAGCCAATGATGTCGTCAACATTATCAATAAGTTGGAAAAAGATGGCAAAGTTATTCGACCTGCTCTCGGTGTACAAATGGTCAACTTGTCAAGTCTTTCACAAAATATGTTGGCTTCACTCAACCTTCCTGAAGACGTGACGAACGGTGTTGCTATCGCTGAAGTTCAATCTGGAATGCCTGCTGCCAAAGCTGGACTCAAGCAAGGCGACGTTATTGTCAAAATCAATGATGACGAAATCACTTCAAGTGTTAACCTTCAAAGCACACTTTATAAATCTTCAATTGGTGATACGATTAAGGTAACTTATTATCGTGACGGAAAACAAGCTACTACAAATATCAAGTTAGATAAAACAAGTAGTGATATCAATTTTGACAAGCAAAATTAAAGAATTATCTCCCCTTGAAACAGGGGTTTTTTTGATAAGTAAATATGATAAAAATCTATTTTTTGTTAATGAAATTATGGTAAAATAGTGATAAGCATGAAAATATTACTTTATTTAGAAGCCGAACAAATTTTGAGCCGCTCAGGAATTGGTCGTGCAATGAAACATCAACAAAGAGCATTAAATCTAATGCAAGTAGAGTGGACCCAAAATCCCAATGAGGACTATGACATTCTCCACCTCAATACTTATGGACCTCAAAGTTGGCGGATGCTCAAAAAAGCCAAAAAAGCTGGAAAAAAAGTCATCTTCCATGGGCATTCTACAGAGGAAGACTTCCGAGATTCATTTCTCGGTTCTAACTTAATTGCACCTCTGTTTAAACGCTACTTGATGCGTTTTTATCGTAAAGCTGATTTGGTGATCACACCTACAGACTATTCAGCTGGACTTTTACGTGGGTATGGCTTGACTTGTCCTATCTTGCCCATCTCCAATGGGATTGATTTGAATAAATATCAAGCTAAACCTGAGAAAGAGGAAGCTTTCCGCCAATATTTTAAGATTAAAGACCAACAAAAAGTGGTCATTTGTGCCGGACTTTATTTCAAACGGAAGGGCATTGACGATTTCGTTAAAGTTGCCGAAAAAATGCCAAATGTTCAGTTCATCTGGTTCGGCTATCAAAACCTTTGGACCATCCCTGGATGGGTACGTCGAATCGTTAAAAAGAACCATCCTGATAATGTGCGCTTCCCTGGATATATCAAAGGGGACATCTATGAAGGAGCAATGACTGCTGCTGATGCCTTCTTCTTTCCTTCACGTGAGGAAACCGAAGGTATTGTGGTTTTAGAAGCATTGGCCAGTCATCAAGATGTCGTGGTACGTGATATACCAGTTTATAAAGGATGGCTTGACACCACATCAGCTAGTTTAGCCTCAAATGTTGACGGTTTTGTAGCTGAGCTCGAAAAAGTACTGAACGGTACAATTGATAAAACAGAAAAAGGCTATCAAGTTGCACAAACACGCGCCATTGAACATGTCGCCGCTGAACTCGCTGCTGCTTATCGCCAAACTTTGGAGTTATAAAAGAGAAAGACTATGAGAATCGGAATTTTTACAGACAGCTACTTCCCACAAATTAGTGGTGTGGCTACAAGTATTCAAAGCTTAACTATTGAGTTAGAAAAACTCGGACATCAGGTTTTTATCTTTACTACAACAGATCCACATGCTGATGTTGATCATGAACCTGAAAATATTATACGTTTCCAAAGTGTACCTTTTGTATCACTTGCTGAACGTAAGATTGTAATCAAGGGAGTTTTTGCTGCTTATCAAATCGCACAGACTTACCAACTTGATATTATCCACACACAGACAGAATTTGGTATGGGAATCTTAGGGAAGATGGTCGCACAACAGCTTCAGATTCCTGTCATCCATACTTTACATACAAAATATGAGGACTACGTCCATTACATTGCCAAGGGACATTTAATTCGCCCTAGTATGGTGAAGTATATCATCAAGAACTTCCTACGCGGTAGTGAAGCTATTATTTGTCCTAGCCAAATGGTCTTAGATACTGTGAATGGCTACGGTATTGACTTGCCTAAACGAATTATCCCAACAGGTATTGATTTGTCCCGTTTCAAACGAGATGAAATTACTCACGAAGAGATTCAAGATCTACGTCATAGCTTAGGACTTAAAGATGATGAAACAATGCTTCTTAGCCTCTCCAGAATTGCGGCGGAGAAGAACATTCAAGCCGTCGTTGCAGCTATGCCACAGTTGGTGGAACAAATTGCTGTAAAATTGGTCATTGTCGGAGATGGTCCCTATATGAAGAATCTCCAAGAGCAAGTGGCTGAGCTAGGGATGGAAGAATACGTTGTCTTTACAGGAGCTGTAGAAAATACAAAAACGGCTTACTATTATAAAGCCGCAGACTTTTTCATTTCAGCCTCTACTTCTGAAACTCAAGGTTTAACTTATCTTGAAGCACTAGCTGCCGGTACACGTGTTTTAGCAACCGTAAACCCTTATCTCACAGAGCTTATTGATGATAAGGAGTTTGGCCGTCTCTTTGCTTCTGATGAAGAAATCGTTGATACAGTCGTCGCAGCGGTGCAAGAAAGCCAAACACTTGACCAAGACAAATTTGCTAAAAAATTGTACGAAATTTCTGCAGAAAACTTTGCGCAACAAGTATATAACTTCTATCAAGATACTATCGTTGAATACCAAGCACGTAAAAATTCTGAGCATTTCTTAGAAGAATTTGATGTCGTTACACAAAAATGGTCAAGACAAATGAAACGTTCCATCCGTAGAGAAAAAATTAGGGCCCAATATTTAACAAAAAAAGCAACTAAACTCGCTAAAAATCTACAGAATTATGTTAAAATAGATAAAGAAAATATGAAATAAGGCTTGTGGGACAATTAAAAAGTCCCTTAAAATAAGCATTGGAGGAAATAATGAAATCACATTTGATGGCAATCATGGATCGTTTGAATCGTTTGATTGAAACGGCTGATCCAAAAGAAACTTACAACTTTGAGCGCGAAGGTGAAGTTATTGCAACTGTAAGCTTCGTGCCAGAAGAAACTGCCTTTTCTATCAAATATCCAAAACAAAAAGATGTTTCTATCTTTGATGACATCGACCTTGTAGCAATCGAACTTTACGATATGATTTATTAAACAAAAAAACCATCCTTGATGGCTTTTTTTTATTTTTCTGGCACTGTAACTTTACCATCAATAATATTTTGTTTTGCCGCTTCAACTTCTTTCCACGTTTTATCTGATAAGTTATCTTTGGCAAGGCTAACCCCTCCATTTTTTAGATTATAATTAAGAACTTGTCCGCCAGGAAATTTATCATCCTTAGTTTTGTTTGCAATATCTTTTACAGCAACGCCAACTTCTTTAACAGATGAAGCCAAGACAAAGTTCGAATCTTTTCCGTCTTTAGATTTATAATTTCCAAGATACTCTTGATCCTGGTCTACTCCAATAACCCATACTTTATCTGCTTCATTTTTTGTAGCATTAAGAGCTTTAGCTTCAGAAAAGACACCGGCACCAGAACCACCTGCTGCTTGATAAATAACATCATTACCTGAACCATACATTGCTGCAGCTATCGTCTTGCCTTTGGCTGCATCAGTAAAAGTACCTGCGTACTGTACTTCAATTTTTATATCTGGATTAACTGATTTTACCCCAGCTGTGAAACCTTTTTCGAATGCAGTGATAATATCCGATTGCATCCCACCAACAAAACCGACTTTATCTGTTTTAGTGGTTTTTGCTGCAGCTACGCCTGCAAGATAGGCTGCTTCTTGGTCTGCGAATGTTGCTGAAGCAACATTATCTTGCCCTTTTATCACTGAGTCAATAATTGTAAATTTTGTATCAGGATTATTTTTTGCTGCCTGTGATGTTGCTTCTTGGAGGTCGAATCCAACACCGAATACCAAACCATAACCTGCCGAAACAGCAGAATTAAAGTTGGTTGTATATTCAGAAACGGCACTTGCATTAAAGTAGTTAATACCTTTTGATTGTGACAAACCGTTTTCTTTACCCCACTCTTGTAGGCCTTCCCATGCGGATTGATTAAATGAACGGTCATCTACCCCACCTGTACTTGGGACAAGCGCTACCTTCAAGTCTGTTGCAGCGCCGGCTGATTCAGTATTGCGACCACGACAACCAGCTAGGATAGTTACTGAGGCAAGTGCAAGTGCACCAAGTGTTAAAATTCGTTTATTCATTAAATAAAATTCTCCCAAAATTTAATAGATACCTACTATAACACAAGAACGGATTTTTTGAAAATATTTTCTTGTAAAATCCTCTTTTTTGTAAAATTTTACATTTTTTCTTATAAAAAAATACCAGATAATCTCTGGTATAATCAATCTTAAAACGTTTATGCTTCACCATAATAGATTTTTCGAATTTCTTCTGTATAAGCGCCATCCTCTCCATGTACAATCAAAGGTGGAAGAAAAACCTCTCCCCCAGCTTTCCCATCTTTAATCGCATCAATGAGTAGTATATTTGCTGCTTGATTGGCTTTTGGGTAAACAAACTGAATACGCTTAGGAATCAGATTATGAGCTTTCATTTTATCCATAATCTCAAAAAAACGGTCGGGGCGGTGGACCATGGCCAAATGTCCATTTGTTTTTAGAAGGCGCTTGCTGGTTTCAAAAATTTCATCAAGATTTGTCGCTAACTCATGGCGTGCAAGAGTGTAGTGGTGATTATCATTAATATGACTTGCTTCATCCAGCTTAAAATATGGGGGATTACAAAAAATTAAATCAACTGTTGAGGTATTGATATAGTCTAAAGATTTGTTCAAGTTATCATTGATAACAGTCATTTGTTCTTCTAAGCCATTTAGTTTAATGGAGCGCTGTGCCATTTCTGCTAAACGTTCTTGCAGTTCAATTTCTGTAATATGTGCATTAGTCATTGAGCTGGCAAAAAGGCCCACTGCCCCATTTCCTGCACACATATCCACAATTTTTCCTTTTTTTGGAAGGCGCGGAAATTTTGCGAGGAGAATAGCATCAATCGAAAAGGAAAAAACCTCTCGACTTTGAATAATCTGGACATTCGATGCCGCGATCTGATCTAAGCGTTCACCAGCTTTTAATTCGATTTTAGTCATTCTTCTATTATACAATTTTCATTTCTAAAATTCTTGATGAAAAGCAGGTAAACCAAAAAAACGAGACGATGCTCGCTCTAACTTTTACAATTGAAAGACCATCGCTGTGCGTGCAGCTAATGAAAGTTTAAGTTTCCCCGTTTCTTTTTGATAAGAAAAGCTTGATCGAGGACCAAATCCTCCATATTTTCGATCATCTGTATCGAGAAGAAATGTCGGAGGATTAGGCACATCGAGCTGGAGTTTTTGCTCCATGATAGGATGGAAATTAAGAACGAACAGCAGGTTTCCCTTACGATAAGCTAAAAGCTTATCCTCATTTTTTATCCAGTATTGTTGCACGCTATCACTTTGTTTCAAAAAGTGATAGTTTTTTTCTAAAGCAATCATGTCGTGATCGAACTTGAGCAGGTATTGGTAACGTAAATTCTCCTTTACTGCGAGAGACCATTGCCGACGAGCGTGTTGAAAACTATCATGGTTTCCTTCTCTTGGAAAATCCAACCATTCTGGATGACCAAATTCATTTCCCATAAAGTTGAGGTAGCCTTCTCCAGCTAAACTAAAGGTAATCAAGCGTGCTATTTTATGCAAGGCTACGGCGCGGTCAACCACCATGGATTCACTGTGGGTATCCATCGCATCATAGATTGCTTCATTTGCCAGCCACATCATGAGTGTCTTATCTCCAACCAAGGCTTGATCATGACTTTCCACATAGCCAATGTTCTTTTCTCCGGGACGTCGTGTGGTTAATTCCCACCAAAGTTGCATTAAATCAAGGTCCTCATCAGTTTTTTCTTTAAATTGCTTAATCCAATAATCCGGTACCCCCATTGAAAGGCGATAGTCAAATCCAATCCCTCCCTCAGAGATAGGAAGTGCCATTCCTGGCATGGCTGACATATCTTCTGCAATCAGTGTTGCCTGGGGGGTCACTTGATGAACAAGTTCAGTAGCCAGCATAAGATAAACAACTGCCTCAATATCTGTCTCTGTTGAAAAATACTTCTTATAACTATCAAAACTTGTCCCTAGTCCATGATGATGATACAACATACTCGTGACCCCATCAAAGCGAAAACCATCAAAATGATAAGTCTCTAACCAAAACTTGAGGTTAGATAAAAGAAAGTGAATAACTTCATCTTTCCCGTAGTTAAACAACTTTGTGTTCCATGCTGCATGTTCACCACGCGCGCCTTGATGAAAATACTGATCACTACTTCCATCAAAAAGATTCAGACCCTCTCCAACATTTTTTACAGCATGTGAATGGACCACATCCAATAAAACACGAAGTCCCATCCCATGTGCTGTATCAATCAAAGCCATCAAATCTTCAGGTTTTCCGAAACGGCTTGATATTGCAAAAAAGTTAGAAACTTGATAACCAAAGCTTGCATATAAAGGATGCTCCATAATAGCCATAAGCTGAATCGTATTATAGCCCGCTGCCTTAATACGAGGTAAAACATCGCGTGTAAACTCTTGATAAGTATTTATTTTATGCTCTTCACTAGAAATTCCAATATGAGCTTCATAAATAAGCGGTGCTTCCTCTTCTAAGAGAGGCGAAGAATGTTGAAATTCATATTCTGGAGCAACAATCATACCGTCAAACTCAAGATATTCATTTTGAACAGCATAGAGCACATACGAGGGTACCCTATAAACTTCAGCTCCATTGATAATAAGCTTAACCTTCACCTTGGAGCCAAGTGGCAAAGTACCTGGTACAACTATTTCCCACACACCACCATAAGCTGCCTTTAGTTCATGGTGGTCTGTCCAATCATTAAAATCCCCTACTAAAAAAGCTTTTTCAGCATGGGGCGCCCATTCGCGAAAAGTCCAATACTCTTTTTCTTGTTGAAAGCCAAAATATTTATGACCATTGGCAAAATCTATAAGTTTCCCTTCCATTCCAAGTAATCGCTTCTTCGTTCTTGAAAATTCAAATAAACGATAGGATAAGTCCTCCTTATATGGTTCTAGGTATGGATCATACTGCAAAATATTTAACATTCTGAGAAACCTCCTCTTCATCATGCTGACAATCTTTTCCTTATTTTACCATTTTTAGATATGGGATTATATTTTTATGAGGGATTTAAACAAAAACAGAGAAAACGTAAATTTTCTCTGTTTTTTATTTTTAAAAGTTCTTAGCATTTGGCTTATTGTAGCCGTATTTTTCACAAAAATCTTCTCTGAATTCTAGAAGATTATCATCCATGATAGCTTGACGAACATTTGTCATCAAGTTAATCAAGAAATGTAAATTATGGTAACTTAAAAGGCGTAGGCCAAATGTTTCATCTGCCTTGAATAAATGACGCAAATAAGCACGGGTGTAGTTTGAGCAGCAATAGCAGTCACATTCTGGGTCAAGAGGTGTGAAGTCAAGCTCATATTTGGCATTTTTAATATTCACACGGCCAAAACTTGTCATTGCGGTACCATTACGGGCAATACGTGTGGGTAGCACACAGTCAAACATGTCTACACCACGAATGACGCCATCAATCAAACTATCTGGTGCACCGACTCCCATCAAATAACGTGGTTTATCTTCTGGCAAAAGCGGTGTTGTAAAGTCAAGTACAGCATTCATCTCAGCGTGTGACTCACCCACAGCAAGTCCCCCAATCGAGTAGCCAGGGAAGTCCATGCTAACAAGATCACGCGCTGATTGGCGGCGTAAATCTTCAAAGCCAGCACCTTGAACGATACCGAAAAGTCCTTGATCATGTGGGCGCTGATGAGCTTTTAGGCCACGCTCTGCCCAACGGGATGTACGTTCCACAGAAGCTTTGACATAATCATAAGGTTGATAAAAAGGTGGACATTCATCAAAGCTCATCATAATATCAGAGCCTAAATTATTTTGGATAGAAATCGCTTTTTCAGGGTTGAGGAAAAGTTCACGACCATCGAGATGACTTTTAAACTTAACACCCTCTTCACTGATGTTTTTCTTATTTTGCACCAAAGAGTAAACTTGGAAACCTCCGCTATCCGTTAAAATAGGCTGATCCCAGTTCATAAATTTGTGCAAGCCGCCTGCTTGAGCAACAAGCTCATCGCCTGGACGAAGCCATAGATGATAAGTGTTGGCAAGAATAATCCCAGAGCCCATCTCTTTGAGTTCTTCTGGGGATTGTGTCTTAACCGTGGCTTGTGTTCCTACAGGCATGAACATAGGTGTTGGAAAAGTCCCATGTGGCGTTATAATTTCACCGAGACGCGCGCCTGTATGTTTTTCTTTTTTAATCAGTCTGTATTTTATTGCATGTTCAGTCATGTAAACTCCTTTAAACTTCTACAAGTATATCAAATTTCTTTGATTTTGCCCAGCCAGTCTATAACCCCCTTTCTCTAAAAGTTTTTGGTTGTGAAGCCCCGTCTTTTATGGTATTCTAAGAAATGGAGGATACTATGAAGTTTAAAGATTTAAAAGAAAGAGCTAAGGATGCTCTGAGAGAAAACTTTGGTGCCAAATTACGTTTGTTCTTAATTCCAATTTTCTGGGGCATTATCTCAACAAATGTGACTTACCAATCAAACTACAATTCCAATATGGATACAGTCAATAATTTTGATGCTAATACTATTACAACAGGATTATTACTCTCTGTACTCCTAGGAATACTTATCGGCGGCCTGATTGGCCTAATGATCTCGATCATTATAGATGTTATCACTGTTGGTGCGCGTTTCAACTACATTAAAATATATCGTGGCGAAAGAGAAAATCCACGCTTTAAAAACGTCTTTACTCCTTTTAAAGACGGCAGTTGGACAAAAATATTTGTTCTTCACTTAGTGACTGCACTTCTCATTGGTCTTTTAACAGTGACGATTATTGGTATTCCTTTTGCTATCTATCTTGGCTTGGGTTGGTCACAAAAAGATTACATTCTTTTTGACCAATTAGAAGCTGGAACTTATACTGGTATTTGGGGCGTACTCAATGCCTCTGCTCAAGTAATGCGTGGCTCACGTGGAGATTATTTCCTCTTCTTGTTGAGCTTCATCTTATGGTATATCCTCTCAGGTATTACTCTAGGTCTTGCTAAATTCTGGACAACCCCATATATCGAAATGTCTACTATCGCTTATTACCAAAACTTAATTGATACGAAGAGACACATGAATCAAACTGCATATTAAAAAGAAGCTCTTACTGAGCTTCTTTTTTTACTTTTTTTCCATGGGTGAAATAATAGATAACAATGATTAAAACGATAAATATTGCTGATGCATAATACAGATTACGATAACCTAAAAATGGAACGAGAAGCCCCATGATGAAAGGACCAAAACCTACACCCATATCTAAAAAGCCAAAAAATGTCGATGTGGCTACACCTAAACGATCAACGCCTGAGCTACGTATTGCAATAGCTTGACCAAAAGGTGAAAATGAACCATAACCCAGTCCAATAAAAATAGCTGCCACCAGTAAAATGATTGAAGACTGTGCCCAGCCAATCAGTACCAAGCCAATTGCAAAAAAGATAAAGACAGGGTACATGACATAATTATCACCTTTGATATCAAAGATACGACCAGTTACAGGGCGTGAAACCAATATTGCTAGGGCATAAATAAGGAAGAACAGAGATCCAGCTGTTGCAAGCCCAATTTCTGAGGAATAAGTATTCATAAATGCCAAAATACTTGAATAAGCAATACCTATCAGCATCCCTATTACAGAAATAGACACAGCTTTCTTCTCAAAATAATTTGACCAAGAGAATTTCTTCTTAATACTTTCCGTACGCGCTACAGTCGTATGAGGCACTTTAATAAAGAAGATACCTATAAGTGCAATCAACAAGAGGACATTTGAAAGGTGAATCAAGAGTGTGAAACCATATTTACCATAAAGAAACATGGAGAGAAAAGGGCCAATAGCAGAAGACATCGTTACCGATAAAGCATAATAACCGATACCTTCACCTCTACGAGAAGAAGGAACTGTTGCTCCTGCTAAAGTCCCTGAAGCTGTTGTTGCTATACCAAAACCAATCCCATGTAGGAAGCGAAGAACGAGCAAGCTCTCAACACTTGGTACAAGATAGTATACCAAACCAAAGAGCAAATAAATGCTTGTTCCCATAAAGAGCATTTTCTTAACGCCCCATTTTGCAATGTTGTTTCCCGCCCAAAGACGTGCAAATAAACTACCAACAATAAAAAGTCCTGTTAAAATTCCAGCTGTACCTGCAGAAGCATTATACATTGCCATTGCATGTGTACCAATAACAATCGTTGGAATATAAAATACTAAATAATATATAAAATTGAGTAGCATATTAATAATAAAACTTGGCGTCCATAACTTTTCTTTTTTCATTTTTCTCCTTCACTTGTATCCGCTATCAATCAAATAAAAAGCAGGAAAACTCCCGTTTCCGAGAGCTTATCCTAGCATTTTTTTGATTATAGCTTAATTTTAGTTACATATTATTATATCATTTTTCTGCCTATTTTAATTTTCTAAAGCTTCACATTTGCCTCACCTATTCGTCTACATAAATTTTATGACCAGCAAAGGGCGCTTTAAAATTCATTCGAAAGACTGATTGTCCATAAGTTTTAGAATGTTATAATAAAGATATAAATAAATCGAGAGGGTTAATGATTATGCTATTCTTATTATTCTTTATTCTATGTACTTATCTATTTCTCAAAGGCTTTGTTAAATTCATCTTGCCATTGCTTCTTTTTATCTTCCTTGCAAAGCTTTTTCTAGGCGGACTCTTTCTCTTCTTCAATACTCATTTCCTTTTCACACTAGCTATTATCGCCTTCTTCATCTGGTTGATTCGTACGGTAAGCAGTCAAAACTACTGATAAAGAAAAAAACACTCTCTAACAATAGGGAGTGTTTTTATATTCTATTTGTAAAAATTTATTTTGCTTCATACCAGCTATCGCCTGTATTTTCATCAGCAAGTAAGGGAACATTTAACTCTACTGCAGATTCCATGGTTTGTTTTACCAAGTTTTGAACCGCCGCAAGTTCTTCCTTAGGTACTTCAAGAATAATCTCATCGTGAACTTGTAGCAATAATTTGGCTTTAAACTTGCCTTCTGACAATGCTGCATCGAGATTAATCATGGCAATTTTCAAGATATCCCCGGCTGACCCTTGGATCGGGGCATTTATAGCTTGGCGTTCTGCACCCTGACGCACCATAAAGTTGCGATTATTGATTTCTGGTAGTTTACGACGGCGATTAAACATCGTGCTTACGTAGCCTTTATCTTTCGCTTCACGCTTTGTTTCTGCTATATAATTTGCAACTCCTGGATAACGTTCAAAGTAAGCTTGAATCATCTCTGCTGCTTCCTTATTGGAAATACTCAAGCGCTTAGCGAGCCCGTATTCTGTTTCTCCATAGGAGATACCAAAATTGACAGCTTTCGCATTGCGACGATCATTAGGCGTAACATTTTCAGGCTTGTCTATGTTGAAAACACGCATTGCTGTACTGCTATGAATGTCAGCACCATGATTAAAGGCATCTATAAGATGTTCGTCTTTAGACATATGCGCCAAGACACGAAGTTCAATCTGTGAATAGTCGGAACTCAAAAGAATATTATCTTCAGCTGCGACAAAAGCTTTACGAATCAAGCGTCCAGCTTCTAGGCGTACTGGAATATTCTGCAGATTTGGATCAATCGAAGAGAGACGACCTGTTTGCGTTAAATCTTGAACATATCGTGTATGGATACGGCCATCTTCAGCTATTTGCGGGATCAATCCTTGCACATAAGTGGATTGAATTTTTGATATTTGACGATATTCCAGTATTTTGGCTACTAGTTCATAGTCTTGAGCTAAGTTTTCTAAAATATCTGCTGCTGTTGAATAGCCTGTCTTAGTTTTTTTACCATGTGGCAGCTGTAATTTTTCAAAAAGAATGACTCCAAGTTGCTTAGGCGAGTTAATATTAAATTCTTCACCTGCAAGTTCATAAATTTTTTCAGTTAAATCAGCAATTAGCTTCTGATTTGCCGCACCAATTTCTTCTAAGGTGCTCACTTCAGCAGCTATTCCTGCTATTTCCATTTTAGCTAACACGTTGGCCAAGGGAAGTTCCATTTCCGTCAGGAGATGATATTGTTCATTTTCCTCGAGATTTTGAATCATTACCGCTTTCGTTGCAGCTAAGACATGAATTTTACCTGCCAAATGTTTGAAAAGAATTTCATCTTCAGGAATACGACGTTTTGCTCCTTTGCCGTAAACTTCTTCATCAGTAGAGATATACTTGTTAGCAAATAATCGACCAATAGTTTCAACCTTATTATCTTCTGTTGTAGAAATAAGATATTTAGCTAACATACTGTCGTACTTGGCTGTAGGTAGTTCAATACCTAAGCGATGAAGCAAAACTTTATTTTTCTTAAAATCGTATGTATTTTCAGGAAAAGGGAAATTCTTTAGGAGTTCTGTATTCTTAGATACAAAAACTTTTTCTTCGTTTCCCCAAGCAAAACCAATGATGTCTTCTTTATGATAATTCTCATTTAAAATTTCAATATAAAAGAAATCATCTTTGTCTACTAAAATATCAGTTGCATCTTCCACAACTTTAAAGCTGAGCGAAACCTCATCAGCCTCTGCTGTTTCAAGCTTTGCTTTGAATTGCGCAAATCCCATCTCATCATAAAACTTGATCAATTCTGCTGTGTCCACAGGCTTAATCAAAGTATCAGCAAGATCAATTTCAATCGGTGATTTCGTATCAATCGTTGCAAGAGTACGAGATAAAAAGGCCATTTCACGATCAGCAATAAGATTTTCTTTCATCTTACTTTTCTTCAGTGAATCAATATTCTCATAAAGATTATCAATAGAACCCCATTCTTGAAGAAGCTTCAAGGCTGTTTTTTCCCCAACTTTTGTTACCCCAGGATAATTATCCGAGCTATCACCCATTAAACCTTTAAGATCAATAAACTGTTCTGGCGTTAAGCCTGTTTTTTCCATTAAATAAGTAGGAGTAAAGCTTTCAAACTCAGCTACGCCTTTTTTCGAAATTTCAACTGTCGTATTTGAGTCAGCCAATTGAATCAAATCCTTATCCCCAGTTACGATTGTTACATCGTAATCGCCAGCTTCAGGAAGTTCAGCCATTTTATCTAAAGTACCAATGATATCATCCGCTTCATAGTTTTTAAGCTCATAGTGATTATAGCCCAACTTTTCTATAAGTTCCTTTATAAAAGGAAGCTGTTCTCGAAATTCATCTGGTGTACGTGCTCGACCGTCTTTGTACGCAGAAAACATTTCCGTCCTAAATGTTGTTTTCCCTGCATCAAATGCAATCAGAACATGATTAGGATTTAATCTTTCCACCAAATTGTTCAGCATAAGATGAAAACCGTATATAGCATTAGTGTGCAAGCCACTTGGAGCCACAAAACGATCTACTTGATTATAAAGGGCAAAAAAAGCCCGAAATGCTAACGAAGAACCGTCGATAAGCAGTAATGTATTTTTCTTGTTTTCCATAACTCCTATTATACCTCAAATCTATAAAAAAAAAGAAGCCTTAGCTTCTTTAGTTCACTTGGCATTTACCATATCTCACAGGGGGCAACCCCCAACTACTTCCGGCGTAATAGGACTTAACTTCTGTGTTC
>NZ_BOVP01000011.1 GCF_018403745.1 Lactococcus formosensis | reverse complement strand
CACAGCACAGCACAGCACAGCACAGCACAGCACAGCACAGCACAGCACAGCACAGCACAGCACAGCACAGCACAGCAGTAGTTTTGCGCCTTTTTTACTATGCATTAAATAGACGTCCTGGATAAGGGCGTTTTTTCGCTGTTTAAAATAAAAAAATTGAAATAAGGAAAATCATATGAATAGAGAACAAAAGAGAAAGCTGGGACTAATCGCTGTCCTAGGACTCGCCCTCTTAGTTGGAGGAACCTTCGCCTTTACAGCCTTTAACCAACAAGCCATCAATGACCGACTCAGAGAAAATGATGTCGAAGTTGGCGGTCGTGTCCATGACTACTATAATCGAGACACCGAAAACAAGGACGTCTTTGTCGAAAACTACGGTCACAATGACATCATGGCACGCATCCGCCTGTCTGAGTTTATGGAAATCCAAGAGCGTGGGCAATCAAGCTTCACACCGGTTGTAGATGATACTGAGCGTACAGATGTGACCACTTGGTCCACTTATCTTCCCGCTGCCAATAATCTCAATGTACGGACAGGCGAAGGTGCCAATCGCTTTAACGCTTACTCTAGTCTGAGCTTTGGCCGTGAAGGCGCAGCCCCTTGGTATCTCCCTACCTTTAATTACGATATTGCTGACCTAAGAACAGCCGCCGCAGATCATGCCCGTGATTACCTCCAAGATGGAGCCACACATCCCGGGGAAGGAACAGACAACTTTTGGTCAGAAAACGAAAGTGAAGACAACAGCGCAGGCACTTGGCCAGGCTCGATGGTAACACGAGAAACAGCTCAAAATATCAACCAAGAACGCCCTCCAATGACTATGGAGCAATGGTTTGAACTGGACGATGCAGATAAAATCGGAAACTTCTGGGTTGTAGACTACCAAACAGGCTGGGCTTATTGGGCAAGTAAACTGCAAGGCGGACAAGCAACCTCATATCTCCTTGATGCTGCTGAAATGCAACCTGATGCAGACGCCATCAATGGTTCATATTATTATGGTATCCACGTTGCCAGCGATTTGGTTAGTCCAGAAAACAGAGGGCAATTTCTTGAAGCAGACGAGGAGGGCGAGCATCACAGATATTTAGAAGCTTTTCTTAACAGTATCAATGATGGAGAGATGACTGCTGGTTGGAATCTACCGACAGAAAATCCACCAGCTGATGAACCTTCAACTGTCGAGAATTTTAACTTTGGACTTATGAATCCAGGTCATCTCTTTACAACTTCAGATGGGCAACAATTCCGTTATCTTGAAGATATGGGAGGTGGTAATCACTTGATTATTCTTGATGAAGCGATTCGTCGAGTTCATTTTAATGAGCAAAATAATAAACTTGCGGAGTGGTATTCAGACCTTATAGAAGCAGAGCCAAGACTTGATGCTATGGTAAAACCAGTAGCTATTCCCATTGTTGTACCAAGAATTTCGGATGGTTCAATTACTTGGGAAGGGGGTACTCGTTGGTTGCCTAGTAATTTAGCTAATTTCCCAGAAGTAGCCAATGATTTAACAACTGTTGCTGAAAGTGGTGGTATCAAACAAGCTTTTGCCCTCTCTCTGGCAGATGTGAGTAGACTTTCCCAAGGTGGAGGTGCATTTTCTAATCACGCGGAGCGTCTAGGTGGCAATAACACTTTTTGGTTACTTCGGACTCCAGGAGGCACTGACTCCTTTGTTTGGGCTGTGAATTCGTATATGGCTCCTGGTCAGCTCTTTGGTAATTTTAATGTTAATACCACAGGAAATTCTAATAATGGTGGAATGCGACCAGCCCTTATCATCCATCAGTCAGGAACATAAAGAAGGCAGTTTCTTTATGTTTTCACTATCCATTATAAAAAATTCCATAACTAAAAGCCCTTGACGAATAAATGTCTAAGGGCTTTAATTTTTGATTTTAAAAACTCCGTCCACCGCCAGAACCTCCACCGCCAGAGAAGCCACCTCCACCAGAGTTATTATTTCTAGGGATGCGGCGAGTAGTAATGAAGGAGTTGACCAGTGTATCGCTTCGTTTGGATAAGTTTAATTTTCCGTTCTCTTGATAACCGTAATTCCAGTGGGCGCCCATCTTTAATTGATAGCGGGAGACCAGAACGATGACAAAGGCACCGGCGGAGATGAACGCAAGGATAACCGCGATTAGAATATAAGCAGGACGGAAGGAACGTTGGAAGGTAACTGCTCCCGTTTGTGGGTCAACTGTATATTTTTGATCTCCAGGTATACCCTGCTCATAATAATGCGTCACCTGCGCATAAAAACTCTCTATGGCTTGTTGATAATTCCCATCGGACAATTGTGGCTGCACAATATCTAAAATAGAGTCAATCCGAGAAGAAGTAATATAATGCTTCAAGTTTCCTGTTGCCCAGATATAAAGCTTCCGTTGTGACATATTAATCACCAAGACAATACCATTGTTCCCTTGGCCAACTTTTTGAGCTAAGTAATTGACCGCAAAATCTTTGGGCGATTCAGTATCGTTCATAGTTGTGACTACAAAGACCCCGGCTTTAGTCTGATCTGCAAGCAATTGAGCTTCTTGCTCAAGGGATTGTGTTGTGCCACTCAAAAGAGCAGCCTGATCGTCAATACCTACCTGCTGTGCAAAAGTATCTTTAGGGAAAGCAAATAATGTACATAGTGTAACTACTGTAAAAAATAGTGTTAAAAGTATTCGTTTCTTTTTCATGAGACAAACCACCCCACAATCACTCCAAGTATGAGTACAGTAATGAAAATAAGAAGTGCCACTAGGGCGACTTTCATTTTATCCACAGGAAGAATACCAGCAGTTTTACCTGTTTGCCCATTCATCGCATAGTAGAAAAGTTTATCGCTATTTTTTTGACGATAAGTCACGAGCCAGAGTGGCAAAAGCACATAGTCACTTTCTAGATTTTTAATGCTTTGTTGAGATTGAACACTAGTAACAGCGGTATAGCCTTGTATTGTATCACGCATGAGCGCTTCAGAATACTGACGTAATTCGCTATCCACCCGTTCCTTGATTTCGGCATACTCAATATCTCTTTTTTCAGTTAAAAAACCGGAGAGATACTGATTTTTAAATGATACCGCTTTGGATAAATCGAAAGGTTGGACAGCACCAACCATTTTTTCAGGTTCATTTTTTTTCAAGGCATTTTTAACTAAATCTTGAAAAGAACTGTTCCCTTCTCGGATAATTTGGTATTGCTTGGTTTCTGTGTATTCTAAATCTCCAACAATCCAGACCCGAATCCTATTGGCACGTGCTTGTAATTGTCCTTCTAAATCTGCACCAACAACCCAATAAGGAAAGTAAACACCTTGGAGTTGCTTGATTTGCTTTTTGTCAAAGAAATCTTTCGGGACAAATTTCTTTTTCCCTACCCAGTCAAGAAAAGCTTCTTCAGCATCTCTCTGTTCAATCTGGAAGGGTAAAACTTTTTCAGGAAGAAATTTCCCAGACAGACGCTCTGAAAGAACGACAGGGTTGTGACAGTAGTAGCAGAAAGTCGAAGCAGTTGTTGCATCAGTCACAATTTCCGCACCACAAGAAGGACAAATAAAGAGTCCAACCTGATCATCAATCGGTGTTTCTGCCTCATCAGTTTCTAGAGGAACATCTGGAGCAATTTCTTCTGGAATTCCCTTGTCTTCTTGTTTAGCTTCAAAGGCAGTAACTTCCTCTTCTGTAAAGGTAGATAAGCAGTACTGACAATGAAACTTTTGACTTTTAGGATCAAATAGGAGGGGGCCGCCACAGTTAGGACAGAGATGGGTGAGAACCTTCGACTGGCTCATAGTTTACCTCTTTTCTGATCTTTATAAAGGCTTAGCAACGAAAGGTTGCCCACATTCCGGACAGAATTTTGGCACACCATTAGCTAAATTAACGACTGCATTACAAGCTGAGCAAGCCATTTCAATCTTTACGTTAGCTGTTGCTTCAGGTTTTTTCTCCCCACAGTTTGAACAGAATTTTCCTGCATTTTCTGTACCACAAGCTGAACATGTCCAAGTATCTTCTGATTTTGTCGCAGCTTTTTCCTGTTGAGCCATTTGGGCTTGATTTGAGGCACTGGCTTGACCGAGAACATCACCCGCTTGGTTCATCCCCATGCCCATTCCCATAAAGGCTTGCATAGCTCCACCCGTGTTGCTTCCAGCAGCTTCGATACCGCGGGCCACAGCGCCGTGCATATAGCCTTCACGTACACTTGGATCACCAAGCATCGCACCTTGATTACGCATATTGATCAGTTTTTGACTGTCATCTGTGTAACTGATGGAGCTTACAGCCACAGCGACCACTTCGATTCCACGAAGTTTGCGCCATTCTTCATCAAGTGTATCTGCCATATATTTTGAAAGTTCAACAGATTTTGAAGGGAGGAAAGAAACGCGCTCCCCTTGGGCTGAGTAAAGGTTGATCGACGTGTTCAATGCTGTTAAAAATTCTTGGAGATATTGTTCGTTGATATCTGAAATTTCAACTTGCGTTTGATTTTTAGGAATGGCATTAGCATAGAACAAGATAGGATCTGTAATTCTTATCGAATATGTTCCATGTGTGCGAAGGAAGAGTTCCGCATTGTAGAAGTTATCAAAGTACTGTAAAGGTGTTGCTGTGCCAAACTTAATACCTTTGATTTCTTGAAGATTAATATAGTAAACTTCTTGTTTTTGCGGTGTCACACCACCAAATTTAAAACGGAAGAAGGCTTCTTGCACAGATTCTTTAAGGCCGCCGTTAAACATAGAAGGTGCAGTATCATTTTTGACTGTATAATAACCTTCCTCAGCGGTATAGTCAATAATTTTTCCACCGTCAACGAGGAGCATCATCATATTCGGATAGACATGCACGACAGACCCATCTGTGATGACGTCAGAAGTTCCTTTACGATTGCTGCCACGTTTATCGTCCTTACGTACCATGACACCTTTGGTCATAACGGTTTGATCGGACATATCTTCTGGTTCGATGACTTCAAGCCATTGATCGGCTAAAGTTCCCCCAAGGCTACTTGTTGCTGCTTTAATGATACCCATATTTTTCTCCTGTCTTTGTTTAAATTACACGCTTTCATTATACCATAGAAGTAAAATAATTTTTTACAACTTGAGTAGGATTTATTGATTCTTGTAATTCCTTAAGATTTAGGTTATAATACTTTAAAACCTTTAACTTAGTCCAGAGAGGCTAGCAAGGATACGATAAATTATATCCCCTTATTTTGCATACTTTTAGGTATGTGAAAAGGATGATAGACGCTTTTTGTACACCTGCAGTCCTTCTGCAGGTGTTTTTATTATGAGTCCTTCTGCTTTAGCAGATTAGAAGGATAGTAGGGAGCGGAGCAAGTTGTGAACCTTCCGTCATTCTCTGTTTAAAAAAATGACGGAAAATCTTATAGTTTTTCTCCCTCACAGCTATCTTTCTGTGAAGAGAATGAAAGTTTGCAAAGAACGTTTGGCATAAAGACATTTTGAGCTGCAGAACTGGTTGATTAATGAATTCGTTTTATAAAAAGGAGGAGTAATGAAGCTTCAAGAAGAAATGCTTATCGTCAGTCAGAAAGAAGTAGCCGAAGATATTTTTGAGTTGGTATTGCAAGGTGATTTGGTAAATGACATGGAAATAGCAGGACAGTTTTTGCAACTAAAAGTTCCCAGTCAGGATTTACTTTTACGACGTCCGATTTCGATTTCGAGTTGGAATAAGCAGGAAAAAACGTGTACATTACTCTATCGTCGAGGTGATAAAACAACAGGCACTTACCTATTGTCAAAAATGGTTGCAGGACAAGCCATCGATATTCTTGGTCCTTTAGGTAAAGGCTTTCCGGTTGATGAGGTAGTAGAAACAGATCATGTCCTTATCGTAGGTGGAGGGATAGGTGTTCCACCATTGTATGAATTAGCAAAACAGCTGAGTAAAAAAGGGTGTCAGATTACGGTTTTACTCGGATTTGCACGTGTAGAAGTTAAGATTTTAGAAGAGCAATTTGCTCAACTTCCTAATGTACAGGTAAAAGTAGCAACAGATGATGGTTCTTATGGCTGCCAAGGTCATGTTGGACATTTATTAAACCAGCTTGATCAAGAAGCAGATGCAGTATATGCTTGTGGAGCACCGATGATGTTAAAGGCTGTTGCCACAAAATTTGAAAGTTTAGAGCGCTTATATTTGTCGATGGAAGCACGGATGGCTTGTGGGATTGGTGCATGTTATGCTTGTGTTGTTCCAGATAAAAAAGACCCCACACATGCTTTAAAGGTATGTCAAGATGGGCCTGTATTTAAAGGAAATGGAGTAGTAATATAATGAATCGACTTGCAGTAGAACTTCCTGGGTTAAAGCTTAAAAATCCAATTATTCCTGCTTCAGGCTGCTTTGGCTTTGGTGAAGATTACGCACGATATTATGATTTGAATCAGCTGGGTTCCATAATGATTAAGGCTACAACTCTTCAGCCACGTTACGGCAACCCAACGCCACGTGTTGCAGAAACAAATGCAGGTATGCTCAATGCTATTGGTCTTCAAAATCCTGGGCTTGACGTCGTGTTATCAGAAAAATTACCGTGGTTGTATGAAAACTTTCCTGAACTCCCTATTATTGCCAATGTAGCTGGTTCTGAACAATATGATTATGTAGCTGTCTGCGATAAAATAGGAACTGCGCCAAATGTTAAAGCTATCGAGCTTAATATTTCTTGTCCTAATGTCAAGCATGGAGGACAAGCTTTCGGTACAGATCCTAAGGTTGCTCATGATTTGGTCAAGGCTTGTAAGGAAGTAGCAGATGTACCTCTATATGTCAAACTCTCACCAAATGTTACAGACATCGTGGAAATCGCTCAAGCCGTAGAAACGGCGGGAGCTGATGGTATTACGATGATTAATACTTTAATGGGAATGCGTTACGATCTGCAGACTCGTAAACCCATCTTAGCCAACATTACAGGTGGTCTCTCTGGTCCAGCGATTAAACCAGTGGCTTTAAAATTGGTGCACCAAGTGGCACAAGCAGTGGATTTACCGATTATCGGAATGGGTGGTGTAATGACTGCTCAAGATGTACTTGAATTTTATTTGGCAGGTGCAAGTGCGGTTGCAGTGGGGACAGCAAACTTTTCTGATCCCTATGTGTGTCCGAAAATTATTAATGAACTTCCTGAACTTATGGATAGGTATGGGATTGAAAGTTTAGAAGAATTACGTAAAGAAGTAAAAAAGGAGAAAAAACAAAATGCATGAATCAAGACCAATGGTTGCCCTCGACTTTCCAAGCTTACGCGATGTAAAGAATTTTTTATTGCGCTTTGATGATCACGAAAAACTCTATGTAAAAGTAGGGATGGAACTCCTCTATCAAGAAGGACCAGTTGTTGTGGATTTCCTTAAATTCCAAGGACATGATGTCTTTTTAGATTTGAAACTCCATGATATTCCAAATACAGTTGGCTCAGCTATGAAAGGCTTAGCGCGTTTAGGAATAGATATGATTAATGTGCATGCTGCTGGTGGTATTGAGATGATGCAGCAAGCTAAAGAAGGGTTGATAGCTGGAACACCTGCTGGAGAAAAGGTTGCAGATTTGATTGCTGTAACCCAGCTTACTTCCACAAGTCAAGAAAGTATGCATCATGATCAAATGATTATGACAAGCTTGGAAGAATCAGTTCTACACTATGCTAAGTGTACGGATGAGGCTGGCTTAGATGGTGTTGTGTGTTCAGCACATGAAGTCCAAAAGATTAAAAGCGTAACACGTCCAGACTTTATTTGTTTGACACCAGGTATCCGCCCAGCAGGGACAGCTAAGGGAGATCAAAAACGAGTGATGACACCAGAAGAGGCACGTAATATTGGTTCAGACTATATCGTCGTTGGACGTCCAATTACTCGTGCTGAAAACCCAATTCAAGCCTACCAGACTATTAAAAATGAATGGAATGGGCAAGCATAATAAAAAGCTCTGAATGAATCAGGGCTTTTTAAAGTGGCTTTTTGTTTGGAGTCCCCGCTTTACGTGGGTATTTTTTTGGCGTTTCTTTTTTCTTTTCGATAATAGCGATGTGTCGCTCATCACCATTTGGAAGTTGGTAATCAATCTGTTCGATAAATTTGCTTCCTAAGATGGCAATGGCATGTTTAGCATCAGCAAGTTCTTCATCAAACTTGGCAGCTTTGAGCGACAAGAGGTGGCCGTTTTTCTTGAGGAAAGGAATAGTGAGTTCGGAGAGTACACTGAGACGAGCAACTGCGCGTGCTGTTACAATATCAAATTGAGCACGATAAAGAGGATTTTGTCCAAAATCCTCTGCACGGCCGTGCAATAAAGTGACTTGATCTAGCTTAAGCTCATTAGATAAAAGCGATAAAAAGTTGATCCGCTTGTTGAGTGAATCAATAATGGTTACCTGTAACTCTGGGAATATAATCTTCATTGGTAAACTAGGGAAGCCAGCTCCAGCACCAATATCAAGGATTTTTAACGGCTCATTTTTAATGAGCTTGTAGAGAATTGGGGCGATAGAATCATAGAAATGTTTGAGAAAGACTTCTTTTTTCTCTGTAATCGCCGTAAGATTGATCTTTTCATTCCATTCAACAAGCAGCTCAAAATAATGTTCGAATTGTTCTTTTTGTTGTTCATTTAAGAAAATATCAAAAGTTTCAAGTTGCGCATAAAATTCTTCAGGGTTCATTATAAGTTCCGTTCCAAAAGTTTTCTTGTAACACTGCTGATGTTATCACGTGTTTGGCCCTCAGGGAGTTTGTTAATTAGTTTGAGAGCTTGATTTGTATAATATTGAGCCAGTTCTTTCGTTTTTGTTAATGCTCCAGAGCTTTGAATGAAGCTGTAAACCTCTTCAAATTTTTCTTCTTGAATCAAAGATTTCACATGATGATGGTCAATCTCTAAAGCAAAGAGAACAGGTGCAGAAAAGATACCTTGCTTGATATCTTCATGGACAGGCTTACCCAGAGTTTGACTATCGCTAGCATAATCAAGATAATCATCCATGATTTGGAATGCAATCCCAATGTCCATCCCAATATTATAGGAGAGTTCAGATAAGTGAACATCTTGCATAATTAAAGGAGCAATTGAGGATGACATAGCAAAAAGTTCGCCTGTTTTTCCAGAAATATTTTGAATATAATCATCCATCGTTTGCTCAAAATCAAAATGCTTGTTGAGTTGCCCCAGCTCTCCACCTAAAAGTCGTTCGATAGAGCCGATATTTTTTGTTAAGTTTGGCAAATTAAAAGAATATTTTGATAAGAGCTTAAAAACAGCTACAAAAAGATAATCGCCAGCATAAACAGCTATTGATGGCTCATATTTTTTTGAGAGGGTTTCGACGCCACGACGCGTGTCTGCGTGGTCAACAATATCGTCGTGAATAAGTGTTGCGGTATGCAACATTTCAACGCTTGCAGCAAGCGCGATTTTACTTTTATTATCCATAGTGGTAAAATCGGCGAACATTAATAAATAAGCTGGACGTAGCATTTTTCCACCTGCATCAAACAGGTCAAAAATGGCTGATTTGATTTCTTTGTTTTTGATGCCAACCTGTTGCTTCATCATCTTTTGAACTTTGATTAAGGAAGATTCTAATTTTGGATATTCTGACCAAATTGTATTTTTTACGTCCATTTTTTACTTTCTTTAATAAATAATAACTGAATTGGTGCTACACGTTGAATGAGTTGGTTGCCCCCCACACCGATGGCAAATCCTGCGAGCATTCCGAAAAAAGAGAGCCATGGTAAATAAAGCATTACTGAACTTGTACCTGTAATAAGCGAGGCAACGAGGAGCTGTCCGAGATTATGAAAGAATCCTCCGACAACGGAAATGCCGATGAGAGAAACTCGCTTGGGACCCAGCTGCTTCATGAGATACATTGCCAAGAGGCTTAAAATAGCTCCTGCTGCAGAGTAGATTACTACAGAAACACCTGTAAATAAGGCAGTAATTAGTAAGCGTAAGACTTGCATCGTCCAAACTTTACGCCAATCTAAGGTGAAAATAGCAATAATCATTACGAGATTTGCTAGGCCAATCTTAGCTCCTGGGGCAAAAGCAAAGAAGGAGGGAATCCAGCTCTCAAAAATTCCCATAACAACAGCTACTGCAGTAAGAAGCGCTACATAAATATTTTCTTTTACATTCATCCGCTATAATCCACTCCAGACTCTGGTTGATCTCCAATGATTTGAATGACTAACTCGTGAGGTAAACAAACGATGGTATCGTTAACTTTGGAAATAAAGCCACGTTGCACATCAATTTGGTCGCGACAAGAGGCCTTGATAACAGCAATTTCTCCATCCCTTACCTCTATTTCATTATAATCCCCATCCTCAGAACGATAGGTCCAGCGCTGATTTTTGCTTAAATCAAATGTTTTAATCACCTTTCCTTGTACACGTAGTTGAGCCTTTGACCCAGAACTATTGTGAGGTAGGAGAAAGAAAACAGAAAAAGAAGCACAAAATAAGGCAAGAATAATGATAATATCCAGAGCTTTAATCTTGATTTCTTTGAAAAATTTCATCCCCTCCATGATAGCATAATTTAGGGAAAATAAGAAGCTCGGAATGATTTGTTCGTACGGTAAAAAGAGGATAAGAAGAGCTGTCCAAGCAAATGTTGGACAGCTTTGAATTATTTTTCAGTTTTGTTTTCAGCCTTTGAAAGTTCTTTTGCTTTAGCGATGATGTAATCATGTAATTCATCTTTGATTTGTGGATGATTGAGGCCATATTCGATAGTTGTTTCAACAAAGCCAAATTTATCGCCAACATCATAACGTTTGCCAGTGAACTCATGTGCAAAGACGCGTTGTGTTTTATTTAATGTTTCAATTGCATCAGTTAATTGAATCTCGTTACCTGCACCAGGTTTTTGTTTTTCTAAAACTTGGAAAATTTCTGGTGTCAACAGGTAGCGACCAATAATAGCTAAATCTGATGGTGCATCCTCAACAGCAGGTTTTTCGACGAACTCTGCAACATTATAAAGACCTTTGGAAACTTCACCTTCTGGAGCAATAACACCGTATTTGTCCACATCATCATGTGGAACTTTCATTACAGCGATTGTTGAAGCGTGTGTCTTTTCATAGTCAGAAATCAATTCTTTTGTAAGAGGTGTGCCATCGCCCATAATATTCATGAGGTCGTCACCAAGCATTACAACAAAAGGTTCGTCACCAACAAAGGCTTTTGCTTGAAGTACTGCATGTCCAAGCCCCATTGGGTGACTTTGACGGATAAAGTGGAGATTGATATCTGTTGTTTCTTCAACTAATTTTAAAAGCTCTGTTTTACCTTTTTCTTTAAGATTTTGTTCCAACTCGATGTTTGAGTCAAAGTGGTCTTCGATAGGACGTTTAGCCTTACCTGTAACGATTAAGATATCTTCAATTCCTGATTTTAAGGCTTCTTCAACGATAAATTGAATGGTTGGTTTATCAACAATAGGTAACATCTCTTTAGCAAGGGCTTTAGTGGCTGGTAAAAAACGTGTACCGAGACCGGCTGCGGGAATAATCGCTTTTCTTACTTTTTGTTTTGGATTTGTTTTGATCATTTTAAAAATTATCTCCTTCTGACCTTAGATACTGAATTCATTTTCGGTACGTGTTTCACGACGCATGATGTCTAAGATGCCTTCACGTGCATCCATATTTTCATAAAGAACTTTGTAGATTGTCTCTGTGATTGGCATATCAATATTCATACTTTGTGCAAGTTCGTAAGCTGCTTTAGTTGTTGAGACACCTTCAATAACCATACCCATGTTGGCTTCTATCTCCGCAAGCTTCTCACCTCGACCGAGAGCATCACCTGCTCGCCAATTGCGTGAATGAATTGATGTACCCGTAACAATCAAGTCACCTACACCAGACAAACCACTATAAGTAAGTGGCTGAGCGCCCATAGCAACGCCTAAACGGGTAATTTCTGCTAAACCACGCGTGATGATTGCTGCTTTGGCATTATCGCCAAATCCAAGACCATGCAAAGCCCCAGCCCCAACAGCAATAATATTTTTCAAAGCACCCGCTGTTTCCACACCAATTACATCTGTATTTGTGTAAAGTCGGAAGTAATCGTTAGAAAAAATTTCTTGCGCATATTTGGCTGTCTCTAAGTTTTTCGAGGCAGCTGAGATTAGGGTAATATCACGTCGAATTGTTTCTTCGGCATGCGAAGGACCAGAAACCACAATAATTTCGCTTCGGTATTCTTCTGGAATCTCTTCTTCGAGGATTGAAGAAATACGTTCATGTGTCCCTTGTTCGAGCCCTTTAGATGCATGCATAACTGTCACTTTATGTTTAAGAACTTTTGCGACTTGTTGAGCAACCAAACGTGTTACTTTGGTTGGAACAACAAAAAGAATAGCATCGACATTAGACAAGGCAGCTTCAAGATCTGTATAAGCAGAAATTTTCTGACTTAAAGTAATCCCTTTGAAGTAACGTTCGTTGGTATGCTTTTCATTAATTTCAGCAATTTGGTCAACATTGTTTCCCCAAATACGAACTTCATGTCCATTGTCATTAAGAACTTGAGAAAGAGCAGTTCCCCATGATCCAGGGCCGAGTACGGCAATTTTTTGTGGATTCATATTTTTTCCTTTACTAATTTATCCTAGCTTATAAAAGCCCAATACAACCTCATTTTATCATAATCTATGTTAAAATTCACTGGAAACCCTGAAGAAAAAAATAAAACAAAAAGAAATTGTATTAAAATATATACAGAAAAACAGTAAACGCTTTTATTTATGGCTTGTTCATTGTATAATAAAGTCTAAATATTTTATTATGAAAAAAGAGGAAATTGAATATGCAAAGACAAAAACATATTGCACTTTTGGAACGCTGTGTGGAGATTTCCCAAAATGCTCGTAATCATGGGAATACTCCTTTTGGTGCACTTTTGACAGATGACAAGGGAAATATTCTCCTAGAACAAGAAAATGTTGAAATTACAGAGCAGATTTGCACAGGACATGCTGAAACAAGTTTGGCAGCAAAAGCATCAAAACTTTACTCTAAAGAATTTCTGTGGCAATGTACACTTTATACTACAGCTGAACCTTGTGCGATGTGTACCGGAGCGATTTATTGGGGAAATATTGGGACTATCGTTTATGCTTTAACGGAAAAACGTTTGTTAGAATTAACAGGAGATAACGAACAAAATCCCACCTTTGATTTACCTTCACAACAGATTATTGATTGTGGACAAAAGTCGATACAGATTATTGGCCCCTTTCCAGAAGTAGAGGAAAAAGCTAGAAAAGTTCATGATGGCTATTGGAAATAAAAAGTATGGAGATTTAAAAATGAAAATAAGAGCATTAGAAAGAACAGACTTAAAGGATATTCATATCATCAACAATGAAGCTAAAACTATGCATTTATGGTTCCAAGAGCCATACGAATCTTTAGATGAATTAACAGCTCTGTATGATAAGCACATTCATAGTATGGATGAACGTCGCTTTGTGGTAGATGTGGATGGCGCATTTGCGGGTATAGTAGAATTGATGGAGATTAACTTCATCCACCGTAGCTGCGAAATACAGCTCATCATTACGGAAGAATATTCTGGTAGAGGCTTGGCACAAGAAGCTTTTCACCAAGCTTTAGACTATGCTTTTAAGGTGTTAAATATGCATAAAGTCTATCTTTGGGTTGATGTAGATAATGCTCCGGCTGTTCATATCTATGAAAAAGTTGGGTTCAAAATTGAAGGAACAATGAAGGAACACTTCTTTGCGGCGGGAAGCTACCATGATAGTCATTTTATGGGGCTCTTGAAGAAAGATTATTTGAAATAAAAGTGGGTGAAATATGACAAGCATTCGATCTGCAAATCAGGTTGACTTAGAAGAAGTAGCACATATTAACGTGGACAATTGGCAAGCGACATATGAAAATATCTTGCCCCAATCTTATTTGGAAAGTTTAGAATATAGGACATTCCAGAGAAAATGGGAACGATTTATTGTACAGCCTTCACAAGAGCTTCTTGTCAAAGAGTTAGAAAATAAAGTTGCAGGTTTTATTGCATTTTCAGAAAGCAAAGATTGGAGTGATAACTTGTACATTGATTCGCTCCATATCTCTCAAAAGTTTCAAAGAAAAGGCGTAGGGACTCAACTATTGCTGCAGGTATTACAGCAGGCGAAAGAGGACAAAAAGACGGTTACCATTGCGATTCTGAAAAATAATGAAAATGCTAGGAAGCTCTATACAAAGTTAGGAGCTGTTCATCTTAAAGATTTTTCGGATAAGTTTGGTGATGTTACTACAGATTCAGAGCTTCTTATTTGGAAATAAGCTGATTATAAAATTAGAAAGAAGGTTTTCGTGCTCTCTTTACTCATTGCAACCAAAAAATTAGTCACATCATTTAGTTTTATATTAAAAAAGGACGATACCAAAGCCTTATTTTTCTTAATGGTAACAACCTTGATAAGTGGAACTATCTTTTATTCAACAGTAGAAAAATTTAGCATTTTAGATGCCTTGTACTTAAGTTTTATGACCTTGACAACGATAGGATATGGAGACTTACATCCGATAACTGCCATGGGTAAAATATTTACGATGATATACGCTACGGTTGGTTTAGGAATAATGGCCATGTTCATCTCCGTTATTGCCAAGGCATTTATCTATTCAAAACACAAACACAAAGAATAAATATCGAAAAAAAAGCAGCTATATTTGATCAACTGCTTTTTTTCTTTTCATTTTAATAAATGTTTAATGATGTTGGAGCATATACTGACGAGTCATTGGGAGACCAACACCTGAAGGTCCTTTTGTCAGAAGATATTGAACCACATCAATGTTTCCTGATTCGAAGCTTGCCGCGCAGGCTTGAAGATAAAGGGTCCACATGCGGGCAAATGGACGTCCCATTTCCTTTTCTACTTCTGCAAAAACTTTACTGTAGTTCTCGTTCCAGATTTCTAGTGTTTTTTGATAGTGACGACGTAAGGGTTCTAAATCATCCAGTTGTAATTTTGCAGTCATAATGTGCTCAATGTTTTCGGCGATGTTTGGAATATAGCCGCCTGGGAAGATATATTTTTCAATAAATGGATCAACTCCTGCTCCACGATGTTGTCCAGTAATTCCATGGATGAGGGCACGAGAATTGGGTTTGAGATAATCATAAACCTTTTGGAAATACATTTCTAAGTTTTCTTTGCCCACATGTTCAAACATGCCCACAGAAGTTACATAATCAAAGGTGCCTTCTTTTAAATCACGGTAATCCGTAAGGAAAACTTTTATTTTATCCTCTAATCCGAGTTTTTTCGACTTATTTACGATATAGTTGTATTGTTCTTCAGAAAGAGTGACGCCCACAGCTTCTAAGCCGTATTCTTGTGCAGCAGTAAAGAGCAATGTTCCCCAGCCACAACCAATATCTAATAAGCGTCCACCAGGTGTGCTGTTTAGTTTGTCAAGGATGTGATGGACTTTAGCGATTTGTGCTTGTTCAAGTGTCATATTCTCATTTTCAAAATATGCACAAGAATAAGTCATCGTTGGATCTAACCACTTTCTGTAAAAGTCATTTCCAATGTCGTAGTGTTGATGGATATCCTTTTTAGATTGCTTTTGGGAGTGATTGCCCAAGAGTTCGACAATTGATTTTCCGAAGCCTGATTGATTTGTTAAAAAGCTATCTGCTTTACGATAAGCGGAAGCGACAAGGTCTTGTATACTTCCTTCAATTTCGATTTCATCGTGCATATAAGCTTCAGCAAGAACCAGAGTAGGCATGGATGATAACTCGCTAAAAGCGAATTTCTTATTGAAAATGATGTGTACTTGAGCTTCACCATCGCCATATTTCTCTGTTTTTCCGTCCCAGTAAGTTACTTTTACTGGGATATCAAAGGCAGATGCGAGAGCTTTGTTTAATACTGTTTTTTCAAATACCAAGTTAATTCCCCTTTTCTAACTTTGCTACAGATAAAACTATACTCCGAGTTTTTTTGAATGTCAAATAGTTAAATTTTACAGGTAAATGATAAAAAACACTTCACTTATTTAATAGTCTGCTATGACTTCAAGAGTGGCAAGTGGTATAATGAGTAGCATAAAGGTAACTTTAAAAAGATAAAAAGATTTTAAAACATCCAATAATTAAAGTCATTAACTATTGGGACTTAAAATATATTAAGAATTAATTTAAAAATAGAAAGAGAGTCAATGACAACAACAGGAATTATTATTTTAGCAGTACTTATTATATGGAATATTATTGTTTTTCTTTTTTACGCTATTGATAAATACAAGGCACAGCATCATTTATGGAGAATTCCTGAGAAGGTCCTGATTTCTCAAGCAATAGTAGGTGGAGGTTTGGGCGCTTTTCTGGGTGGGAAAATTTGCCGTCATAAGACACAAAAAGCATATTTTCTTTTCTCATGGTATCTTGGCTTGGCTGTTGACCTAATTTTAGTAGTTCTGATTTTTAAAACCTTACTCAAATAAAACCAAATAGGATTTTTACAAGGCGTTCATTTATGAAAAGTATAAATCCGCGCGTGAAGAATAGATCATCGATGATAGTCATCAATTGATTGTTGAGGAACAAGAAACGGGAAGTACTTAATAACTAAGGCGAAAAAATTGATAGAAGGCGGTAAATATGTTCCATAAAGAGTAAAACATATCCGAGAGAGCTTTACCTTACTTGCCTTTAGCGACAAATTATCCTCAAATGCAAGTAAGTTTAGTCAAAAACTTCCTGAAATCCGCTATGAAATTTGGTTGTTTGGAAGTGTCCTTTGGAAATAAATCGACCTTGATGATTGGTTTGAAACAAGAAGTATAATAAGCAAGGAGAAGAGGAGATAATAGATGAGACTATGGCATGAAGCTTTAATAAAGCACCTTCCACGGATGCAATTGCTCGGGCAGCACCGAGAATGTTGCGCTTTAAGAGGCAGGGGATGGGGCAAGCCCCACGCGACTGTAAACTACGTTTTTCACTATTCTCCTTATAAATTATTTCAATATCATCTATGGATAATGGAGGAGATGAAGCGAAGAGGATATAAGCCTGCTAAAGAATGGGAAAACCCTTTGTATCGTGGAAATCATTGCTCAAGTTACGAGTCGCTAGAGAGAGTACCTTTAACTAAGCCAATTTATCAAGAACACGATGCAGATTATTTGATAGAGTGCCTTAATAATTTAAAAGCTAAGAATATAAGGATTGCGCTCTAACAGTAACAGCAATCGAAATTTTAGGAGTTATATTATTAAAAATAAAAAAACGAGGGCAAAAGTCTCTGTGTCTGTTCGCACTTTTTTGGTAATTTTACTTGCTGCACTGTTGATTTATTTCAGCCCTCTTTTATTAATGTTGGGGTCTTTTGTATTAACGGAAGCAAGTGCTAAAATGTATAGTCAACAAAATATTACGGCTATCATTAAGGATCCAGAGATGCGAGGTGCCAAGATTCAGCATGATAATGACAGTTTGAGCTTATCATGGGAGGCCTTAAGCACTCCTATGATAAATATTAAAAATGCTTCTACCAAAGACCTAGAACGTTTAGCAAAATCTGTTTATGGTGAAAAAAATTATGACAGATGTGTCGTCAAAAAAGCGAATCTTGACTCTAAAGTAGAGTTTTATAAAGAAGATTCACTTATTTATACTGTAAACTTTACAGGAGATTAGTATTTACAGCGAAAAGAGAAAACAAGAAGCTCAAGGAGGAAGATAAAATGGAAAATGAAAAAATGAGTTTAATAAATGCAATAATGAGTGCCTTTTTAGGCAGCGTCGTTATTGTACTGTCTCTTTTTGGATTTCAACTCTTTTGGAATACCAATCCATACTTTAATGGCACTCATGGACACGTACCAGAGAATTGGAATCCTCAGCTATTGTTAGGGATGTTTGGCGTAACTGTAGTTATTAGTATTATTTTGATTATCATGGGAGTTGTTGACCGTAAATCTTCTACAGAAAAAGATACAAAGCGTGCAGGTTTTTATTTTATCTTAGGGGGAATATTTGGACTGTTTCCATTTTTAGGTTTTATTGGAGGAATCTTAACTTGGATTGGAAGCGGAATGAGTGCAAAGGATGAGTAAAGCACGAACAACTCTTTATGAAACAGAAGATATAAGAGGAGAGAATTAAAATGAAAAAAGCCCAACCTTTTGAAACTTACTTTAATGATGAGGATTTAGAGGAAGAAAAACTTGCTAGAATGCGACTTACACGACAGTTGGTTCATACTATCTATCCTGATGTGCAAGAACGTGTTTCTTATGCAATGCCTGGCTTTTATCCTAAGGAGGCTAAGAAAGCAACGCAACAACTCTTTTTGCTCATGGCTAATAAGGGTTGGTTAGGTATTTACGGAACACAAGGAATGGAAGAAAATGACTTTTCTTCTTTTGCAGACTATAATATTGAATTCGGGAAAGGCTCACTCAAAGTTCCTTATGATATGCCCGAGTCTGAGTTAAAAAATTTACTACAACTTATAATGAATCACAATGCTAAGAAAAATGGATTTGATATCTCTTAAATATAAAGAATTTCCTAAGTATTTAGGCTAGGAATGTAACATTACATAAGCTCAATTCCTAATAATTGTTAGAAAATAAAAAATGCACCTTTTAGGTGCTCAGACTTATTAAAATAGATTGGAAAAAATCATGAAAATTGTCATTTATATTTGCGAAATAGTAGCAATAATTTTATTGTACTTATTTGCGCCACTCAGTCTTTTGCTTAAAATTATCGGGTTTATAATAATTATTTGCATTGCGCAGTACGCTATTTCAATGTTAAAAGAGAATGAAACGAATGATACTCTTTCTTAAGGCTTTCCGGCGGGCTTTCTGGTTTTTCACAGTATTATGATTAGCTCACAAAATAGAAGGAACACTAATAAATGACTAAAAAACATATGAATTTATTGATTACATTACTATCACTTATCGCTATTGCAATGAATTTTATATTTTATAATAGCAACCCATACGTATCCCTAGCAATAGCTGTGGTTTTAATGTTTAATCTTTATTTCTCATTACCTAGAAGAGCAAAAAATAAACCCAAGAAATAACAAACAAAGAATTATAAAGGAGAAAATAGAGTAGGAATGATTCAGAAAAGGGAATGGGAAAAATCTTTCAAGAATGTGAATGGGCGTGAACCCAATGAACAAGAATATCAACAAGCTGTTTCTGAAGGTTTAGTAAAAGAGGAAGTTATACGTAGTAAAAATGATAAAAGAACAATAATTATTGTGGGAAGCATTTTGGGTACACTTCTCGCCATTATAATTGCTATATTATTAACTATATTTTTCTATCCTAAACCTTCAAATGATCAAACTGCTACTTTTAATGATGGTTCATCAAAAAGTACTTTAAGGAGTGCAAGTACGTCAATGGCACAGTCAACAAGCTTGTCAGAGCACGACCGCCAAGTTCTTATGGATTGGGATCGTCTTTCCTTAAACCAACAGATAGCATTGCTAGCACAGACCTATGCAGGAATAAATCCACAAACGACTCTTCTAAGTGCAGAAAAAATAGCAATGACCGCAAATGGTAATGCTGGTGTGAATGATGGATATATTCAATGGTATGATGATACAAATGTTCAGCATAAATTAGATGTAGTCATCAATAACAATACGGTTATTTTTAATTACATCGACAATATGAGCGGTCAACCTCAGAAAAAAGAAGCAAAAATAAATTCTTTGTTATCTACTTATTATCAAAACGGCATATCTAAACAGACGACAGACAATATTGCTCTAAAAGTGGTTACTCCAGCGGAATTGCAAAGTTCCGACCCTAAATCGATTATTTATGAAGCTCTCATTAATAAAGGGTTTAGACGTTCTTTAGTAAGTTACGATGGAATGGATGTAGATACAGCAATGAAAAATGGTGCGCCTCAAAATTTAGCTCATGATGGTACTCAGTATTACTATTTTGAAAGCAAGGAGTCTGTTAAAACAACAGGGGTGGGTAACTATGCTTATTCGGCAAATCATCCTTATAAGATAACAGACACGGATATTGAGATAGGATATATAAATAATGCACCAGGAAATATGGCCAAAATCCCATATAGAATTGAAAATGGCTCGGTAGTTTTTGAAGCTTCTTCAGTTAATTTTGAAGGTCACAATATTGTTTTTTCCTTTACAAAAGACCCAACTGCTAAAGATTATATCTACTCTAAAAAAGAAAGTCAGTGATAAAAGTACGAGTCGTTTTTAAGAAACACTATGTCTGTATTCTCATATAATGTTTACCCTAATAACATAAAAAGCAATCTATATAATATTATACTCAAACTTTATAACAAAGTAATACAAAAATCTTCAATATTGAGCGTATAAGCTTACGTTGAACATCTTTATATCAAATTAGAAATCATACGAAAGTCTGAAAAGTTTCCTTCAGAATATGATAAAATTAAAGTATAGCCAGTTGGCTGATGAAATAAGTAAAGAAAGCTTGTTATAACAGGAAACAAGGATGGAGGCTAAAAATGCATATGACAGGAATGATGATGGGTGGAATGCATGGATTTATACAAATAATTCTGATTCTACTAGTGGCACTTTGGCTGATAAGCTTAATGAAAAATAAATCAAATCAAAAGAATAAAACAGCAAAAAAACCACCACGTAAAGAAAATATACAACGTTATCAAGAAGCAGGGCTTTCTGAGAGCGATATTGAAATTTTTCGTGACACTTTAGCAGATGCTAAAGAAAACATTGAAAAGTGGGAGACAAATACGAAGAAAAATGACGAGTTAGAGGTTGTTGAATCCGTAACAGGTGGTCTTGAAGCAAGTAAGCTCCTCTTTAAACATATCGTGCAAAACCCAACGCAATTGACAAAACAGAATGATTTTCTCTATAAAGACCTACCAAATATGGTGAAATTGACAGAGAAATATCTGGAAATGCAAAAGCAATCTGTCAAATCTGAAGAAGTTAGTCGTGATATGGATGAAACGTTGCTTCTGATCAAAACATTGGCAATGAACATCTCTAAAAACTATCATGAAATTTTGATGGATGATGTTAATGTTATTAAGCACGAAGTAAAGTTTGACTAAGGAGTGAGAATGGAAAATCCTATTTTAGATGAATTAATAAATGATGACAAGGTCGTGAAAGAGGCAGAAGCACTTTCAGAAACCCAAAAGACAGAGCTTGTCGATATGCATCAAAGAGCATCCTTGCGTGCGATAGATGCACTAAGCCCAGAAGAACGTGAAAAGGCGAAAGAACTAGCCAAACAACTTGATGAGAATAGTTCGCAGTCAGTGATTGCTTATGGTGCAAATGCACAAGATAAAATATCTGCTTTTTCACAAAGTGTTTTGGATAAAGTTCAGGCACAAGATTTAGGAGATGTTGGTGGTTCATTGACTGATTTGATGTACAATCTCCAACAAGCAAATCCAAATGAACTTGTTGCTGAAAATAAAAGTGTCTTCCAAAAAATGTTTGGTAAGGTTAAAAAATCAATCTTTGAAGTCACTCAAAAATATCAAAAAATCGGAGCTGGAATTGATAAGATTTCGGCAAAACTCAACAATGAACAACAGGGCCTTCTTCAAGACAATGAGATGCTTGACAAGCTTTATGACGAGAATCTCAACTATTTCAAAGCTCTTAATGTTTACATTGCAGGCGCAGAGTTTAAGATTGAAGAATTGGAACAAGAAATCCTTCCTGCAGCTCGACAAGAAGCACAAGGCGCTGGTGATGACGGAGCTTTAGCTGTTCAAAAGGTCAGTGATCTTGAAGCCTATAAAAATCGTTTAGATAAACGAGCGCACGACTTACGTTTGGCGCGGCAATTAACGATTCAGCAAGCCCCACAGATTCGTTTGATTCAAAATACAAACCAAGAGCTTGCAGAAAAAATTCAAACATCAATCAATACAGCCATTCCCTTGTGGAAAAATCAAGTCGCTATTGCTTTGACTCTCTTGAAACAAAAAGATGCTTTAGCGAGTCAACGTATTGTTTCAGAAACAACGAATGATCTTTTGCGTAAGAATTCTGAAATGCTTAAATCTTCAACGATTGAAGCAGCTGAAGAAAATGAACGTGGACTTATTGATGTAGAGACATTGAAAGTTACACAACAAAACCTTATCGATACAATTCAAGAAACGATGCGTATCCAATCTGACGGACGTCAAAAACGTCAGCAAACGGAGCAAGAATTGGTCAAAATGGAAGATGAAATTAAACAAAAATTGCTCGAACTTTCCAATAAAAAATAAGCAAAAAGTCAAGTATTGATATATACCAATTCTTGACTTTTTTAGTACCGAGTGTTAAAATGTTGGAGAATACAAAGTATCGGAGGAACCCTTTTATGACTTACTATATTAAAGCAGACAAATTTTTCTATCCTTATGAAGTGAAAACAGGTGGTTTCCTGCAAATCACAGACGGTAAATTTGGAAGCTGGATGGCAGAAGCGCCAGCTGGAGCTGAGGTATTGGATTACTCAGGTCAATCCATCGCTCCTGGTTTGGTAGACACACACATTCACGGTTTTGGTGGAGCAGATACCAATGACCGTAAAATCGAAGGCATCGTCCAAACAATGAGTGAAGGACTTTTAGCAGCAGGTGTTACAAGTTTTTTCCCAACAGCTGTGACTGCAAGTCATGAAGAATTGTTGGAAGTCGCTGACGAAATTGGTTCAAATGTGGATAAAGCAGCTGGAGCTAAAATCCGTGGACTTTTCTTTGAAGGTCCTTACTTCACAGAAGAATTCAAAGGTGCTCAAAACCCTAAATACATGCGCGATCCTTCATATAGCGAACTTGCTGAATATGGGAAAGCTGCAAAAGGTTTGCCAATCAAAATTGGTATTGCGCCAGAACGTGAAGGCTCAACTGATTTTGTTAAAGAAGCGGTGGAACACGGCTTTACAATCGCTCTTGGTCACTCAAATGCAACTTACGCAGATGCAGTAGCAGCTGTTCAAGCAGGTGCTTCAATGTGGGTACATGCGTTTAATGGGATGCGTGGACTTAATCATCGTGAACCAGGTATGGTTGGTGCAGTATTCAACTTACCAAATACTTATGCAGAATTGATTTGTGACGGCTTCCACGTACGTCCAGAAGCATGTCAAATTTTAATGCGTGAAAAAGGCACAGATCATGTTGTATTAATTACCGATTCAATGCGTGCTGCTGGCTTAAGCGACGGCGAATATTATCTTGGTGAATTCCCAGTAATCGTCAAAGACGGTGCAGCACGTTTGAAAGAAGGCGGCAATCTTGCTGGATCAATCCTTTTACTTAAAGATGCAGTGAAAAACGTTGTAGATTGGCAAATTGCAACACCAGCTGAAGCTGTAAAAATGGCTTCTTTGAATGCTGCTAAATCTACGAAGATTGATGATGTCTGTGGTCAAATTAAAGAAGGATTAGATGCAGACTTTATCGTTCTTGATGAACATCTTGAGCTTGTGGCAACTTATCTTGATGGTGAAAAACGTTATCAAGCCTAATAAACAGTTCCGTAAAGGAACTGTTTTTATAACTTTAAGATACAAAAAAGAGTTTTAGACAGTAATAATCTTTTTGTAATCTGAAAACCATTACATTTGAAAAACCGTAAATAAAAACGCTATCATAGCGTTTTTATGAGATTTTTTTTTCCTATCGTGATATAATAAACAATGAAATAAAAATTGAACTTTAAATTTGCAGTCGCAAATATAAGTATCAGATATGATGGAGGAAAAAACTTTAATGAAACGCATTGCAGTTTTGACTTCTGGTGGTGATGCACCAGGTATGAACGCAGCTATTCGTGCTGTTGTTCGTAAAGCGATTTCTGAAGGTATCGAAGTTTACGGTATCAACCACGGATATGCAGGGATGGTAGCGGGCGATATTTTCCCACTAACATCTGCAAGTGTTGGTGATAAAGTTGGACGTGGCGGTACATTCTTGTATTCAGCACGTTTCCCAGAGTTTGCTCAACTTGAAGGGCAGCTTGCGGGTATCGAGCAACTTAAAAAACACGGCATCGAAGGTGTTGTTGTTATTGGTGGTGATGGTTCTTATCATGGTGCAATGCGCTTGACTGAACATGGCTTCCCAGCAGTAGGACTTCCAGGTACTATTGATAACGACATCGTTGGTACAGATTTTACAATTGGTTTCGATACAGCTGTATCTACAGTTGTGGACGCCATTGATAAGATTCGTGATACATCATCATCTCACCACCGTACATTCGTTGTTGAAGTTATGGGACGTAATGCTGGAGATATCGCACTTTGGTCTGGTATCGCCGCAGGTGCTGATGATATTGCAATTCCTGAAAAAGAATTCAAATTTGAAAGTATCGTACGTAATATCAAGTCAGGCTATGCTAAAGGTAAAAATCACCACATCATCGTAGTTGCTGAAGGCGTTATGTCAGGTGAAGAATTTGCCATGAAGCTTAAAGCTGCTGGTGATGATTCTGACCTTCGTGTCTCTGTTCTTGGTCATATCCAACGTGGTGGATCACCTACAGCGCGTGACCGCGTTCTTGCATCACGCATGGGTGCTCGTGCAGTAGAATTGCTTCGTGATGGTATTGGCGGTGTAGCTGTCGGTGTCCGTAACGAACAACTTGTTGAAAGCCCAATCCTTGGTACTGCAGAAGAAAATGCACTTTTCAGTCTGACAGATGAAGGTAAAATCGTTGTCAACAATCCGCATAAAGCAGGATTGGAACTCTATCGTTTAAATGCTGATTTAAACAACCTTGACATCAAATTTAATTAAGTTATTGTTAGTAATCTTATTTGGTTGATGTCAGAGTGAAGTTAAAACACTGAATGCTCACATTGACTAAATAATGAGTACATTTATAAAAATAGGAGAATTACTCAAAATGAACAAACGTGTAAAAATCGTCTCAACACTTGGCCCTGCAGTAGAAACTCGTGGTGGTAAAAAATTCGGAGAAAAAGGATACTGGGGAGAAGAGCTTGATGTTGAAACATCAGCACAAACCATTGCTGATTTGATCAAAGAAGGTGCTGACGTTTTCCGTTTTAACTTCTCTCACGGTGACCACGCTGAACAAGCTGCTCGTATGGCAACAGTACTTCGTGCTGAAGAAATTGCTGGCCGTAAAGTTGGTTTCTTGCTTGACACTAAAGGTCCAGAAATGCGTACAGAAGTGTACGAAGATGGTGCAGACGAATATAAATATGTTACTGGTGATCAATTCCGTGTTTCTACAAAACAAGGTTTGAAATCAACTCGTGATAACATTGCCTTGAACGTTGCTGGTGGGCTTGATATCTTTGATGATGTTGAAGTTGGTCAAACTATCCTTATCGATGATGGTAAATTGGGTCTTACAGTAGCTGCTAAAGACGTTGAAGCACGTGAATTCGACGTAGTTGCACAAAATGACGGTGCTATCGGTAAACAAAAAGGTGTTAACATCCCTAACACTACTATTCCTTTCCCAGCTCTTGCAGAACGTGACAACGACGATATCCGTTTTGGACTTTCACAACCAAATGGTTTGAACTTCATCGCAATCTCATTCGTACGTACTGCTAAAGACGTTAACGAAGTTCGTGCTATCCTTGAAGAAACTGGTAATACACACGTTCAACTTTTGGCTAAAATCGAAAACCAACAAGGTATTGATAACCTTGATGAAATCATCGATACAGCTGACGGTATCATGATCGCTCGTGGTGACATGGGTATCGAAGTACCATTTGAAATGGTTCCAGTTTTCCAAAAAGAAATCATCCGTAAAGTTAACCAAGCAGGTAAAATCGTTGTTACAGCAACAAACATGCTTGAGTCTATGACTGAAAAACCACGTGCAACACGTTCTGAGATCTCTGACGTCTTTAACGCTGTTATCGATGGTACTGATGCAACTATGCTTTCAGGTGAATCAGCTAACGGTAAATACCCACGCGAATCAGTTCGTACAATGGCTACAGTTAACAAAAACGCGCAAACATTGTTGAAAGAATACGGACGTCTTCACCCAGAAAACTTCGATAAAGATTCAGTAACAGAAGTTGTAGCATCAGCAGTTAAAAACGCTGCAGAATCAATGGAAGTTAAACTTATCGTTGCTTTGACTGAGTCAGGAGCAACTGCACGTTTGATCTCTAAATACCGTCCAGAAGCTGACATCTTGGCAATCACTTTCGATGAAAAAGTTGAACGCGGATTGATGATCAACTGGGGTGTTATCCCAATGCTCATGGACAAACCAGCTTCAACAGACGATATGTTCGAAGTAGCTGAAAAAGCTGCCTTGGCTTCAGGTCTTGTTGAATCAGGTGATAACATCGTTATCGTTGCTGGTGTTCCAGTTGGTTCAGGACGTACAAACACAATGCGTATCCGTACAATCAAATAATAAAAAGCTTCAGAGCGTTTTGCTCAGCATAAAAGACACCTCAATGGGGTGTCTTTTTTATATTAATTTTCTTTGTTCAAAGTCCAAGAAATATAAACGTATTCAGCTTTAAATGTAAGCGTTATAATGTGATATAAATCACTTTCCAATGTGACAAGAATGTGAAAAAATGCTATAATAATAAAGTAAACATTATTATTGCATTCAGGAAAGGAATGAACAATTATGACTAAACAACATAAAAAAGTTATCCTCGTTGGTGATGGTGCCGTAGGTTCAAGCTATGCTTTCTCACTTGTAAACCAAGGAATCGCCCAAGAATTGGGTATCGTAGATATTTTCAAAGAAAAAACTCAAGGTGATGCAGAAGACCTTTCACACGCTCTTGCGTTCACATCTCCTAAGAAAATCTATTCAGCAGATTACTCTGACGCTCATGATGCTGACTTGGTTGTGTTGACTTCAGGTGCACCACAAAAACCAGGTGAAACTCGTTTGGACCTTGTAGAGAAAAACTTGCGTATCACTAAACAAGTTGTTACTGAAATTGTAGCATCTGGTTTCGATGGTATCTTCCTTGTTGCTGCTAACCCAGTTGATATTTTGACATATGCAACTTGGAAATTCTCTGGTTTCCCTAAAGAACGTGTTATCGGTTCTGGTACATCACTTGACTCAGCACGTTTCCGTCAAGCATTGGCTGAAAAACTTGATATTGATGCTCGTTCAGTTCACGCTTATATCATGGGTGAACACGGGGACTCTGAGTTTGCTGTATGGTCACACGCTAACGTTGCGGGTGTTAACCTTGAAGAATTCCTCAAAGATACTCAAGGCGTTAAAGAAGAAGAATTGGTGGAGCTTTTTGAATCAGTTCGTGACGCTGCTTACTCTATCATCGAGAAAAAAGGTGCGACATTCTATGGTATCGCTGTAGCTCTTGCACGTATCACAAAAGCTATCCTTGACAACGAAAATGCTGTATTGCCACTTTCAACTTTCCAAGAAGGTCAATACGAAGGCGTTGAAGGACTTTACATCGGTCAACCAGCTATCGTTGGTGATAAAGGTATCGTTCGTCCAGTCAACATTCCATTGAACGACGCTGAATTGCAAAAAATGCAAGCTTCAGCTAAACAACTTAAAACTATTCTTGATGAAGCATTCTCAAAAGAAGAGTTTGCTTCAGCATCTAAAAACTAAGAATAAAAAAACACCTAAATTTAGGTGTTTTTTTGTGTGAAGCTTTCAAAATTTTTTCGTATTAAATAGTAAGAACGAAAAGTTGGAGAAAGAGATATGATATGGCTAAAAAAGTGCATTATGGTAAAGTTTTTCAAAAAATAAGGCAAAGAAGGAAACTATCACTCAAGGATTTTGAGGATATCGTACCTCGGAGAAGTTTGTCGCGTTATGAACGAGGAGAGACTGTTTTTCCTATAGCTAAACTAGAGGCTTTATTGGAAAGATTGAACTTAAATATTATTGATTTTTATCATGTGATACACAAAGAGAAAATATATGCTAGATATGGAAAAATATTTACACAAATCAGAAAACAAAGTGGTTTCTCACGAGAAGCCTTTGCGCACCTTTCTGTTTCTGAAGAACAAATGAAACTTTTTGAATCGGGGCTAATTATGTTTGAGTTTGATAAACTGTATGCCATACTTATGGAGATGAACATAAGCCTTGAAGATTATTGTTCTCTCCTCGATAAAGGGAGTGAAAGCCCTATAGAGTTTCTTTGGAAGCAGGTAGATCTTGCTTATTACAGAGGTGATACGCCGAAACTGAAGAGTTTGTATGAGGGCCTTGCTGAGTGTAATGAACACTTTTTTCTATCACTTTGCCTCAAAGGAATGGTGGACAACATTTCTGACCAAGAGAGAATAGCAATTAAAAAATATTTTATCACAAGAGAATACTGGACTACTCGAGAACTCTTTATTTTTCAATACAGTGCTAAGTTTCTAAGTTCAGATCACTTAAAGTTAGTTTGCGAAAATTTGCTATATTCTAAAACGCTTTTTAAGGAAAAAAATACTTATCCTAGACGTTTAGTCTTGGCGGGGCTTGAAATAACGCTCTTAAGACTAACGGGAAATAGTCTTCTTGAAGCAGAATATTTCTTGGCATTTGCCAGAGAGTTTGTTCAAGAAACAGATGATCTTGCAAAAATGGCTTACCTTTTTGTCGAAAGCTTATTTAAATACAAACAAACTGGAAAAGGACAGTACAAAACAACAATGAAGTCTATTTGTAAAGCTTCCTATATGTATGATGGACTAATGAAAAACTGGTATCATAAAAATTATGAAAGCTATATAAGGGGGGACATATCTAACTAAAGTTATCTTATCAAAGACATGAGGTGCTTTATATTTACAGAAATTTCTACAGCTTGAGTGTTACTTACTATCAAAGACAAATTAATAAGAGTGTCCTCCTCGAAAATGTTAAATTTGATTATAGTGGAAAGAGTAGCATATTTTGGATTAAAGTTCCAAGGCATAATGTCGTCGATTAGACAAGAGGTATTTGATGTAGACTGTATAATTCTAATAGGATGGAGGTATGTAAGAAGTGATTTTTGTCAGTATAGTTTTAATAGCACTCATAGTTTTAATTATCGTACTTGTTTATTTTCTTAAAAAGCTTATTATGAAAATAAACAAGTAATTATCAACATATTGTAATAAATGATTTTGTATGCTCTTAAAATATAAAAAGCATTTCAACTTGAAATGCTTTTTATTTTATTTTGTTTTGATATAGTTAACACCGTCAGCTTTAGGTGCAACAGCTTTTCCAAGAAAGGCCGCAAGAACGATGATTGTTACTACGTATGGTGCCATTTGGAGGAAAGCAGATGGAATTTCTTTAATAACGGGAATTTGTCCACCTACAACAGCGAGTGAGGTTGAAAGTCCGAAAAGGAGGGAAGCAAGCATCGCTCCAACAGGATTCCATTTACCAAAGATCATAGCAGCCAATGAGATGAAACCTTGTCCAGCGATTGTAGCTACAGAGAAGTTACCTGAGATTGATTGTGCGTAAATTGCACCACCAATACCTCCAAGGATACCAGAGATGACAACCCCAGCATAACGCATAAGGTAAACATTGATACCAAGAGTATCTGCTGCCTGAGGATTTTCACCTACAGAGCGAAGACGAAGTCCGAATTTCGTTTTAAAGAGAAGATACCAAGAGAGGAAAGCAACGAGAATTGCTAGAAAACCTGGTAGTGAAGTTTGTGAGAAGAAGATTTTTCCAATCACAGGGATTTTTGAGAGGACTGGGAAGTTCCAATATCCGATTTGGTTAGTGATGTTTACTTGACCGGCATTATAAAACGTTTGAATCAAGAAGACACCAAGCGCAGGAGCCATTAAGTTAAGAACAGTACCTGAGACGATATGATCGGCACGGAAGTTAATAGTTGCTACCGCATGGATTAGGGAGAAGACCCCACCGATAAATGCACCAAAGAGGATAGAGAGCCAAGGGGTCATTCCACCAAACGTCTCAGTGAAAGTAAGGTTAAAGACAACGGAACTGAAAGCCCCCATTGTCATAATACCTTCTAGACCAACGTTGACGATACCACCACGTTCAGAGAACACTCCACCGATACTTGTGAAGATTAAAGGTGTTGAGTAAATAAGCATATTTGCAACAATAATTTGCAATGTATCTACAATATTCATTATGCTTTTTCTCCTTTCTTCTTAATATTTGGGAGAACTTTTTCGATAATATATTTTACGGCAATAAAGAAGATGATTGTAGCTGTGACAATCTGTACAATTTGCGGCGGGATATTATCGATATTACTCATATTACCTGAACCAGTTTGAAGCATTGAGAACAAGAAGGCAGCAAACAAGATACCGACAGGATTTGTTTCACCCAAGAGGGCAACAGCCATACCATTGAAACCAATATCTAGTGTTGCGGATTGTGTAACGAAGTTTTGCATGTATCCAAAACCATAGACAACACCTCCAAGCCCCGAAAGAGCTCCGGCAACTAGCATTGACATGATAATTGTACGTTTTGCTGAAATCCCTGCATACTCAGACGCATCTGGATTTAAACCGACAGACTTGATTTCAAAACCAAGTGTTGTCTTAGAAAGAACAATAGCCATAATGACAAGAACGATTAAAGCGATAAAAAGTCCAATATTCAAGGTTGAATTATTTGTCAAATCTGACAACCAACCTGTACGGAAGGAAGCATTTGCACTAATCAACTTTGTTTGGTCCGTTGAGTTAGGCATCATGATTTTTGAACTAAAGACATCATGAATCAAGAAGGTTGACATAAAGAGGATGACATAGTTAAGCATGATTGTAGTGATAACTTCCGAAGTACCTAAGAAAGCACGTAAGATACCAGGAATTGCACCCATGAGGGCTCCAAAGAGCATACCAATAATTATCACTAACGGAATCATAATCGGTTTAGGGATTCCAGGGAAACTGAGGGCAAACCACATAGACGTAATCCAGCCGGCAAGAGCCTGACCTGACATACCGATATTAAAGAGACCGGCCTTCATACCAACAGAGAAACCTAAGGCACAAAGAATCAAAGGACCCATTGTTTGAAGTGTTTCACCAATGGCACGTGGTGTACCAAAGGCACCGATAATTAAATCTTCGTAACCATAGATAGGATTAAAGCCGAAGATGAGCATAATGATTGCACCAATTAAGAAACCAGAAAGTACGGCGATAATAGGTACAAGGATTTTTTTAGTTTTGCTGTTCATTGATATTACCTCCGACCATGAGAATTCCAAGTTCTTGTTTGCTTGTCGTTTCAGGACTGACAATTCCTTGAATTTGTCCGTCATGAATAACAGCGATACGGTCCGAAACATTCAGAATTTCATCTAATTCAAAAGATACAACGAGTACAGCTTTTCCTTCATCACGTGCTTGAATCAAGCGCTTGTGGATATACTCAATGGCACCGACATCAAGCCCACGTGTAGGTTGAGCAACAATAAGCAAGTCGGGGTTACGATCGACTTCACGTGCAATCACAGCTTTTTGCTGGTTCCCACCTGAAAGTGATTTGAAAGGAATTTGTTCGCCAGCACCACGGACGTCGAACTCTTCCATAAGTTCACGGGCTTTGGCATTGATTTTATTGTAGTCTAAGAAACCATACTTACTTAATGGTGCTTTGTAGTAGGTTTGAAGCGCAATATTCTCAGCCACAGTCATCTCGAGTACTGCACCATCACGGTGACGGTCCTCTGGGACGTGACCTACAGAGTCTTCTATAATCTTACGAGGTTTGTGGGTAGTGATGTCTTTTCCTTTGAGTTTAACCGAACCAGAATCAATCTTCATCAAACCAGTAATGGCTTTAATCAATTCTGTTTGACCATTACCATCAATACCGGCAAGACCTACAATCTCTCCTGCACGTACATCTAAAGAAAGGCCTTTTACAGCGAAGGAACCACGTTTTTCTTTAACAGAAATATTATCAATACAGAGAACGACTTCCTGCGGTTGAGCAGCTTCCTTTTCCGTTTTGAAGGATACGGAACGCCCAACCATCATTTCAGCCAGTTCTTTATTTGACTTATCACCAAGTTCGACTGTTTCAATAGAAACACCGCGGCGAATAACTGTGATACGATCGGCTACGGCACGGATTTCATCAAGCTTGTGTGTGATAAGGATAATGGACTTGCCTTCTTTAACCAAGTTGCGCATGATTTCCATGAGCTCAGTGATTTCAGAGGGAGTCAACACAGCTGTAGGTTCATCAAAAATTAAGATATCTGCTCCACGATAAAGTGTCTTCAAAATTTCGACACGTTGCTGTTGTCCAACAGAGATATCGCGAACAAGTGCATCGGGTTCGACGGAAAGTCCATAACGTTTTGACAATTCCACGATTTTATTTCGAGCTGTTTTAAGGTCAAGGCTTAAGCCTTTCGTTACTTCACTGCCGAGCATGATATTTTCAGTAACAGTAAAGGCATCGATCAGCATGAAATGCTGGTGAACCATACCGATACCAAGCTGAGAAGCTTTTGTTGGAGAGTCTATTTGCTCGAGTTTGCCGTTAACATGAATCTCGCCTTCTGTAGGTTCCAGAAGACCAGAGAGCATGTTCATCAGAGTTGATTTACCGGCACCATTTTCACCGAGCAAGGCGTGAATTTCACCTTTTTTCAGCTCCAAGTTGATCTTGTCATTTGCGACAAAGTCACCAAACTTTTTGGTAACGTTGATCATTTGGATAACATTTTCGTTGGCCATGGCGGCTCCTTCTAAAAAAATTTATGACATAATGCCTAAAGTTAAAAAAGAAAGACCTACTGGGAAGCCCTAATATATCTACACTTTAGACAAAATAATTACATTTTATTATAACAAATATTAGGGCTTTAATAAAGAACTTTCTATACCTAAAAATGAAGCGTTTTCATATATTGTTAAAATTTTCAGTGTTTTAAAGGGTTTTAGACAATTTTTACATAGAAATTTTAACTGGACTTTGATAAACTAAAAAGTTCACAAAAATTATATGTGAACTTTTTTTTATTTTATTTTTGCATTTTTAATGACGGTTTCATCCGGTGTAACACGAATAGTTTTTTGTCCGGTATAAGTCACAAATCCTGGAGGAGTTCCTGTTGGCTTATGAAGTTTCTTAACATCGATCATATCGACCTGCACTAAGTTAGAATAACGGGCTTTCGAAAAATAAGCAGCGAGTTCTCCAGCAAAAGTGATTGTTTCATCTGAAGGATTTGCATTGCCAGTAATTAAGACGTGGGAACCAGGAATATCTTTCACATGGAACCAGAGGTCACCCTTACGGCTGAGTTTAAAACTGACTTGCTCATTTTGAAGGTTATTTTTACCAACAAGAATAATGGTTCCATCTTCAGCTTGATACTTTTCTGGTGGCAACATTTTTTGCTTTTTATTGTTACGATATTTGGCTTTAACAAAACCTGTTTGTATTAGTTCTTCACGGATATCAGTAATTTCAACAACATCAGCATGTGTAAGGTTTGCTTCAACGGACTCTAAGTAAGAAATTGTCTGTTTGGTATTCTCTATTTGATCACCAAGGAACTTCACCGCCTGTTTTAATTTTTGGTAACGGTGGAAGTAGCGTTGGGCATTTTGTGAAGGACTGAGTGCAAGATTTAAGCTAATCGTGATTGGCTCATTGGTATAATAGTTATCTAAGGTCACCTCAGGTTTATCGTTGGGAACTTGATGGAGGAAAGTCGTAAGTAGCTCCCCTTTTTGGCGAAAAATTTCAGCATTTTCTGTCGCGCGTAACTCCGCTTCCTGTTTTTTGAGCTTGTCGCGATTTTTTTTGAGTTCATTTTGAACCTTTTTGATCACTTCGCTGGCAACCTGTTTTACACGATCACGTTCGGCTTTGTCTGCATAATAAACATCTAACATTTCAGATAAGCTGGGAAATTCTTGATAGTCTTCCCCGAGTTGAATGGCCGAAAATTTATCATTAGGATAGATTGAAGGAAGAACTTTATGCAATTTTTCCTTGAATTCCGGAAGTGTCAAGTTCTCTAAAGCTTGCAGGCTATCACGCCCGATACCTTGAAAGGTTGACTGCAGAGTGTGTGTCTGGAGCGCTTCAAAAATCTTCTCGTCAGAAGCCACAAAAGGGTCCACTTTATCGCTTGCTGGCGGTGCAATATAAGTCGAACCCGGAAGAAGAGTACGGTACTGATTTTGTGAAAATCCCACGTGTTTAATGGTTTCGATGATTTTATTGCTGCTTTTATCCATAAGGATAATGTTACTGTGTTTCCCCATGATTTCGGCAACTAGCGCAATCTTCATGGCGTCACCAATTTCATCTTTGGTTGAGATATGGAAAATTAATTGGCGGTCATTGCCTACTTGCTCGATTTCTTCAATAAAAGCACCAGAGAGATACTTGCGTAAAATCATGACAAAATTATTGGGATTTTGAGGATTTTGGAAGTCGGTCTTAGTGATTTGGATTCTGCCGAAAGTTGGATGAGCAGATAATAATAATTTGTGTGATGTTCTTCCTGAACGAACCGTTAAAAGAAGTTCTTGTTCAAAAGGCTGATTAATTTTTTGAATTCGTCCTCCTTTAAGGATGTCAGAAATTTCAGCTGTCATATGATGTAAAAAAATACCGTCGAAAGCCATATTTTACCCCGTGTTTCTTAATAATCTAATGCTTATTTTAACATAATTATGAGGGCTGTTGGTAAAAATTATGTTAAGATGTCTATAAAGAAAGGTTTAACAGATGAAAAGTTTAAAAGAAGAGATACAAAAGCTTGCGGCAGACCTCAATATTCAAAAAATTGGATTTACAAAAGCAGATGATTTCGAATACCTTCGTGCCTCTTTGATTGAACAGAAAGAAGCAGGACATACTTCTGGCTTTGAGCATAAAAATCTCGACGAGCGTTTACAACCAAAGTTGTCTCTCGAGGATGCAAAAACAATCATATCCATCGGTATCGCCTACCCAAATAAGGCAGAAGGAAAACCAGAAAAAACAGAGTATCGTCGAGGTTCCTTCTCCCGAGGAAGTTGGGGCGAAGATTATCACCACGTGCTTCGACGAAAGTTAAAAGAACTTGCGGAAGGAATAGAAAAAATAGCGGGAAGCTTTAACTATACAGCCATGGTTGATACAGGGGCACTTGTGGATGTCGCTGTCGCTGCGCGTGCAGGATTGGGATTTGTGGGGAAAAACGGTTTACTTGTCAGCAAGGAGTATGGTTCCTGGATGTTTTTGGGAGAACTGGTGACCAATTTAGAGATTGAAGAAGATCAGCCTGTCGATTATGGCTGTGGCTCATGCACACGCTGTGTTGATTTTTGTCCGACGAAGGCTCTTTTAGGGGATGGGCGCTTAAATGCACAGCGCTGCTTATCCTATCAAACCCAAACACGGGGGGCAATGCCAGAAGAGTACCGTGAAAAAATTAAAACAGTAATTTATGGCTGTGATATTTGCCAAGTGGTTTGTCCCTATAATAAGGGAATAAACAGCCATTTCCATCCTGAAATGGAGCCAGATCCAGACTTAACAAACCCAGAGCTGCTCCCACTTTTGGATTTATCTAACAAGGAGTTTGCGAATAAATTTGGCAATATGGCAGGAAGCTGGCGAGGCAAGAATCCTATCCAACGTAATGCCATCTATGCGCTGGGTAATGCGAATGATCGTACGGCTCTACCCAAATTGCATGAGATTGCGGAAAATGATGTTAGGGATTACATGGTGGATGCCGCAGAATGGGCGATTGAAAAACTTGAAAATAAGCATCGTATGCGACCACGAAAAAGATAGGAGCCTTGGAGCTGCTGTCTTTTTTTGGACAAATATGCTAAAATAGAGCCTATGGAACTATCTGAAATTAGAAATAAACTAGAGGCATATGGTCAGAAAGTCGAAGATTTTCGTGGCTCACTTGACTTAGATCGCCTAGAAGAAGAAATCGCTTTGCTTGATAATGACATGGCTGAGCCTGATTTTTGGAATGATAATGAAGCTGCGCAAAAAGTTATTGATGAATCAAATGCGCTTAAAGCAAAGTATGAAAACTTCATGTCAATTGCGACACTTCATGAGGACAGCGAAGTCTTGTTAGAGATGCTTCAGGAAGAAGACGATGAAGATATGCAAGTCGAGCTTGAAGAGAATGTTGAGAAGTTGGGTAAAAAGATTGAAACTTACGAGTTGGAAATCATGCTTAACCAACCTTATGACCACATGAATGCCATCTTGGAAATTCATCCAGGATCCGGTGGAACCGAGTCACAAGACTGGGGCAGCATGCTCATGCGTATGTATGAACGCTGGGGCGCTGCACACGGCTTCAAGGTAGAAGTTTTGGATTATCAAGACGGAGATGTTGCAGGTCTAAAGTCAGCAACATTGAAATTTGAGGGCCGAAACGCCTATGGCTTCTTGCGCGGCGAAAAGGGGGTACATCGTTTAGTCCGTATCTCACCTTTTGACTCACAAAATCGTCGTCATACTTCATTTACTTCGGTAGATGTCATGCCAGAACTTGATGATACAGTTGAAGTTGATGTTCGTGATGCAGATATCAAGATGGATACTTTCCGCTCAGGTGGTGCAGGTGGGCAAAACGTCAATAAAGTCTCAACAGGTGTACGTTTGACACACATTCCTACAGGAATTGTTGTGGCTTCTACAATGGACCGTACACAGTACGGTAACCGAGACAAGGCGATGGCGATGCTGAAGTCTAAACTTTATCAATTAGAGATGGATAAAAAACAAGCCGAAGTTGATGAACTTCGTGGTGATCAGTCAGACATCTCTTGGGGCAGTCAAATTCGTTCTTATGTCTTCATGCCTTATCAGTTGGTCAAAGACACAAGAACAGAGTATGAGACAGGACAAATTGATAAAGTAATGGACGGAGATCTTGATGGCTTTATCCATGCTTACCTACGTTGGAAAATGTAAGTGGGTAATTCGAGTGAAATTCATTTGTAACTTTAAGGAAAAAATGTAAAATAATTTATACCTAAAAATCTTTTTATCTGGTATAATGAGAAGAACTTTGTTTTTTTTGAATCAGAAAGAGTGGTTTCAAAAAAATATTTCTTATTCCTATTTATAGAGGATGAGAAAGAAAAAAGTTGCAAAACAATTCAATGGAGACTAGGGATAATGAGTATTATTAAATTAAATAATGTATCAAAAAAATACTCTAACGGAACAACAGCCTTACGTAACATCTCTCTTGACATCGAAGCAGGAGAATTTGTTTATATTGTTGGACCGTCTGGAGCTGGTAAGTCGACCTTTATTAAGTTGCTCTACCATGAACTAAAAATTGATAAAGGAACAGGCGTCGTTGCTAAGTTTGACCTGATGAAACTTAAACGTCGTGATGTGCCTTTATTGCGTCGCTCTGTAGGAGTTGTCTTCCAAGACTACAAACTTTTGCCGAAGAAGACTGTATATGAAAATATCGCTTATGCGATGGAAGTTGTCGGGAAGCGTCCGCGTGAAATTAAAAAACGTGTCAATGAAGTCTTGGATCTTGTAGGTCTTAAACATAAATTACGTTCTTTCCCTGATGAACTTTCAGGTGGTGAACAACAACGTGTGGCTATTGCACGTTCAATCGCTAATGCCCCTAAACTCTTGATTGCAGACGAGCCTACAGGAAATTTGGACCCAGAAAATTCATGGGAAATTATGAACTTGCTCGAAAAAATTAACTTGCAAGGAACGACTGTGCTTATGGCAACACACAACAGCCAAATCGTAAATACCTTACGTCACCGTGTTGTTGCTATTGAAAATGGACGTATCGTTCGAGACCAAGCGGAAGGAGATTACGGTTACGATGATTAGAAATTTATTTAAACATTTATTGGAATCACTGAAAAATCTCCGTCGTAATGGATGGATGACTGTCGCAGCAGTTTCCTCTGTAATGATTACTTTGACTTTAGTCGGACTTTTTCTCTCAGTTATTTTAAATACGGCGAAATTGTCAAGCGATATTGAAAAAAACGTACGTATTGTAGCGTATATGGATTTAAATGTTCATGATATGGACAAAAAAATTGAAGATCCCAAAGATCCTAAAAAAGAAATCAATAATCCAAACTATCGTAAAATTTATTCAGAAATTGAAAAAATCCCTGATGTTGCTTCAATCAAATTCTCAAGTAAAGATGAACAACTTAAACAATTGACAGAGACATTGGGCAGCACTTGGGCTCTTTTCCAAGGTGATGCTAACCCGCTCTACGATGCTTATATCGTTGAAGCAGATAACCCACAGGATGTCGAAAAAGTTGCCAGCGCGATTAAGAAGATTAATGGTATCCAATCTGCAAACTATGGTGGTGCCAATACAGAACGTATCCTTGCTTTAGGGAATAACGTGAAGATTTGGGGTGGTGCAGCAGCAGCTCTGCTTATCTTAGTTGCCGTCTTCCTCATCTCAAACACAATCCGTATCACGATCATGTCACGTCAACGTGAGATTCAAATTATGCGATTGGTGGGAGCACGTAACGGTTATATTCGTTGGCCATTCTTCCTTGAAGGTGCTTGGGTTGGACTCTTAGGAGCTATTGTCCCAAGTGTATTGATTGCTTGGCTTTACAACCTTGCTTTCACAAGCTTCACACCAAGCTTGAAACCACAAAGTCTATATCTGCTTCCCGCAGACACCTTTGTACCAATGATGGTTGGCTTACTCTTCCTTATCGGTATCTTGATCGGTTCACTCGGAGCAGTAACTTCAATGCGTCGTTTCTTGAAAGTTTAAAAACAAAAAAAGTTCTACGAAGAAGTAGGGCTTTTTTTGTTGCTCAATTATCCTCTGCGCTTATCTTAGAAACAGAGAAGAGGTTGTCATGAAGAGCTCCCCCTAATATTATTTTGAAAATTACAAGAAAAACATTACAATAATGTTATATAAATGTTATTATCGTTACTTAATGATAACAAAATACTTGACGGGGTAAAGCAGATGACTTATAATCGGTCAGCACAGCACAGCACAGCAC
>NZ_BOVP01000010.1 GCF_018403745.1 Lactococcus formosensis | reverse complement strand
CTCTGCTCTGCTCTGCTCTGCTCTGCTCTGCTCTGCTCTGCTCTGCTCTGCTCTGCTCTGCTCTGCTCTGCTCTGCTAAAAGATTATAAAACATCACATCTACCTCGTCAAATATATCAGTAATACTAATCATTGTTTTTAATCTAACTATAATGTAATTGTAATATTTTTCATAGTGAAATCAAAATGTTTTCTGGACTTAGTCAGTACTTTCTTAGATACAAAAAAACTCCCCGCATCGGAGAGTTTGCCTAAGAACAGAGTTCTATTGTACCATATGATACTAAACAGTTGGATTTTCTTTATTTTTTTCTAGGCAAAGCCTGCCCGACTGCCTGTAAGCGAGCATGCATATCAGCCAAAGGGAACGGCTTGTCCATCATTAACCACTTGCGCCAAAGGGCATAAACACCGGCCGCCATGAAACTTGCTGTAAATTCATCATATTCTGATTGATAAAATTTAGCCATGGATTTGTTGAAAACTTCTTGAATAATCGGTTCATAGCCACTGACTACCGCATTTTTTAACTGTTTTTCAAAAGCTTGGAAGAACGCTTCCTGTGCTTTAATTTTATAGTACTGGATGTGATTTTCATTTAGCATATCAAATAGGGGCTGAATTTCCACTCATATCACGGTTGGACTTGAGTGTTGGATTGCTTAAAATATGTTTAGAAACGGCCCTTTTTCTGTAGCGATAATACTCTGTGATTTGCCTTCTTACGCTGCTGCCTATGTCTCATCCCTCGAATTATTAGTAAAGGGAGGAAGTATTTTGTACAATAGAGTCATAAATAAAACAGAAAAATAATCTAGGTGCTACATGAAAAATTTGACAACAGAAGAACAAGAACTTTTATTTGGCTTACTCAAGAAATATCATTCAGATTTTACTTTTAAAAATTTAGAAACGATGAATAAATTTGATGCACTCGCCCAAAAGCTCGATCAAAAAAATATGCACGCTCCTTTCCCAAAATCATTTTCCCAAACACGATATAAATTAAGCGATTTTCCAGTTGGTACTCATATTTATCACAAGAACTGGAAATGGGGAACAGTTGTAAAAATTGACAAAGAAAACGAAGCTATCTATATTGATTTCAAGACAGTAGGTCAAAAAGGAATTCTCATACAAATGTTTGACAAGCCTTTGGGATTTTAACCTTTCTGTTAGTAAAAAATATATTTGAAACGCTGAGATTGACTGTATTGTCGGTAAAACGGTATGATAGAATGAACTCAACGAAAATAAGTTTAAGCATTGACTTTCCTCAGGCAAGATTGCATCAGAAAGGTACGCCTCGGTCATTATGGCACAATCCATAAGTAAGTGAGATAAGAAAAGATAAAAAGAACCTTATCACTAGGTTATAATATAATAAAGAATCGTCCACCTCATTTAGGAGCTTAATCTATGATCTTTATTGCAATAATTTTTATCTCATTACCTCTTTTATTAGTTCTTGTAGAAAATTTCTCAAAAAAAGAGTATGAGACAACCAAAGATGTTGATAGACATATATTACATGATATTGAAGTTCTATTTGACAAAGCCCAAACCGCTCAAAATATGCAAGATATGAGTGATTTACATCAACTCTTTTCTCCGCACCTCTATAAAACTTATGAAAAAAAACTCACCAAGCTCAATATACAGGATAAGAAAATAAGCATAGAAAATGCTGAATTAGAAGGCATTACAAACATCAAAAAAACAGCACATGGTTTCTCTGCCGATCTCTCTTTCAAGGCTATCACATATACTCACTTCGATAAAAATCGTATAGAAATATATTGGAGAACTATTGATTTTCTCTTTACTCCTCAAGGAAATGGCATTGATGGTAATAATACTGGCTATACCTATTTTAAACAGCGCTGGTGGTTCATCTATAATTCGTCAAATTTGAAAGTAGATAAAATAAAAAATTTTAATATAAAAAGAAAATAACAAGCTTCACTACTGATAAAATCCTGTTTACCTAAAATAGAAAAGGGAATCGATATTACGATTCCCTTTTTAATTTTCATATTCTATCATTTTTTAAATACATCTAAAATAAACGCCTTTTAGTTTCTCTTATGTCTGGTACTAATAACTAGCACTCCTGCTATAAAGTACACCAAAAATAAGACTCCCCATAATTTGCTGAGTAAAAAACACGCTATTGTACCAGTAATACCTAAGATTAAAAACAATAAAATTAAGGATCCTGTGGCCTACCTTGTCTGTGCGGATTCAAGTTCCGCTTTCCTGCTCTATATAAGGAATTAAGACTTCATTTTACAAAGCTATTTTTTTACATTTTTATGGAGTGTACCAACAGTATACGAATCCTGCGTGCAATTTCAGTTACTGAAAAGTGTTTTGCACGAAAAAACACCATATTTAAAACTCTGGAATTATTGATAGAAAATCTATAATTGACTTACAAAAAAATTTACCCCTCCTTAAAAACTACCATATTCTATTAACTTCTATTTAATTAGTTACATCAAAATGCTTCAAGCCGGATTAGACTTGAAGCATTTTTTTATTGGTAAAGTCTTTGTTTAAGCTCTTACTTAGTTACCTTTCATTTCCTAGTCATCAGAAGTCTTTTCTTACTTCTTCTTTGTCACATAAAAAAATCCCCCTACGCTTTTGTAGAGGATTCTTCATATCTGTTTACTCACTATCTTGGTGCTTTTCTTGGTGCCTTTTGAGGAAAAAGGGGCACGAATCCCGTTCTTATCACATTGGATATAATTGTGCCAATTTAATACCAACAGTTGTAAAGAAATTTATCGAGTAGCTAGCCAGGCACTGAGCGCTTCCACTGCAGGCATTATAGCTGCTGCTTTTGGAGACATCTTTTCGTGATGTAAGGGATAATCTGATTGAACACCGAGCCAGAGCATCACACCAGGTACTTTATCTAATAAGTATCCAAAGTCCTCCCCTGTCATCAAGGGGGAAATTTCTGAAAAATTAACTGTTGGCTTTTCTTTCAGAAAAGATATCAGTTGGTCTGCAAGATTTTTATTATTAATAACAGGGAGATAACCTCCTTGTTTTAATATAATTTCCGCTTGGCAGTCAAAGGATTGCGCTATACCTTCAGCGATTTGTGTGATACGTTTTTGTGTCAGTTCATTCATTTCTTTCGTCAAGGTACGAATGGTTCCGTGAACTTCTGCTTCTTTGGCAATCACGTTATTAGTCATTCCAGCACGCATCTTTCCAAAAGTCACCACAGCATTTTCCATCGGGCCAACATTTCGAGAGATAATTGTCTGCACTTGCGTTACAAAATGACTCACAGCAACTACCATATCATTACTATTCTGGGGGAACGCTGCGTGACCTCCCCTTCCAATAAACTTAATACTAACCTCACAAGTTCCTGCAAATAATGTGTGATTGTTTGTTGCTAGTTGTCCGACAGGTAGTTCTGGATGAACATGAAGTGCATAAAACTCATCCGGTAACCAATCCGCAAAAACGTTTGCCTCATATAAAAGTTTTGCGCCTGAGAGATTTTCTTCAGCGGGCTGAAAAAGAAAAAGGCGGTCATTTTTACTTGGGGTTTCAGTAGCAATTTTTAATAAACCAAGTGCTACAGTCATGTGTATATCATGGCCACAAGCGTGCATTCTTCCTTCATGCTTTGAACTGAATTCTAAACTTGTTTCTTCATTAACTGGAAGCCCGTCCATATCTGCACGCCAGCCTATAATTTTGTCTGAGTCAAATCCTGTTATTTTGACTAGAACGGCTGTCTTCCAAGTTCGAATTTTGACATGCTTAAGTGTTTGGGTCATTTGCTGTATTTTATCTAATAGATAAGCCTGAGTTTCAAATTCTGCCATACCAAGCTCAGGAATTTCGTGCAATTCCCGGCGTATTTGAAGCAATTCTTCATTTGTAAAAGGCACTCTACACCTCCTTATTAAGTCCTTTAGCTTGTCAATTCTTCATATAAGGCGACTAAAGCCCTTTGATAATGCTTGTTGGCAACACCAACAATGATATTGATTCCACGCGGGCTTTGTGTAATAAGCTCAATATCAATATCTTCTTTAGCCAGTGCCGTAAAAATTTTGTTCGTAACTTTTGCTGAACGTATGATTTCCTCACCTACAATTGTCAAAAGCGAAATATTTTCTTTAACAGTTATTTCATCTGCTTTCAAATCTTTTTTTAGGTGGTCCAGTAAATCAAGCAAAATCTCTTCTACTTCGGCCATTTCGACGATAACTCCGATTTGATTGATGCCTGTAGGGAGATGTTCAATATTCAAATGATAATCAGCAAAAATTTTCAAAGTACGTTGTAAAAAACCAACCTCTGTTGCCATTTGATTTTTGACAATATTAATTGAAACATAGTTTTTCCTGCCTGAAATTCCTGAAACTTGTGTCGTATGCGTACGACGTTCTGCCAAAATCAAAGTGCCTTCGGCATCTGGAGCATTCGTATTTTTAATATGCAAAGGAATATTGAGTTCACGAAGCGGATAAATCGTCTCAGCATGCAGCACACTTGCTCCCATATAAGATAATTCACTCAATTCTTCATAAGTCAATTCACTGGTCGTTGCTGGATCGTTAATAATACGCGGGTCTGCCATCATTACACCTGATACATCTGTCCAGTTTTCATATTTATCAGCACCTAAACAGCTTGCCAGTATTGCTCCTGAAATATCTGAACCACCACGACTCAAAAGTTTGATTTTTCCATTTTGGAAAGCACCGTAAAATCCTGGGAGAACAATTCTCTCGATTCCAGAGAATTGTTCCTGCAACAAACGTTTTGACATTTCCAAATTGATACGACCGTTACCTGAAAAGGAAATTACTTCAGCCGCATCAATAAATTGATAGCCCAGATATTCCGCCATTAGATGAGCTGTAAAATACTCGCCACGACTCACCAGATAATCCTCTGTAAACTGCCCCGAATCCAGCTCACATTTAAGTTTCTCTAAATGTGATAAGATGTCGTATTTAAGCTGCAATTCTTCTTTGACTGCAACAAATCGAGTGACTAAATTATCCCAAAGTGCTTGGTAAGAAACACCGTGTTTCACATGAGCCGCAATGAGATAGAGCAAGTCAGTAACCTTATCATCAGATGGATTTTTACGTCCAATCGCCGAAACAACGACAATTTTTTTCGTTTCATCTTGGCTGATAATATTTTTTACTTTTTGAAATTGGCTTTCTGTAGATAATGATGAACCGCCAAATTTTGCAATGGTTAATGTCAAATTAAATTCTCCTGGATCATATGCTCCGCAATTTGAATTGCATTTAATGCTGCGCCTTTACGGATATTATCAGCTACACAGTAAAAGAGTAAACTGTTTGCTTGCGCCAAATCTTCACGAATACGTCCAACATAAACATTATCATTACCATTTGCGATTGTTGAAACTGGATATTCATGATTTTTAGGGTTGTCGATAAGAGTTATACCTTCTTGGTTTGCAAAAACCTCACGAACTTCGCTAAGCGTGAAAGGCTGATCCAATATTACCTGGATACTCACACCGTGACTGTTTATTACTGGAACACGTACACAAGTTGCTGAAACAGCCAACTCTGGCTTATGTAAGATTTTACGTGTTTCATTGACCATTTTCATCTCTTCTTTGGTATATCCATTTTCAAAGAATACATCAATCTCAGGAAGCGCTGTTTCAGAGATATTATATGGATAAAATTCTGGTGCTTTGCCTTGACGTGTCCGAAGTAAATCGTCACGACCTTTCTGTCCGCTTCCGCTTACTGCTTGGAAAGTCGTATAGTTCACTTGTAAAATGCCAAAGGCTTTTTCCAAAGCATAAAGCGGCAAAACAGATTGAATCGTTGAACAGTTTGGATTGGCAATGATTTTATTCATTTGCGTATCTTGGATATTAATTTCTGGAACAACCAGGCCAATTTCAGGATTTTCACGCCAAACTGATGAGTTATCAATGACAACCAACCCTTTTTCTCGTGCAATTGGGGCAAATTGTTCAGAAGTTTCTCCTCCAGCACTCAAAAGGGCAAGATCATAACCATTAAATGAATCAGCCGTTAATTCTTCAACTACGTATTCTTGACCCGCAAAAGGCAAAACTGAACCTGCCGAACGACTTGAGGCTAATAATTTCAAGTTTTTAATTGGAAAATTTCTTTTTTCTAAAATATCGAGAAAAGTACGACCAACAAGTCCAGTTGCACCCACAACACATATATTATATTTTTTCATTTTTATCCTTTCTTCTTTGGATATAAGATACTCGAAGATAAAGTTCGTACACTCTAGAGTTAAATAACTTTGGCGCTATTTGAAGTGCATGGACGATATACTCCATTTATTAATAGCGTACGAAGCATCCTATATGTTGATAAATAGTCTCCCCTTATGGCAATTTTAAAAATTTCTCAATGCTTCTTCTAGTGCGGTTTTTTGCTGCGTTTGGGCATCAATTTTCTTGATAATACGGGCTGGCACACCAGCAACAACTACATTTTCAGGAACATCTTGTGTCACAATAGCACCGGCCGCAACAACTGAACCTGAACCGACTTGTACACCTTCAATAACCACTGCATTTGCTCCAACAAGTACATTATCCCCAATACGCACAGGTACAGATGAAGCTGGTTCAATTACACCAGCAAGTACTGCGCCTGCACCAATATGGGAATTTTTACCCACTGTTGCACGTCCTCCTAGAACAGCACCCATATCAATCATTGTACCAGCCCCAATCTCAGCACCTATATTAATAATTGCTCCCATCATGATTACTGCATGATTACCAATTACGACATGTTCACGGATAATTGCACCGGGCTCGATACGTCCATTGACATCACGAATATCAAGCAAGGGCACAGCTGAATTGCGGCTATCAAGCTCAACAATATAGTCTCTATTTTCAGTCATATCAGCCAAAAGCGGTTGAATTAGACTCCAATCCCCAAACAAAGTATTGCTGATTTTGATGATTTCTTTTGGTATTTGACCTGTCAATTGACCTTCAAAAGTTACTTTAACTGTTGTTTTTTTCTCAGCATTTCCAATATATTGAATAATTTCTTGAGCCGAAATTTTTTGTACTTCCATAAATCTCCTTCTTGTGTGTAATACTATAAAAAACTAAGTTTTTTAAGGAATATCCAAAATTTATTTTATTGTTTCTCTTCTATAAAAGTAGGACTTAATTCACTCCGTCTTTTCCAAAAAGAACTTCCTCCATTGAATACATCCCACTTTCTTGATGAATAAGCCAATTCATCCCTGTGATCGCCCCTTTTACAAAAATCATTTTCGAAAGAGCTTCATGCTTAATCGTAAGAAGTTCGTCCCTTCCTGCAAATATTACTTCATGTTCGCCAACGATTGTCCCCCCTCGAACAGCATGCACTCCAATCTCTTTCTTCTCTCGTGGCTTTATACCTGAACGTCCATGAACAACTTTATAGTTCAATGTTTCATTGATACTGTCAAGCAACATCTTTGCCGTGCCAGATGGTGCATCTATTTTTTTATTATGATGTTTTTCAATGATTTCAATATCAAAACTGTCCGATAAAATATAGGTCATTTCTTTGACTAAACGATTCATCAAGATAACTCCAATACTAAAATTGCCACTAAATAATACAGGCATTTTTTCAGAAAGGTGATCAATTGTTGCCTTTTGTATGTCGTCAAAGCCTGTTGTGGCAATAACTGTGGCTGTTGGATGCTTTTTTAGATATTTAGCAAGATTATTGAGATTCTCAGGATGAGAAAAATCAATGACCACATCGAATTTTTCTTCTGGAATATCCTTTGTTAAGGATACGACTGTTAATTCATGCTCTTTTTCTAGCTCTGCCGCAAGCAGCCCGCCCATTGTACCTGTTCCAATTTGTAAAACTTTCATTATAAAATCTCCAATTCTTTAAGAAGTTGAATTTTTACCCTTTCGGATGGCTCGTCAAGTGGCAACCGAACAGAACCGACATTATAACCGAGTTGATTCATCACAAATTTGACCGGAATTGGATTTGCTTCTATAAATAAGCTGTCAACCAAGTTCAAATATTTTTGTTGCAGACTCAAAGAATGATCTGGATTGGTCGCAAAAGTTTCGATTAACTCCTTAACTACATCTGGCATGAAGTTCGCCCAAACACTGATTACACCCGAAGCGCCTAAACTCAGGCATGGAACTATCATATCGTCATTACCACTATATAATGCAAAATTATTAGAAAGATAGCGGCTAATTTTTTCCACATAAGCAATATCACCTGATGCTTCTTTTAAGCCTGTAATATTCTGATGTTGTGCCAATATTTCTACTGCTTCAACAGAAAGATTCACTCCTGTTCTACCTGGTGCATTGTACATGATAATCGGGATATTGACAGACTCCGCAATCTTAGTGAAATGCTTTAACATCCCTGTTTCATTGGTTTTATTATAATAAGGGGTGATCACAAGTAAACTATCCGCACCTAACTTTTCAAATGCTTGAGCAAATTCCACTGCTTGTGCTGTGTTATTACTTCCTGCTCCAACATTGATATGAACACGTCCGGCAACCTGTTTAACTACAAATTCAACGATTGCTTTTTTCTCCTCAAAACTAATCGTCGGTGCTTCTCCTGTTGTGCCTAAAATAGAAACAGCTGCACTTCCATGGCTAATCTGAAATTCAATCAGTTCAGCTAATTTCTCAAAATTTATAGAATTATCATCATTAAAGGGCGTGATGAGCGCCACAATTGAACCTTTAAGCATTATTTTCTCCTGTAGATTTATTTCAGAAACCTTTGATGAGTGTTGCGATAGAAGAAAAGTAAACTACTCATCGTATAATTTTTTCTATTGAAAAACATCTCCTCTTCGCCTTGTTTTTACTCCACTCCTTTAATTTGTATCCAAATATTATTTATGATTTTATCAGTGGTTAGAAGTAAAAGCTTTTACAAGCGTTCACCAGCTAATTCTCGGTTAGATTTCAAACTCAAAGCCATCCAATGTTGCAAAATAGTCTTCAGGCCGCTCTGCCCGTCGAATCATACGCGCGCTCCCATCTTGCTGAAGCAATAATTCGGCACTTCGTAATTTTGCATTATACTGATATCCCATCGAAAAACCATGCGCACCTGTGTCATGAATGACTAATAGGTCTCCCTCATCAATCACAGGAAGTTCGCGCTGCTTGGCAAATTTATCATTGTTTTCACATAATGAACCTGTCACGTCAACAATTTCTTTCACTTTATCTTCCTCCTTTCCTATAACAGTAATATGATGATAAGCATCATAAAATGCTGGTCTCATCAGATTAACTGCGCTCGCATCCACACCAATATACGTCCGATAGGTTTGCTTTCTATGCAAGACACGTGTGACCAGTAAACCATGAGGCGCCAACATAAAGCGTCCAAGTTCCGTATAAATTTTGACTTCCCCTAGGCCATTGGCAGTTAGAACTTCATCATAAACACGATGTACTCCTTCGCCGATGACAGCAATATCGTTAGGAGCTTCATCCGGACGATAATTAACGCCGATACCACCAGAAAGATTTATAAAATCAAGAGTAACGCCTGTTTTTTCACGAATTTCAAGTGCTAATTCAAATAATTGCTGTGCTAATTTTGGATAATACTCATTTGTCACAGTATTTGAAGCCAAAAAGCTATGCATTCCAAATTTCTTTACACCCAACTTTTGCAAATCTTTTATTCCCTGAATCAGTTGGGCTTTTGACATTCCAAATTTTGATTCTTCAGGATTATCCATAATTTTGGTCCCCATTGTAAAAACTCCACCGGGGTTATAGCGTAAGCTCATTGTTTCAGGAAATTCAAATCCTGCCAATGTGGATAAAAATTCAATATGGTTGTATGCATCAATATTAATCGTAGCTCCTAGCTTTTTGGCTAGTAAAAATTCTTCAGCTGGAGTGTCATTTGATGAAAACATAATTTCAGAATTATCAAAACCACATTTATTTGCCAGTATAAGTTCAACATAGCTCGCGCAATCAGCTCCACAGCCTTCTTCTTTCAAAATTTTCAAAATTGCAGGCGTTGGTGTAGCTTTTACCGCAAAGAATTCTTTGAAACCTTTATTCCAAGAAAATGCTGTGTTTAGCGCTCTTGCTTTTTCACGAATTCCGCACTCGTCATACAAATGAAATGGTGTCGGAAATTCTGCAGTAATTTTCTCTAATTGATCTTTAGTGATAAATGGTACTTTCATTTCATACTCCTGTGGACTTGCTACGCAAATCTTTATCTGAAGATTTCGGTGGTTTTAATGCTCTGGAGTATTGTTAAAAATTGTAACTGAAAGAAGGAAGATTTTACTTTTAATCTAACAAATGATATTCTTTTTCCATCTCAATCCTTAACTCTGTCTCCAGTGCCCTATGACCACTGATATAATGAGTTTCGATGTAAGAAACAGAGCTTTTTTATTCGTCGTCTCGCTAAAACTTTATTCTATCGTTGTCGCGCTTCAACCTGCAAACTCACATCATATAAATATAAAAGGCACTTGTAAGTACAAGCGCCTTTTATGTCGTCATGAAAATAGAGTAAAAAAAGAATTCTATATTATTCGGTTCGATCACTTAGCGCCAGACTTATTCAAGTCCGAGTGGTATAGGTGTTTCCTATACCCCCACGCTAGCCAGATGCCTCTGTTGCTAACGTTCGGCAATGATTACCTTTCGTACACGGTCGTCGGATGCCTCCTCTCGTGTAGTACTCATTTGCATTGCTACCTCTAATTTATTTTTCACAATTATAATATTTTCAGTATTGTTTGTCAATTGAAAACTTTTCAAATTTTTGGTGTTGACTTATTTTTTTCTTTAAAACTGCTTTAAACCAAGGTTTACAAGGTATATTTTTTATCTGAACTTCCGAATCTCCAAAATATTTTGTAACATTGTTTTGTGAATTTTTAAAATAAAATGCTATAATACAAACTTAAAACAACGAATACACGGAGTTTGTGCTTGAAGCCAACTTTAACTATTGACCTGCGGAGGTGCTATGTATGGATTTATCAAATAAATTTAACACTAATCTTGGAAAAATTGAAATTTCTAAAATTCGTGAATTTGATCAGGAAATCTCCAAAATACCGAATGTTTTGAAATTAACGCTTGGTGAACCAGATTTTCCGACACCTGAACATATCAAAAAAGCTGCAATTGATGCGATTGATGCCGATGAAAGTCATTATACTGGCATGCGTGGCCTGATTGAACTACGCCATGCAGCCAGTCAATTTGTAGCTGAAAAGTACAATTTACATTACGATGCTGAAACGGAAATTTTGACCACAGTTGGTGTCACAGAGGCGATTGCTACTTGTCTCCTTTCAATTATTGAACCTAGCGATAAAGTTCTAATCCCGGCACCAGCTTACCCAGGTTATGCGCCTGTAGTAAGCTTAGCTGGCGGTCAATTGGTCGAGATTGATACCACAACTGATAAATTTGTCTTAACTCCTGAAAAACTTGAGCAAGTATTGAATGAAACCGAGAATATCAAGGCTATCATTCTTAATTATCCGTCAAATCCAACGGGCATAACTTACACTCATGACCAACTTAAAACACTTGCTGAAATCATCAAAAAACATGAAATTTTTGTCCTTTCTGACGAAGTGTATTCTGAAATTAACTACAGCCAACATGTACATACTTCTATTTCGACCTTTTTACGTGATCAAACTTTTGTACTTAATGGCCTTTCAAAATCACATGCGATGACGGGTTGGCGAATGGGGCTGATTTTTGCAGATAAATACTTGATTGATCAGCTTGTAAAAACACACCAATATCTGGTTACTTCTGCCTCAACACAATCGCAATGGGCAGCAGTTGAAGCTCTGAGTAAAGGAAAAAATGATGCTGAGCTAATGAAAGCCGAATACCTCAAACGCCGTGATTACATTATTGAGAAAATGACTGAACTTGGCTTTGAAATTATCAAGCCAGACGGGGCTTTCTATATTTTTGCCAAAATTCCAGCAGAATATAACAGCAATTCTTTTGAATTTTTATATGATTTTGCAAAGAAAAAACACGTAGCATTCATTCCAGGCTCAGCCTTTGGTCAATATGGTGAAGGCTATGTCCGTTTGTCCTATGCAGCTTCAATGGAAGTGATTAAGATTGCTATGGAGAGATTGAAAGAATATCTTTCGGAATAACTTACTATTATGGTTGTGCTATACTCAGAGTTTATCTTTGCTTTAATGTAAACCTTCTCAAAAAAGACGAGATTTTTCTCGTCTTTTTTGTCATATATTCACTCTTGTTATTAATCAACGAAAATAGGTTTGTCTTATAAAAAAGAGATAGTTTTAATGTGTAAATCCATATACTTTATTTTTAGGATTATTATGGTATTTAAGATGTGCCTCTATATGTGATCCCTATAACTCCTACATTACCAATAGTATATCCATCAACATAATCCATAACCTTGTCTAGATTAATTAACATATGGTTTTTGTCCATCGGTACTTCACGCATTTCAATATCCCAATATACACAGAATTTTCCCAACAAACTTGATGCCCAGAAGAATTAACGAGATTTGTTTTTTTAGCCTTAATGTCCAAGCCTAACTTTTCTGCTCGTTTACGCCAAGAGAATTTCATTGCCGCTCCACCCAACATACAAGCTTCTGAAGAACCAATTGTTGATGTTCCCATAAACTGTTCGTTTTCACTTGCATTCCAAAGGTCAGCAATTATATTTACACGACGTTTTTCAATTTCGATTGTTCTTGGGTATTCTGATTTATCTATTACATTTTTCTCTAGAGTTTGACTCATCAGTTTTACTGCTTCAGATTCCATGTATGTTTGACAAAAATGACTAAGTCCAACCGCGCATTTCCTTCAGCTAGTATCTCATCTTGAACCAATTGGTAAGCTACCCGAGGTTCGATCGATTTTCTCCCTAATTTATCTCTGTGAGTTCAAAGCATTGACAGCTTTCTTAGAAAATGATATTATTATTCCTAATAAAAACGAAAGGAGCTGTACACCCAATGATCAACTGTTATTCTACTCAACTTTGGCAAAGATACAGGTGTATGTATGGCTTCTAACTGAAGAAAACCATAGATACAAATTTTAGTGTACTTTCTAAAACCTGTATCTATGCTCAAATTGGATGATTAAAGCATAGAAGTTTCTATGCTTTTTTTGTGTTATAGAAAGTACTCTGCCTTATCATTAAAAACTAGAAAGAGGAACTTTATGAATCAAAAAAACAAATCATCAAACACAATTGCACTTACTCCGATTTTCATTATTCTTGGCCAAATTTTGAACATTGTCACTCCGAGTATCGCTGGAATTATTCGCCCAGACTTCTCTTTGGCCTTTTTATTTCTTTGTATAATGATCAAACCCACATTCAAACAAGTTTTCTTGGCAAGTGGTCTTATTATCCTTACTTCCATAATTCTTGGCGCTAATCCGATTTTTCAGCTTCCTGCTGCTTTTGACCGCACCTTGTCTGCCTTGGCCTGCCTGCTCTTATATAAGTTAGTCCTAAGAATTTCTCCCAAATTCTTTTTAGCTAAAATAGGTGTAATCTATTTCCTCGCCACATTGATAAGCGGTTGTGTATATGTTTTTGCTGTATATCTTTTGGGAACGTTCCTTCACATTTCGGAACTTATGATCGTCTTTAAAATGGGCCTTCCTGTTCTTTTAATTACAATTTTTTCTACAGCATTCGTCAACTACTTCCTTGGAATTTTGCTCTACAAACTTGTTTCAACACTTTCTAAAGGAAAATATCTTTTCGCTGTTTCTTAATGAGAAATGAAAAAGACTTCTCTCTATAAAAACATAAACAATTTAATTGGTATAGACTTTATGCTATGTTAAAATATCTGAGGCGAATCGCTAAATCAAACAAGGAGGTCTATACTTTTGAATTTTTTACGTGATAATAAAAGAGAATTCATTGTATTAACTATATATATTTTATTTGTCCCCTTCCAACTTGGAATAATCCCCTTACTCTTTCTATCTGAGATAGCTCAGACAAATTGGGTAGAATCTGATTTTTTAAACTTCGCAGTTGGTATAACAGTCTCTACACTGACAGCACTTATTCTTTTTCGAAAAGAATTAAGAGAAAGTTTTGGTTATTTTAAGGAACATTCCTTATGGAAAATTTTAAGCCTCCCTTTATGGATGGCAGCGATACTTTTGGTGGAATCTTTGGCTCAAGGTATTTATGGAAAGGGATTAAACCCTGAAAATCAAGCTGCTCTCTCAGAAATGAGTAAGCAAATTCCTTTATTCTTCACCATCCTTATTCTTGGTGTTTTAGGACCCATCATTGAAGAGATTATCTTTCGTCATATCTTCCTTAATAGACTCTCAAATTATACAGGAACACTAATTGCAGTCCTTGTTTCTACTGGTTTATTCACCGTTATGCATATGCAGCAACCTATGGATTTTGTCCTCTATGCACCTGGAGCAATACTTTTAGCTTTAGCTTATTTAAGCTCTCATCGTTCCTTAGTTTTTGTTATTTGTCTTCATATGTTGAATAATATTTTAGGCTTATTAAATTAAGGTATTTATTATATATAGCTAAATAGTTGCAAATGCAACTATTTTATTTTATAATCAATACATCCTCTTTCATGAAAGGAGAAATACTATTCAAAATAATATTTTAAGAGATATCGGTACTATAGCGCGCGCCTTAGATTCTATCAGTAATATTGAATTCAAGGAGCTGAAACTTGCAAAAGGACAATATCTCTACCTCAGTCGTATTTTTGAAAATCCTGGAATTAATCAACAACAAATTTCTGAACTTTTATGTGTCGATAAGAGTACAGCAAGTCGTGCTATTAATCAATTGGTAGAAAAAAAACTTATAAAAAAAGTTGAAGATACTGGAAACAAAAAAAATAAACTACTATATGTTACTTCTCATGGCAAAGAAGTTTACCCTATATTAAACAGAGAACTTCACTATTCTACTCAAGTTGCCTTATCCGATCTTAATGCACAGGAGATTACCCAAGTAGAGAATTTACTCGGAAAAATCAGTCAAAATATCGTGGATAACTGGATCGATGTTAAAAAAGGAAAGAAACGAATCTACTAAAAGGAGTTGGTGTGAATATTAGAATTTCCCGCGTTACTATGCAGTATCTACATGTCTTACAAGACTTAAGTATAGAAACATTCGCTGAAACTTTTGGAGAACAAAATCCATCAGCAGATTTAGAGCTTTATTTAGAAAAAGCTTTTAATCTTCAACAATTAACCAAAGAATTCAATGACTCTAACAATAGTTTCTATTTTATTTTCCAAGATGATTGTCTCGCAGGTTATATCAAGTTGAAAAATGCAACTCTTCCAGAACACTCTACTTTAGATGATGCTCTTGAAGTGGAAAGACTATATGTTAGAAAGTCTTACCAACACTTAGGCTTAGGAAAACATTTATTAGATTTTGCTTCTGAAGAAGCACAACGTACACACAAGGAATATACCTGGCTCAGTGTCTGGGAGTACAATCCTACTGCTTATGGTTTTTATAAAAATCACGGCTATGTGGAATGTGGGGCACGTCATTTTCATTTAGGAACTTTAGTACAAACAGATTTAATCATGAAAAAAGAAATAAGGAGAACTACTATGCAAACTGTTACTGTGGATAAAAACTTTTGGGAACTTTTTCCAGAAGCTCAACTCTATACCTTAGTTGTAAACAATATTGACAATCGTGCTCATGATTTAGGCCCCTACCAAGAACTTCTAAAAGAAGCATTTAAAGAGTCTGAAAAATTTTTAGTTGAAGATGATTTTAAAGAAAACTTTGTCATCTCCGAATGGCGTGATATTTTTACACAGTTTAAGAAGAAAAAAGGTGCACGATCTTCTATTGAAGCCCTTCTGAAAAGAGTAGCTCAGGGCAAAGAGCTAGAACCAATCAATCCCCTTGTGGATATCTATAATAGTATTTCTCTTCGCTACGGTGTACCTTGTGGCGGTGAGGACTTAGATAAAATCAATGGCGATTTACATTTAGGCTTAGCCAAGGGGGGTGAAGATTTTTATCCTCTGGGGGCGCAAAAGAGTGAGCCAGCTCTTGCGCAAGAAATTATATATTATGATCTCGACGGTGCGATCTGTCGCTCTTTAAATTGGCGTGAAGCCCAACGTACAATGTTAACAGAAGAAACTACAAACGCCATTTTAGTGATTGAAGCAATAACTCTCTCTCAACAGAAACGTGCGCGAGAGGCTATCCAAGAGTTGCAGGCTAAAATCAAGGATATCCTTGGAGTTGAGGGTGAAATCCAAATCGTCAGCAACAAGTAAACAAGGTGAACACTAATAAAAAAGTGCTAGATAATCTAGCATCTTTTTGTTATTTAAATTCTGTGATTTTTTCAGCCGCTAATCTTACAGATTCATATCCTGCTTCTTTGGCTTTGCCGACAGATAAAATCATTACTGGCACGTAACGGTTTTCGTCCAAACCAAAAGCTTCTGCCAATTGGTCTGCCTCGAATCCGCCGATAGGATTTGTTTCGTAACCATGAGCGCGTGCGATGAGCATAAATTGCATTGCAGCTAAGCTTGAATCAATTTTGACAACATCATTCATTTCTTCTTTACTAAAGCTTTGGTAGTAAGGAATAATCGCTTCTAACTGTTGATCACGTACTTCTGCTGGCATCTTGCCTTCTTCTACAGCTTGGTTATAAATTTCTTCCCCTAATTCATAACAGAGAAGATCCCCAAAAATAAGAACCATAGCCGAAGAAGTTTCATTTTGACGGGTATTAAAACGAATTAAAGGTTTTAATTTTTCTTTTTCTTCATCACTTTCAACAACAACAAAACGCCAAGGTTGCATATTTACAGATGATGGTGCTGTTGTTGCTTCTTGGATCATTTCAAGCATTTCTTCATGTGAAATTTTATAAGTTTCATCATAAACACGCACGGATTTTCTTCCAAATGTGATTTCTGAAAAATCATTATTTACAATACGAGTTGACATTTTATTCTCCTTTATGTCCCAATAACTTTGTGAGCAGCTCAAGAAGTACGTCTTCTTCTTGAGCTGTGAGTGCTAGCTCTAAACTTTTCTCAGAAGAGTTATTATAGTTTCTTTCACAACGTTCCAAAGCCTCTTTTGAGCTATCCGTGATTTTAACAAAAACTTCGCGATTGTTTTGTTTATTTCTCTCACGGGTAACATAACCTTTTGCTTCGAGCAATTTTAGATGCCTTGTAATAGCTGCACTGTCTATTTTTAACTCATTCTGTAATTGCCCTTGAGAACATTGACCGTTTTCCTTCAAAAACATCATAAGCTCATAACGGGTTATACTAAAGCCAGTTTCTTTTTCAAACTTCGTTGTCATCTCTTGATTCGCTAGTTTTAGCTTGTAAAAGAGCTGACTCATTTGTCTAAGGTTCATTTGTCCCCCTTTTTAAATTGACCGGTCAATCATTGACTAGTCAATGATACTACATTCCTATTTTTTTGTAAACTATTTTGATTGCTGCTGTGTCAAAATAAGTAGCTTTGATTTTTTCTCTCTTACTTGTGGTAAACTTAAACCATGTATAATTCGCTGACCTATATAACGACCCTTTTGAATGATTTAGGCTTATCTCCAAGTATACCTACAAAAGATACTTATAATTCTGAATACGAAGGTTTTTGTTTTCAAGCAGATGGACTATCTTTTCGAAGTCGTCGCGCTAAAAAAACTCCTAAAAAACAAGGATATTTTGTAGCATTTTGGGAAAAGGACACCAACAACAAAAATATCCCCTTTAGTTTTGAAGCTTTTCCCGATAAACTTGTCATTTCAGTCATTGATGGACCCTTGAGTGGCCAGTTTATCATTCCCAAGAGCGTTCTTCGAGAAAAAAAGATTTTAAAACACAAGGGAATTACTGGAAAAATGGCTTTGCGTTTTTACCCATCCTGGGAAATATCACTCAACAAAACCGCGCAGGCTACTAAAAAATGGCAATGCGATTATTCTATTGATACTACTAATATTATCCAAAAAGAAAAATTAGCCCAATTGTATTTTTCTTCTACATCCATAAACAATAAAAAACCGTAGTTTTAAGCTTACGGTTTTTTATTGTTTATTGCTGCGCTAACTTTTTACTAAAAAGCATTGCAGTTAAATCGATTCGATTTTGACCAAAATCAAGTTGAATATCTCGAGCTCCGGCCATATGAAAACCCTTGTATTCATAGAATTGATAAGTACAGCCCGTGTCTGTGAAGAGGAATATTTCTTTTCCAGCTTCCCGCGCCGTGAGTTCATTGATTAAAGCGGTACCTACACCTTTGATTTTTTTCTCGGGATCAGCAGCCAAATACAAAATTTCGCCCTCAGGTGATGCTTCACTTTTATACGACCGTAATAATTCTTTATTCGTAGCTTCATAAGTGTCTAAGCCTTTGTTTTTAGAAAAGGTCCGCAAAAAGTTAAAAGTCTTCATGTAAGCTTTTTGGCCAAAGGTTTGTTTCAGTTTAGGTTCTCCATATATCTCTGCGAGCAATAAGCCCACCATTTCACCATCAACATAGGCAGCAATAGCTTGCGTAGCTTTTGACAGCTCAAAATATAGAAAATTTTTGGCATACATCTTGATGATGGTTTTATTATTACTGTACCTATCAAAACTCATCCCTTTAACAGCAAACTGGATTGCTTTTTGATAATCCTTTGGATCAAATGCTCTTATTTCAATTTTCATCTTTTTTATCCTCCATAACTCTCTGTGCTTTTTCGAGCAAGCTTTCGGTAAAAGTTTTCGTTTGCTCCAAAAATACTTGTGTGTTCTTCAAGCCGAATTCTTCTATAACTTGTGTTTCAAAGATATCTGTTTGCTCCTGAATCTCCTCAAAAACTTTTCTTCCATTTGGAGTGAAAACGATAAATTTTTCCTTTTCATTTTTTCCTTTAGTGAGTTGCAGAATATCTTGCTTTTGCAATTTCAAAAGTAAGCTATGTACTGTTGATTTCGGCAAAAATAAGATTTCACTTATTTCTTTTTGGGTGACAGTATCACTTTCATCGATAATATAGAGCGTCATTAGTCCATTAAAAGTCAGATTATATTCATGCGCCACAAGCGCGTAAGTCATATCAAGTTTGCCAAGCGCTGTGCTAAATTGTGTCATTATTTCTCGATATTTCATTTAACCGCTCCTTTTTAGTGCGAAGTCGTACCATTTCATTATAGTACGATTCCGCACTAAAGTCAAGGCTTTTCTAAAATAAAAAGGCAGATTAAAACCTGCCTTTTATTTTTCATCTATTCAGATCATTCAGCTGCCGTATCAAGAATGATTTTACCCAAACTTCCTTTGTTTTCCATGATATAATCTTGCGCTGTCGCAGCTTGCTCGAGTGGGAATACTTTATCAACGACAGGTTTAACACCCTCACTTAAACCTTGCAGTAACAAGTGTGTGTTTTCCTCCACTTCTTCTGGTGTGATATTTGCCAACATTAGACCTGTGATATGTGCCCCTTTCATCATCAAGACACGAGGATTAATGGTTACTTCCCCTCGATTACCAATAATAACAATTCGCCCGTTGTTGCCAATAGCATCTAAGTCTTTCTGCAAATTAACATTTGCAAGCATTTCGATAATCACATCAAGACCATGGTCCTTTGTCAAGTCCTGTATTCTCTCGATATATCCTTCAGCATGATGGTTAAAGACATAGTCTGCACCAAGCTTTTTCAATATCTCAAGGCCCTTTTCAGACCCTGCTGTTGCAATAACCTTGGCACCATACAGCTTGGCAAATTGAAGGACAAGTGTCCCCACTCCTCCAGTTGCACCATGTATAAGTATATATTCTCCAGACTTAAGGCCCGCTTTTTGATTAAGGGCATAAAGGGCGGTTAAGCCGCTCGATCCTAGTGCTGCTCCTTGACTATAAGTCATAATTTCTGGGAGTAAGGTCGCTTCTTTGGCCTTGCATGTTATTGCTTGCGCATATGTTCCAAACTGAGCATCACTCTCTACAGTCACAAAGACACGATCACCTACCTTAAAGTTTTTCACTTGTGCACCTACAGCTTTGACAATCCCAGCTCCATCTTTTCCTGGGATATAAGGGAGCGAAGGCAGTTGCGCGTATGTTCCTTGGCGTACATAGGTTTCAACAGGGTTGACCGCTGCAGCTTTGAGGCTGACATAAATCTCGTCATCTTTCATAACCGGGTCTTTAAGCTCTTTATACTTAAGAACGTTACTGTTACCAAATTCAGATACTTCTATTGCCTTCATATTTTCCTCCTTATGAATTACAGGTTTCTATAGCACTCATTATATAGCAAGATTTACTATTTGTATAGTAGGTACTCCGAGGTGCCTTAGATACTTTGTAGTAACTCTTCAACAAGTGACATGACAAAAAAACAACTGGAAAAATCCAGTTGTTCTGGTTAATTGTATCTATACTAATAGCTTATGTCTTCTTCACCTTCATCTTCTAGTTTTGGACGTTCTTTGATGCTCAAATTATATACATCTGATAATATTAATGGCACCCGCTCAAGTGACACTTCCGAAAATTGTAAGCCAAACCAGCGATCTGGTGTTGCTGTATAACGCTTGATTCGGGCTTTTGCTTTCAAGACGAATCGATCAAAAGCTGGAAGTTTTTGTGCATTTGTCACCCGTTCCTCGATAACTACAAATCTGAAGTCACCAACATCCCTACCAGGCATTGTGGTGTATTTTTGCTCTTGTTTAGGCAATCGTCCTGATTTTATTAAATCTTTAACAATCGTCCGAAGATAACGGGGCACTTCTTGTTTCATGCGAAACCCTAGATACAAATGAACTTTAACGATATAATCTGTTCCCATCATATCAACTTCATATTCGGAAGTCCATGGTTCATCAGTAACTTTCACATTAACAAACCAGTAAACTTCCGCCTTTTTAGGACGTTTATCAAGTATTGAATATAGGATAGAACGGTCAATAAAATCACCTTCCATTTTATTACTCAAATAAACGAGATTGGTTTGATAGAGATCCATCTCCTTGTCTTCTTTGAGTTCTTTGAGTTGCCCTTTGAAATCATTGAGATCCAGTGATTTAATGTGTTTATTCACACTTTTACTTGATTGGAACCAAACAAACATCACAAAGATAATCATGGCAGCCATAATAACCACAACGTATCCCCCATGAACAAACTTGGCTGCTGAGGCAATAAAGAAAATCAACTCAATACTAGCAAAGAAAGCAGCAATCAGGTAAGCAAGTGGTTTCCTCAACCCTCGATAAACGAGATAATATGCCAGAAGGACCGTCGTCATAAGCATTGTTACAGTAATGGCTAAGCCGTAAGCTGCCTCCATATGTTCCGCACTTCTAAAATACAGTACAATCGCACTTGTCATAAGCCATAGAATCAAGTTGACTGCTGGAATATAAAGTTGTCCTAAAGTTTTCCCTGGATAGTAAATACGCATCATCGGTAACAACTTCAAGCGAATCGCTTCGGAAACTAAAGTAAATGATCCCGAAATCAGAGATTGTGAAGCGATAATAGAAGCTAAAGTCGCTAAAATAACGGCATAAATCATCATGTCTGTAGGGATTACGGCGAAGAAGGGGTTCATACCTCCCAAATCACCACCTCTATGCGCTAAAAGCCAAGCCCCTTGTCCACAATAAGATAAAACAATTGCGAGTTTTACAAAAGGCCAGCTGACATAGATATTGCCCCTGCCCACATGTCCAAGGTCAGAATAAAGGGCTTCTGCTCCGGTAGTCGCCAAGAATACCGAACCTAAAATAAAGAGCCCTGCCTTATTTTCTGGACTTAACAAGAGATGGATAGCGTAGTAAGGATTGATTGCTTTAAAAATTTCAAGATTCGCAAAGGAATTCAAAAGTCCTGTAATAGCTAAAAAGCTAAACCAGATCAGCATTATCGGTCCAAAAAGTTTACCAACAAGACCTGTCCCAAAACGCTGAATAAGGAAGAGTATAGCCAGAATGATGAGCGTGGTAACAATAACCCATGATTGGTTGGCATAGATTTCTCCTAAACCAGGAACCCCTTTTAAGCCCTCAACAGCGGAGGTAACTGTAACTGCTGGAGTCAAAGCCCCATCTGCAAGCAGGGTGGCTCCTCCTATCATTGCTGGTATAATCAGCCATTTTGCCATCCGTCTTACCAAAGTGAAAAGAGAAAATATCCCACCTTCTTGGTGGTTATCGGCCTTAAGAGCAATTAACACATATTTAACAGTTGTAATCAAGGTTAGCGTCCAGATAACTAAGGAAACCGCACCAAGAATAAAGTCCGTTGAAATATTTTGCAAGCCTCCTTGCCCTGTGACAATAGACTGCATGGTATACAAAGGGCTTGTCCCAATGTCTCCATATACCACTCCAAGCGCGATTATAAAGCCCGCTGAAGTAGCTTTGTTAAACGACTTTTCATTCGCATAACTCATACAAAAACCTCTTTCATTTTTATAAAAGGTAGAAGTATATACTTCTCCAGAAACTTTACGAGAAGAAAAAATAATAGTGTCTCAGTTTCTTAGAATCATTATATCAGTTTCCCTCAAAAACGCGAGAAAAAAACTTTTATATATCTGATTTTTTATAGCACATATAGTGCGAATAATTTCTCGTAATAAAATACTCTGACTTATGTATGGTCAGAGTATCTTATTACAATTTTCATGACGTTCAGTGTTTAAAATATTGGTCAATAGCATCAAGGATCTTTTCACTGGCATGTCCATCACCATAAGGATTTTTAGAGTGGCTCATTTTATTATAGGCTTCTTCGTTATCAAGAAGTTCCCGGATGGCTTGATAAACATCAGATTCATCTGTACCGACTAATTTTAAAGCACCTGCTTCCACGCCTTCGGGTCTTTCTGTTGTATCACGTAAGACAAGGACAGGCACACCAAAAGACGGCGCTTCTTCTTGCACACCACCTGAATCCGTCAGGATAAGATAGCTTTCGTTTTCCATACGATGAAAATCAACCACATTTAGTGGTTCAATCAATCGAACATTAGGCAAGTCGCCTAGGATACGATAAGCTATTTCTCTCACTTTTGGATTTTTATGAAGCGGATAAACCACCTCAAAATCTACATATTCTTCAGAAATCTTTTTGATTGCACGAAAGACATTTTCCATCGGAGTACCAAGATTCTCACGACGGTGCATCGTCACCAGAATCTGACGTCGATCCTTTTGAAGATGCGCTGGTACAGTGTAACGTAAAGCATCAATAGCGGTATTACCTGTCACATAGATATTCTGATCCATATGATTTTCTTTTAATAAATTTTGTCTGCTTTCTTCAGTTGGCGCAAAGTAAATATCAGAGAGCACATCTGTGACTTGACGGTTCATTTCTTCTGGGAATGGTGAATATTTGTCCCATGTTCTCAACCCTGCTTCTACGTGCCCCAGTGTTACCTTATGATAGAAAGCAGCGATAGATGCTGCAAAAGTTGTCGAGGTATCCCCATGAACAAGCATTATATTGGGTGCTTCTTCTACTAGTACTTGATCAATGGCGTCAATAACACGTGTAGTAATTTGACTAAGGGTTTGATTTTTCCCCATGATATCTAAATCGTAATCAGGCTGGATTTGAAAAATATCGAGAACTTGATCCAGCATTTCTCTGTGTTGCGCTGTGACCACAGTTACGGCTTCAAAACGTTCATCTTTCTCGATAGCTTTGACTAAGGGGGCCATTTTAATTGCTTCTGGTCGTGTACCAAAAACAAGCATTATTTTTTTCATATCTACTCCATTTCTACTCTTCTTTACATATAGAAGACTTGATTTTTCCCGTTTGCTTTTGCGACATATAAATTTTTGTCGACTTTGTCAATAATATCCTTCATATTTTTTTCATCTCTTATTTCTGAAACACCCACAGATATAGAAACATTTAATAAGGTATCATTATAGATGAAATCCTTATCCGAAATATTTTTTTGGATATCATCCATTATTGCTTTGACCGAATCACCCGACTGGTTTCTAAAGAGTACAAAGAATTCATCGCCTCCGTATCTGAAAAGTTGACCATTATTATGCTCTTGAAGTAAGGCATCTTTAATGCCATAGCTTATCTCCCGCAGAACATAATCTCCTGCCAAATGCCCGTAAGAATCATTGATACATTTAAACGAATCCACGTCAAACAAAGCAATTGAAAAGAGAGGAACATTCTTACTGTCTAAGATCTCCTTCAGTACTTCTTCAAACTTTTTGCGATTATAAGTATCGGTTAAAGCATCAATATAAGCGTCTCTCTTTAAGTCTGAATACATAAGAGCAATGATACTGATTAAGTGTATCGCAATCTTCGCGATAACTAGCACAGCCAATACCTTTCCTAAAATACCGAGCACATAGCTCATTGGAATATCAAATTGCGAAAAGGCTACTAATACTGCTGCAAGTGTAATAAATATACTAAGGAAAAAGTAGGAAATATAATACTTCGAAATCAACTCCTTATAATTACACAACACGTAAATCACAAGCCAAAATAAAATCAAGCCGGAAAGTACTAAGAGAGAGGATTGAATATCAAAACCGTAAACATGCAAATAAAGTCCATAATATATAATAAACTGTGGCAATACCTCGTACTCAATATTTTTGGTAGGTGGTGCAACTAAATAAACGACCGATATCGCAATGAAAACTAAAGAAATATCACTAACAATATAACCATAGGGCGAGCCTTGATCAATATCGTTAAAAAGAAATTTAAGTAAAATTATAAATAAAGCAAAATTACTCGAATACAAGATATACGCAGTGACTTTATTTCGATCCAACTGATAATATTGAATCATATACTTAGCAATAAACATCATACCTAGAACAGTAGGCATTAAAAAAATTTTATCTATAAAGTTACTGCCTAATATGTCATCAATATGAATCATCTTTTTCTCCTTTATTAGAAGCTATGTGGTTTATCATAATAATAAGTTTGCTGGAGCCATTCTTTAGGAAAACTCTCAAGAAGCTCATCCTCTTCAACCCCTTCAATAACAATCTCTTTGTCCAGGAATTTAATCGTATCAACAACCGAAAATATAAAATCTTTCAACTTATCCTGAGATAAATAGCTATTAAAATCTAAGGCCGAAATCTTTACGCGATCAATGTAATCATCTAGTATAAATAACGTTTTGTAATGATTTATTCCTGATAGAAAATCGTCTAGAGCAATCGCATAGCCCAAATCCTTGAGCCTTTTAATTGCTTCAATTGGTAAGAAATTTTCTTCATTTTGGCAGTTTACTGGCAAACGCTCTGTTAGCTCTATCCTCAATCTGTCCCGATACTTAAATCTGCTCAAAAACTCTACTGTTTCTTCAAAATAAAGTTCTTGATAATCCAGATTTAAAGAATAAATGTATTCATCCTTACTGAGCTGCTCTTCCAAAAGAACTTCCAGCCTTTGAAGATATAAATTATGCAGCTGATGATTGGAAACAATGTCGTCAAACATATCTGATGGAAAATAACAGTCATCCGCGCATTGGCACCTCAATAATAGTTCGTATTCTTCTTTGTCATTTTGGGTAAAATCACAAATTTTTTGTCTATAAAAAATTAATTCGTCAAATTTCAAACCTACTTTTCTCCTCAAGTATACTGAAAAGCTCTTTCCTTCTGTCAAAGGGAAAAGTTTCTCAATCAATCACTGGTTGAGGTGGACCATATAGATATCCCTGCCTCAAATTGATGTCTAATAAATCAACAAGTTTTTCATCTTCATCCGTTTCAACACCGGATACAACTAATTCAAGTTGATATTTATTTGCTAATTTCTTCCAAAACTTAATGGTTAAATCAATCCATTTTTCTTTATCATTAAAATGTCGCATGTCTAACTTTAATACATCAATCAAAGGTAACAAGCGATGGATATTACGTGCAAAATAGAATTCAGCTCCCAAATTATTGATTGAAAAATTAATCCCATAGGTTTTGCATTTCATAATTCTACGACTGACACGTCTTAAGCTCTTCTTTTTTTTCACAATTTCATTATGAGATATTTCAATTATAAGATCAAACGGTTGGAGCGATTCAGCAACTGCTTTGATATTCTTTTTAAACTTGCGGCTCAGAAATTGTTCAAGCGTAAGTTTAATGACAACTTTAAAATGTTCGGGATTCGCAACTTTGACACTTTCTTTTACATTATCTTTCAGTATGAAAAAGGGTAAGTGATCGATATTTTGTGGAAGGACCCATTCTTGTTTATCATTTTGTTCGCGAAGCACACACTCCACTCCTTTTATATTATGCGCATGATCATATATTTTATTATAAAAATAAACAAAATTATTCTCTTGTAAGATATATTTTTTCAAGTTGCATCCTTTCTTTTTACAATATTTTTATGAAAATTAAGCCTGACGCTTCGTTTTATCCCATGTATTTTGCGATCTGAAATATCTGAGTGTCGCTTGCGGATAGATTTGACTAAGAACAATTAAAAACTTGGTTAAATAATACGCGTCACTTAAAACATGACCCCATCTGAATTTTTCTTGAGAGTTTTTATTATACAGGATTGCCCAGATAACATTGATAAGAAAAATATAGAGTACCATCAATGCAAAGATAACGACAAAACTTTTCACTGCATCGTTTAAACCAAAGAGTAACAGTGTGCCAAATAAAACAACTCCTGTGTAAATAACGACCACATATTCTATCGCCATGAGCCAAGGTTTTATCAGGGTAAAACATAGCTCTAATTTTTGTTTGAACTCTAAATTTTCTGATTTGATAATAGGGAATATATACTTAAAGGTTTGGATATTTCCTTGTGCCCATCTCACGCGCTGTTTAACTAAGGACATCGTATCATCATAGATTCCTGTTTGTTTGATTTTAATGTCATCATATTGGACATTACGTACATTATAAATGTCAGATAAGAAGAGACGTAAAGAAAGGTCAAAATCCTCTACTAACGATGTTGTCCATGGAGCTTCATGTAAAGAGTACAGGGTACTGAGTTTACAAAACTGTCCGTTCCCACCAAAGGCCACGGTATTGGTTTTACTGCGCAAAGATTGAGTAGCATTGATAATCTCACCAAATTCCAAATCTTGTGAGGTGTCTCTGTTACGATTAATGACTTGTACTTTTGACTGTAAACCAGTCAATTCAAAATCCGAGTTAAAGACCAAATTTACCTTGTCAAAGTAGTCTGTTGCTACACTTGAGTCCGCATCAATAATCGTGATAAGTGTTTCCTCAAAAACATAACCTTTGTCAATATAGGAATCTGTTATTTTTTTATAAGCCCAATTAAGTGCTTCACCTTTTCCTTGCTGTGCTTCAGGCTGGAATCTTTGGAGAAGATGGAACCTCTTGTTACTTTGAAATTCCTGAACTTCCTGCACCGTATTATCAATGCTGGCATCATCAATCACGTAAATATCAAGATTTTCGTAATTGGTATTTAACAAGCTTTTCACAGTGTTTTTAATGACTAATTCTTCATTCATACAAGGAATTAACACAATAATTCGATAATTTGTTTCAATCTCAACATGACTGAGGTCGCTCGTATAACTTTTTGTACTATAAGCGTACCAAAGTAAGATTGTTTCTATCGTATAATAAATAAAAGTGAGAATAGAGAAAAATACTGCAAAAAATGTCAATTTACTAATCATGATTTCGAAAATCTCTTTTAAATAACTCATGCCCCAGAATTTATTTTCAAAAAGAAAAACAAGTGGCAAGATAGAAACCAAGTAAAGCAGTATTTTATTGTATGGCTTAAAGTAATTGGAAAGTCCAGTATAGATACTTTCGATAATCAGCGAAATAGCCATGACGATTTGGATAAGTAATAAAAAACGAGCAACAAGCTGTGCATTGATATCAGCTTGTAGTACATAAAAAAGAATACTTCCAAAAATACTGAGAAGCACTATCGTAAAGCCCCAAGCAAAATTTCCAATACTTTTTCTTAATTTATTAAATAAAATTACGCCTGAAAGACCAAGCAATAAAAGTTGAACACCCAAGGTCAGTCCAACTAAAAAGATACGAACATTGCTGTATATTTCAGTTGGCATTTGATTTACCGTAAAAACACCAAAAATAAGTGCTAGGATAAGGTAAAGTCCTGAAAGGCCAAAGGTCCAGATTTTTAAAGTAGGCGACTCCATTGTCCACTTCTTTTCTAGAAAAATCCTTATAAGACCCGCATAAGCAATTATCGCCAAAACGTTAAAAAGTGGTGTTGGACTTAAACCGTGGCCAATCACAACGCCTGTTTCGAGGACAAAAATGAGAAAGAGCATTAAAAACAAAAGCGCTGTTTTCCAAGTACTTTTTCTACCTGTTTGTGTCGAAATAATATAAACCATGATTAGGATTGGAGCCACGAGCAATAGAACTGAACTTAAATTTTCATAAAGTGTTCGTTGACTTAATGACAAGAGCACATCAAAGGTTAAAGTTAAACCCAATAAGCCATAAATCACCCTCGATACATTTAATTCAATCTTTTTCACTCCTAAACTCCCTACTTTTAATTCTGTCTTTTGGTGGGATTTAGAGTATATATCTTTTTAGAAAAACATACTGTTCTCTTACATATGTCTCATAAATCCCTCCTTATTGCATCTATTATAACTTAAACGAGTTGAATGTTCAATTTAATCATTTTTTAAGGTTTAAGGATATTTCTCTCTTTTTTACATAGAATGTTCCCTGCTTTGATTTTTCTCTTTTTTACACAGCTCCCTATCCTCTTCATAAGCAACGTGATATAATAATTCAGATAATTAATTTTGTTTCTTAATAAAAATTTAGAGGTAGAAAAATGAGAATTAAAATACGTGAAATAGCTTATGATTGGGGCAAATCAATGTTAGTGGTACTTTCCAATACCGTTATCATGGCCCCCTTCCTACTTTTTCTTAGTTTAAACGATGGAACAACTGAGCGTTCTGTTTTGCCGTTCGCTTTATATTATACTTGTCGTATCCTCGGCGTTTTTCTAATACGTGCCATTAAAAATACTATTTCTAGTTTAGAACTTCTCACCTTGTCATTGTATACAGGGCTTGCAGGCTCCTTACTTGCTTTTATTGGCCCCTTGAATTCTTGGTTTTATCTCTCCGCAGGTATTCTTATGGGCTTAAGTGCCTCATGGCTCCCTACGGCGACAGTCACACTTAACCATTTTCAACCAAATACAGAAAAGAAAACTTCCTACCCTCTCCTTATCTTATCTTTGATTGCTTTATTTGCGGGCTTGACCCTTTCAGGGACTTTAGGGCTTACCTTATCATTTAGCTTGTATATTTTGTTTTATGCAATAGCACTTGGATACGCCTATGAGGCAACAAATAAACAAGTCCTAACCAATAAAATGAAACCCGATACAGCCCTGTATCTCTCTAAAAAAGACCTATTTATTTTTACAGGTCTCTGTCTCCTCTTACTCCTCCTACGTGCGGGTAGGCTTTTAAATTCTTCCTTGGCAATTGGGGGTTCATTGCTCGGCTTTAGCTTTTTCTTTATTTTTCTTATTTACAAAACGAGAAAAGAATACCGAAATTATCAAATCGCCCTTTCCTTAAATATCTTGACTTTTCTTAACGGAGCGATTGGTAATTTTCTCTTTCTGTTTGGTTCTCTCTATGTCATCAATATATTTGGTAAGGGTTCAGAAAATCTTTTATTGTACCTGCCTTACGCTTTAGGAATGATCATTGCATTAGCGACTTATAATAAAGTCACTCACTTGGTGCCGCACATGGATAATTTCATTTTACTGGGATTAGGGCTTGGGTTATTGATGATGCTGGTACCTTCTGCTCTGAGTTTTAGTTTTTTCTTATTAAGCTATGGTCATTTTCTCCTAAACAAATGGCTCAATAATTAGTATTTCATGGCACTTCATATTCCCGAAGACCACCGTATTCTTCTAAAAAATACAACTCAAAAAAAGGGGTCCTTGATTCATCAATTCTTTCTCATTATTTTCCTACTGTTTCTTACTGAGAAACAAAATAATTCACAAACATTTTTCCTACAATTAATTAATCCACAATCATCACACCTAAGTGCTGCGCATATTTTTTACGGGTTAGCTCTTCTTTCGATTAGCGGTTTTCTTATCCTTATCGTCTCTTACTTCTATTTAAAACGCCGTAAAATATAAACCATAAAAAATGAGGGAAAACTCCCTCATTTTTTATTCATTCCCCTCAAGGATTCTCTACTTTGAAGAGATTACCGTCCTCTATGCGATATACACTGTCACTATTTTTAATCATCCGCGAGTCGTGGGTCACCATAATAGTGGCTTTATTTTTTTCGTGTGCTTCTTTTCTCAAAATATCCACAACTTGGTAAGCTCTTTCTGTATCTAAGCTGGCTGTTGGTTCATCAGCTAAAATTAAGCTTGGATCATTGTAAAGTGCACGTGCGATTGCAACACGTTGGCGTTCTCCACCAGAAAGCTCTCCAGGATATTTATCTTGCAGTTCTAAAATATCTAAGGAATCGAGCATTTCATCTATTTTTCCTTGATTGATATTCTTTTTATTTATTTTATCCACAAGTTTCAACTGTTCTTTGACAGTCAAGTAAGGAATGAGGTTTGAAGCTTGTAGGATAAAACCAACTTCTTTAAATCTTACTTTTGAGCGTTCTTTTTCTGACAGTTGATTAAAGTCGACTGTATTGATTTTAGTTGTTCCTGTTGTTGAAGACTGAAGGCCCCCAGCGATTGTTAAGAAAGTACTTTTACCTGAGCCCGAAGGGCCAATGATTGAGATAAACTCCCCAGCTTGTACCCGTAAATCAATGCCTTTTAAGGCTTGAACTTCTGTTCGCCCCTTACCAAAGCTCTTTGTGACTTTATCCATATGTAGAATATCTTTCATTATTAACCTCCAATCGCTTGAGTAGGATCAATTTTTCTTATCGTATACAGTGAAAATACAGAACCCAATATGGAAACAATAATCAATACGAAACCATAAATTGTCCAGATAGAAAAATCAATTGCAAATGGCATGGCTTGCGGAAGCACGAAGCTTGTGAGATAGCTCCCACCAAAAGCTGCAACTACACCAACCAATGCCAGCCAAAAACTTTGCCACAAGATGGACTTCATGATAAGGAAATTTGAAATTCCTTGTGCCTTCATAATCCCAAAGATGGGAACTTTTTGTAGCGTGATGACATACATAAAGACAGCAATAATAAGCAGCACAATCAAGAACAAGAAATAAATCATCGCGCTCAGGGTTGTTTTCTGTGCGGAGTAACCAGGAATGTTGTTGATAAGTTCAGAAGTTGTGATGACTTTTAATTTATCTGAGCTTGAACCTTTCAAGGTTACTTTACCAGATTTTACAATGACACCATTCACAGAACCATCTGCGACGGCTACGTTCATATTTTTAATTGCGGACAAAGTAGTGAATGAACTGTAGACTACAGGCGTTGCTGAATAGTAAGTCGATTTGGAAATGCCAACAATTTTTAACTCTGTATCGTTATTCCCTACCTTTATCTTGTCTCCCACTTTATAACCCTTATCGGCAAGATTTTCTGGGATGATGATTTCTTTTTTATCTTCCGAAAAATCTTTACCTTCCTTTACATTCGGTAGAATGTCAGAGCCGATTGGAAGCGCCATGACTGTAATATTCTCTCTTTTATCTTCTCCTTGATTGATCGATGTTGAAAAAATCGAAACGGGAGATAATTGGTCTCCTTCAATATTATCTAACTCTGTTTTTGAAATTTGAGAAGCAGATAAAATATTATTCGAACTGTCTGACAGAACAATCTTTTCTGCATTCCAATCCACTACAGCTTGTTTAAACTGGTCTGCAAGGCCAGTCGATAGACCTGACAATATGAAAACAACATAAGAAACCAAAAATATAATTGTTGCAATCAAAGTGTACCTTGTCTTGTAATAAAATATTTCTTTAAGTGATAAAAACATAATACAACTCCTTGAAGAACTTCCCGTTCTCTTCTTTATTGATGATTTTGACTTCCTGAGAGGCCATTCATAATCACTCCGACCTCACTGTCGTAGTGTGCAACAAACTCCTGGTCACTCCACTCTTCTGCAAATAGTCTGTAGACAAGATCATGCACAACTGCTTTAAACACGGAAATCATTGGCGAAACAGGCTCTTTACTTACAAATGTTTGAGGATTATACTTTTTCCAAGCTAAAGTCAATTCGTGATTCCAATCTAAAAAGCGATATTTATAGATGGCATAATTTTCATTATGCACGAGTTCCTTTAGTAGTAAATGCTTGTATTCGTCTAAGGCTTGTTCAAGCGGATATTTTTGAATTGCATCTAAGAAAAGCTGGTGAAGCTCACTTGTCTCTTTTGATAAGACATACATATAGCATTCCGTTAAATCTTCAAAATATTGATAAAAACTACCTCGAGGGATATCTAAACTTTGTACAATATTTCTTACTGTTGCTTGATGAAATGGCTTATCAGCAAACTCTGTCTTACAAGCCGCGTAAATTCGTTGCTTTTTTTCTTCTGGAAGCTTTAGATATGTAGCTTTAGGCACTTTATTTCCTCCTTCTCTTCTTAAAATGACACAGTGTCACTTTAGAATAAAGTTTAGCAGTTTATTTTTAAAGAGTCAAATAAAGTGTATTAAATTTTTCTCTAGAACTTTTTATATGTCGGAAAATGTTAAGAATCCGAGAATTAAAAATTTACGAGTTGAATACCTTGAAAAAACAAGGAATAACCAGTAGAATAAGAGTATAAATAACAAGGAGGATTTTTTTATGGTCGACAGAGGTACAACAGACAAACTCAAAGGTAACGCTAAAGAAGTTGTTGGTGATGTTACAGGTGACAACAAGAAAAAAGCTGAAGGCGTCCTTGATAAAACAATCGGTAAGGTGAAGGAAGTTGCTGCAGACATTAAAGACGCATCAGAAGATGCTGTTGACAATGTCAAAGAAAAACTTGATCACCATAAAAAATAAAACAAAAAAGCGCTGTATATACAGTGCTTTTTTTGTTTTATTAAACTTCTAAACTTGGCAATACCAAAGTTATTTTAAATAAATCACCATCAGTCTCCAAAAAGAAGTAACCGTCATGCGCTTCTATAATCGACTGAGCTATAGCCAGTCCCAATCCTGAACCAGTTGTGTTTCTCGATAAGTCACCTCTTTTGAAACGTTGTGATAATTCTTGGCTATTTTCTCCAAGTTCTTCTCGAGAAATATTTTTAAATACCAAATTAATCGTTCCGTTTTCATTCTGGTGTCCTGAGATATAAACTCTGGTGTTTTCCATGGAGTATTTTAAAATATTGTGGATTAAATTTTCAAAAACTCGCCACATCTTATCCCCATCTACTGAAGCTAAAAGTTCTTTGTCGGTTTGCGTAACAAATTTTAATGAAGAGACTTCTATTTTTTCAGAAAGCTCTGCCAGTGATTGATCAAGCAATTGAACAAGATCGACTCTAGTTTTCTTCAGCTCAATATTACCACTTGCCATTTTTGAAACTTCAAAAAGGTCATCAATGAGAACTTTTAAACGTTTTGATTTTTGATCGATAACTTCGACATACTTAGCTTTTTCATCTTGAGAAAGTTCAGCGTTACGCAATAAATCAACAGAAGTAATAATTGAAGTCAAAGGTGTTCTTAAATCATGGGAAACGTTTGTAATAAGCTCGGTCTTTAACCGCTCACTTTTTTGTTGCTGACTTTTGGAAGACTTCACATCTTCATTGATGGTTTTAAGATTTTCAGAAATTTCTCGAAAAACAGTTTTTCCCTTGGGTTTGACTTTTAATATTTCAGCATTCTTACCTTGAGCAATTTCCTCAATAATTCTTACTGTCTGATTAAACATGGCCAGTCGCCGCAGCAGATAAATCGAGATTACCATAAGATAAATCACAAGCATAAACAAGTAGAGAATGATTCCTTGCCCTCCCCACATTATTGCTAGCAGAAAGCCAAATGCCGCTGCTCCAATACTCCAGAAAATGAACCAAGCTTTTGAACCTGTTGAAAAATTTCCAGCAGCATCTTTTACGAGTTTTATACTCCTAGCAATATAGGTTTGCTGCCAGTTTTCACGCACCTGTACTTTATGATAAATCACCCAACTCACAAGTGCAAATAGGCAGAGAACCAAGAAAGCCCAACAAAATTTTTGCAGAAAAGGAATAAAGCCCCATATAACCCTCGCCTCACGTGTAAGTGACATGTAAAAGAATAAAAGGATCAGAGCAAGGAAAATTTGACCATCAAGCGCTATTTTATCCCAAGATTGAACTTTTTCTAAAAGTACATCTTCTCCTTTTTTTGCTTTCTTCCAGTAGATAAAGAAGGCAGCAAAACTCAAAATACTCGTACAAAGAAGCCCAATCGTTAGATTTTTCATTTCAGTGAAACTTTTAACAGAGGCTCTTTGGTTGAAATTACTATTTTTTAGTATAATAACCTGCCCGTCAAAGCGATTTTGCCCATCAAAATTAATTTGACTAATATTGCCCTTAAATAAAGTTTTTGCTGTGGCAAACGTCTTATTGTCAGAGAGATTGTCCAGATATTTACCCGAGCTGTTCTCCGTTACTTGATAGTGCATATCTGAGGAAAGATTTTTATATTGTGGCATCCAATCTGCTTTCTGCTGCGCAATTAGTTCTTTCTTTTGCTCCTTCACCTTCTCTGCGACGTATTTGTCGTCTGTAAATAACTTGTCTACTTCGTTTATCTTTTTATTCTGTTGCTCCTCAAGTTTCTTGACAGCTGATTTGTCACCAGCCTCTTTCGCTTCTCTGAGACGTTCAAGAAAGACCGGATCCTCTTTAATCCCACTTACTTGCGAATACTTGTCTGGTTGATTCATACGATATTCTTCAATATCTTCTGTCGTTACCTTTATCGGTAAATTTGGATTTACCTGAGTATTGATCAGTGCTTCTTCTAAAGTTGCAACCTCTTGTTTGAAGTATTTCGACTGAAAATAGTCGTTAAAAATGTATTGTTCAGCATTCAAGGCTGTAAAAACTAAACTGTTCACTCCCAAAAGTAGCAAAGCTAGCCCAATACTCACAGCAAATTTATTTTTCCATTTTGTAACCAACGCCCCATACCACCTTTAAATATTTTGGATTTTTTGGATTTACTTCTATTTTTTCACGGATTTTTCTTATATGTACAGCCACAGTATTTTCTGCATTAAACCCCGGCTCTTGCCAGACACGTTCATAGATTTCCGTGATAGAGAAAACTTTTCCAGCATTACGAGCCAATAATTCTGTAATTTTGAATTCTGTGGGTGTTAACTTTATCAGTTCCCCATCCACTCGAACTTCCTTACCTTCTTGATCAATGCTCAAACCGTGAAGTTGAATAACTCTGTCTGCTTTTTCATAGCTCCCTAAGGAGGTATATCTGCGTAGCTGTGACTTGACACGAGCGATTAATTCTAAAGGATTAAAGGGCTTTGTCAGATAATCATCCGCCCCAATTTGTAGGCCCAAAATTTTATCTGTATCTTCACTTTTAGCACTCAGCATCAGAATAGGAATCTGTTGTGATTGGCGTATCTTAAAAGTCGCTTCAATGCCATCAATCTTAGGCATCATAACGTCCATTATAATTAAATGGACTTCTTCTTTATCAAGAACCTCTAATGCTTCAGAACCATCTTTTGCCTGAACTGCATGTATTCCTTCATTTTTTAGATAGAGAGCAATCGCTTCACGTATCTCTTTTTCATCATCCACAATTAAAACGGTATGATTCATTTTTCCCCTCATTTCTACTTGATGCCCTCAGTATATCAGAAAGTTATTAACACTTTTTAGCTATATTTCTTAATACTTTCTTAATTTTTTAGTTTAAAAAACATAAAATAAAAAAGTACGCATAGAAGTTGTACTTTTTTCCTGCTTTTACTGTATGATTTTTTCAATCTCCGACAGTACGGCTTTCTCCCTATTGCTGCCTATGATCCTTTTTGCTTTTTCTTTCGCTTGGATATTAGCATTTGCTACAGCATAAGAATAACCAGCCATTTCCAACATTTCAAGATCATTATTTGCATCTCCAAAAGCTGCTAAATCTTGAGAAGAAAGTTCCAGCTCTTGTAAAACTTTCTTAATAGCTGCTCCTTTATTACTGCCCTCAAGTACAATATCTAGATAGATATTCCCACTGGTCACTGCTTTTATCCCTTTTTTAAAACGACTGTTCAATGTTGATGTGACAGTAGTTAATTCTGCTTCGGGAATAATCGTAGCAAATTTAACTACAGTATCTTCAGGTAAATCATCAAAAGAGGAAAGAAGCTCTAGATTTTCATAATATTTATGGGCAAAAGTTTCAAACTCCTCTGAAACACTTTCTAAAGTATAGGCACTCTTGGCACCACATACTACAACAGGAATCTTGAGCTCATCAAGTAGTCCAAGAACTTCACTTACTTCTTTTGCATCAAAACTTGCGACCATTTCCATCTCACCATTGATCGTAATAATTCCACCATTTTCAGAAATAAAAATAATATCTTTCGTCTCTGAAAAATAAGACTTTAATTTAAAGTATTGATTACCACTGGCCACAATGAAGCGGATCCCTTTGGCATTCATTTTTTGTTGGAGTATAGAGAAATACTTTTTATCATAAGTGGATTTTTCATCCAAAAAAGTGCCGTCCATATCTGTCGCAATAGCTGTTATCATTTTATTTACTCCTCTATGTTCTGCATCTATTTTATCAAAATAAAATTTTTTCTGTTAATTATATTTGCACCTTCAAGTCAATACAGTTGTTTTCAGAAAATAAATTTGTTAGAATTTTCAACAGACTGTAAAAAGTCAATTTTTAAAATAGAAAGAACACAAAAAGGAAAAATACTCTTATATGAAACGAACAATACAGATATTGCTCATTTTTTTTACCGCTTTTTTAGGTTTAATGCTCCACTCAGAACATACATCTGCTGCAGAGTTAAGCAATACCAGCTTTATCGATAGTCTCAAATTTTCGAATACTAAACTGACTCAGGGACAGACGACTTCTGTCAGAGTAGAATTTAGTAGCAAGGATGACCTCAAGGTAAAAGCTGGAGACACAATTACTTTCACACTTCCTCCTGAGTTACAAGGAATGACGGAAACGACGGCTTTCCTCGTAAAATTTCTTTGGGTGAATTGGGTGAGGCACTGATATATAAAGACCGTGTTGTTGCCACTTTTAATGAAAAAGTTAATCATCTTGAACATGTCAAAGGCTACTTTAATTTTGGATTACAGGCAACAAGAACTAAAAATCCTCACGATACAAGTATCAAAACAAATTTAAGTACAACTGCAACTGCTCAAGAAATTACAATTCATGGTGATGCGGGGAATACAGGACAAATAGGCACTCTTCCTTTCTTTTGGAAGAGTGGTGACATGCTTGGTGAAAAAGGAAAAGTCCGTTGGTTTGTTAATGCTAACATGACAAAGGAAGAACTCTCAAGTGATATTGTATTAACAGATAAGCACGGACTTGGACAAAAACTTGATGCACAATCATTTCGCGTTAACATTGAAAATTATTTAGGAAGGTTCCAGATAAGCGGTGATGAGTTTATAGCCAAAGGATATGGCAGCATACAGGTTCTTCCCGATGATTCATTTATCATTACAATTAAACGTGAACATGCGCGCCTAGCCTCTTTTAGCTTCATGTACAACACAATTATCACAGACAATACACTCAAATCCTTTACCAACACGTGCAATGTGAATTACCACCCTTATGGTCAAGGAACAGTTCAAGATCAAGGAACTTCCGATGTTGTAAATCTTTTTGCAGATGGCGAAGCCAATGGTGAACAAGGTATCAAAGAAGCGACTGAAGAAACAATTGAAAACAACTTTGAAGAGCTAGAAGAAATCCCAGATATCAAGATGGAAAACGTAGGCTCTTCTGTAACAGAAAACCACGCTAACCAGACAGCTGAAAAAAATCATGTTGAAGTAAATGTCGACCCTGTTCAAGAGGAGATAACAGACCAATCAGAACTGCTGGAAGACATTCCTTCTATCGAAACTGAAAAACCAACTGTCTCTGTCACAGAAGATTCTGCCAATCAAACTGCTGAAAAAAATCATGTTGAAATAAATGTCGACCCTGTTCAAGAGGAGATAACAGACGAATCAGAACTGCTGGAAGACATTCCTTCTGTCGAAACTGAAAAACCAACTGTTTCTGTCACAGAAGATTCTGCCAATCAAACCGCTGAAAAAAATCATGTTGAAGTAAATGTCGACCCTATTCAAGAAGAGATAACAGACGAATCAGAACTGCTGGAAGACATTCCTTCTATCGAAACTGAAAAACCAACTGTTTCTGTCACAGAAGATTCTGCCAATCAAACCGCTGAAAAAAATCATGTTGAAGTAAATGTCGACCCTGTTCAAGAAGAGATAACAGACGAATCAGAACTGCTGGAAGACATTCCTTCTATCGAAACTGAAAAACCAACTGTTTCTGTCACAGAAGATTCTGCCAATCAAACCGCTGAAAAAAATCATGTTGAAGCAAATGTCGACCCTGTTCAAAAAGACCTAGAAAATAAATCGAAGAATGTTGAAAAAATAACATCTGTAGAAGAAGAGAAAAAGTCAAGAAACAAAGCAAAAGCACAGGTAACTAAAACAAACGCTGCAATCTCATCTACAAATCATGCAGAAGATACACAAAATATGAAGGTGAATGCTTTACCAAAAACAGGAGATAGTAATGACCTTATCTCTGTAATTTCTGGATTTTTCCTTCTCATCGTATCGCTAATAGTTTTTTCGCTACGCCAAAATAGACAAGTATAAAATAAAAATGCTCTCGTAAAGCGAGGCATTTTTTTATTATACATTTTTGTAGGAATTATTTCTTCAAAATATAAAAAAACAGGTTGTAAATTTCCTGTTCTTTTATAACTACTCTTCGCTACCCATAAACTTAGCAGCTACTGCAGCAATTGCAGCACCTACTAATGGTGCCAATAAGTAAACCCAATAGTGTGACAATGCCATACCGCCTGCAAAGACAGCAGGACCGAAACTACGTGCTGGATTCAATGATCCTCCTGTCAAGTTCAAAGCAACAATGATTAAAAATGCTAAAGCTAAACCAATAGCAACTGGTGCTAATGCCGCATTACCATATTTCTCACTGGTTACCATCAAAATAACAAATACAAATAAGAAGGTAATGATAGCTTCAAATAAGAAAGCTTCTCCAGCTGTAATATTTGGGAAGTCTGTTTGTCCAAATCCATCCTTAGGAAGGTTCAAAGCTTTAATGAAAATAGACAGTACTGCAGAAGCAGCAAGTGCACCTACAAATTGTGAAATAACATAAGCAATACCATCTATTTAAGTATTTATTCAACAATCATTTTTTTATTCAACTCCTCCTCTATATCTAGTTTTCACAAAAGTACTGAAAACAGAGTTTAAAACTGCAATTTTGTAATCGTTAGAATTTTTAGACTTTTTCTAAAATTACATTATATGAATAATTATAAATTATAAAATCAAAAAAATAAGCTTGGAAAGCATACTATTTTTACATTGTTATATTGTTCCTATTTAAAAAGATGCTCATTCCCAGGAAAAATGATAAAATAAAGCATATAAAAACAATCCTAAGGAGGATTATTATGCCGTTTGTACATGTTGAATTAGTCGAAGGACGTAGTGCTGAGGCCAAAAAAGCTTTAGCAAAAGAAATCACAGAATCTGTGATGAAACATACAGGAGCTCCTCGTGAAGCAATTTATGTCATTTATGATGAGATGGCTAAAGATAACTTTTATCCACATGGTGAACCTAAACAATAGAAAAAAGCTTAGAGAACATTCTCTAAGCTTTTTCTTGTTACTTTTTATTTCTTGTTCATCATAATATCTAATATAATAGGATCAGAATTCTTCATTCCGCTAGAAACATAAAGTCCTAAATCTCGAATACAGTTATCCACGTCTTCAGAAACAATTCCATTCGTTGCCGGAATAACTATATCTGCCTGAGCAAGCTGTACTGCTCGATACATCGAAGATACAGAACTTACTACCTTTATCGCACAAGAAAAACCGGCCCCGTCACAAATCATCCCTACTGCATCACCAATCATATTCTTAATTGCCTTCTCAGCCTTTATTTTATCCTCTGATTCGAGGTAAATCAAACCGGCCGCGGCTCCCATCGCTGCTGAATCTGTAGCACAATAAGCAGAAAGTAAAGGTAAAAAAGCATGAATATAAAGAGCTGTAAGATGTGAAAGAGTTAATGCCCTAATAAGTTTTTCTTCACTCACACTCCTATTTTGTGCAAAGACACAAACAGGAACTGTAGCTGTAATGCCTTGATTTCCTGAACCAGAATTTGTCATTGCCGCACGCTGGCACCCTCCCATCCGTGCATCAGAAGCTGCGGCCGTACAAATGACTATCTGTTCCTCGAGACTGAGTTCTGAAAGGCTTCTGTGGTTGAGTAAAGTTTTACCTATCTTCATCCCATAATCATAGCTCAAACCTTCTGAAGCCAAAGCCATATTTAATTCTTGTGCTTTGATTAGAGGAAAAATATTTTCCAAGTTTTGGCTTGTAGCAAAATCCCAGATTTCTATAAAGCTACGTTTTTTTAAAAATTCAACACTACTTGCTTCTTCATTAGATTGAAGTTTTTCTTTTTTGAAAATCACTTCTTTATTTTTTTGTATCCAGTAAATGGAAGTGTGCCCCCCTGCAATTTTAACTGTAACTGTTTCACATCCTGAAGCTATGCTAACTTCAACGTACAATTTATCTGCTACAGAAGCAACCTCAGCTTTCACTTGGTTTGACCGAGCAAGGCTAATAATTTCTGGAACTCTATCTGGTGATAGTTCAGAAATTACCTTCAAGCCAGCTGCAGCATTTCCTGCTAGGGCACCTGCAGCTGCAGCTACTTCTACTCCAGATTCTCCCGTTCCTGGAACAATCACAGCTAAGGCATTTTTCATCACATTAGCCGATACTCGTATGTCTATCCGATCAACACTAGAATTACCTAAATACTTGCGGCATACTGCAGCAGCATATGCAACAGCTACAGGTTCTGTACAACCTGTAGCGGGCTTAACGCCTTCTTCTAAAACTTGTAAAAAACTATTTCTAATTTCTTCTGTCAGCATATTGCTCTCTTTTCTTTTTGACTTTTTCATTTTAAATTATAGTTCATATCTTTAATTATTGCAATCGCTTTCTTTAGTTTATTACCTCTTGGGGTATACTCTTCTTGCATTGCGAAAAAACTTAGGTTAAAATAAAGCCATGAAGATATTAATTACAGCAGGTGGTACCACTGAGTCCATTGATACCGTCCGTGGCATTACTAATTTCGCTACAGGTGGTTTAGGAAAATTAACTGCTGAAGAATTTTTGACACATGGACATCATGTTATTTTATTAGCTGGACGTTTCGCACAACTGCCAGTAGAGCAAGAAAATTTAACTATTATTCCAATTGGGGATACGCAAGATTTACTCGACAATGTAGAGAAATTCCTTCCGTCAGTGGATGTTGTTGTACACAGTATGGCAGTGTCTGATTATCGTCCTGTTTATATGACTGGATTAGATGACTTGCCACAGCCGCTTTCAAAAGAACAGCTCATTCACTTTCGCCCTAAAGTACAGAAAAAAATATCCTCAAAATCTGAGTACCAAATGATGCTCTTGGAAAAAACACCAAAAGTTATTTCATTTATCAAAAAATGGAAGCCTGAGGTTCTGCTTTTTGGCTTTAAACTCCTTTCTGGTGTTAGTGAGGAACACCTGCTGGAGGTTGCGCAAAGCAAACGAAAAGAAGTTTCTGCTGATTTTATCATTGCAAATGATCTGACTAATATCCAGGGAGAAAATCATCTGGCCTTCTTAGTGAGTGATTCTGCAGATATTACTCGGCTTAGAACTAAACCACAAATTGCCCAAGAAATTGTTAAAAAATCCGAGGAGGTACATCATGGCTAATATAACTCTCGCTGTTACTGGCAGTATTGCAGCCTACAAAGCTGCAGATATCGTCTCAATGCTCAATAAAAAGAACCACAACGTTACCGTTTTAATGACAAAAGCAGCTACACAATTTATTACGCCTTTGACTTTGCAAGTTTTATCTAAAAATAAAGTACACATTGATATTATGGATGAAGAACATCCCGATGTTGTTAACCATATCGATATTGCAAAACACACTGATATTTTTGTTGTTGCGCCTGCTACAGCTGATACTATAAGTCGCCTTTCTCATGGTGCTGCTTCTGATATTGTAACATCTGTAGCCCTTGCGCTTCATCCCAGCAAGACCAAATACATCGCTCCTGCCATGAATACCAATATGTACACCAATCCTTTAACAAGGAAAAATATTGATATTTTAAAATCAATAGGATACAATGTTATACAACCCAAACAATCTCTCTTAGCTTGTGGAGACTTTGGTGAAGGCGCACTCGCAGATATTGACATCATTGTTGATACGCTAGATCAATCTACTAAAATTAAGGAAATTTAAAACATGAAAAAATCAAAAGCATCTGATATTGCCATCCTCGCAATTTTTATTGCTATCATGGTTGTCGTGCAAGTTTTGAGTCAAATCGTCTATAGCGTGTGGCCATTACCCATTGTACCTACGCTCTTGCATATACCCGTAATCATAGGTTCAATTATCTTAGGTGCACGTAAAGGTGCTTTCTTAGGGCTCGTAATGGGGATCATTAGCGTTATTAACTCCACAATCCTTACTACACCTTTAAGTTATGTATTTAGTCCACTTCAACCCATCCCGGGTACGAATCATGGTTCGCTCTGGGCTTTAGTGGTTGCTATCGTTCCGCGAATCCTCATTGGTGTATTTCCTTATTTTATTTATAAAGCCATCCAAAATCGTACGGGGGCAGGTATTGCTGCTTTTGTCGGTACAGCTACTAATACAGTCCTTGTCTTAAGTTTCATTACTTTATTTTTTGGTCAATACACAGGGATGACTTTCGCAGGCCTGATACAGCTGATCATAACAAGTAATTCCATTGCAGAAGTCATTATCGCTATCATTTTAACAGCAGCGATTGTTCCGTCATTAGAAAAATCAAGATAAATCACAAAGCAGACCAAGTCATGTCTGTTTTTTTATTTTTTGGAAAATAAAAATGAAAAATGATATAATACATCTGAAACCGAATTCATTTTTGATTAGGATTTTAAATTAACAATAACTGATTGAAGCCTTTAAAATAAAGGCTTTGGAGGATAACAATGTCATACAATGAAATTTATGAACAATGGCTAAATGCTGACTTAACACCCGACTTGCATAAAGAACTTCTTGAAATGGATGAAAAAACAAAGGAAGATGCTTTCTATACATATCTTGAGTTTGGTACAGCTGGTCAACGTGGCCTTTTAGGTGCAGGAACAAATCGTATGAATATTTATACCGTACGTTTAACAACTGAAGGTCTTGCACGTTTAATGGACAGCAAAGGCGAAGCTAAAAAACGTGGTGTAGCTATTGCTTATGACAGCCGTCACTTTTCTAAAGAGTTTGCTATGGAAACGGCAACAATCCTAGCAGACCATGGGATTCCAAGCTATGTCTATGACAGTCTCCGTCCTACTCCTGCATTAAGCTTTACAATTCGTGAGCTGAAAACTCTTACAGGTGTTATGATCACAGCCAGCCATAACCCTGCGCCTTACAACGGCTATAAAGTTTACGGTGAAGACGGCGGACAAATGCCACCTGAAGATGCTGCAGCCTTGACTGAATATATTCGTCAAATTGATGACATTTTCTCTATCACTTTAGGTGATACGGAAAAATATATTGCCGAGGGTATGATTACAGTTATTGGTGAAGATATTGATGCAAAATATCTTAAAAATATCGAGACTGTAACCATCAATCATGAATTAATTAACAAATATGGTCGTGACCTTAACATCGTTTACACACCACTCCACGGGACAGGAGAAATGCTTGGACGTCGTGCGCTTGCCACAGCTGGTTTTGAAAAAATTGCTGTTGTAGAAGAGCAAGCTATCCCCGATCCAGACTTTTCAACTGTAAAATCACCAAACCCTGAAAGTCAAGCAGCCTTTGCTATGTCTGAAGAACTTGGCCGTAAAGTTGGTGCAGATATGCTTGTTGCGACTGACCCTGATGCCGATCGCATCGGTGTTGAAGTCCGCTTACCTGATGGAAGTTACCAACCTTTGACAGGTAACCAAATTGGTGCCGTTTTAGCTAAATATATCCTTGAAGCACACAAAACTGCTGGCACTTTACCTACGAATGCAGCTATGGCTAAGTCTATCGTTTCTACTGAGCTAGTCAGCCACATTGCTGAAAGCTACAATGTCGAAATGTTCAATGTACTTACTGGTTTCAAATTCATTGGTGAAAAAATTCATGCTTGGGAAACTACAGGTGAACACACTTACATGTTTGGTTTTGAGGAAAGCTTTGGCTATCTCATCAAGCCATTCGTCCGTGATAAAGATGCTATTCAAGCGATGCTCCTCATCTGCGAAGTTGCAGCTTACTACCGTTCTTTAGGTAAAACTCTGTATGATGGTATTCAAGATATCTATGCTGAATATGGCTACTTTGTTGAAAAAACACTTTCAGTTACGCTTGAAGGAAGCACTGGGAAAGAACAAATCGCTGAAATCATGGGTAAATTCCGTGACAATGCACCAGAAAAATTTGACGGTCTTGAAATTCTTTTGACTGAAGATTTCAAAGAACTTACTGCAACATCACACAGTGGCAAAGTTGAAAAATTAACAACTCCTCCTTCTGATGTTTTAAAATATCATTTAGAAGATGGTAGCTGGATTGCTGTTCGTCCTTCAGGTACAGAGCCAAAGATAAAATTCTATATGGCTGCTGTAGCAGATACAGAAGAACAAGCACAAAGTAAGATTGATCATTTTGAAAAAGAGATTACAACATTTATCGGATAAATTATCCTAAAAGCTGTCTGTCGCAGGCAGCTTTTTTATTTTCCACCAACATAATAAAAAACTCAATCTTTTTTACTCTTCAAACAAGAAAAAGAAGCTATCGCAAAGCTTTAAAATAGCTGATTTCAGACTATAGACCTATTGAAAAATAAAGCAATTTCCTGTAAAATGGTGACAGACCGTTTATTTATAGAAAGCGAATTTATTTTGAAAAATTTGAACAAAAAATTGTCCCTCTTGGGTGTAGCAAGTGCTGGTTTGCTCTTGCTCTCTGGCTGTGTCCAAACCCATATTGTTGATGGTGTGCGTGTTCCTACCGAAGCTGCAACACATGGTATGACTTACCAAATCCTTGTTAAACCAATGTCAGCCTTTGTCGACGTATTTGCCAATAACATGAATCTCGGTTATGGTTGGGGAATCGTCTTAGTTACATTGATTATCCGTTTCCTTATCCTTCCATTGGGACTCAACCAAGCCTATAAGTCAACTTATATGCAAGAAAAGACAGCTTATTTGGCCCCTGTGTTTGAACCCCTTAATGCGAGATTGAAAGCTGCGACGACTCCTGAGGAACGTATGGCTGCCCAACAAGCTTTGATGAAAGCACAAAAAGATAATGGAATCAATATGTTATCTTCATTGGGTTGTCTTCCCTTACTTATCCAATGGCCATTCTTCATTGCCCTCTATAATGCCGCAGCCTATACTCCTGGTATTTCAACAGCAACTTTCTTCGGAATTGACCTTGGACGCTCAAGTATTGTTATCACTCTGATTGCGGGTATCTTCTACTTCCTACAAACTTGGATTTCAACTAAAAGTATGACGCCTGAACAAAAGAAAACAGGCATGACCATGCTCATCATGAGTCCTGTGATGATTATTGTTTTCAGTTTCATGTCACCTGCTGGTGTCGCTCTTTATTGGGCCGTTGGTGGTATCGTAATGGTTATCCAACAGATTATCATTACTTACATTATGAAACCACGTATGCGTAAGAAAATTGACGAAGAATTCAAAAATAATCCTCCAAAGATGGCTGATCTACCAAAAGATGTCACTCCTAAGTCTGCAACGCAACAAGGTTTGAAAGATTTGGATGCACCACGTAAAAAGAACGATAATGGGCGTAATGCTGGTAAACAAAAACGTAAATAATACAATATAAAGAAGCAATTTAAAATTGCTTCTTTTATTAAGTCTATTAAGTCAAAAAAACCTCCAGAATCTTAAGCTACTGGAGGTTTTGAGCTATGTTGTTCACTCTAGCTGATGTAGTTTTGTAAGCTGTATTGATCACAAATCATAATCTTATGATGAACAATATCAATAATATTTTCTTCCCGGAGTTCACGAAGTATCCTGTTGACACTGGTTCGCGTTGAAATTCCGCAAAATCCTGCTATGTCTTCGTTAGTTACGGGGAAATCAATTAATATCCCCTCCGCTTTTTGTTTTCCAAAGCAGTCAATAAAATTATATAAGCACGCGCATACAGCGCCCTTTTTACCATTTACAGTCATTTTTTGCAAGGCTTCTAAGATCATGACTAATCTTTTACGATAAAAATTATCAACAATACGGAACAACTTGATATCCTTATCAATCCATTCCCAAAAAACTTTACGTGGAACACGATAAAAAGTCGCCTCATCCGATTCTATTCGGACATTAAAGAGAGCCGAGACACCATCTAATTGTTCTTCTTCCAATAGTGAAACGAAATCCGGTTCACAAACATAAGTGATATTAAACTCACGACCATTTCGCAAAATACTGCTCAGTTTAACTACACCCTCTTTAAGAACATAAAGATACTCTGATTCAATCCCCTGATACATGATATAACTATGTTTCTTACGACTGACTACACTCACATTTTTTTCTTCTAAAAGCTGTACTACATATTCTATGTCATTCATACCATTTTTAAGCAACATTTGTTTGTTGTTGCTTTTTCCCATGCACAAGATAATAGATAATCCATACAATAACAACCGCTGGTGCACTGTAAAGATACAAGTTACGGAATCCAACCATATCTTTTCCAAGCATTGGAATAATAGCTCCTAAAATAATCGGACCACCACCAACGCCCAAATCTAAAAAACCAAAGAAAGTTGAAGTTGCAACACCAATACGATCTTTACGTGCTTCGCGAATCGCAATAGCTTGACCAAAAGGTGCAACTCCCCCATATCCCAGACCAAAAGTTCCTCCAGCAATAAGCAACATAATAAAGCCAGCACCTGGACTCATAAAGCCTGCCAAACCAACGAAAAGCATTGAAATTGCAAAGAAAATAAAGACAGGATGGAAAACCCAGTTATCTCCTTTAGTATCAAACATACGTCCTGTCAATGGGCGTGATAAGAAAATCAAGATAGCGTACAAGGTGAAGAACAATGAACCAGCAGTCGAAATATGTAAGAAGGATGTGAATGGCCCCATTCCTGTTAAAATAGCGGAGTCAATAAATCCTGCCAAAAAGGCAACGAAAGAGATTGGTAATGCTGATTTTTCGATATATTTATCTAAACCTTTTGGACTGTGAAGCAAAGCTTCCTGTACTTCTTCTTCGGATAATTCTTTCACATGGACAAAGAATATCAAAACAAAAGTTAAAATAAGCAAGATAAGTGCTAAAGCAAGAAGCCCATTAAAACCTAAGGAAGAAGAATAAATAGAAATACTCAAAGCAGGTCCGACAGCTGCAGCCAGCGTAACGGACAAGGCATAGTAGCCTATTCCTTCTCCTCGTCTTGAAGCAGGAACAATATGTCCCGCAATCGTTCCTGAGGCTGTCGCGCCAATCCCAAATCCCATACCTTGAATCACACGTATAATGAAGAGCAACGGGATATTAGTTGTTGCATAATAACCTAAAGTTAAAACTAAAAAGATAATTCCACCTACGTAAAGAAGCTTTTTCATCCCTATCCGTGTTACAACGATACCGGTCCATACACGCCCAATGAGCGCCCCGATAACAAAGATACTTGATAATGATAAGCTCACTACTGTAGACTGATGGAGTTCTTCCATCGCATACGTCCCTATAGATGACGTTAAAACGTAAAAAACAATATAAAATAAAAAGCTAATAAGTGTATTAATAATGAAAGTAGCTGTAAAAAGACTTTCTTTTTTCATGATTTTTCTATTCCTCGACTGATATGTATCTTCTCTAGATACTTTTTATTGGTTATTTGATAAGAGAGATGTTTCTCACTTCAAAAGCAAATTTCCCATTATCTGTAATCAAATACCCGTGATGATCAGTCACATATTTTACAGCCTCTGCCATAGAGTCAAATTCTTCGATTAAACTATGGTAGTTTACTCCGCCCATAAAGTTAGGTGTCGCATCTTCTTCATATGTAGACAAACTTTTAAATTCAAATTTCATTGTTAAATTTTCCTTTTCTTTATTCTCGTCAAAAATTTAGTGGCCACTTCTATTTCGACATTTTATGTACAAGAAATATAATATAAGAAAAAACGTAACATCGCTACAACAATTTATACTGCAAAATATGAACAACATATGTTAACAACTCTTGTTTATAAAAATAAAAAAATACTTGATAAGGCCAAAACCCTATCAAGTATTTCTCTGTTTTTGCTTATGTCAAGTGAACACCTTTATCCACATAAACCACATCTCCAATGACCCCTGTAGCTAATGGACTAACGAGGAAGGCAGCGGTTTGTCCAACTTCTTCGATCGTTACTCCCTTACCGTCAGCTGTACGGCTGTTTGATTCTTTAATCAAATCTTTGTAGCCGGCCACACCAGATACGGCAAGCGTTTTAATAGCACCCGCTGAAATAGCATTAACATGAACACCAACGTGTGCCATTTCTGCTGCCAAGTAACGTACAGTTGCTTCTAGAGCTGCTTTAGCAATTCCCATTACATTGTAGTTAGGAATTGCACGAACAGAGCCCATATAGCTCAAAGTAACAATACCAGAGCCTTCATTGAATAAAGGTTTTGCAGCTTTTGCTACAGCAAGCAATGAGTAGGCTGAGATATCTTGTGCAAGGGCATAGCCATCACGTGAGATATCAGATACATTACCATCAAGTTCTTCTTTTTTAGAATAAGCAATGGCATGTACTAAACCATCTATTTTACCGACGCGACTTTCAATCGTTGAAAACGCGCGACGAATAGATTCATCCGATACAACATCACACTCAATAAGTAGATCTTCTGGCCCAGCAAGCTTCGCAAGCTGTTTTTCCATACGTTCATTTTGATAAGTGTAAATCAAGGTAGCTCCTTGATCTTTCATAGCTTTAGCACAACCCCAAGCGATAGACTTGTTGTTTGCTACACCCATAATGACGATTTTTTTTCCTTCTAAAAACATATAAATAAGTCCCCTTAAAATAAAAAAATATATTTCAGAAAATATAAGTTAAAAAATATAAGTAAATAGTTTAGTATATAAAAATACTTACTACATAAAACATTGTAATGTAAAAGCCTTTAATTGTCAAGTTTCCCTCTTCAGCCTAAAAGAAAACGTTTTAAAAATACTAAATTTGATGATACAATAAAATTAAGAATGAAAGAGAGGGTTTATGAACAAACAAGAATTTATTGAAAAAGTCCGCGGTGGACTGATCGTTTCCTGTCAAGCATTGCCAGGAGAACCGCTTTATAGTATCGACGGTGGGATTATGCCCCTTATCGCTTTAGGTGTTCAAAATGCTGGCGCTGTAGGAATTCGTGCGAACTCTGTACGGGATATTGAAGAAATTAAAGAGGTTGTTGATGTGCCTATTATTGGTCTCATCAAACGTGATTATCCTCCACAAGAGCCCTATATTACTGCAACTATGCAAGAAGTTGATGAGTTAGCTAGCCTTAATATCGCCGTAATTGCCTTAGATTGTACACTGCGTGAACGTCATGATGGGTTGAGTATGCCAGAGTTTATTCATCAAGTGAAGGAAAAATATCCACATCAATTGCTCATGGCGGATATTGATACTTTTGCTGCTGGAAAAGCGGCCTATGAAGCAGGTTGTGACTTTGTCGGAACCACACTTTCTGGTTATACTGAGGAAACAAAAGAGCGGCCACAACCAGACATTGATCTTATTCAGTCACTCTTGGCCAGCAATATTCCGGTGATTGCTGAAGGCGGTATTCACATCCCCGAACAGGCTAAAAAAATTCAGGAACTTGGAGTGCTAGCTCAGGTTGTTGGTGGCGCAATTACACGTCCTCATGAGATTACCGCCCGTTTTATCACTGCTATAAAGCAAGCTGAATAAAAAATCTCTCAATCCAAAGGCGACTGAGAGATAGAGCTTATGTTAAAGTAATCTTTACTCAAATAGTATAGCACTAGTGGCTTCAATTTTTCTAGTAACAATCGTCTAAGTTTAACATTCTAAAAATTGGATATACTTGGCTCTATGCACGTCCCCTTCGAAGATACCAAGGGTCTACAGCAGCAACTCAAATAGCCTTTTAATGTTTTTATACATAAAACAATAAAAATAGTGATATAATAAGATAGTACAAATAAAATATGAGGTACTATTAAAATGACAAATTCAAAGTATGCTATGACAGCGACAGAAGTTATGGAAGTTATTCCTAATCGCTATCCTATTATGTTTATCGATTATGTTGACGAAATCTCAGAAAATAAGATTCTTGCAACAAAAAATGTCACAATTAATGAAGAAGTTTTTAACGGGCATTTTCCAGGTAATCCAACTTTCCCTGGTGTTTTGATTTTGGAAAGTTTAGCACAAGCTGGTTCTATCTTGATTCTTAAAAAAGAAGAATTCCAAGGGAAAATGGCATATATTGGCGGCATCGACAAAGCTAAATTCCGCCAAAAAGTTGTTCCAGGTGATGTAATGAAGCTCGAATTTGAAATTACTAAATTCCGTGGAAAAGTAGGTAAAGCCGATGCTGCTGCATATGTTGATGGCAAGAAAGTAACAACCTGTGAATTTACCTTCATCGTGGATGAAGCTGCTGAGCAAGAAAAATAAAAAAAAGAGCAGGTGCTCTTTTTTTTATTAATCTAAAGCCTTAATTTCCAAAATCATATCTCGTAACTGCGCAGCTGATTCAAAGTCAAGCGCTCCAGCAGCTTCGGCCATCTCTTTCTCCAGCTTTTTAAGTAATGCTTTACGTTCTTTTTTCGTCATAGCTTCAGCTGAAACTTCTTCAACTTCTCCACTTTCGGTACGTTTTGTAATTGAAATCAGATCACGAATTTCTTTCTTAATGGTTTGTGGCACAATCCCATGTTTTTCATTGTAAGCCATTTGAATTTCACGACGACGACTCGTTTCATCCATTGCCCGTTGCATAGACTGAGTAATATTATCCCCATACATGATGACACGTCCATTTGAATTCCGTGCGGCACGTCCGATAGTTTGAATCAAGCCACGTTCATTACGTAAGAAGCCCTCTTTATCCGCATCCAAAATAGCAACTAGAGAAACTTCTGGAACATCAATTCCCTCACGTAAAAGATTAATACCGACTAACACATCAAAAACACCCAATCTCAAGTCACGAATAATTTCTGTCCGCTCCAAAGTTTTGATATCACTGTGCATGTACTTGACTTTTACACCCATTTCTTTGAAATAAGACGTTAAATCTTCAGCCATCTTTTTGGTCAAGGTGGTTACAAAAACACGTTCATCCTTTTCAACACGCGTATTGATTTCTCCTAATAAATCATCAATTTGCCCCATCATTGGTCGGACCTCCACGATAGGATCAAGGAGACCTGTAGGACGGATAATTTGCTCGACAATCGTCTCTGTTTGCTCCATTTCATAGTCACCAGGTGTGGCAGAAACATAAACAATTTGATGCACATGGCTTTCAAATTCTTCACGACGAAGCGGACGGTTATCCAAGGCTGAGGGCAAGCGGAAACCATAGTTGACTAACATATCTTTACGCGCCCGGTCACCATTATACATCCCCTTAACTTGTCCCATCGTCATGTGACTTTCATCAATCATAATCATGAAATCATCAGGAAAGAAATCAAGTAAGGTGAAAGGTGGTTCTCCTTCAGTACGACCATCCATATGACGGGAATAGTTTTCGACACCATTGCAGTAGCCCATCTCACGTAGCATTTCAATATCGTAGTTGGTTCTTTGTTCCAATCTCTGTGCTTCAAGGAGTTTTCCTTCACTGCGGAAGACTTTTAATTGCTGTTGAAGTTCTGCTTCAATCTTGGCAATGGACTCTTCCATACGGTCATCATTAGTCATAAAGTGAGTAGCTGGGAATATAGCAAGATGGTCTACTTCGCCTAAAACTTGTCCTGTCAGGGCTTCTATTTCTCGGATGCGGTCAATTTCGTCGCCAAAAAACTCAACACGAAAAGCATGTTCATCTCGAGAGGCAGGGAAGACTTCCACAACATCTCCACGCACACGAAAACGACCACGTTGAAAATCAATATCATTACGTTCAAACTGAATGCCCACTAAATCATTGAGTAATTTATCACGAGAGATCTCCAGTCCAGGACGTAAGCTGACGACGCTATCTTGATATTCCTTAGGAGAACCCAAACCATAAATACAGGAAACAGAAGCAACGACGATAACATCATTGCGCTCTAAAAGGGAACTTGTTGCACTATGACGTAATTTATCAATCTCATCATTGACGGAACTGTCTTTTTCTATATAAGTATCTGAAGAAGGCACATAAGCTTCAGGTTGGTAATAATCATAGTAGCTGACAAAATATTCGACAGCATTATTCGGGAAAAATTCTTTAAACTCACTGTAAAGCTGACCCGCAAGTGTTTTATTATGCGCCATAACTAAAGTAGGTTTATTTGTCCGCGCAATAACTTGACTCATGGTGTATGTTTTACCTGTACCAGTAGCCCCTCGTAAAATTTGCGCTTTCTCACCATTTTCAATATTTTCTACAAGAGTCTCAATCGCTTGTCCTTGATCTCCAGCTGGCTCATACTTGCTGACCAGATCAAATTTATTATCTGTTATACGTTCTATCATTTTATTTCCTTAAATTCTTTTTTAAAATAAGTGAGGGCCTTTCGGTATACATCGGCTTTGAAACTAAATGTATTAAAATCAATATCTGCAAAAGGCACAGCCTTATAGCTGATAAACTCAGGATGACCAGTTTTTACATTTATGGAAGCCTCGGGATAAAGTCGGATAAGAAAATACTGTTGCTCTTGTCCATCGTAGCTCCAATCAGGAAAAGTCATACCTTCTGGAAAATCATAACGTAAAAGTTCTGGATATTTTCCAATAATTTCAAAATCTTGCGTACCAATCTCCTCTTCAAGTTCTCTCACTACGGCTTGTTCGGGAGCTTCACCTGTCTCAATTCCTCCTTGTGGGAAGCCCCAAATTTGTGGCAAGTCTGCACGTTGAAAGAGTAAAATTTCATTTTCTGCATTCAAAATGATTGCTGCTGTATTTTTTCTATAAGTTTTCATTTCTGCCCCCTTATAAACCTTCTCTTTAATCAATTTTAACATTTTTGACTGAAAATTTATGATATAATTAACTAATAGTAATAATATATCAAGGAAGTAAAAAATGTCTGTACAAGAAAAATTAATCAAAGCAAGTCATATGATTAGCATGGACGATATTGTCCGTGAAGGAAACGAAACGCTACGTACTGTTGCTGATGAAGTGAGCTTACCCTTGTCTGATGAAGATATCATTCTAGGTGAAAAAATGATGGAATTTCTCCGTAATTCACAAAACCCAGCAATGGCTGAAAAAATGCAGCTCCGTCCAGGTGTTGGTTTAGCAGCCAATCAGCTCGATATTGCTAAAAAGATCATCGCTGTTCTTATTCCTAACGATCCTGAAGTAGATGAAAATGGCAATGAAGTAGCGCCAAAAGAAGCTTATAAGTTAGCAGAAATCATGTATAACGCTAAAATTGTTAGTCACTCTGTTCAAGATGCAGCTATCGAGTCTGGTGAAGGCTGTCTTTCTGTCGATCGTGAAGTCCCTGGTCTGGTTATCCGTCACGCGCGTGTAACTGTAGAATACTATGACAAAAATGGTGAGAAACACAAGATTCGTCTGAAAGATTTCCCTTCCATGTGTGTCCAACATGAGATCGACCATACAAATGGTATAATGTTCTACGATCACATCAATGAAAAAGAACCTTGGGCTGTCAAAGATGGACTTCTGATTGTCCAATAATTTCCCCAAATAAAAAAGAATAAGCCTAAAAAGCTTATTCTTTTTTATTTTAATAATTTTTCAAGCTTCCTTTTTCTTATCCTATAGTCTTGAACATTAAGGATAATTGTTATTATAAGATAAACGGGTAAAAAAGGAAAATATATGAGGGGAGAGCGATTATTATCACAAATCCACTAATTGCTCCAATAAAATAATTATTGACTTGATTAAAGGCTGTGTATTTTGAAGACGTTTCTTGATCATATTTCCGAGCCATGTCTTCTTCGTTTAGAATTTTCCAGAGTATGAGTACTCCCCTAAAAGTATTTTTAGTTATTTATTAGCACGAAAAATATAAGGAATATGCACCAAAGATAAAGTTTTTTCATTAACCAATTCTTCTCAGATTTAAAAATTCATAAGCTTCTAAAAGCCAAGGATGAATAACTTTTATATCGTGTTTCAAAATATAATCAATATAAGCAAAGGCTGCTGCTTCAAAAGAATAATTTAGCGCCTGAGTGATTTCCTTTAGATAAGGAGGCTGTCCTTCTTGATCCCATCTTATTTTGTCAGCCACAAATAAAACTAAATCAACCTTTGAAAATTTTTTCTTCAAGGTAGTATGGCAAGAAATTGCTGAAAGAATTTTTTCGTCTTGGATACCAAATTCTCTTTGAGCCATTATCCTTGATATTTTTTGATGAATAATCATAGGAAATTGTCTTTCTTCCTTAAAAAGCTCTATCTTCATATCTTCTGCTACAAAAATTCTTTCATTATTGGGATAAATAGCAGAAATATCATTTAAGTATCCTGCTATTCTTACTTGCTCTCTTTCTGCTTCATTTAGAAATTCATGCCCTATTTCTTCAGCATAGTCACCAACAGTTATGCAATGATTATATGTTGCATAACATTCCTTTTCTAATAAAAAAGTTTTTATCTCTTGTTTAAGTTGATTTGTATTTTTCATATTTACCTTACTTTAACAAAAAAAGATAGGACCATCAACTGGTCTTATCTTTTTTTTTATTTCTCTTCATCTTCATTATCAGATGTATCCGCTGTGTCCTTTACTTCTTCAGGCTTATTCACAATAACAATCTTATCATCAACCAAGTCTGCAAGTAACTCTTTATACTCAGGATGCTCAATGTAAAAATCTGCAATAGCGTCCTCGATATTATCTTGGATGGTACGACGCAATGGGCGTGCTCCCATTTTCGGATCATAACCCAGGTCAACAAGTTTTTCTTTAACGGCCTGTGTGACATCAAGATGAATATCATTTTGAGCGATTTGAGTATTGACTTCATCCAACATTAAATCCACAATCTTAAGCAAATTTTCTTTGCTCAATGCCGAGAATTCAATGATAGCATCAAAACGGTTCATGAATTCTGGACTGAAGAAATTACCGAGTTCCCCAAGCACTGAATTTGTACGACCTTCACGTGCAGCACCAAAACCAACACTTGCTTCAACCTTACCTGTCCCCGCATTTGAGGTCATAATGATGATTGAATCTTTGAAGGAAACTGTGCGCCCTTGCGCATCTGTCAAACGCCCGTCATCAAGAATCTGCAAGAACATATGCATTACATCAGGGTGTGCTTTCTCAATCTCATCCAATAAAATTAAGCTGTAGGGGTTACGGCGGACACGTTCTGTCAGCTGACCTGCTTCCTCGTACCCTACATATCCTGGAGGCGCACCAATCAACTTAGCCACACTATGTTTTTCCATGTATTCCGACATATCAAAGCGGATCATACTATCTCTTGAGCCAAAGAGCTCATAAGCTAATTGTTTAGCGAGTTCAGTCTTACCTACACCAGTCGGTCCAACAAAGAGGAATGAACCGATAGGACGATTAGGTTTTCCAAGTCCGACACGTGAACGACGCACAGCTTTAGAAATTTTATCAATCGCTTCATCTTGTCCAATAACGTGTTCTTTCAAGTCCTCAGCCAAATTGATTAGCTGTGTTTGCTCTTTTTCTTTCAGATCACCCACAGGAATATGTGTTTTTTCTTCAACGATTGCTTCTATATCTTTTTCTGTGATATTTGGCATATCTGTATCTGAAATCTCATGACTTTGAAGCTCCCGAAGCTTAGCGATTTGATCACGGAAATGGGCTGCTTTCTCAAAATCTTCACGTTGCATTGCTTCATTTTTTTGTACTTCTGCTTGCTCAATACGTTTCTTGATATCCTCTGGATCAACAAATTTGAGGGTGAGATTCTTTTTCGAACCCGCTTCATCCAGTAAGTCAATTGCTTTATCGGGAAGGAAACGGTCCTGTATATAACGGTTCGAGAGATTCGCCGCAGCTAAGATTGCTTCATCTGAATATTTCACATGATGATAGTCTTCATAGCGTTTTTGAATCCCACGTAAAATCGTGATGGTCTCATCTACAGAGGGTTCATCAACTTTGACAGGTTGCATCCGACGTTCAAGTGCCGCGTCTTTTTCGATAATTCTATATTCATTGAGTGTTGTTGCCCCAACAAGTTGTAGTTCACCACGCGCTAAAGCCGGTTTAAGGATATTTCCAGCATCCATATTGCCATCACCTGCTGAACCAGCACCAACAATTTCATGGATTTCATCAATGAAGAGGATAACGTCATCGCGTTTACGAATCTCTTCCATCAGCTTTTGCATACGCTCTTCAAATTGCCCACGTACACCAGTACCTTGGACAAGGCTAACAACATCGAGACGTATAACTTCTTTATTTTGTAGTTTTTGTGGTACATCACCATCAACTATTTTTTGGGCTAAGCCTTCAACAACTGCTGTTTTACCAACACCAGGTTCACCGATAAGAACAGGATTATTTTTTGTTCGACGATTCAAAATTTCGATAACACGTGTAATTTCAGAATCTCGCCCGATAACAGGATCTATTTCTCCACGACGTGCAGCATCAGTAATGTTGACTCCGAATTCTTCAAGAAGTCCTTTAGGTGCTTGACTTCCACGAGGGTTTTGTGGACCTCCTGGACCTCGACCTCCAGCTTGTGTTGGAGGTGTCATTGTCCGTCCTTGATCATTACCATGTAAGGCTTGGAAAATATCTGGAAATGGATTAAATGGGTCATCATTATTAGAAATATTTGTCGCCCCAGCAAACAAACTTTCTTGACCTCCTGATTTCATAATTTGATAGCAATTTTGGCATAAATCCACTTGCTTACGTTGTCCATTCACATTCGTATAAAGGTGAATTGTCGCTTCATTTATTTTACAATTTTGGCAGAGCATCTCTTCCTCCTTTGTGGTTACGTCTTTTCTTTATTTTAACTTATTTTTTTAGAATTAAAGAATCATGTCTGGCTTCTTTTGTTTAAAGTTTGACCTTTTTTGACCTTTAATAATTTTTATTATATCACTTCTCTCAAATTTATCAAATCTTTTGTACTATATTCTTTTTCAATTATAAGAAAAAACTCTTCGACACCTGTCGAGAGAGTTTTTTATATTACATAAAGTCACGCAATGGTTTGCTGCGACGAGGATGACGCAATTTTTTAATCGCTTTAGCTTCAATTTGACGAATACGTTCACGTGTCACTTTAAATTGTTTACCAACATCTTCAAGTGTGTGCATACGTCCATCATCAAGTCCAAAACGCATACGCAATACGTTTTCTTCACGGTCTGTCAAGGTATCCATAACTTCATCAAGCTGTTCACGAAGCAAGATACGGTTTGTGTAGTCTACAGGGCTTTCAATTACATCATCTTCAATGAAATCACCAAGATGTGAATCGTCTTCCTCACCAATAGGTGTTTCCAATGATACAGGTTCTTGCGCAATTTTCAAGACTTCACGAACTTTATCAGGCGTCATGTGTAATTCTTTACCGATTTCTTCTGGTAAAGGATCACGGCCCAATTCTTGTAAAAGATTACGTTGCACACGAATCAACTTGTTGATTGTTTCAACCATGTGGACAGGAATACGAATTGTACGTGCTTGGTCAGCAATCGCACGTGTGATTGCTTGACGAATCCACCATGTCGCATAAGTTGAGAATTTGAAACCTTTAGTGTGGTCAAATTTGTCCACAGCTTTCATAAGTCCCATATTTCCTTCTTGAATCAAATCCAGGAATTGCATCCCGCGTCCAGAATAACGTTTTGCAATGGAAACAACCAAACGTAAGTTGGCTTCTGCAAGCATTTGTTTGGCAAATTCTGCTTCATCACCACCTGCAACAATAGCTTCCGCAAGTTTTGTTTCTTCTTCGAGCGAAATCAATGGATAACGTCCGATTTCCTTAAGATACATGCGGACAGGATCATCAATACGGACATTTGTTACGATTTCATCCATTGCATTATCATCAAGCTTTTCTTCTTCTTCAGCTTGCAAAGCTAATGGACTAGGATTTCCTTCTTTATCGACGATCGAAATGCCGGCATCTTGGATTTGTTGAAGTAAATCTTCGATGGCTTCGGCTTCCAAACCAAATTTCACTACAAGCTCATCTGTAATTTCATCATCTAAAGCTTCTTCGAGAGGTTTACGTTTTGTGATATATGCTGCTACTGCTTTATCAAAAGCTTTGTTGTCAAAGGTATCTGAATCTTTAATATCAATTTTCTTAGCTGCTTTTTCTTTAACAGAGGTTACATGCTTAGAACCCTTTTCTTTCAGCTCTTCTACATCAACCTTTTCAACAATAATTGGTTTAAAATCCATTGCTGCAAGGAGTTTTGCTTCTTCAGCTTCAAAAATAGAACTTGAGTGAGATTTAACCGCCATGCCAAGTTCTTGTGCTTTTGCGATTAAAGCTTTGTTAGTAATTCCAGTTTCTTTTGCAATTTGACTGATTCTTTTTTTATTATTACTTGCCAATTTAATCCTCCCCAATGAACAATATAAGTAATGACTTATATTTTTTTCTTCTGATTAATAATTTGGATTGTGAGTTCTAACTCACGTTCCTTGTTGCCTACTTTTTGGGCATTTTCTAATTGTTTTTGCAATTCACTAAACTTTATTTGCTCCATTTCTTTTGCAAAAACGGCTACCAAATCTCCAAGCTCCTCACTACTTATCTCATCTGGCAGATCCAGACTCAAGATTTGATAAAATAAATTTTTCTCCTCAGCATCTAATGATGTCCCAAAGTGAGAAGGATCAATTTCTTCAAAACTCATCACCTCAAGTATGATTTTGTCAAAAAGATTCTGATAACGCTGATGTACAAAGCGAAAATTTTCATCCTCTGCAAATTTATGAAGAACACTTTGATGATAAATCATTCGATTTAAAAGTTGTTCTTCTGCTCGTTCACTTCGCGATAAGCTTGGAAGTTTAGGCTGTTGTACAGTTTTAACAGCCTCTTGAGCAGAGGAAAAAGTTTCATAATACTCCTGATCCGATGCAGTAAAATCAGGTATAGGGTAATCCGAAAACTCTTCTTCTGAAAAGCTTCCAAAACTCTCTTCAAAATTTCCCGCTTCTGCCCTTGTTTTAAGGACGTTTTCACGCTTTAAATTGACAGATTGCTCTACTTGATTATACTCGAAATCAGGCAAAATCTCAACTAATTTTCTTATAAAAGCATCCTGTGCTGTAATTGATGAAACCCTTGCAATAACAGGTGCCATTTGCTCAATAAAATCCAATTGGTTTTGCAAATTCGAAAGATTTTCGGGCTTCAGATAATCGATTAAAAACTCTGTCGGTTGTATCCTGCTGTTTTCCATCAGACCAGATAAAGATTCTAATGAATATTTTTTACTGTAATCATCTGGATCCAAACCTTCTGGAACACGTACAATCTGCGTCTTCTCTTCACCAATCAAATCAATTGCTTTATATATCGCATTTTGACCCGCCTGATCGCCATCATAGATAAGAACATAATTTTTAGCTATTTTTTTTAAACGCTTTACGTGTTTCTCAGTTAAAGCTGTTCCCATGGTCGCAACAACGTTATACACACCAGCCTTATAAGCTGCAATAACATCCATGAAACCTTCCATCAAGTAAACTTCACGTGTTTTGGAAATAACTGGTTTTGCTCTATCCAAATTATAAAGCTCGTAAGATTTATCAAAGATTTTTGTTGCACTTGTATTAATATACTTTGCCTTACTTGTATCATTTTCTTGCCATTTTCGGCCTGAAAATCCCACAACATGCCCGTACTCATTTTTGAGTGGAAACATAATTCTGTTTTGAAAAGCATCGAAAACCTTGTTACTTGAAAAGTTGAAAAGCCCGGAATTCGCCTGAACACTTTCATCAAATTTTCCAGAGAGATTTTTAAAAATGAAATCATTTTCGTCTGGTGCTAAGCCGATATTAAACTGCTTGATAATCTCAGAAGTAATCCCACGCTTTTCCAGATAGAGTCGTGCTTGTTCACCTATCTCAGTAGACGTTAAAACGATATTATAAAGCCGTGCAGCTTGATTATTTATATCATAGAGCAATGCATTAGGATTATCTTTTTCAGCAGTAGAATCATTCTCAATATTTACCGTAATTCCAGCAAAACTCGCTACATCTTTTACTGCATCGACAAAACCAACTTGTTTATAATCTTTTATGAAGTCAATAACATCGCCAGATTTCCCACAGCCAAAGCAGTGATAAAAACCTTTATCAGCATTTACATTGAAACTCGGTGTTTTTTCACCATGAAAAGGACAAAGTCCTAAATAATTCTTCCCAGACTTTGTGAGAGGTACATATTGTGAAATTAAATCAGCAATATTTACCTGATTTTTTAACTCAGTTACTTCTTCGCTCGTAAGAAAAGCCATATACCCCCCTCTCATCTTGAACATTCTACATAAAGCATAAAAAACGACTATTCAACAATAGCCGTTATACGGAAGGGGAGTAAGGGATTCGAACCCTCGCGCCGGTTTCCCGACCTAACGATTTAGCAAACCGTCCTCTTCAGCCTCTTGAGTAACTCCCCACCAGTTATTCACAATATATAGATATTATAAACATCTATGGGAACACGAGGATTTGAACCTCGGACCCCTGCGTTATCAACACAGTGCTCTAACCAACTGAGCTATGCTCCCTCATATTTGAAAACGTTTTTCATATCTTTATGAAAAACAAAGCGGGTGATGAGAATCGAACTCACAACATCAGCTTGGAAGGCTGAGGTTTTACCACTAAACTACACCCGCAAATGGCGCGAGACGGAATCGAACCGCCGACACATGGAGCTTCAATCCATTGCTCTACCAACTGAGCTACCGAGCCAAAGGAAAGGAGGATGTGGGATTCGAACCCACGCACGGTTTTACCCGCCTGACGGTTTTCAAGACCGTTCCCTTCAGCCGGACTTGGGTAATCCTCCAAAAAGTGGATCTTGTTGGATTCGAACCAACGACCGCTCGGTTATGAGCCGAGAGCTCTAACCAACTGAGCTAAAGATCCAGCTGTAAAATATAATAGCGGCGAAGGGGATCGAACCCCCGACCTCTCGGGTATGAACCGAACGCTCTAGCCAGCTGAGCTACACCGCCAAAAACTTCTGATAGACTAAGCTATCAATCGGGAAGACAGGATTCGAACCTGCGACACCTTGGTCCCAAACCAAGTACTCTACCAAGCTGAGCTACTTCCCGAGATAAAGTTTATTATCATCATGATTTCTTTCAGAAATCAATGCACCCGGCAGGATTCGAACCTGCAACCGCCTGATTCGTAGTCAGGTACTCTATCCAGTTGAGCCACGGGTGCATAATATTTAATTTTAAAGCGAACGACGAGATTCGAACTCGCGACCCCAACCATGGCAAGGTTGTGTTCTACCCCTGAACTACGTTCGCAAC
>NZ_BOVP01000009.1 GCF_018403745.1 Lactococcus formosensis | reverse complement strand
TTCATCAAACTGCTTCACTAACCGCTTAAGAAAAGCATAGGCTGCTTGTGTGTCCCGTTTTTTACGTAACCAAATATTGGACCAATGTCAAATATTTAGACACAAAATGAGATACGTCTTCTTAGACCAATGTTCTTTCATATTTCCGTGTTCAGAAAATGACCATTTTCTGGACACTTTTTATTTTCTACAAATTTCGTCAATATCTTTTATATTTCGTGTTCATTAACTCGTAATTTAATCTATGTTCATTTATATATATTGTTCTAAGTTATGGTACAATTGAACTAACGGAGGTGCAGAAATTTGAATATTGGATATGCACGAGTTTCAACTGGACTACAAAATTTAGATTTACAAAAAGATAGTCTTGGAAAATATGGTTGTGAGAAAATATTTACGGATCACATGTCTGGAAGTAAAAAAGATAGACCTGGTTTAAAATCAGCAATAGAATTTTCTCGTCCCGGTGATACAATTGTCGTTTGGCGATTAGATCGATTGGGAAGAAATATGGAGGACTTAATCAGTATAGTCAACTCTCTTAATGATAAAGGAGTAAGTTTCCATAGTTTGCAAGAAAATATCACGATGGATAAATCAAGCTCTACTGGACAGCTCATGTTCCATTTGTTCGCTGCATTTGCGGAGTTTGAACGTAACCTTATTCTCGAACGTTCAGCTGCAGGAAGAGCAGCAGCACGTGCAAGGGGAAGATTAGGTGGTCGTCCTGAAAAGTTCACTGAGAAAGATATAGAATTACTTAAAACACTTGTGGAGAGCGGAACACCAATAAAGAATATTGCGGAGTCTTGGGGTGTTTCAAGAACTACTATTTATCGATATATTAATAAATAGTATATATTTAAAGCAAAATCAGGAGATGATGATGAATATCTTACAAAAAATTTCAGATAAACTTATGATTCCAGAAGATGAAATTGAAGGCAAACTATTCAATGATTTCTTCATTTTATACGAGGAAAGAACTAAAAAAAAATTAAAAATAACAGAGGAGTCCTTTGCTTCAAATGATTACAGCAAGGAAAACAATGGAATAACTATATACCCAAATAGAGGTTTAAAATATGGTAATTATGCTGAGTTTAGTATTATATGTTCATCGGAATACCCTATGTTTAAATTAGGAGATGTTGAAATTGAAATCTCTAAATCCAGTACACTTTACGAACTGCTAGTTAGCCAAACTGATGATAAATACCATGATAGAACGTATATGACCACCATTTCACTACGAGGAATAAATAAAGACAATCTAAAGGATTATCTGTACCAAGCATTATTTATCATAGGAAATTATTTAATCGATAACGATGACACAGAGTACCCTGTAATTGATGAATTTATTGGCGAAGATTACGGTATGTACAGTATTAAAAACTTTTACATTAATAGAAATATTTTACCTGAACCCAATAGTATTAATAATTTTTCGCTCTTTAAAAACTCTGAAGTCTTAAGTTTTTACAATGCTGGAATGGAAATAAGAGATCACGAATTATCGTTCCAATATTTCTACAAAGTACTTGAATATTTTTATATAATCAATCGATCAGATGATTTTAGAGAAAAAATTGAGCAATATAATAGTAAAAATAATATTCAAAAATTTATTACAGAAATTACAAAGATTTATAAGGATAAGGAAATCAACCAGTTAAAGTATCTCCTTAGTGCAAATCTTGATGAACTAAACTCAATATTGGAATTTGCCAAAGAAAAGGATTTAATAGAAAATACAGAATCAGATTCTTTAGCAGAAGCTATTTATAAATATCGAAATAGCCTTGTCCACGGTAAAAGCGATGATGCTTTCGATTTAAAATTACCTGAATTATTGAATAACGAAAAGGAAATAAATTGGATAAAAGTAGTCCACCAAATTTCTTTAATCTTAATAAAAAAATATTGTTTAGACTAACTAAAAACAAAAATATAAACCCCTAGGATTTTATAGCTTAGAGGTTTATATTTTGTTATAATGGTGAAGTAGAAGTTTAATAGACGGTGGCTCTTGAAAGTGGGTGATGCTTATGAATATAAGTACAAAATCCAACAGAAAGGAGCGCTCTTATGATGGCTGTAGCAATGTTAATGACTGCAATTTGTAGTTTCCTAATCAGTTTGCTTACGTTTGTCATCTTGTTGATTGAAAAAATCACAAAAAAATAAGAACCGTCTAGCTTTGGTAGGTTAACGGTTCTTAGAACTAAATACTGCCACCGACTTTTAATCGGCTACATGGGACTTGTTTCGAGCAAGTCCTTTTTCTTTACTCCTATTATAACATTATAAGAGACTTTTGCAAATACTTTTCTTTTATTCAAATTAAGAGAAATAGTTATTTTTTAATTTTCCATCAAAATGAATGAATACTAGATATAGTGTCCTTTCTTTTGTTTTCATAAAAAAACCACTAGATATAGTGGAAAAACAATTATAGGTTTGATATAATTAACTTAACTTGAAAGGCCTAGCTTTGCGAGTTTCCTCAGATAATGACAAGAAAAAAAGTGGAGGTAACGCTTATAAAGAAAAATTGTAAACTGTCCTCTGCGGAGGAGATTTATGGATATTACTGTCCTTGAAGCAGTCGTTTCTGTCGTTTCAATGGTATGTACTATCATTTGTACAATCTATACTGTACGTAGCTTTTATAAATAAAGCTTTTACAAACACAAAAAAACCTTAAACAAGTTTGGTCGCTCCGTTTAAGGCATCTCAATATTAAATTAAATTAAACATTATCTGAGTTAAAGAAGTCTGTCTGAAGCGGGCTTCTTTTATCTTAAACATAATTACTATTAATTATGTACTAAATAAATTATAGCATAGAATGTCAGACATATTTCATTATTGAATTCAACAATTTGTTAAATATAAGATTACTATATTGTTACAATTTCGCCTTCTACTTTAACCCAATAAACCTTCTTTTCTGCGTAGCGACACTAATTCCAGTCTTACGTTCAATCATTTTATATGTCATTCCCTGCTTCTTTAATTCAAAAGCAAAAGCGATTTGTTCTCCAGTATATTTTTGAGGTCGTCCTTCCTTGAAAGCTGGGTCATTGTCCCTGGCATATTTTTTCCCCTCACTTGTACGGTTGACAATCATATCTCTTTCAAATTGGGCAAAAGCACTAAATATAGTGAAAATAAGTTGACCTGTTGGAGTGTTATCAATAATCCCCATATTTAAGATATGTACTTTTATATCATTCTGGAACAAATGCTGAATGATTTCCAAAGCTTCTCGAGTATTTCTTGCAAATCGGTCCAATTTCGTCACAATAAGCATATCATCTTTTCGAAGTTGATTAAGTAATTTTTGAAATTCTGGTCGCTCGGTTGTTGTCCTAGTAAATTTTTTCTGCCCCTGCAGCTTTTAAATTTTCAATTTGACTTTCTAATTTTTGATCCGTTGTACTCACTCGAGCATACCCAAATTTCATAATTTCTCCTCTATTTATAACCCTTAGTTATGAGCCGTTGAAATCTCTTTATTTATAGTATACACAAAAATAGCTCAAAACTGTTAAGTTATGAGCTGTTAGATTTCCAAAAATAAAAAGCAGACAACTTTGCGAGTATCTGCTTTAGTAATGAGTATATCTATTTATGATACACCTTTATTTTACCAAATTGAAATAAGGAGCGCAATCAATAACAACACTTTTTTACATATATAAAGTATACTGTGAGATTAAAGATACTATTTCTTAAATCAATCTCCTCTCTTTAAAACCTCTTCTCTTTCTTTTCTAAACAACGTACTCCGTCGATACTCTGGGGGTAAAAACATTCGAATTTGATCTGGATTAACTTTGATAAACTCTAGTGCCTGATTTAATGTCAGTGTTTTAAGTAAACGCATTTTAGACATTTCTTCATCATTAAGATGATTAGGGTACTTCAATAAATCAGTAAACCCCTTCTCTGTAGAGGAGAGAGCAGTGATTAACTCTTCTCGAGAAATTTGATCAGAGGAACGTATACAAACTTTAATTCCATAGCTCTTAAACCACTCTATAGCTCTAGGAGTAGACGTGCATCTTTGCCTATAATATAAATGAATCATCCTGTTCTCCAAAAATAAAAGCCTCCTTAAAAATTTAAGTAGGCTTTTATCTTATCACTCTCTTTCTTGGGTTTCTTTGTTATTTTTTAATTTTCTTAACAAAATCAAAATAATAATCAAGAGAAGAGAAACAACAATTATACCTACAAGTATATAGATCCAAGTATTATCCTTCTCAAGAGAGACTGCTTCTTTATTATATTTCCGTGACTCTTCACCTTTTATTTCAAAGTCTTTTTCAAACTTCCACTCCTTGTCCCCTGATTTCCCTACACCTTTAAAAGTGTATTTCCCAGGTTTAAAGGGCTTATTATTCAGACTCATCGCAAAATCAAAATTAGAGTTTGGCGCCATACGAAGGTCTTCTTTCACTTCGGAATAAAGAACTTCACTGCCACCTTTTTCATAAACCTTACCTTCTATTTTTAAATCTTTTAGAATAGCGGGTTCATAATTTTGAATATTTGCAGTAATAACATTACGATAATTGATTTGTTTAGCTTGCACTGCATTTAATCGTAATTCTGGTTGAACAACAGTATCTGTCTCTGTCAGTTTAACACCGATCACATAAGCATACTTATTTACAATTTGACTGCCTTTAGAAGTATCTTTCTGATCTTTTCCCTGATCTTTTTCAGAAAAATATATTCCTCCCAAGATTGTTCCATTGTATTCTTCTTGTGGCATTTGAACATGAATTTTGACTTGCTTTTGACTTTTTGCAGGAACAGTCACTTCTTTTTCTGTTGTCGCAATATCTTTAAAGCCTGTCTTTAAGCTACTGTCACGTTTCGTCTTCGTATCGTTATATTCCACAATACCATTTTGATTGGTAATGGCAGTATTAGGATTCACTTCAACCGTCACTTCCTTAGAAGTATCATTGCGCATCTCCACCATTAAATCCTGAGATTGTCCTGGTTTCATACGTAGATCAAAATAAGATTGAGATTTATCCACTTGATTTTCTGGAAGTACTGCCTGAACAGAAAATTTCATTTCTGCCGCAGATACTGTCCTAAAACCAGAGAAAAGAAGAACTATACCTATAAAAAAGAGAAATAAACTTTTCTTTTTCACTCTCTTCTCCTTATTACGCTGGTGTATCTGTCAATGTCCAAGTGAGGCTAGTTTTATACTCCCCTTGAACTTTTTTGGTTTTACCAGGTACTGACAATGAAACACTTGATTTTCCTTCTTCTTCATCTGCACCAAAACGGTTCAACCATGTCCCTGTCCCTTGGTCTTCTTTCGCATCCAATACATCTGAAGAAACTCCCGGCGTCAAAGAAATCCCTTGGTTAGCGGTTGGTTCAATCCCGTCATTTGGTGTAGACAAGCTCGCATGATCCAATTTAAGTACCGCTCCAGCTAATTCATCTTCACCACTTTTAAACTGTCCATCTTGGGTCACAGTTAAATGCCATCCAGCATTAGAACCACGTTTATCTGTCACTTGAACAAAGTTTGGACGACTAATTTCTGTACCATCTGATGCAATAATATTATCCAATTGAGCATAATATGTCATATCTGTCCCTGTAGTTTTTTGTTCACCAAAGCGTAGATTAGAAACATAATCAATACTCAATGGACCTGATGTTGGTTTTTCATGATCCCCTGGGTCTGTTGGAGTAATTGGCTTTTCAGGGTCTGGATCCATAGGATCAATAGGATTTACTGGTGCATCATCTGTTACATAAGAGATTGTCCCTACAGATTTCATTGATGCGCCATCTGCTTCCACAGGCTCCTCTGCCAAAGCACGAGAAGCACCAAATGCAAATCCTGTTAAAAGTACTGTTGTAGCCAAAGCTGTGTATGCTGTTTTTTTCATAATTTTTTCCTTTTCCTTATCAATCTATGCATTCCATTACGCTGGTGTATCTGTTAACACCCATGTTAAATCAGTCGTGTATTTCCCATCTTTTACCTTTTCAGAAACTCCGGGAACGCTCAATGAAATACTCTTATCTCCGTTGCTTTCGTTACCAAAACCATCTAACCATGTGCCCATCCCTTGATCTTGTTGGGCAGTCATGACATCTTGGGCTGCGCCTGCAGCACCGTCTGCACCTGGAATTAAAGTAATCTCAGAGTTTGCGGTAGGAGCAGTTGCTTGGTTATCAGGTGTTGTTTTTACAATAGGATTGATAATTTTAATTTCTGCACCTTTGAGTGCCTTGGCACTCTCGCCTTGTTTTGTTGTAAATTGTGTCCCTTGTTGGACTTGCAATTTCCAGCCCGCATTTGTACCACGTTTATCTGAGACTTGGACCCAGTTGGGTTTATCTATTGTTTGACCTTCTTCTGCACCTTTAATTTTATCAAAGACCGCATAATATGTTTCATCCTTAGCAGAAATCTTTTGTTCACCAAAGTGGAAACTTGACGCATAGTCAAGACTTAATGGTCCATTCGTAGGCTCAATTGGATCAACCGGATTTACTGGATCCTTTGGATCTGTCGGATCTAATGGATTTGTTGGATCTGTATCTTCCACAAAACTTACATCCCCTGTAGTATTCACAGAATTATCATCTGCGTGAACAACAGATGCAAAATTTAACATTGAACTACTTGAAAGTAAGACTACTCCTGCCATAAGTAAGTGATTCATTTTCATTATGTTTTCTCCTAATATTCTTTTTTTATTTTTTTTGTTGTAAGAGTTATTAAGCTTGTGCTTAAGAATAAGAGCCCAAGCATTTGCCAAGCTTGACTACTTGATTCCCCTGTTTTAGGGAGAATAGTCTTTCCAGTATAAACTGGAAAAGAGGTATTTCCACTGGGAATGAGGGGATCTACTTCTGGGGGGAAGTAAGATTGATCAAAATGAATAGATGCTTGGCTTTCCATATTGGCGGTTATATCCGCATGCACAATTTGATTGTTTCCTACCATGTAAAGGGCAACAATACTAAAGAACAATCCTTTTTTTAAAATCCTTTTCAAATTTTTCACCTCCTTTCTCTTATACAGGTGCATCAATCAGTTTCCAATTAATAACACCTGTATATTTCCCAACTTTTACAGTCCCTGGGGCAACTTGAAGGAGAAGACCTTCTTGAGTGGGCCATAAAACATCGTATAAATCATCAGTTTCAGTACTTGTGCCATCAAATACGTTCATTTCACTACTCGAGGTAATCCATTGATCCGATTGATTGCCCTTACGGAAAAGCAGTATATCATCTTTTAAAGGTTGTCCTGAACTGTCTTTAAATTGATCCACAAGTTGTGCAGTAACACGCCAGTTGCGTTTACTCAACCGTGTGTCTTCTACAATGATTTTCCAATTTGGATCTTTTCTTGAGATGGTTTCTGTATGAGATGATATTTTAGTTTCATTGAAACTGAGTTCACTTGGAACATCATAAAAGCGAAGAACATCAGATGTATAGGTATAAGTAACGGCTTGAGGTTGATCTGTGAACTTTCCTGTTGTAGGGCCTTCCACTTTTTTGAAAGTGTAGCCAGGGATGTCTTTTTGTTCTATTGTATAAGATTGTCCCATAGGGCCACTGCTATGAACATCTTCTGAAATTTTATTGTTATAGGTATCTATATATTTTGTAGTAACTGCTTGAGGGATATTTGCAGTATACGTATTTTGAGAGGATTCTTCTGTTTGATCCCCATACTCACTAAATTCTACGTAATAACCTTGCACAGAATTAAACGGTCTAGGAGGCTGATAATAATCGTGCATATCATTCCACAGATCGTTCAAATTAGCAAACTGGAGCACACCCTCTTGTCCATTTGTATTATTGGGCTCTTCTGACTTAAAATGATTATACACCCCAGGTACCGGTCCCTTTATTGGATCATATGTTTTAGTATTATAAAATACTGTACCAGCCTCTGGGCCATCTAGCCAATACCACTGTTCTCCTTGTTTATAATCAACATTCTCATGTTCAAATAATGTATTTTCACTAATTACCTGTTCATCATTAATTCGATTCCCATTTGAAAAAACGTAGTGTGTACCTCCTAAGTATCCTGGTTCTTTTGCGATTGAATTATAAATGAAGTCTTGTTCTTCTTGTGAGGTAATCGTAGCTAAATATCCTGTTAACCCTTTATAAGTGGTTTGTTTTGCTTGATTATATGATTTTTGAAATGTGACAATTTCATCTTGCAGATAAGGTACAAATAAATAATAATGGTGTTTCCCTGAAGGATCAACCCAATTAGATATTTTGTTCTGCTCAACTGTAATAGATACCGCACCCGGGGCTTTGTATTCTGTATTCGTCATAAATCTTAAGGTAGACAAGAAATTTTTAACAGCTGTTGTAGAAGCACCAGGATTAATGATAATACTGTATCCTGAAGAATTAAGATTCAATTCCCATCCCTCTGGCATCATAGCCTCATTTATATTACTAGACATCCCATTTGGAATTCCAATACTAAGTGAACCATATCCTTCAGAATTATCATCTAATATAATATTTTGTATAGAAAACTCTGTTCCTTCATTATTTTCAGGAGAAAGGGTATAAGAAAAATTATAACTTTTAGACGCTAAAACTTTATTTCGTTCAACTGAAGTAGTCTCACTCACATCTGTATCTAAATTTTTAATATCATCTTCTGTCCCGGATAACTCTGGAGTATCATTATTATCTTCTGTCCCAGACTCTTCTTGACTTTCTTCATTCTCGTTTTCTGGAGAAGAGGTTTGTTGGTCTTCCTCCTCTGTACTCACATGGGGCGCTTCACTTGAGGAAGGGGGCGTTACTTTAACCGTAACTGAACATGGTGAAGAAGTAACCGGCTCACCTTCACGTACAGTACGTGCGGTGAAATCATAACTCCCCTCTTCCTTAGCCTCAAGTTGTAACGTGACTTGTTTCTCTTGTCCCTCCACCCAGTCAATAACCAACTGATTATTGACTGTATCCTGTGTCACACCAATACTCGAATTGGAATTCGACTGATAAGTGACGCCTTCTGGAAGAGGAACAACTATTTTGGTATCCTCTTGATTACTGTCTGTCACTGTTAAAGCGATTGATTTGTCCTCTGTCTCTGCTTGAAGAACAAGATCAGAGACAACCGTATCCCCTGCCATAATTTTAGGAATAACAAGACTTGATAGTGTGATAAGAAGTCCTAAAACCGTGAGGACACTCAAAATAGTAAAGCTTATTTTTCTCTTCCTAAGCCATTGTTTTAATTCCATTTTCATTTTATTAATACTTTCCCTTTCACTTCTTTTTGATCCACAAAGCCATAATTACGGCTATCTGTGGAGTGGGAACGATTATCACCCAAAACAAATAGTTTTCCTTCAGGTACTGTTTCTCTTCCACTTATTTCTTTCAAAGTAAAGTCCTCCGTGACTGGTTCTGTATAATTCGTAGACGATAAACGATTATTCACATAAAGCTTCCCTTGCGTCGCATATACTGTATCCCCTGGTAAAGCAATTATTCTTTTCACAAACTCTTTATTGGCCATCTGAGGGACATTAAATGCAATAATATCTTGGCGCTTTAATGTACTGGGATGTTTCTCTAAGACAATAATTGCCTTGTCATTTAATAGAGGTTTCATTGAATTACCTTCTATCGTACGTATGCCATAAAATTGCAAAAGAACAAATAAAAGAAGAACAATAAAAGTGACTATCCCGCCAGCTAAGCACATCATTTTTAACCGAGGCCTTTTCTTTTTTTCTTTTCTTTTTTCGTGTTTATTTTTATTTTTTTGATATGAAAGTTGTTCTTTATCTTGATCTGATACTTGCTCACTACTTGTTTTTTTTACTTTTTCCTGTAGACTCCTCAAGCGTTGCAAAATAATATCTGTATCTTTTTCTTTTATGTCAGATTCAAGCACTTCATCTTCTTCATTTTTTTTTACTTGTTTGTCAAAAGAAGGATGAAATTCATATGAAAGGTTTCTCTTATATTTATTGAACACCTCTTCAACTTTCATACGAAAAGTTGGAATGAGGTTGGAAGCATGATAGCCCATTTCTTCCAAACAATCCGCCAAAACCCCATCTTCCTCTCCTTGTCTATGATTGTAAAAAGAAACGGGAATGAACTCAACTTTATAACGATGAAGCGGACTCTTCATTATCTTCGTCCAAATAATTTGAGGAAAAACACTTTCAAGTTCTTCTAAAAAATTTAATACAGGGAAGGTAGAAAAGTTTGAGGCTAGGTCAGTGTTTTGAAGCGTGAAGTAATATTTTTTATTTAAAAGAGAAACATCAAAATCATCATACAGTCTGCCTTGCTTTTTCATTAATTCTTGTAGGACTTGTGAGGGGCCAAAAGAATCTAACATAAACAGACATATTTCCTCTGCTTCTTTACGACTTTCTCCTCTATAAAGTTTAATCATTTTCTCTTACCTCATGAGCGAAAGATCGAATACAGTGAATATTATTGTTCAGAACTTCCAATAAGTACCTCTAAACTTTTAATCCATTCGTTAAGATCTTGATCAGCTTTCATTTTAAAATTCACAATATCTTCTCGTAAAAGTTGTCCTTCTTGTCTCATACTGTTAAGTGCAGCCTGTTTTTGATGTTCAAAAGTCTTGACCTCTTCCTTTGCTTTTTGAACAATATCATTAGCTACACGCTTAGCATCCAGCATAACCTCTGCCAAGTCTTTTTCAGAAAGTCCAATTGGATTCTGTTTCTCTAATTCTTGAATTTTCAATGTATTTTGTTTTAAGGTATTGATATAGTTGATTTCATTTTTTTCTAAATTCGCGTTCTTCAAACGCAATTGTTCATTTTCTTTTGCCAAAAATTCAAGCTTCTTTTTATTTTCTTCTACTTCTTGAATAATTCCACTCAATTCTGTTTCAAAACTACTCAAATCTCTTTGATTGGTTTCGCTATAGTTTCCCATGTTTTCTCCCTTTTTATATAATGTGACGTTATGACAATAAACTTTCCGAAAAATTATTATTTGTATTAAAAAAATTAGTCATTTGATTTATATCTTCAATACTATTATTACCACCAGAAGTAGTGAATGAACTGACAGCTGGATTTAATATGTTATCTGCCCAAAAAAGAGAAACTTGGAATAAGATTATATTTTTTCATCTATCATTAAATACCTTTTCTATATGTAATTTTCATACAACAATTTATTCTACATTATTATTCCCCATAAAGATATATATATTTTACGGCCACTGTTATACAGTTTTTGTATGCTTTTTTTATTTGGTATTTTATATTTTTATTTATATAATATATTTAGAGAAGTTTAAAGGAAAACATTATGGAAAATTTACTACCAAATTATTTACAAAGAGAATTAAGAATAATTTATTTTATCTTAGGAAAAGACTCTACAAGTATTTCCGAAATATCCAAAAAATTTTCTATTTCGAAACGACTTGTAAAACATTCCATTATTAATATTAATTCTCATTTTACAGATTTATTGCATAAAAAATTCTTTATCCAATCAAATAATTTAGGAATCATATCAATTAATCCTCACTATAAAAAAACTTCATTACTTGATGTCAATACTTTAAAACTAAAACTATTAAAAGAAAACTCTCTTTTTAAATTATGCTTAATATTAATTACAAATACCAGTATTTCTAGGGAAAAAATTATAAAGAACCTATATATTTCTGATATCTATTTAGATAAATTGATACATTCACTCAGAAAATATCTACTTACTTATAATATATTCATAAAATCTACAAAAAAAGTTTTTTATCTAACAGGAGAAGAAATATATATAAGAATTTTTTCTTACATTTTTTTATTTACTTCTTTTAATGAAATAGAATGGCCATTTGATAGTCTTTCAAAACCTTTTATAGAAGAAAAAATATCTGAACTAAATATTTCATCAGAGATTGTTTCCCAAAACAATCCCTCATTACTTTATTTATACTCAATATTTTATCTAAGAAATTCTAATGGAAGAATACTCAGTAGATATATTTCTATTGAAGAGGAATATATTTTAAATGATATCTATCAACTATTAAGTGAAGTTAATTTAGATAAAAAATTTAATTTAAATTTTTCAATCAATACTAATAGTGTAGAAATTAATTATTTTATTTTTTTACTACTACTTACTAGTTCTGATATTTTAACTTCTACTCTAAAGAAGAAATTAGGGAGTTTTTTCTTAAACTCAAATCATCCCTATTGTATATTAACTAAGAATATAATGACAATCAATCTCAATAAAGATATATCCCCTGAAATTACTTATTATGAAAAACAAATTGCCTATATTCTTACTATCACATTAATAGCTAGTTACATAATGGAAGAAGTAGCAATACATTTTATATATCTACTAACAATGGACCACATTCCATATTTAGATATAAAAGAAAAAAACACTGAATATTTTAGTCATTTTAAAGAAAGAAACAAAAATATAGCTATAGGTAAAAATCAATTATTTATTATTAGCAAATTATTCCAATCATCATTTTTTTCTCAAATAAAAACAAATCTACAAATTTTTATTAAAATCACTAAAGATATTTCTGCCAGTGAACATATCAATTACAAAATACATCAATTGTATAATAAAGAATCAATAAAATTTACTGAAAACTATGAAAAAGCAGATATCATAATCACAGACACCTTGGATTCAAGAATCGAAAGAACCAATATTTTTTATCTAGACTCTATTAATAATATAGATGCTTGGAATGAACTATTATCTCTTATTACAAAAGAATATTTAACAAAACAAAATATACTATTAAACAAAAAATAATCCTAGAATCATTTGTATATTTTAGTTTGTTGTTAAAATATACAAATATTTACTTCTTAAGATATATTGCAACTAATCTTTACACTTTTAGTCTAGATGATCATTATTTATTATCCCATTCTTTATTTCCAGAAATTATCATAGGTTCTACGAGTTAAGACTCCTGTTTCCATTGCTACTATAGTAACAGGAGAAAATCAAATAGTCTAGGTCAAACTATATACTTCAAACATATATACTAATATATGACAATAGTACAACTTCTAATCTTACTTTCCAATCTGTTAGAGCTTGGAGCTCATAAAATTAAACTAATGACTTTGAAATTTTCATTAGGGATTAAACAACTAGCAAGTTAGATATCTAATATTTGAACGAATATATAATTATATGATTTTTGTCCAAGTTTCACTAATATTAAAAATAAGTTAGGGGCTCTTAATTATAAGTATAAAAAAAATATATTGTTGACATATTATTATATTATAAGTATAATAGATGTGAACAATGTTCATATTGGAGGGGAGGTAAAATGAATAAAGCTGTAACTTCAAAAGAATTATTAGTATCTTATTGCAAGGAGATGGTTAGAGAAAATGGAATTTCGGAAATAAATATCCGTTCTTTAGCAAATAAAAGTCAAATATCTGTTGGTGCAGTATATAATTACTTTTCATCTAAAGAGGAACTTTTATCTGAGACAATTTGTAGTATTTGGTCAGAGATATTTCATTTTGAAACTGAAAGTTATGCATTTGATAGCCTTATAGAATGCTTTAATTCCTTGTTTTATAGTATAGAAAAGGGAAAAGAACTCTATCCTAATTTTTTTACGGAACATACATTGGTTCAAACACAAAAAATTAATGAGGATACTATGACTTTTGACTACTGGGGACATATCAAACAAAGTTTGGTAGATACGTTGAAGAATGATAAAAGCGTTAGGGAAGATGTTTTTAACAATATTCTTACTCCTCAATATTATATTGATTATATTTTTGTACTATTTCTGCAAGTCATTGTAGAATCTATGCCTAAAGAAGGTTTTTTTAAATTAGTAAGTAACTCTATTTACTAATTTATTTTTACAACAATATGAACGTTGTTCACATAATATTAAGAAAGGAACACTATGGTAAGAAAAAAAAGCTTATTGGGCTTAGCGAGTCTAGTATGGATGATAGCGGGTTTCAACGTTTTTAAAATAGGAATTGATACTTATATAAATTATATAAGTGTAATAAATATTATATTATCTTTTCTTGTTTTTGGTGTGTTTTGGTATATGGTTTTTTATAAACTAGTTGTGAAACATACATTGAGAATAAAAAATTTTCAACAACCTAAACAGTATTTTTGGAAATTTTTTGATATGAAATCTTTTATTATAATGGCAGTAATGATGACTGGAGGTGTTACGATAAGGATTTTTCATTTACTTCCTGAACAGTTTATTGCTGTATTTTACAGTGGATTAGGAGCAGCCTTATTTCTAGCAGGTTCACTTTTTGGATATAACTACTTAACAAACGAAAGAGAGAATTAAAATGAAAAGAGTTATGAATTTATCAATTGTATATTTCATATTGGCAATGGTAAGCGGAGTATTTTATAGAGAATTTACTAAGTCTTATGAGTTTATGGGACACACAACCCTAAGTGTACTACATACACATATACTTGTCTTAGGAACTGCTGTTTTTCTTTTCATTGCTTTACTGTTTAAAGTAACAACTTTAGAAGAAAACACATTATATAAAAAGTTTTATATTTTATATAATATTTCCTTTCCTTTACTAATTATAATGATGGGAGTGCGAGGTAGTTTACAAGTACTTGGAACTACGGTTAGCAAAGGATTAAATGGTATGATCTCTGGAATTTCAGGAATTAGTCATATTGGTATCACTATCGCATTTTTAATGTTACTTATCGTGATAAAAAAAGAATTAGTTAAAGACTGAATGGGAGGAGTATATGTCTCAATTATTAATTTTAGCAATATTTTCAATGATTTTTGCTTTAATATTTTACACTACAGGGGTTTTCGCAGAAAGAAAGCAAGGGAAACTTAAAGTATGGCATGCAGTAATTTTTATTTGTGGTCTAATATTTGATACTTTAGGCACAAACCTCATGAGCAAAATATCAGGAAATACCTTCGCTTTCAACTTACATGGTATCACTGGACTGACAGCATTGATATTAATGGCATTTCATGCACTATTTGCTATTATCGTATTGCTCAAAAAAGATGATAATGCACAACAAGATTTTCATAAGTTCAGTATATTCGTCTGGGCTATTTGGCTTATTCCATTTATCATCGGTATTTTTATCGGCATGTCTTAATAAGATCAACTATAATTCAAAAAATACCTACCAGAGTAACCTCTGATGGGTATTTTTATTAACTAGTAGATAAAAAATGACAACAAAAAACTCGAAACTGTTAAGTTATGAGCTGATATATATTTTATTTTCCATTTAAAACTTACACGTGATTTTACTTTCAGCTTTAATTTCTTCAAGTAAAAAATAAGTAGACTTAAAATTTACAGTTTATCAAAAAAAGAGCCTCTTTATCAGCTCCTATATTTTCTATTATATTCTTCAACCAATGGCTCTCTTTTTTTAGAGGCTAGTTTTACAAACCAGTTTTTTATTTTTAATCTATATTTGAACCATTTTTTATTGGTGTTAAAGTTAATTGATTTAATTTTTCTGGGTTTTCCGATTTTATGCCATTTGCTGTAATATGTATTATTAAAACTATCTGTTATTTTTACCCTTAATTTCCCTGAAAAATAACCTTGGTCTATTGAAGATTTCAAATTCCAACCAACGTTATCATCCTCATAAACTTCATTTCTTAAGTCAAAAAAAACTTCCAGAGGTTTAAATGGTTCAATTTTGTTTGTTAGATATCTGTAATTAGATTTTTCAGTATCTTTAATCATTTCATAATAAAAAGGATTCCTAATAAGCTCATATCCTGATGAAAGAGGAAATTCAACATTTTCATTGGAGTGTGATGTGATTTTATCATAATAACTAGGCTTTTTTTCTAGTGAAATATCATACTCTTCTAAATTACGATCGGATTTATTAATAATTTTAAAAGATAAAGAAGTTAATTCCGTGTATTTTGAGTTGACAAGTAGACTAGGAATTCCCATTGTAGAATAAAGATTTATTTCCAAAATATATCTATTCCGATATGAAACTGTTTTTCTTAATTCTTTCATAGTGAGCCACACAGCTCCAATTGTGCCTATCGCACTCAAGGTTTCCCAAGATAAACTAGACAATACATCATTAATAATATTCATACGTAATATTATAACAAAGTTCTATACATTAATATCCGTTTACACTCCTTGGCTAAAAGTCATTCTTTCAACATAGTTCTAAATAAAATCAATGCCCAATGTTGTTGACCGTATACAATCCTTATTATACAAGAAGGTGAAATTGAGGCTTTGAAGTATACTCTGGTGGACGCAATTTGCCGTAGTTCTCGTGATATATTCCTTCTAATCGTATATATTGACATAAGGTAACGTAACGTGATATTATATAAGTAACGAAAGTTTATAGAAAAAAGCGACAGGAATTGGCCTTCCTATCGCTTGATAAGTCTTCAGAGATTCGTATAATTAGTGCTTACCTTTTATGGTTTGCACTTTTTTTGATGCAGTAAGCTTTTGCACAAGAAATTTTATATTTCCCATATGCAATGTAAAACTTACTTAATGCACCAAGTATAATCGCAATAGCACAAGCTATTGTAATCATCACGAAACTCTTCCTTTACAGTAATAGACATAGGACTCTATACCTCCTGTCTTCAGTTTAATTGAGAGAATAGTCCCCATATTTACTCTGTAAAACTTATCAGGAGCTTCATAGTAGCGAACTGTCCACTCCATGAACTAATTATACCATAGAGAATATGAGACTTGCAGTTAAATTCCGCCTTTTTTTCATCAAAAATATTAAATGTACACAGTAATTCCAAAAAAAGTCAAAACTGTTAAGTTTTTTCACACTAATTATATCAAAAAGTGATTGAACACTTAAATATACACCGCTCGATATTTGAATAAGATGAATAAATTAGTAGGCCGTCATAACATAATTATTTATTTCTTGCCATATTTTTAATGTTATAATGTACAGGTATAATATTTCAAATAATAAATCACTAGAACAGAAGGTATGTATGGAACAGAATCTAGATAAACTATTAGATAAAATAATAATTGAAGAGGGTAAACGCTATACATCAATTACCGTCAATAATACTGTATACCGTGATCCTTCATATTTTAAATATATAAAGGAAATGTATTTTAAAAGTTGGGAAGGCCCAATTAATCCAAATAATGTTTTTATTCCATATATTCTTGTATGTCTTGAAGGAATATTAAGACAAATAATTTCTATTGATAAAACTATAACTAAAAAGCCAGTCTATCCTAGGCATATACTCGACAGACTTACTAATGATATGGACTCTCCCTTAGTAAATGTTAAACCAGACATTGTCTATAGTTATTGGTATCCAGATGAAAAAGAACCGGACAAATATACCTGGAAAGCTGAGAGCCTTTCGAATAATCAACTAGAATATGTTTCAAACTATTTAAAGCTTAACAAAGAAAAATTTTTAGTAGTAGAAAGAGACAAAACTAAATTCCTATCTAATTTAGGAGAAATATTAGATACAATATACACCAGATATTATAAACCTAATCCCAAAACTAAAAAAGTCTACAGAAACATCATAATGCATGCAAACAAATCATTATTATTAGAAGACGATTCTATGTTCTCAATAATTTTAGATGATTACTGTAAATTAATTAGCAGCATCTGGGGAGATGAAATTATGCATTATGAAAAGGAAAAAGAAAAAACACCCTTTATGTTTAATCCTGAAAAAATTAAAGAATAAAAAACTTCTCCAAAATTGGAGAAGAAAATCGAATTGTGTACTTGAAGTATACCAAAAAAATCCCAACAAATGTTGAGATTTACCTAAAGAATAGAGTTCTATTATAACATAGAGAATATAAGGCTTGCAGCCAATATAAGTGTATTATAAAAGTTTACCCTGCTAGGAGTTCCATTTCTCTTAAGTGAGACATTTTTCTCCTTGCATCGACTCTTCTTTTTTCCTTTGGGATAAACTTTCTAATATTCTCACTATCATAGCCTAACTGCACTCTTTTTTCATCAAAAATAATAGGTGTACACAGTAATTCTAGATGATTTTGTAAAAAAGAGAGTGCGGACTCTAATGATAATTCTTCGAGATTCTTTACAAGCCACTGGTATTTAGGGTCTGTCTTTTTCTTACGACCATATAATGCGGACAGACCCTCTTCTTCTAAGCTCAATATTTGGATCAAAATATCACGAGTGAGGTTGAAAGGTTGACGGCTGATGTTGATTTCTTCATAATTAATGTCATGAGTATCTAGCCACCGTCTCGCACTCCGACAAGATGTACTGCTATTCTTTGTGATTATCGTTACCATTCTCTTCTTCCTCCTGCTCTTCTATAAACTTCTTCTGTGCTTCAGATAACTCTCCTGTCGCAAAAGCGCCCCACTTCATCATCCCTCGGTCATGATAAGTTCTGATGGCTTCATATTCACTATATGAACGATCTACTGTCATATGCTCTCACCTCCTGCTGCAGCGTGTCCGCCTATCATTTTATGTCTCTCTAGTACTCTTGAACCTGAAGATAATGCACTTGCTTTTTGTATGGCTGTGAAGTCAAACTTCTCTCTGATTTCATCTACAGCTCGCTGCAGCGCTTCTTGTTTGCTCACTTGCTTATCATCTTCAAGCATGGTTTCAAAGAGTGTCAGTTGCTTTATATTCTCGTCTGATAAGTGAAAGCCCCCTATCCCTATTTCTCGTACCGGTCCACCCTGGTACTTTGAAGAGAACATTCTTAAGGCTTCATTTTGAATCACTAACGTGCTTTGTGTAGGGTCTATTTTACAGGACACTTTAATTGATGGCGCATTGCTTTGATAAGAGTGTCTGACCCATAGAGAAAGCCCTCCTGCCAGCTTCTTTCCCTTACGTAATCGAATGGCCAAGTGTTCTGCCATTTCCTTTATCACAAGCACGATCTCTTCTCTTCTTTCATAATCCCTTGGTAAAATCTGACTGTTGCTGTAACTCTCAGATTTTTTTATGTGCCTGTCACGTACATTGGTTTCATCAATTCCGTTGGCATGAAAGAATTGCTGAAGCCCAACCACTCCCATTTTCCTTTTGATAAGTTGAGGGTTGGCATGTGCCAGGTCTTTTATCGAATAAATACCAAGCTTATTTAATGTCCGCTCTGTGGCCTTGCCTATTCCCCAAAAGTCAGTCATCTTTGGGATTGTCCATATCTTATCAGGGACATCTTCATAACGGATAAGGGCTCTCATGTTTTTGTTGTGTTTAGCGTAATTATCCATTGCAATCTTAGCTAGTAGCGGATTATCTCCCATTCCTACAGTAATATATAAACCAGTACGTGCAAGAACTTCCCTCTGCAGCTTTTGTGCCAGTCTATCCATTTGTACATACTTGTCTTTTATATCTGGGTAGAAAAGATTTAAGGACTCTGTGACATCCATAAAGGATTCGTCAATGGAGTAGGAGTGAATTTCTTCAAAGGAAGTATAGCCTGACAGTATCTTTTGCATACGTATATTTTCTTCAATGTACAAGGCCATTTGAGGGGGAACAATGTGCGTACGTTTTGCCCAACTCTCTATAAAAGCAACATATTCAAGCGTTGGTTCTGTACGTTGTCCATGAATATCTGTATGCTTTTCATACCACTTTTGATAATTGAACTTTCTTGACTCAATTAAAAAAGGCAAATCACGTGCCCGACTCACATTTGATTTACCGAATACTTCTTTAAATTTTGGGCTTGATGCCAGGATAAGACCGTATGAATTGTCTGACCTGCTCATGACACATAAAGAAGTTGTTAGGGGGTGTAACTTCCTTTGAACACATTCAATGGATGCATAGTTTGATTTGACGTCCTCAAAGAAGATAGCCCTGCGTGGCTCTTTATCATAATCAATCCTCATCTTGTTTACTCTACATCTGTATAATTTCACCATCATAGAGTTCAGCTAAATAACTTGCGACTTCCTCTATCCAAGTCATAGCAAAGCTACTACTCCAAATAGGAACTGACAGATCGTCCTCTCTATTTTTATCTTTTTTAAAATTTAAATATTGTCCTTCTTCATTTTTAACTGCAAATTTAATAGCGATTCCTCCTATCTGTCTTTTAATATTATTGTTCTATTTATAAGTTACTTCAGTATCTTCGTAAAACATCTTCATTAACTCTTCACCATCATCAATCATCATTTTTACCTTTTGATTAAACTGGTCTTTGAACATCGGATATACTTCTAAAAACTTCAGCATTGCTTCATGTGTTCGAATAATTAATGGGATACCTTTTCGTGGTAAACCTTTTTGCATTCTATAAAATAAGTCTATATCTAAAATAAATTGAGCAATGGATATATCTCTAACAAAAGGGTCAACTTGTTGTAAAACGGTACGTTCACTAGAGCAAATACAAAACTGATTCTTCTTTTTTCCAGTTGTATAATAAATGCCTGTCGGATATTCTCCCACAAACTTATACATTCCCTTTGTTTCCTTTTCCATGAGCTTTAAAAGCATAACAAGTAAATCTTTTGAATCTTGAAATGATCTATCTTCTAAATATTTGTTACCCATTATAGTCCTCCACTCAAACCCTTTTATTGATTGTATCAATATTATATATCTATTTTTTATATTTTACAAGAAATAATATTGATAATTTCAATATTTAAGGTATTACATACACACGCAAGTATATACACACATACACATACCTACATAAACATATAATTGATAACCTTTTGTGTTTATGCATATACAAAAAACCATATACATATATGTGTATATGGTTAAACGTATAAATGTATTGTTATACTTAAATATCTAAACTTGTTATTATATGCATATAATAACAAACACATGATTATGTTAGTACACATTTAAAAGTATGCGTATGTTTATATGTGTATACTCTTATCCATTATACTCATCTATGTATTTTTTGAAAATACGATTGGCTATTTCATTACGACTTTTTGTCTCTTTTTTTGCAATATCATCCAAACCTTTTAGTACTGATGGATAAACTAAAAGTTGAACTCTTTCACTTTTTGTCTCTGCTGCAGTTTGAGTTTCTGCTAATTTTCTTTCTAGTTCTTGAATTTTCTTTTCATAATCAATGTTGTTTGTATCTTCTTTAGTTACAGTGCTATTTTCTTTTTTCTCTTCTAAATTACCTAAAAAGGCAAGTGCAGGATTATCAGTTGTAGTTTTTCCAAAATTCTTTTTTGTTGCCATTGTTATTATCCTTCCAAATATTCTTCAATAAATTTTCTAATATCATTCGTTACATTAGCATTGGGAGCATACTCAAATATACTTTTTTTCATTGCCTGAGCTTCAGCAAGTGCTACTGCATTTCTAATAGATTGGTTAAATATCTTTGTATCGAAAATACTAGTAAGTTCATCTAGTTGTTCTCTAATACCTTTACTTAGTAGCAAACGACTATCATAAAATCCGAGAAGAAAACCTGCAATTTTTAAATTCTTATTTGTATATTTCTGAACTGGTTTTATACTATTCGATAGTAAACCAATTCCATTTAAGCTATATGAATCTGCTTTAACAGGTATAATACAATCATCAGAAGCAGTTAATGCATTCATAATTATTGTAGGAGAAGCAGGAGGAGTATCCAAAATTATAAAATCATACTGATCTTCAATTTCCTTTAAGGCTTCAGCAAGACGATAAGGTTGATCTGGTTTTCCTTGTAGTTCAAAGTCAATTTGCATCATGTCTGGAACTGAAGGTATAAAATCAATATTACCAACAGTATAAATTATATCTTTGATATTTTTCTTTTGCATAAATACATCATAAATACTATTTTCAATATTTAAGATGCCATCTGGCATAAGAGTATAAGTAGTGTTTTGTTGTTGGTCTAAATCTATTAGTAATACTCTATAGCCTAACTCCGCAAGACCAGAAGCAGTAAATTGAGAGTCTGTACTTTTGGCAACTCCCCCTTTAAAATTTACAAATGATGTCTTTCTTGCCATTCTTTTCTCCTTTTATATTGTATATACATATAATTATACACATAGTTATATGTGTTGTCAAGTGATGTGTATATTAATTTAAACACATGTGAATATACACATAGTTATATGTGTATGTCCATGTAAAAACTCCCTATATTACTAGGGAGTTGTGAGATTTTTATATTCTTAAATAAGAAGGACTAGTTTAAGTTTTTAAAGCTATCACTTCCCATTCCAAGGCCCGTCCATAGGGATTGTAGGTATATCTGGTTTTTTTAAATCCTGAATAATTTGATACTGCTCTTTAAAATAACTTAAATAAGCCCTGTATTCAGAGTATCTATTACCAAAAAGAACTGAAGGTTTTAAATTACTCAATACTTCTGTATTATCACGCCATTCAAAAGCTTTCATTTCTTCAACTTGCATGAGTTCTTCTACAGGTACACCATTTTCAAGAAGAGATAGGATTGGTTTAATTAGGTTTATATCTTCAACATCAAAACATATACTTTCTGAATTTTTAGGTATAAGCTGATATATATTTTTTTCTGAGTTAAATTCAAAACGTATGCTATGTAAATAATTTAAGTAGCTTAAAACCATTTTTGCATCCTCAACAAAAGGACTCTTTTTCCCTTTAGGTGTACTCTTAACAGCAGAAGTAAGCTTATTTTTATAGGCCAAATCTCCGTTAAATGGTGTAAATGTAAACTCAATCGAATGAATTTTTCTTCCAGAGAAATAATAAATATAATCAAGATTTTTTATAATTTGTTCTCCATCTGGAGTAGTTAATTCTTGAATTTCTTTAATTGCTTTATCTAAATATTTTTTACGGTTTTTTCTTAAATCAAATAACTCATTTTGATCACGATGAACTTCCTCTTCAGTCTTTAATATTTTGAGTACTTTCTTATCAAAGTCATCAATACGCATTTTAGTACCTTTAGGGAAACTTCTAAATTCACTAATATAGCGGTAAATTCTCTTAGAGTATTTTGACGGAAGGTTGTTATTGATTTCCCTATCATACTGAAGATGCTTAACTCTACTCCAGTCCTTAGAATTAATTAAATCATAGACATGAAGCGGTTCGTCAATAATATTCCCTTGTGCATCAATCTGTTGAGGGCTTATCTCTGCATTTGATATTGTTAACTTAACTTCTCTCTTTGAACCATCGAAATCAATTACACTAAAAATATTTATAGTTTTCCAAGACTTAGGAGTGCCATCCTCATTTGTTTCTCGTACTTGGTAATAAGCAAAGTTTTTCAAAGCATCATTAAGGTGATACATAGCTTCTTGAAGTTTTTTGCCGTTATATAAACTTCTCTTTCCACTCTTTCTCTTAAACCATAGCCCTCCAAGTTCAGCCAATTCTTGATAAGTAAAAGTTACAGGTTCACCTTCTTTATAGCGGTCTCGAAGTTCGCCTAAGATAGCAAATGTCATATTTTCACTGGTAGCATTAATGTCCTCAGTTGAAAACATTTCTGGTAGCTGACGGCTATATTTTATTTCTTGTCTAAACTTTTTATTTTCTTCTAGTTCGTTTAATAAGTCCATGTTACTAATCAGTATCTCCTTTTAATCAAATCAAAAACGTATAGGTAATTCGTATAAAAAGTGTATTTGCAGTACACCTACAAATTTTAATCGTAAAAAAAGTGCACTTTTTTGTGCCTTATATAGAAAAAAGCAAAAAAAATATTTATTTTTACGAAATAATTTAGTTAGAGTACAACTTTTTTACGATTTAAAAGTTATTTTTAACTAATATACACTTTTTTTACGGACTTGTCTAGAAAAAAAGTGCAACTTTTTTACGATTTAAAATTATATTATTGATAAATACACTTTTTTTACGTTTAAATGCAACTTTTTTACGGCATAAGCAACTTTTTTACGGACAAGTACAACTTTTTTACGACTAGTGTGCAACTTTTTTACTCCTGTATGCAACTTTTTTACGACTAGGGTACAACTTTTTTACTCCTGTATGCAACTTTTTTACTCCTGTATGCAACCTTTTTACGACTGTATGCAACTTTTTTACGATTAAAAACCTTATAAATCGCATGGTTGAGCCTTAAAAATCGCCCTTAACTGTAACTGTAACTGTAACTTATATAATATAACTATAACTTATTATTCTTAATAAGAGTAACTGTTGTATTTCTCAAAAAAAAATTAAAAGGAGCTTTTGCTCCTATTTTTTTATTTTTCTATTGGAGTAAAATGGTCTACAACTTTCCCAATAATTCTAGGATTCTCACTTAAGGGAATATATTTATCAGGAAAAATTAAATTTCCATCTCCATCAATAGAATCATTTAAAGAATGAAGCACCAAATACTTATCTTCAATTCTGACTGATTTTATATACGCTTGACCACGTTCAACATCATCAACTGCACATATCTGACCAGGAAAATCAAGATAATTTTGATATTTAATCAAGGCAACTTCTCCATAATGGAAATCAGGCTCCATAGAATCACCCTTAATCCAAACAGCTTTATCATAAGCAATGTCTTGATCCCAATATACAGTTTCTTTATTTTGAGAAGAAGTATAACCTTCGCCATTTCCTGCAGATAAAGCTTGTTCCTCTTCAACCTGGTAGGGAATCAATGTATTACGGAAATGTATAACTTTAGTTTCCTTTTGCTGCTCTTCTAACTGATTAGACACAAAATTTATTGCTATTTCTTTTCTGTGATTATCTAATTGCTGATATTTGGGCAGAATTTCTGTATCTGTAATATATTCAACTGTAGTATTAAAAATTTTAGCCAATCTGTCTAAATCTTTTTTGTCTCGGATTTCTACTTTTCCATTTTCCCACCGTTGGTAGACTTGGTATCGAATTCCTAACTTTTCAGCTACTTGCTTTTGGCTTAGTTTAGCATTTTTTCTCAGCTCTTTTAGCCTAGAATAAACAGTCATAGTACTCCTTTCAAAAAAAATCGTTCTTCCTATGTTGACATACAACTTTCAAAGTGGTATTATATAACCATAGGTAAAAAAGACAATATATTTGACAATATGACAATATATAAAAAACACCTTTATCATTTTTAACAAAAGTTAAAGAATGAAGGTGTCTGTCTCTTAAATTCTCATTTGAAGTGTTGAAGAACAATTTAAGTGAAAGACCTAAATTAAATAACGTCAATACGTGCCTTGATGCACCTTGCAAATGAAAAAATAAGCAATGTAAGATACTGCTATTATACCATTTGTTAAGAGGGAAATCAACGGCTGTGTTTTTGCATGCTTGGTTTCTCTAAGTCATGCAAGCGTTAAATTCTTAACGCTTTTTTTGCGGATAAGGCATTCTAAATTTTAAACGGTGAATATGAATTTAGAGTGAAAGAGGTTCAAGTCCTCTTGTCCGCTTTATGTGGTTGCTGCCTGCTTAGGCAAGTGGCTGCATTTACTGCTTTGTATAATAGCTTTTTGCGGTTTATATCTCTCCACGCAAACCCTTTTGAAGAGAGAGTAGGTTCGACTCCTGCCAAAGCAATTAAAATCCAATATTCATTTCATAAGGCATTCTGAGCTTTATGGAAATTGTTTAATTCAAAAGGGGGAATTGAGGATGAATATAAAGTCTAAAGATTTTGTTTTAATGCCAAGGCATTTAAGAAAATTCAATGGATCAACGATTGAAATGTTTGGAGATGAAAAAGGACAATTAATATATCCTTATGTATTGGTATCTCGAAACGGAAAAAAATATCCAATGTCAATTGAGAACAGAAAAAATTTTAAACTCATTCATAAAGTCTACAAAGATAGAAAAGTAGTTGCTGAAAGAGTGCATCGTAAATCTGATTTGCGTTCTACAGGAAAGGCATAGTGATCAATGATATTATCAACGCTGGTTACAACTATTGCTTTAATTATATGGAAACTCAATTAAAGTCGAGTCGTATAAAACGAGGAGTTAATAAATCATATGAGAACGTATAAAGGCTTGAAAGAATGGAATAAATACCAACCATCGACGGATAAATCTTCAAATGTTGTGTCAGGAACACAAACAGAATTGAAGCAGAAAAGTTATTGTTCCCCTTATCTCCTAGTAAAAAGTAGCCCAAAGCACCAAGGTTCATTATTAGCCAAAAGAATACTTAAAGAAGAATCTGACAAAAGAAATGGTAGTCAAAATAAAGATACCAAATCTCCCTACACCTCTTTATTAGCAGTAATTGTAATTCTGGTTATGTATCTTATTATGTTTGGACTTTTAACTATTAGATTACGGTTGGTTTGAATTTACCAAAGTGAATGTCACAAATTATAATATCACTCCTACAAAATAAATATTTTATAGAGAAGTGGGTTACCTTCTGAAAAGAAGTTGAGGTTCGATTCCTCATTTCTCAATATACCCTCTGCGTGAAAGCTGAAGCACAAGACTGTTGAAGCGTACGGTAACTGTCCTTTACAATTGAATACATGGGCTGGATGTAAGAACTCCAGTTTTCGGATTGGGTAGACTCTTGAGTGGAGAGTAAAAGGCCTGTCCGCCCCTCTATCAACGTAGCTACTAAAGGGAGTGTTATATAGTCTGGAACGTGAGGACTTGTCCTGTATAACACATCATTTACACTATGGGTGGCTCATTACCCAAAAATGAGAAGATAACAGAGAAAAAGGGAAGTTAATACTTAAGTGAGACCCTTCCGACTGAGGTAAGATAAACTTTACCAAGACTGTCTACCGTAAATGATGGGGAATGGAACCTCCTGCCTGCAAGGCGTGGGTATGCTACAACAAAGGTCGGCGACGCTGTAAAAGTACCTTTGAGTTTGGGGTCATCTAAAAACTCTGCGATTAATTTTATTAACGTCATTAAGACGACCAAAAACAAAAAAACTCAAAAATATTTTGTGGCGGAAAAGTAACGAATAGGAGTAAGAAATTTTATTAATGTATAAATCATTTCTTCGTAAAATAACAGATAAGTTCTTATTTCACAAAAAAGTAGAGGAAAGATACTTTCCAATAGCCCTGAAAGAAGTAGAAATTCCAGTGCAGCAATCAAACTTTGATAAAATAAAAGCTTTATTGAAAAAATCATCCAATCAAAACGCTATAATTGACGAAGCAATTGAAAGACAAATAGAAGAGCATCTGTCTTTTGCTAAAGTTCTTTTGCATAGTTCTACGGAAGAAAAAACAAATAAAATTGATTTAGAAATTTTTAATGCTGTAGTGGGTGATATTTTTACACTTAGTACTTCTAAAAATTATGAAGAAAAGTTGGATATTCTTTTTAAACTCTACATAAGAAGCGCTCTTTATGTAGAAAAGTATGATTTTAGTGATTTCAATAATATTAATTTAACAAATGAGAGTTTTGGGAGCAATTATGCTATTAGATGTATCCATAGAGGATTTATTATGTTTATTTACTCAGTGGAAGACGTAGAACTATAAGGTTATTTAGTGAAGTAAAAATAAAATAAAAAATCAAGAAGATCACTTATAATTTAGTGGTCTTTTTTATATAAAAAAAGAAAAGAGAATGTGATGACAAATGAGAAACCTAACAAGCATGGCTTAATTGATGTAAAAAAACACTTTGCAACAAGCAATTGTCCGATATATGATGTAGTGTTGTACAGTAGTTTTAATGACTATCCGTATTCAGGCTTACTTTATTCCAAAATCAAGTTTGAAGATGTGAAGAAAATTCTTGCACAAGGGAATTTTAAGCCAACCCCCTTGAGCGAAGCTCTCTTTTATAAAAAATTCCAAGCAGATTAAGGAGGTCAAGTGTTGAAATTCTATCTAAAAATCAAAGATAAAATAAGAGAAGTGATTGAAACTCCCTTTTTCCTTTGCGATTTGGGGGACATTGACTTTGAACTCTAAAATACTAAAGAGGGTGTTCATTATTGGAGTTAGCACTCAAATAGGGTTTATAGGACTTGCTTTATTCTCTGATAATTTTAGAGGTGTTCTTTCAAATCTTTTAAAAAGCAATCTGATAATATCTGTATTTTTTTATTTAGTTTTATTCGTATTAAGAGCAATTGATATTATGCTGTTGATGATAGCTCCTTTTGCTTCTCTTTTATTTTTATTATCTAAAAATAAAAAAAGCAACTTAAAGAGTTGACGACGTCACCTCTTTATGCTATTATATAATTGTAGGAGGGAGATATCATTTGAGCATATTAATTATAATAGGCGATGTCATCTTAATGCTTACTTCTAATCTTGTGTTTTTTGAAGCAATAGATTTTGCGCATATAACTTATAAGCAAAACATTATCTTAAAAATTTTTATGGCAGCTTTTTCGCTGCTTTATAATATGACTTTGCTAATTTTTGTTTAAGAAAAAATAATGAGGTGTACTATGAACAGGAAGAGTGGTGTAGATGTTGGTGGTGTGACCGTTTTAGTCTTATGGTTGAGTACTTTCCTTTTTGGAGGAATAGTGTTTTTACTCTACTGGTTAGGTAAGGGGATATTTAATGTTTTAGCTTGGATCTTCATGTTCCCTGGAACAAGATATTCAGGAGATGTGGTAAAACACTCCAAAAGTGTTGTTGCAGAAAAAGAAGAAGCAGTTGAAATGGTTCAAGATGTTCAAGAAGATAATAAAACTCGTTTATCTCCTCAAGAAGCAGCATACGTCCTCGATCAAGTCACAAAAGGTTACAACGATCCAGGTCAGATTAACAAAAGTGTAATGGAAATTCTCAAAGAAGGAGAAATATAATGAATGTTGAAAAAAATGAAGCACTAAGAGTTTTAATTGAAAATAAATCAAAAAGGTTTGCACTAAGATTTTACTCAGCACAAGCGGTACATGGAGGAAATCCTGAAGATTTAGTTACTTTTGAGACAATAATTCCAAGAGGAACAATGGTGGCTACCTACACACATCTTCCAGAGATGAAAATGCCAGTTGATAAAATAATCCGTGAGGAATGGAAAAATATTGCATATATAAAAATGGAAGACGAAGTAATTTGTGAAAGAAGCCAATATGGCGCTCAAATGAGCCGTATAAGCCCTAAAGCGTTCGAGCAATCCCAATATGAGGAAGCAGTCGAAAGCGAGCTTACAGCACAAGCCAGAGGGCGAGAAGTTGTTCTCTCAGAAGATACGCAAGAAATGGCAGGTTCTATCATGAAAGGGTATGCTCAATATTACAAAGACTATCGTAAAGGTTTATCTGAAAACAATTGATGACATCACCTATTTCTCCTTTCTTATATGGTAAAATTGGAGTGAGGTAAAAAAACTATGCCAAGAAAATCAAAGTATGAAACACATATTGCTCCTTATCTTGAGGAAATAAAAAGCTGGCGTGCAGAACGCTTATCAATTGCGGCTATCGCAAAAAAGTTGTCTATTGGACTTGAAACTTTAAATCGAGCAAGAGCGACGCATCCAGAGCTTGAGGAAGCACTTAAAGCTCCTGAACTATCGGAAAAAGAATTATTTGAGCGAGGAAGAAAAGAACGTTTAAATCGAGCAAAATATTATAATTCAACGCTGTCATTTATTCGAAACCATGCGACAAAAGAAGAACGATATAAAATACTTGAACTTATACTTCAAAAGACAGTCAATGATGAGGAAATAGATTCTGTTAAGCAACTCATGAATAACTCTTTCAACAATAAAAATTAATCTCGAGAGTAAAGTTCAGTTTTTAAAGAAACAACTAGTTATAAGAATCTAATCAAGACAAAATAAATTTAAATAGAAATAGTTTAGGGAAAGAGGTTTTTCGTGTATTCAAGGAGATTAACTCAGAAAATAGCAGTTGAGGATGATAATGAAAATAAAGGTACATTAAAGTATTTTAGTATTTTTATGGGAAGTTTAGGTTTGTTAGCATTAGTAAGCATTTTACTTATTCAATTCTTTCTAACATTTGATCCATCCAATCCTACAATATTTATAAAAAATAACCCAATTGTTATTTTAATAACAGCTTTAATTTTTACTGGAGTTCAATTTCTACTTTATAAAATAATAAATATTTTAAAAATACCAACAAAAAAATTACATCAGTACCTTTTAGGTTTCACTTTACTTATTGGTGTACTAGTAACTGTAACTTTTGCATCTCCTCCTTATTCTGATGTCTGGAGTGTTATTAATGGTTTTTCAATCGATAATTGGATAACAGTACCTTATACTAATTACTATCCTAATAACATGGGTTTAGCATTGTTGTATCAGTTTATATTTAAAATTTTAGGAAGACAAGCATGGACAATTATGTATGGAGTAAATATTGCTTCTGTAATTGGGATGTTTTATGTTATACCTAGACTCACTTTAAAGTTAAGTGATGAGAGGTCTGAAAGGATTTGTATACAATTACTTTTCTTTGCTCTTCCATTTTCATTTATGACTACTTATCTATATAATGATTTAATCAGCTTGTTCCTTGCATTACAGTCCATTTACTTTCTTATCGAGTTTATGAAATCTGAAAAACTTAAAAATGGTAAGATAATTTTATCAGGAATTCTTTTAGGTTTAGCCTATGTTTTAAAAACTAATTCAATTATTTTTGCAATTGGAATATTTATATATATTGCTTTATATATTATTAAAAATAGAAAAATCACGTATAAATCGTTTTTATCTTTTCTGCCAATTATAATTTTGGTTATTATTAAAATTGTCTTTCAGTTTTCAATACCAATTTTAGTCACAGATTATAGAAAAGAAGAGGCTCAGCCTGCTATTTCTTGGATTGCAATGGCAATTGCAGATGAACATTCTATGAAGGGATATAAATTTAAAAAACCAGGAATGTTTAATGATTTTGAGAGCTGGACTTTTGCAGAATATAAAAAGGATAATAAAAATTCTACTAAACATGATTTTATAAAAGATAAAAATTCGCGAAAAAGTATTTATTCAAATTTTATAAAGGATAGAATATTGGATATGGGAAAACATCCCCAAGAAGCTTTAAAGTTTTATGCTCAAAAAGAAGTTGCTTCCTGGGGTGACGCTTCTTTTGGGAGTGAGAAGCTTTTAAAGGAGAGTTATGAGACCCAAAAGGATATTTATACTTCTTTACCTTTTGAAAATATTGCTAAAATTCAAGGTATCCAGTCTACATCAGCTAAACAATATATTAATAACAGAGAAAAATTTCAGAGTTCATCTGCAATAAAGAGTATAGATAATAAATTCTTCTTAAAATCAATAGAGAGACCATTTATAATACTAATATTAATGGGGGCTTTGATTTATATTGTGAAAAAATTTAAGAACTTTTCATTGGAGGACTTGCTCCTTCTTACAATCTTTATGGGTGGATTTATCTTCCATGAATTTATTTGGGAAACTCAACCTAGATATCTACTAGCGTATTTTACTTTATTAATTCCATTTTCTGCTATTGGAATTAATCAGTTGCTATCTATGAAAAAAAGGACAAGCTAATGAGCTCGTCTTTTTTTTATACTCCGTAAAAGATTACTACAGTCTTGTCCGAAATGACAGTAAACTATGTAGAATATAAAGCCAAGATTATAAAAAAGAAAGGAGTAACACTATAACTTATCGCTCAAAAGGCAATCTTAATTGTCTTTTTTATTTTGAATTAAAGGAGAAATACTATTCATGCAAGATTTTAAAAATCGCCTAGAGAATGCTCTGGGCGAAGCAAAATGTGGTCACTTTAAAATGTGGAAGTCAGGGAAAATTTGGCTTTTTGGAGGAGTAACGTTAATCGCTGTATCTGGGGCGACTTTCATTTCTTCAAATTTTAACGATGTACAACACGCAGTTCATGCTGATACCACTCTTCAACAAAAGGTGGGGCAAACAGATCATGTTCCATTTACAAATAATGATATTCCAGTCCCTGCTAGCGTAAAAACAAAAGCAGCAGTTTCGGCTTCGTACGGCTTCGTTAAATGGACAAAAGATACTAAATTGACACCATTATCTCAACAGAAAGTTATTCCAAAATCAGATATTGATACAACCTGGATGAGTTGGATGGGTTCAGATCATACAATTTATGAAATGAGAAAAGGCGACAAATTTTTACTTTCAAACGTTTCTAAGAATGATGATGGTGAGTTAGTTTCGGTAATTGTAACTGTTAAGGATTTAGGGCCATCGATTAACCCGCTGACTTCAATTGACAAGGTAAACAACCGTCCTACAGTTATTATTGAAGATGGTGGTGTAACAACAGTTACTGCAAAAAATGGTAAAACTTTAACATCTGATCATCCTATTCATTTATTTTACTCTTCTACCCCAGCTCCAATTCTTGATTACCAGTATGTAAAGGCGAATGACAATAGTAAAATTGTAGATATTACTGCTCAAACTACATTCTTTGATATTGATGCTGCTCAAGCAATGAAAACAGATTTGTTGCCTAAGAATTCCTCTGATTTATATTTACCAAAGACAGCTGATGGAAATGAATCTTTAACATATAATGCCTCGAAACAGATGCTATATGCTAACTATACTGATAACGTTGAAAATATCGGTGATGGTTCAGGATTCACTGGTCCAACAGGGAAAAAAATTGACAATTTTGGAGCAGGATACGCCCAATCTACGAGTTATTGGACAGGTAATCATTTTACTATGCAATTTATTAATAATGTATCCTTAGTTGATTCTAGTCTGAATAATGTTGTACCTTCACTTGATAAATTAATTGGTAAAAATAAAACATATCGCCAATTTTGGACTAGCAATCCTACTACACGTGCTACTTTCCGACATGAATTGTTCGGACAAACAACCTCAAATATGTTCCCACCGCAAGCACCTGCGGCACCTCAACCACCTGCAGATCCAAAACTTCCAGTTGCGCCAATTGCCCCAAATCCTGGAAATTATGACGTTCCTGTTCCAAAACTTCCAGCTCCTCCTACATTAGACGCTGTTAAAAATAATGTAGACCCTGTTAAAACAGTTACGGATGAAAAGGGTAAAGATGTTAACGGTCAATCTCTAAGCACAGATAAAAAATTCAATTACACCATTACCCAAGGTATTGATGGTAAAGGAAATGAATTTACAAACTATGTTGCTTATCAAAAGGCTGTGACACAATGGAAAACAGACTGTGAAAAATTAATTGCTGATTATCAAGCTGCAGTAAAAGATAAGCAAGGGCAGTGGGACTCAGACAATCAAAAAGTTCAAGACTATCTTGATGCATACAAACAATATGCTTCAAACTATGATAGTGTCGTAAAGAAATATAATGATGACTATGCTTTATTTGCTAAAAAGTATGCTAATTATAAAGCACTTTGGGCAGATTATGATAAAGCTTATCAAGAATATAAAAAATCTGGGGGAACAGAAGAAGAAATTGCTCTTGTCCCTCAAGCAAAAAAAGCAACAATTCCAGATAAGACCCCACAAACTGATATTACAATGCCTGATCGTCCAGTTGCTTCTAAGATTGTGATGCCTGATGTTCCAAGCACGAATGCAGACGATTATATCTACACCAAGGCTGCCATAAAGGATTCCATCGATCTTTCAAAAGTGGTTCTTCCTGAAGGCACTTCAACGATGAAAGTTGTCGATAAAGACGGTAAAGAGATTAAAGCCACAATCACACGTGAGGATAAGGACGGTAAAGCAAACCTTGTCGCAACACTGGACACCTCTTACGTACAATCAGATGCTTTCTACAATAACAGCTTCAGCTTGATTATTGGGGATGTCCTCTTCAATATTGATGACCAATCCAAACAAGACAGTGAAATGAAAGCAACCAACGTTGCCACTTCTGAAGTACCAACGCCAGATGATGAAGACCCTAAAGATACGAATGAAGTTGATGTTGACCCTGAGTATAGCGATCCAAGTATTGTGAAAGAGCAGTCCTTTGATGGCAAGAACTGGACGAAAGACCCTCTTAACCTGCCTGAACATGATAAGTCATGGCAGGAACGTATCACACACCAATTGTCCAACCATGCCGACTATAAAACAATCACACTTAAAGATAAGTGGGAAACGGTTAAACGCTATGAGAGCATGAAAGTAACCAACTTTGAGGGTAAAGAAGTTGAAGGTACAACAGAATTCTTAAATGCTGCAGGTAAAGATGTTTCAAAAGAGTTTAAAGCAGGCACATTACAAAAAGACGGTAAAAAAGAGCAAGTGACTATTCTTTTCCACGTGAAAAATCCTGAGCAGTTTACACGTGCACAAGGTGACGAGCTTAAACTTTATATGACCTTCACAGGAGTAACAACCAAAGGTGCATCTGGTCAAGAAGAAGTGAATTATCTTGATAAAGACGACTCCATCAAGCTCCCTGATACAGCAAGTACAGAGTGGACAGACAAGACCCCAGATGATGGCGACAAGGGTAAAGGAAGCCAAACTTCAAACACTGTCATTGATATTCTTCCAAAACTTGATCCTAACTTGCGCAAATTTGTTGTGACCAAACAAGAGGGTAAGCATGAAGCAGCTTTGGGCTCTAAAAGTAAGTATAAGCCAGATTACCTTAAAGATGCCATCATAACAGACGGCGACACTCTCGTTGCTCAAAAGGAGATTAAGAATGGGGAACAAGTGACTTGGGCTATTGTAGGTACGCCTGGTAACCAAGGGCTTATGACACAAGTTGTCGATACGCTGCCTAAAGAGTTTTCATTTGATCCAAATTCTAAGGACGCATTTACAGCATACGTACTCAAAAATGACGGTACCCTAGGTGAAGAGATTACTGATCACTTTGATTATCAAATTAAAGGTCGTGTTGCGACTGCGACACCTAAAGCTGCGACTGATTTCTTCTTTGTAGGAAGCTCTACAGACTCACGTTATGTCATTCTGGTCAATACAATTGCGAATGAGAACATTTCTGACGGTACAGAATTTGTCAATCATGCCAACCAAACGACAGTAAATCCGAAGACTCCTGACAACCCTAAAGATAACCCTTCTGATGCTAAGGTGGTTACTCCAAAACAAAAAGGAACATTGCCTTTAACAGGTTCTCAATCACGAGGAATTTTAACAGTACTCGGTTTAATCATGATGAGTATCGCAGGGTTCGCAGTTTGGCGTGGAAAAAGCTTCAAAAAGTCAGAAGATAACGAAGGCACTTCAGACTCTACAGCCAAATAAAAATTGTGACGATGAAAGATTGAGGAAGATAAGAAAAAATGAAAAAAAATAGGACAAAGCAACTCATGGTTGCGGCTATGCTTGGATTATCTGTTTTAGCAACACCCATTAAAGGCGTGTTTGCGGCCGATAATATCAGCGATAAAACGGCAAATGTGACCATTAATAAACGTGTCTGGACGGATCAAACACCTCCTATGAAGCAAAACACAGGGGAAGAAATGACCGACTTTGGTGGAGAGCCACTGAATGGCGCTGAATTTACCGTTTATGATGTGACGGACAAATACTATGAGTTATCTAAAGGAAGCGATGCTAAGACGGCCTCTGAAGCTATTCAAGCCGATGCAACCACAAGTGTTCCATCTTATGCAAAAGTCATTAATTCCCAAGTCACAAGTGGTCAAGGTCAAGCTCACTTTAATAATTTAGGAATTAAGAATACTTCAAATCGTTACAATGTTTACTTGTTCTTAGAAACAAAAACACCCAATGATGTGACGATTACTAAGAAATCAGCGCCAATTGTTTTGGCCATGCCTATTTATAAAATGGATGACAAACAAGAATTTACAGATGAACTCAACACAGATATTCAACTTTATCCTAAAAATGAAACAGCTACAGATAAAAAAGAATTTACGAATGTGGGTTCATTTGACCAAGTAAAAGTAGGCGATCAAACTTTTGCGAATGTTACCACTGGTGATATTTTAAATTACAAGTTGACCGTTAATATTCCTGCAAATATTGGGGATGCTAGTGCGGTCACAAGCTTCAAAATTCATGACAAACCGTCTAGTGGTTTAGCTCTTAAAGGCAAAACAGTCAAAGTAGGAAACCTCAAAGAGGGCGATGATTATACGATTGCTTATGCAAATGGTGGCTTCACAGTCGACTTGAAGTTGACAAGCGATAAAGTAAAAGCTTTAGCCGGTCAAGCATTGGTTCTCAATTACGATATGCAATTGACTGCAGAAGTAAATCCTGATGAACTTCAAAACAATAAAGCCAGTGTTCAAATCAACGATGCACCGGAACAAGAAATTACTCCTCCAATGCCAGTAGGTACAGGTGGCTATAAATTCATTAAAAAAGATGCTCAAACTGGAAAAACACTTGCTGGTGCAGAATTTGTCATCTCAGATAAAACACAACAACATTTTGCACAATTTGCTTCTCAAAAGAACTCCAAAGGCGAATACGTCTTTGAAGCTTGGGTAGACAGTAAAGATGCCGCAAGTCGCATGATTTCGGACGACAAAGGCTCTATGAAGGTTATTGGATTAGTCAATGGCGATTATGTTTTAAACGAAGTGAAAGCACCCTCTTCTCACTATGTGCTATTGAAAGACGGTACAATCACATTCACAGTTGAACATGGTAAATATGGGACTTCAACTTTAGATGTTAAAAATACGCCAAAAGGCCTTCTTCCTTCAACAGGTAGTAAAGGTTCAGGGGTCTTCTTGATTATTGGACTTGGACTTATGGCTGTGGCTGCAGTCTTGTTCAAAAAGCATAGTAAAAAAGCATAAAAAATAAGGCTCGGTCATTCTGGTCTTATTTTTGTTTCTACGCATATTTACAGTAAAAATAGGAAGTTTGAATGAAGAAACAAAAAAAGCAAAATAAAAAGCCTAAAAATAATAAGGGCAACTTACTTTTTAAGGGTATCATGTTGGTTCTCTTTTTGTCTGGTTTAATCACCTTTTCCTATCCGTTTTTAGCGGATGCTGTAAATGATATTCATGACCAGTTGACTATTGAAAAGTACCAAAAAGATTATTCTGAGTTGAATAAGCACCAAAAAGAAGAACGCTTAAAGAAAATGCAAGAGGATAATAAAAAACTTATTGAGAACAATAAGTTAACCAATATCCCTGGCATGGGTCTTGTGAAAGACCCTTTTGATGAAGCAACGAAAGATATACAAGACCCTGGGCAAAAATACTTTAAGGATCATATGATTGGGGCGGTTTTTATTCCAAAGATAAAGGTGAGTCAACCTGTATTTGATACAACCAACACGATGCTATTGGATAAGGGAGTGACACTCCTTCAGGGGACGTCCTTTCCTATTGGAGGAAAAGGAACACACGCCGTACTTACAGGACACAGTGGCTTACCTGATAAGAAGATATTTACTGATTTGGAGAAACTTCAAAAAGGCGATATGTTCTATATCAATGTCTCAGGTAAAAAATTAGCTTACCGTATCAAAAGTTTTAAAAAAGTATTGCCAGATAATATTGATGATTTAACGATAGAAGATAATCTTGATCAGGTCACTTTAGTCACTTGTACCCCTTACATGGTCAATACGCACCGCTTACTTGTCACAGGGGTACGTGTTCCATACAATGAGGACGAAGCAAGGAAGAGTCAAAAATCTATTAAAGACTATCAAACTTATCGGATGATTATATTTGGAGTTCTTGTATTTTTGATTGGATCATTTACAATTTACAAAATTCTTAGTGCTGTAATTGGTCGCTTTAAGCAACAAGGATAGTATAAATACTGCATGAGCAGTGGGTGGGAGGGTAGGATAGAAAGGAATTTAGTGGATGAACAAACTGAAGTTTGGCGAAGCCAAAAAGAACTAGGTAGAAACACTATTAGAGGTGTGAGGGAAGCTTTACGTTTTTATCATAACTATGTTGAGAATAAAAGTCGAGAAGAACAACTTAAAAGTCGTGAAGAAGATGAGAAGGCACGAAAAGAATTTCAAGAAGAGTTCAAAAGACCAGGAGAGAAAAGTTACGACTTTATGCTAGAGTCTGGCCGTAGTATTGACTATCATGCTTTAGATGAAAATATTGATATTAGTAAGTTGAAGGACTATCTAAATAATGAAAAGCTTCAATATTGCATTCGAACGTCTTCTTTAGATGGTGGTAAGGAAATTGTTTACTTTACCAAAGATACTCCACGTGTTAAGGCTGTGATTGAAAAATCTTTAGAAGAAATCTTGAAGAAAAGTCCTAAAGAGCAAGTCCGTCAAGCAGCTTACAATCAAAAGCAATTAGGATTTTCTCCAACAGATGATGTTGACCCTGACACTTTTTATCGTGATACGACTATTTATCAAGGTACAACCGAACATCGACTTGAGATGGAAGGCTTTGATAATATCCCACGAGAAAAAATGGATATGGGATTGGCATTAGATAAAGAAGTAAGTATCATTAAACTTAAGGAGTTTTTGAGCGAATATGACCTTAAAGCTACGTTTTATGAAGAAAATGGTATGACGAAAATAGCTTTATTGCTTAAAAAGGATAATTTAGAACAACAAAAGGCTTCAATCAAAGAAGCTTTTTTTGCACTTGAAAAAAATCCTGATCGAGTAAAACAAAATGTTCCCCTCTTAAAAGAGCGTTTTGAAAAAGCCAAAGCTCAACATCAAAAAATGGCAAAAGAAAAAGCAATGGAGAAAACTAAAAATAAAGCCAAAGAGACGACCAAGGATATTGTGCGAGGGAGAGGACGATGAAAAAATTAAGGAAATATTTGCCCCTGACCCTTATTGCTCTATTTGTTGCTTATCTTCTTAATCGAGCAGTTGATATTTTTTCTAAAACACCTGGTCAACTTTACGATGATAGACTTCCAAACTTTAAAGAGAATTTCTTGCCAACATTAAAGGCTAACCCATTTTCAATTAGTTTGGATATAGCTCCTTTAATTGCTTCAGCAATCTTTCTTGGTTTTATCTTGTTGCTTATTGCTTCGAAAGATACACGAACCTATCGTCGAGGAGAAGAATTTGGTTCTTCAAAAGAAGGAACACTAGAAGATATTAAGCCATTTGCAGACAAAGATTTCAACAAAAATATTATCTTAGGACAAGATGCTTTACTTAGCATTTATAACAACTATAAAGATGTAGAGCTTCAGAGGAATAAAAATGTATTCCTAGTAGGAGGTCCAGGTTCTTGGAAATCATCGAGTTACAATATCCCTAATATTGCTCAAATGAATGCTTCATACATTATTACAGACCCTAAAGGGGAACTTAGAAATACAACGGCTAAGATGCTTGAGGATAATGGTTATGATGTGAAAGTGCTAGATTTAAAAACACTGCAAAATACTGATCAATTTAATCCATTTGCGTATATTCATACGGAAGAGATGTTGGAAGATGTCATTGAAGTAATCATTAATGCATCAAATGGGGAGCTAGAAAAACAAGGAGAACCATTCTGGGATAATTCAGAAAAGCTTCTCTTGTCCGCTTTGTTCTCATATTTGTATTACTGTTACAAAGGCTACAATGGGAAACCAGGTTCAGGAGAAATGCCTTGTTTAGCGGATATTGCAGAGCTAGTACGTTACCTTGACACAGAAGATGAAGATGTAAAAAGTCCGGTAGAAATTATGTTTGATGATTTCGAAGAATACTATGGTTCAGATAACCCTGCTGTATTGACTTTCCAACTCTTTAAAAACTATAAAGGTGATACTCGTGCTTCTGTAATTTCTATGCCCTCTGCACGTTTTAGAATGTTTAACTTGAAGAGTGTAAAAAGTCTTACAAGCAGAGATACGATGGAGTTGGATAAAGTGGGATTAAAAAAGACAGCTATATTTATTGTCCTTTCTGATTTGAATGGCACATATAATTTCTTAGCGAGTCTTTTCTTTATGCTTTCTTTCCAAATTTTAGAAGATGTCGCTGATTATGAACACGGAGGACGACTACCACTTCCAGTTCGGATGATAATGGAAGAATTTCCAAGTATTGGAAAAATACCTAATATCTTAAAAGCTATTGCAATCTTCCGTGGCCGTGGAGTAGGCTTTGAATTTACTGCACAAAATTTCGACCAACTGAAGCGTATTTACAAAGATACTTGGGAGGAAATTCTTGGTGCTTGTGAATCTCTTATTTACCTTAGCGGTTCTACAACTAAATTAACGAGTGAAACTTTTAGTGAACGTTCAGGTGACCAAACAATTGGGAAAACAAGTGAGGGACAATCATTTGGGGGTTCACAAAGTGGCTCTAAAAATACAGATGGTACTGGTCGAAAGGTATATATGAAAGATGAAGTTGAACAGTTAAGAAGACTTAATGCTTTAGTAAAAATATCTGGTATGCCAGTCGTTAAAGTTAAAAAATATAATGCACGTAAACACCCACGTGCTAAAGAATGGGGTGACAAGCCAGGAACTGAAAACTGGTATGAATATCAAAGATATTCAACGGAACTAGAGGAAATTGAGGCCAGTGTTGCCCAAAATCCTGAAAATGAAATGTTAGTCGTTACTGAAATTAGTAACTAAAAAAGAAAATGGAGAAATAAAATGAACAACTTAATTACAACTGCAACTACAAAAGTAACAATGCTCGCTTCAGCACCAACTGCTGCAAGTGCCGTAAAAGCAACCCAAGATAATGTCAAATGGGGCTTTGGTACAGCAGGTGTCATTCTTGCCTTAATTGGGCTTGCGATGCTCTTCTTCAGCTGGGATGATGGTCCTGCAGCTCGTCGTTCGCCAATCTTTATGCTTGTCGGTGGTTTAATTCTTGTCGGTATTGGTTTTGGTATTGCGGCTGCGATCACTACTCCCCCTGGAGCGTAAAGTGAAATAGAGAAAGGAGGGATATATGTTCTCTAGCTTTTCACAAAATTTAACTGACTATAATCCTGAAGCCTTTAATTGGATATTTACTACTTCAACTAAAGTTATGCTTCCAATTGCCTTTTATATAGGGCTTTTCTTTTTTATGATGAATGTCATAAATACAGTTGTGCCAAAGTCACAGGCAGGAGAACCTATAGTTTTAAAGGATGTTACCTTTAGTTTTGTAAGGTGGCTAGTTTCAATGGCACTTGCTTCAATGGGTGTGATGATATTTGTCTTTATCTTACAAATCTCAACAGGAGGGGTAAATCTTTTCAATCAACATGGGGGAACGGTAAATGAGAGTATCATGAACAGCTTGATCCCTAAAATCGAGTTTCCAAAAGACCCTCTCTCTTTCTTAGGCGAAATATTTGGTATGCTTACCAATCCAGGAGCACTTCTTTCGAAGGCTGTCACAGGATTGATAATGTATGTATTTTGCTTGGTTGCACAACTCATTGCAATTGCTTCTGTCTATATCATCATCTATATTCGCTTTTTCCAACTCTATCTTCTAGCTTTTCTTTCGCCAATTCCTATGGCAAGTATCGCTTCTAAAGAGTATGAAAACATTGGGATTAGCTATATAAAAACTGGCTTTGCTTATGCTTTCCAAACTATAGTAATTTTAGCGGTTATGAAACTCTTTAGTTTCTTTGCAAGACCAACGATTGATATAAGTGGCTCATTATCATCAATAAGCGGTTTAAGTGCTTGGGGTGGTGCATTTGGTAGCCTTGTTTATGCCATTGCTTATATTGTTGTTATTTGGCAAACATTGAGTATATCTAAAAAATTATTTGGTGTAGGAGTATAGTATGGAAACAAGAATTTATAAAGACGGTTCAAAAACAGGAAAAACAACAAAACTTATCATTGCTCTTATAGGTATTGGTGGGATTGTAGGTGCTTCTGCTTATGGTCTAATGGAGTTGAATATTCCATTTTTACCGCTTCAAACTTTTACAATAGTCGGCGTATTTCTCGTTGGCTTTTTTACATTTGGAGAAATTAAAGGGATTCCAATGTGGCGATTCTTTTATTTAGCTATGCGCTACTCTGTGTCAGAAAATAAAAGAAAATTTGTATTAGAAAGTGAGGAAGAAGATGTCGTCAAAGTTAAAAAACAAAAAACAAAAAAATTCAGATTTAAAAAAGCAAAAGAAGAAAAATAAAATTTTATCTACTCAAAAATCCTTAGGTTTTGATGTTCTCGAAAAAAATGGAGTCATGAGTTTTGGAAATGACTTATATTCTAAAACTTATGATTTAGGAAGTGCTAACTATATTACAGCTTCTCATGATGAAAAGCTAAATATGTTCACAAGCTACTTTGATGCAATCAATGCCCTATCTAAAACAGAACATTTTCAACTGTCCATGGATTTTGAAAAAGTAAGTAAAGAAAAGTTTTTATCCAAAAATAAATACCCTTTAGTTGGAGCTGTAGGAGATGAAATTCGTGAAGATATAAATAGTCTGATCGAAGAAAAATATGATGATGGGAAGAACAACTATGCACTTTCTCGTTATATTACTATTGCGACAAAGAATACAGACCGTGCAAGAGGTATATTAAAACTTGATACAGCACAGGCTACTATGTCTACTGAACTTGGTAAAATAGATGTTTCATTACGTGAGCTAAGCGCTCTTGAGCGCTTTAATCTTTTGAATAATCATCTCAGACCAGATGCTAAAGAGTTAAAATCTTTCCCTGGTAAGAGCGAAGATGTAAAAAATTGGATTTCCCCACAAAGTATGATTTTCAAAAAGTCCTCATCTCTTATCGATGGACGAGTAGGAAAAACCTTCTTTATTCGTGAATTTCCTTATGAATTATCGGATGAATTTCTCAAGGATGTCTGTGAAGCAGGACTAGAGGGAACATTTACTATTCATGCTTCGCCAAATACCTTTGCGGATAGTAGAAAACGTATCTACAATCAAAAAACTGCGGTGGGTACAGCATTGTTGCCACAACAAAAGCGAGCTTCTGCAGAAGGATATTCTCAGAATATGGTCTCTCCTGGTTTATCTGAAGCATGGGATGACCTTTCAGAGCAAGAAGATTATATGAAGCGTACAAGTTCTAAAATCTATGATGCAAGTCTTATCTTACATATTCATGCAAAAACTGAAGATGAACTTATTGATGCCTGGAACAAAGTGATTGATGTTCAAGAAAAGCATAGTGTGGTTTTTGAACCTCTAACATATCTTCAAGAACAAGGGTATATTTCTACTCTTCCACTTGGTGTAAATTACTTAGAGCCGATTAAAGGATTTACACGTGGATTGATTACACCAAATATTGCGATTAATATTCCTTGGACATCTGTAGAGCTACAACACCCCACTGGGAAATACTTTGGTATCAACCTGTTGTCTAAGAACATCATTTCCATCGATCGCCGTGGGCGAACACTTCAAAATACTAATGGTTGGATTGTTGGTAAATCTGGGTCTGGTAAATCTGTGACAAGTAAGTTCATCATTGCTTCAGATTATTTAGAAAATGCCTATGATGAGTTCATCATTATTGACCCTGAAGGTGAGTATGTTGGCTTAGGAGAAAAATTAGGCGCACAAGTTGTCAAAATATCTCCTAAATCTAAGACCAATATTAATATTGTGGAACTCCCTGAGCATAAGGATGCCTTGGTTGATGAAGACGACCCAGTTGCATTGAAATCTGACTTCCTTACCGCAATGTTTTCAAATTTATTGCGTGATGGTCTTACAGAAATTCAAGAAACGATTGTGGACGAGGTTACTGTAGAAACGTTTGAGAGAGTGGAGAAACCTACACTTACAGATTGGTACAATGTCCTAGGGGATACAGTTGAGTGTTACCAAGCTACAACAGATATTGATCCAATACGGCTTATGGATAGCCAATCACTACATTCTACACTAGCAAAATATGTCACAGGAAGTTACGATATTTTTGCTCATAAAACGAATGTTAACTTGAATAACCGTATGGTCATTTACGATGTAAGCCAACTTAAAAACAAAATGAAAAAGTTTGGTTTTATGGCCGTAATCGACCAAATTCAAAACCGAGTTATTGATGCCAAAAAGCGTGGAGTTAAAATCTGGGTATACGGTGATGAATTGCAAACTGTTGTCGCAAGAACATCGCCTCCTATTCTTCGTGAGAAGTTTGCGGATATGTGGGCTCGTTTGCGTAAATATGGGGCAACAGTAACTGGTATCTCACAAAATATCAACTTGATTTTAGATACAGAAGAAGGAGAGTCAATGTTCTTTAACTCAGAGTTCTTCGTCATCTTACGTCAAAGTGGTAGAGCCTTTAAGACTATTGTTGACAGGTTTGAGTTAACGAAAGAACTTTATCAGTATTTGAAAAAAGATGAAAAAGGTTCAGGTCTTGTAATTGCAGGGGATACAAAAGTGCCTTTCAATAATCCAATTAATGAAGGCACTCTACTGTTTGACTTGGTCAATACCGATGCAAAAAACAAATAAAATAGAAAGAGAGGTGATGAATGAGCAAGGACAATAAAGTTGATTACTACAGTTCTAAGGAGAAGAGCCATGAAGTAGTAAAAAAATCAGTACATGTTAAGGAGTCACCAATTTCTAGAAACAAGTACCAGGATAAAGTCAGTGCAGTTTCTGATAAAAAAGAAGTACTAAAAAAAGTTTCGAAAGTTAATTCGAGAGCAAAAAAAATAAGTCAATCTGATAAAACATCCTCGAACTCTTCAAAATCAACAGGAAGTATCAAAAAAAATAAGCTAAATTCTTCTACAAATTTAGAGAAGAGTTCTTCAACTGAAGAGGTTAAGAAAAGCAGAGAAGGGTCTGTGCGCAAGACTCAGGATAATACTTCCTCAATTGATAATAAAATAAAATCAAGCAAGGAAAAAATTAAGTTAACCAAAAACCCTCATCAACGGTTTTTAAGTGCTACTTCAAGAAAAGAACTTTTAAAGAAGCAGAGTTTAAATCGCTCTAAAAAGAACGTCTTCACTTCTCTTTCTGGTTCAAAAGGAGAATTAGGCGAGCATAATGAGCAGACAGAGTGGACTGATAAGGGAAGTGAAGCCGTTCAAAAATCAAAGACTATTGTAAATCAAGGAAAAAAAATTCTTGATAATAGGAACGATAATCTTATCAAGTCCTTTGGGCAAACTTTTAAGAAAAACTTCCGTAAAGAGAAGTTTTTTTTAAATACCAAGAAGGCTCAAAATGTGGCAAGTACCAAGAGTTCAACGGCGAGTGCAAGTGTCGCTCAGAATGGCACTAAGGCGGTAAGCAAGTGGAGTTCAACTTATATTAAAGAACTCCTAAGTCAAGCTTTTTCTCCAAAGGTATTAGCCTTAAAGTTTAGTGTGGTTGGGGGTTGGATTGGACTTGCGGTTATTTTCATCATGATGCTAATTTTCTTCATTGGTGGATTAGCTAATTCTTCATCTCAAGCAGCAAAACAAGCTGAAGAGTTCAATCCTGACTCATCTATCGCAGAACGTGCACAAACGGTTTACAACGAAATCAAGAAAGTTGACCCAAATGCAACTACACAAGGTATCTCAGCTTTTCTAGGAAATTGGGATGTAGAGAGTAGTATTAATCCGAAGCGTGCTGAAGGTGACTATTTAGCACCACCAGTTGGAGCGAAGGACGACAAAGACCCTGCGTGGGACAGTGAGAAGTGGTTAACAATGGGTGGCCCTGATATTTATAATGGTGGTTTCCCCAATATTCTCCATCGAGGACTTGGTTTAGGCCAATGGACAGATACTTCAGATGGCTCAACAAGAAATACAATGCTACGTGACTATGCAAAAAGTCAGAAAAAGAAGTGGTACAGCCTACCTCTTCAAATAAATTTTGCGATGTCTGCCGATACTCCCTATGACAGGGCGCTCTTTAAGGCTATTGTAGAGTCAGACCAATCCGTAGAAGCTCTAGCGGATCAGGTCGCAACACTTTGGGAAAGAAACAATGGCGACAAAATGGCTCAACGTAAAGAGCAATCTCGAAAATGGTTTAACTATTTCAAAAATGGAGGTGGTTCAGGTTCTTCAAGTGCAAATATTCCCCCAGAGTATGTCGGAAAACTCAAATTCCCTAATCCCTCAAGCCAGTGTTCTACCTCAGGTTATCCAGGGAATGCTTATGCGGCAGGACAATGTACATGGTACGTGTACAACAGGTTCTATCAATTAGGAAAAACAATCCCTGCATATCTAGGAAATGGTGGACAGTGGGGTGCAAGTGCTTCGGCTCAAGGTTATAACACGACAAGTACACCAAAAGCAGGATATGCAGCTTCATTCCCTGCAGGAGTTGCAGGTGCTGCAGCACCTTATGGGCACGTTGCTTTTGTGGAGTATGTCAACTCTGACGGTAGCTTCCTGGTATCAGAAATGAATATGAACGGTGGCTTATATAAGATTACTTATCGTGTCATTTCTTCACCTGCAGGAGTGAACTTCATTGACTTTAAATTGTAAAAAGAAAGGTACAAATGGTAAATAAAACTAAAGCAAGCCTATTAATTACAGGCTTAGTAGGGGGAGTAGCCCTTCTTATTTTTGGGATGGTCATGTTCTTTAGTAGCTTGAGTAGTCCTAAAAGTAAAACTGAAGCTAAACCAACGACTTCTCAATCTTCAAGTAATCAAAAAAATGAAGAAAACAAACAAGAAGAAAAAAATAAAGAAGATCCACAGGGTCTTTTAAAATTGGATAATGCGAACATTGAAACATTTCTCAAAAAATACTTAACCTATCAGTATTTAGGAGATAACCGAAATCAATACAGGCCTTATATGACCATAGACTTATTTGATGCTGTTGTCGCACAGGAAGAAAAGCCTGTGAACCAGGCACAAAAAGAGCTTATCGTAAATCAAAAATTCGATAATGCGAAGATTTACATTGATGAAAAAGACGAAAGTGCAATTTGCCAGGTCAACTTTACAAATGACAATTTGCAACAAAAGCCAACGGTTTCAGACCCTAGCCCTAAAAGCTTTACAATGCCAAATAACCAAGAGCTGAAGTTATCTTTCATCAAAGAGGGTAATCATTACCTCGTGAGTGCTATTACATATCGTGCAGCACAGGAAACAAATGAAATGAATTAAAAAATTTTAAGTGGAGACTATATGAAATTAGAAGAAAGAATAGCATCTCGTCGGAAGAAAATTGATGATTATCTTTCTAAAATCGAGAAAAATGAAGCTAAAATAGCAGACTATAAAAGTAAAGTGGAACAACTTGAATTAGAAATTGAGCAGATTACGAATGAGGAAATGAATGATACTATTTCTCAAATTGATGCTGAACCACTTGAATTTATTGCCTTGATAAAAGAAATGAAGAGACAGCAACTAAACCCTAAGGATACCCTTGAGATTTTGAAAGATTTTGGGGGAGCTGAAACACAAGAAGCAAATACAACAGAATATGGAGACTAACACATGGCTAAAGGACTAAAAGCACTAAATATTTTTAACAACAAACGTACATTTACTCTTCCAGAAAGTGTAGGACTTTCAGAGGAAGAAAAAAATCGTATTATTACTTCACCAAAATTTGATGATTTTGTGATAAATATTGAAAGTTTGAATTTTATTTTCTTACGTGATGAAAGGGAAGTACAAGCAAACGTATATATTCGAACTGAAAAAGAGGTTCTTTACGGCCAAACATTGAAGTTTCCTTATCCGAAGTCAACAAACTTCACTGAACTTCTTGAAAAATTCAATACGAAGAAACGTCGAGCAATTGATATCGAGGAGTTAGAACAACAAGACAACGTTGTCGTCGAAGATACAAAAGTTGAAAGTAAAGATGAAACATTTATTCATCCATCAGTTGTTGAAAAGACAAGTGAGACAATCGATGAAGGCAGTTCGAGCAATTCTACTTTAGATGAAGCAAAAGTATCTACTGAAGAGCTAGAAGAAGCCTTTGGAAACGAAGAGATAGTAGAAGAAGTTGAAGTCCAAGAAGAGAACGAAGAAGATGTCGAAGAAGAGCAAATGACAGAACTTAAAGAATGCGAAAACTGTGGGTTTGAAAATGACATTAATGCAAAATTCTGCTCCGAATGTGGCGCAAATCTTTTAAATATCGAACAAGATACAAGTAAGACAGACCACGAAGAAGTGCTTCAAACTGTTTCTGAACAAGCTGAACAGGGAACAGCTATCGTTGGTCAAACATCAGAATATCAATCTTCTTTAGATGATATGCAGCAGCTTTTAAAAGTTAAAGATGGTCTTAAGAATAGATCACAAATCGAAAAAGATGTAGCCCTTGAGTTTGAAAGTAAAAAAGCTGCAGCAATTAAAGCTGCAGACGACAAAGTAGAAGAAGAAAAGCGTAAAGAACTTGAAATACTCAATCGCACGTTCAAAGAAAAACAGGAAGTAGCACGTACAAATGCTCTTGAAGTTTTATCTGTAGATGAAAAAAATGAAGTTAATTCACGAGTTAATGCTATGAAAAATTATCTTAAACAAATCTATGAAACAGGTCTTCGTAGTATTGATGAGGGAATTAACATGAAGTCAGCAAATGAATAGGAGAAAATATGGATTTAAAAGAAACTACTGCTAAGGTACAAAATTTTATTAATACATTACGCTATCAATCGTTCGGTAGTAAACTAGAATTTTTGCGCTTTAACTCCTACCACCATGGCCGTCCTATGAGTGAAGTTCTACAAATCTATGTACAGAATCCAGAAGCTAGGCTTCTGGGTTCTTTTGATTTTTGGAAGAATTTATCTGACGAGTCAAGTGTAGAATTTGGGCAAAAATCAAGCGTCCGACTATATGATGAGCGAGATAAGACAAAAGAAGTCCTCTATGACCTCGCACAAACAACTTTAAAACATGATGCAGACCTTACTTTACTTCCTTTAAGAACAGAAATTTCCAGTGAGCTACTGTTCAATACCCTTGCATCTCTCTCCGGTGATTCTTTTACACTTGATGATTATACTTCAGATAAATATTTTGAAGAGTCACTTACAAAAATTAATAAATTTTTTGAGCCATTTCGACAAGGCTTATCAAAGTTTACGAATGAAGAAATAGACACGGCTTTAGAAATTGCCAGGTATAATCTTTTTGAAGAATTTGGTATCTATCTCAGTGAAGAAATAGAGTATAGCACTATTGAAAATAAGGTAACCAATAGCATTTCAAAATTTAGTCATGATCGGTTTCTACCTGTCTATTCTTTAGCAAATAATATTTCTAAAGAGTTAACACACCAGGTACAAAATATATACGAAGACGTTCAAATTGAACTGAATAAAATTAAGGAAAATCAGCAACACTTCAATAATCAAATGGAAGAATTGAATGTTGATATTGATTTTTCAAGCCCTTCAAAAGAGGTTATCCAGACTGAGAATATAAAGACCGTTGAAACTAGTGGAAGTACACCTCAGATTGAAGAAGATAGTTTATCGGAAGCCGATATTGAGGTCATACGTGAGCGAGAAATTACACGAGAACTAAAGCGTGGCTCAGGTATTGCAGAGGGTAAATTTCGCATTTCATATGGTTTTACATCTACACTAAGTAAGTCGGAACGTGCAAAATTACTCAAAGATGAATATGGTATTGGGGGTCATGCAAGTCCTGATGATTATTATATGAGCATGTTTAATGGAAAGGGAATTGAACTCTCTTCACGTACTCTTAACGATGAAGTACTCTATTCTTGGGCAGAGGTAGCAGATAGAATAGACCTGCTTATCAACTCTAATGAATACTTCATCAATGATGAAGCGAAACGCTATGAAGAATGGTTAGAGAAAAATATAACTCCTGTTTCTGAAATAGAAGCTGCAGAACTAGCTCCTTTACCAGGAGAGGAAGAGGGGCTACTTACTTTAGATAAAGAGTTTTTAGAGTCTGTCATAACACGTTATGAGTTTTCGGACAACTTTATAATCAAGCAAGACGATTATAGTACTGACCTTGTCAAACAGAATCTTTGGGGAGACGAGGTCGTTCTTTCACTTGATGGAGAATTAGATGTATCTGGTGCTGTAGATGAATTAACAGGAATTAATGATTTTGATAAAAAAATCCGTCAATTTTATCTTGAATTTAAGAACCAAGACCAAGAAAAAAAGATTGAAAAGCCAATAGATACCCTAAAACAAGAAACGTCCAACCTAGCTCTTTTTAATAAGCCATTTGAAGATTGGGAGGAACGAGATGAGCTTGATCCTATGGAAGATTTCATGGGTATGTTGATGTCTGGTGAGGATGAGCTTACTGTTATTGTTGATGGTACGGATGTCTGTCATTATAAAATTAGTGATAGTGAAGATGGCCAACAAGTCATACTTGAAATGACTCACGATAAGAGTCCTGATACTCGTTACCTTGTATATGAAAATGGTAAATTCATAAAAAATACTTTTGGGGATGATATACCTGATAGTCGATTAGTCAATCCAATAGGTTTAGAGGACTTGGAACAAAGGCTAGAAGAAAATAAGCTTAAACAACAAAATCGAAATTTTGAGTCAGAGCAAATACAAGAAATCTCCTTATTTGATAGCTTCGACTCTGATAAAGTGGCACCAAGTCAAGAGTCTACGGAAGTATCAACACAAACACCTGCAGCACCTTTGGCTTCCTCTAATAACACCCCTTCACAATCTAAAACCAATTTTGAGTTCCCCTTCGATACACAAAAATTGGCTTCTTTTTACCCTGGTAGTACCGAGGATAAAATTAAGGCAAATATTGAAGCCATACGACTTGTAAAACTGCTTGAGCAAGAAGGTAGAATGGCCACTCCTGCAGAACAAGAAATTCTCGCTCAATATGTGGGTTGGGGCGGTCTTGCAAACAACTTCTTTGATGAAAGCAATCCAAAATATGCAGCACTACGTGGAGAGCTAAAATCTCTAGTCACAGGTCAAGAATACAGCAATATGTTGCAATCCAGTTTAACCGCCTACTACACCAGTCCTGAAGTGATACAAGCTATATATAGTCAACTTCATGCTATCGGTTTTGACGGTGGTAGAATACTTGACCCCTCTATGGGTACTGGAAATTTCTTTGCATCGATGCCTGGTCATTTAAAAGAAAAATCTGAGTTATTTGGTGTTGAGTTGGATAATATCACTGGTTTAATTGCTCAAAATCTCCAACAAAGTGCCGATATTCAAATTAAAGGCTTCCAGGATACAAGATTTAATGACAATGCCTTAGACCTTGTCATAACCAATGTTCCTTTTGGTCAAATAATGATTGGCGACGAGAAATATTCAAGAAACTATGCCATTCATGACTACTTCATTAAAAAGTCTCTTGATCTCGTCCATGAGGGCGGTTTGGTTGCGGTTATTACCTCTACTGGAACAATGGATAAAAAGGATAACCGTTTTAGAGAAGAGCTGGCAAAACAAGCAAATTTGGTCTCTGCAGTTCGCCTGCCAAATGACGCTTTTAAAGATATTGCCGGTACAGATGTTTCAAGTGATATTTTAATCTTCCAAAAAACTAAAACCCCTGAGCTAGAGCCTACATGGCTTCATACACAGCTTATTCATGATGATAAAGGCAATAAGGTCACAGTCAATCGTTATTTCCATGAACAATCTCAATTTGTTCTTGGTCAAGTTGGTATAAAATCATTTAATGGGGGTGTGCTTACGGTTTACCGTGATTTTAAGGAAGAAGAGTATATCCCTAAACTTACTGAAGCCTTAGAATTGCAACAGGATACAAGCTATTACTCAAACAATAAATCTGAACAGATTATTGAGGGTGTCATTCTTGATGAATATTCCCTTCCTGAAACGCTTCTCTCTCAGCAAGAACCTTTCACACTCTTTGTACATCAGAAAAAGCCCTATTTCTATGATGGTAAACGTGTCACTCCTCACCGCAAACAATCAAGTGTTATGCTTAAAAAGGGGGAAACACGTAAAGGACAACTTGAACGTTATAGAAAAGTTGAAGAGAGAATATTTGATACAAAAGTAAAATATAAACCCATTTATTCTAGTCAAGGCTATTTTGATAGTTGGTCAAACTTTATCCCTATTGGTGTAGGCAGTGCATTTGACCTGAAAGATATACCTGCGAATGTGCTTGAAAAACTGGATAGCGGCATACAAACAGTGACACAAGGCGATTATAGATATACCTATACCAAAGAAGAAGAAAAAAACACCCTCAAAATTGAGGAAGTTGTCAGTCGACAATATTTTTACTCCGTTGATTATTCTCCAAAAGAAGTCGAAGCAATTGAAAAAATGATTGATCTTCGTCATTCTCTACAAGCTCTTTTGAATATCCAACATAAGCCAGATTATTCTAAAGAAGAATATGAGCAATTGAGAGTAGCGTTTAACAATAAATATGATACTTTTGTTGCGAAACATGGTTATATTTCTGACTCTAAAAATCGCCAAATTATGAGGGAAGATGACTACTATCAATTCTTAGCTTCTGTTGAAGAGGAAGCAGAGAATGAAGTAACGAAAGAGCCGATTCTCATTAAGAGTCCTGTGTTCTTTGAACCTACAATACAGCCAGAACAGGAAGCTGTTACGGTTGAAACAGCACACGATGCCTTACTTTCATCTTTGAATAGAAAAGGACAACTTGATTTTGACTATATGTCAGATATTTATGGGAAAAATATCGAGGAAATTATAGATGAATTGGGTGAAAACATTTTCTATATTGGCGATGGTGAATATGTTACTCGTGAGGACTATCTGTCTGGGGATGTAAAAACTAAACTTGCTGAAGCTCAAAACAACCAAGAGTTTAATATTGAGGACAGAGATTGGTCAGTAAATATCAATGCTCTTGAAAAAGTAATTCCAAAAGACCTTTATCTTTCTGATATTACTTATAAATACGGTTCTCGGTTTATCCCTGTTGAAATCTATGAAGAGTTCCTAAGCGACATCATGGACACACAAGCAATTGTTGCTTTTGATAAGCAAACAGATAGCTACAAGGTTAGTCTTGAAAGTCCTTATAAATTTGCGCCGACTAACACCTATGGCTTCAAAAAATATAATGGCGAAAAACTAGCATCAACCTTACTTAATCAAAGAGAAGCAAAAATATATAAGCCTGATCCAAATGATGATAGTAAGCGAGTCATTGATGAATATGCAACATCAATCATTGAAGATAAAGGAAATCTTCTCAAAGATAACTTCAAATCTTGGGTAGGCGCACATCCTGAAGTAAGTGAAAAAATTGTTGATATTTATAATGAAAAATTCAACCGTTTCGTCATTAAACACTATGACGGTCAGTCTTTAACTGTCAATGGTTTAGCTAAACAGTTCACTTTGCGCCCTCACCAAAAGAATGCAGCTATGCGTATTATTCAAGATGGAAGAGCAGGACTTGCACATGAGGTAGGGTCTGGTAAGACCTTAACCATGCTCGCATCTTGTATGAAGCTTCAAGAGCTTGGGACAATCAATAAGCCTTTATTTGTCATTCCTAAGCCCCTTATCTTGCAATTTGCAAAAGAAATTTACAAGTATTTCCCTGAAAGCAAAGTACTTGTTGCACGTACTGAAGATTTCCAAAAGGAAAATCGTAAAAAATTCATTAGCCGAATTGCAAATGGTAAATACAATGCAATAGTTATTGCAGACTCTCAGTTTGAGAAGGTTTCTATGAGTAAAGAGTACCAGGAAAACTACCTTAAAAATCAGCTATTCGAAGCACGAGAACACTTAGAAAATCTTGACAAAGAAAATAAGTTTACAGTGAAAAAAGTTGAAAAAACAATTGAGAGTCTAAAAGAACGTATTAAAAAGCTTCAGAAGAAAGATACTGATACTTTTATCAGCTTTGAAGATTTAGGCATTGATATGCTCTACGTGGACGAGGCTCATGGCTATAAAAACCTTGCGCCATTTTCTCAATTGGAAAATGTTAAAGGGATTGCGACTACACGAAGTCAGAAAGCAATGGATATGCAACAAAAAGTGCAATATCTGCAGTCTATCTACAATAACCGCCGTGTCGTATTCTCAACAGGCACACCAATGTCAAACTCTGTTGTAGAGCTTTATACGATGACAAAATTTGTTGCGCCTGACATTCTTGAACAGTTTGATGTTTCAAGTTTTGATACCTGGGTAAGTAGCTTTGGTATTATTGAAAACAACTTTGAATTAACCGCTGCGGGAGCATTCAAAGTCAATCGTCGCTTTACAAAATTTGGTAATGTGCCTGAATTGATGAATACTTTCCGAAGTACCTGGGATGTTCAAACACAAGATATGCTTAATTTGCCTGTTCCTGAAGCACAAGTTATCTCACATGAAAGTGAAGTAACTGAAGCTCAAAGTAGATACATTGAGAGTCTACTTGATCGAGCAGCAGCAATCGAAGCAGGAGCTGTTAAACCTTTTGAGGACAACATGCTTAAGATTGTCGGAGAGAGTAAGAAAATCGCTCTTGATATGCGTATATTGGACGACCAAAGGTATTCAAGTAGCGACTCTGATAAGATAAATCAAGTCGTAGATAATGCGACGAAAGTTTACTTTGAAAATCAAGAGAATAGCGGTACACAGCTTATCTTCTGTGACCAATCTGTCCCCCTGAAGTATAGAAATAGTCAAAGTAGAAACAGAGATGATTCTATCAATCATTTCTCAGCTTATGATGAAATCAAAAATCTTCTCATCAAGAATGGTATTCCTGAAAAAGAAATAGCTTTTATCCATGAAGCTACGGATAAGACGAAGGAAGCCTTAATGAAGGATATGCGAACTGGGAACAAGCGAATTCTTCTAGGGAGTACCACTAAAGCTGGTACAGGTTTAAATATTCAAGACAAGCTCATTGCTGTACACCATATTGACCTTCCTTGGCGTCCCTCAGACCTTACACAGCGTAACGGTCGTATTATTCGACAAGGTAATGAGAACGATAAAGTTCAAGTTCACTACTACATCACAAAAGGCTCAATGGATGCTTACCTCTGGCAAACCTTAGAAAATAAAGCTAAGGTCATTAACCAAATCATGCTTGGCGATACGAAGATACGTGAAATGGAAGAATTAACAAGCGACCAGATCAATATGTCTAAGTTTAAAGCAATCGCAGAAGCTGACCCTGTAAGACAAGAGTACATGGAAACAGAGATGAAACTTCAAACCCTAGAACGTTCGAGAGAACGCTTTTTTGATAGTCAAATCTCTAATCTGAAGCGTGTCAAAAAAGAAAAAGAGCAGTTGCCACTTTTTGAAAACCGTCTAATAGCGACTCAGTCAGATATAAATACTGTTCAAGAAAATAAAGATAATCCTTTTGCGATCACTATTTTCTATAAAGAGAATAAGCGTACATTTACTGAAGAGGATAAAAAATCCGACGTGGGGGAATTTTTTGCTAAACAAATCAGAAATAATACGCTTGCCTACAATGTCGCAAAAGCAATGGGTACTTCAGATAAAAAAATCACACATATTGCGAATTATCGTAATTTCCAAATCTTACACAATCCAGGACTTGGGGATGGTAATGAAAATGAGCGCATCATCATTAAAGGAGAAGCACAATACTCCACGTGGGTAAATCCTCAAGCCCCAACTGGTATTATCACTCGAATTGACAACTTCTTAGAAGAAGGACTTGTCCGTGACTACTCACGTACTGAAGAAGAGGTCGAGAAAATTAAGTCCTCAATTTCTTATATTGAATCCAATCAAGATTCTACTTTCTCAAAAGAAGAAGAATATCAAGAAGTAAAAGCGAGATGTGAGGAACTTCGAGACAGTTTAGAGCATAATAAAGAGCTGAAAAATCAAGAAAAAGAGAATGAAAAATCTCTTAGTATATAAAAGGAGAAAGAAAATGCCTTATATTTGGGTTGAAGAAGAACCAAAAAATGAAGATGGTTTAAAAGACCTTCATGTTCCAACTTATACAAGTGACGGTTCTGAGTTTCATCATATTTCTGGTATTGCAGACAGTAATCATATTCAACTACTGAAAGAATTTGAAAAAATGGATATAGATAAAAATAAAATACTCATTATCATTGATCCGCAATTCTTTGGTTATCGAAACAGCTTAAAAAATTTATCTTGTAAAGTACAAATAATGGGTAAAGATAATTCAATCATCGAGCATAAAAAAGTAAAAGTTAAACATCCTTTCCCAAATAAACTGTATGCAAGGTCTGTGCTATTTAAAGGGAGCAAACAGTTTAATTTTGGGCAAGTATTTGAAATCAATTCAATAAAAGAATTAGAAAATATATCCCATATTGAAATTGAATGGATAGCTTCAGAGATTTCAAATTACACATTCAAAGATGGAGAAAAATCAACCCCTATCCATACAGTAGCAACGAAAACTACCATTTTACCACAGTTTACTTTATCTTCTGTACGTCCAACAGCAGATAGTTACGATGACAAAGGAAGAATTATTGAGGAAAAATTTAAACATGAATATATTGATGAAAAGCAACCTCGTTGGTATTTCCTAAAAGTTGCTGAAGAAATGTATGAAGGTGATATTGATTATGACGTTCAAAGTTTTGTTGAGGATGATGGGGTAATGTTGCTTAAAACAAGAAATATCCAAGAGCAGTTATTACCTGACAACTCGTTTTTTATGCATTAATGAAAATGTTGCTACAAATACGAGACTATTTTAGTTACTCATCAATACATAATAACAATACATGAAAGGAAAAATATGTCAGAAGATAAACATGATGCACGTAAGCAGCTCGAAATTAATGCCAAGAAAAAAGACATCATGGCAGTTGCCCAAGCCTTTGGTATGACAGTTAACAAAGCAGGAAACAGTTATCAAGGTGAATTTCAAGGGCATAACACCTTTACAATTTATCCTGGTACAAATAGTTTTCTTTGGCATGGAAAAGGACTGAACAACAAAATGAGCGTTGTTGATTTAGTTTCTGTTTTGAAGTTTGGTGCGACAACAAAAGAAGAAATTGACGCTGCTTTTCCAAAAAGTGTCGTCGAACTCAATCGAGTAGAACTTGCGGAATTTGTTCCTGGTAAAATACCTGAACAAAAAACATTCAAATATTTTTATGAAGAAAGTCCAAACATGGAACTTGCAATTGGTTATCTTGAATCAAGAGGAATTTCAAGAGAAACCATTGACTACTTCATTAACTTAGATATGATTGCCCAAGCGGAGTGGCGCACTGAGCTTGACGATGGCACATACTTTTACGAACCAGTTGTTATCTTTAAAAATTTAGATAACAAAGGTCGTGTAATTGGTGGAAGTGCGCAAGGAATCGAAGTGCACCCTGAAATACCAGGACACACACATAAGAGCGGACACTTGAAACGTGTCCTGACAAATTCTGGAAGCAACAGCGGACTAAAAGTTACAATAGGAACGCCCAAAAATGTAGTTCCTATCGAAGCCCCAATTGATCTATTGTCTTATTTTGATTTGAACAAAGATAAATTACAAGACACCACCTTGGTTGCTGCAGATGGATATAAACCTGATGCTTATTGGAAAGCAATGGCAGAAGTTATGGTATCCTCTCCACTCATTTCAGAAAAAATTCTTAATGATAAAGAGTGGGGTGTAAAACATTTAATGGAACACCCTGATCAACTTCATTTCAATTATCAATCGTTTATTTCTCTAAGTGATGAAAAGACCGGACAATTTATTTTTGCTTTTGATGATGATGAACAAGGACAATCTTTTATAGAAAAATTCAAAAAAGACAACCCTGATGTCATTCAAAAAGTCAGAGTTGAAGTGCCAACTCAGGGAAAAGATTGGAACGAACAACTCCAAAATCAAAAGAAAAAGACCGAACCCTCGGTATCTGATTTAGGATTTGTTGAGCCACCGTTTGAAGAAGAGCAATCCTTCACTTCTCCTGAAGAGACTTACCCTGAACCACCACACAAACAGGAATTTGAAAATTACAGCCAAACAAAGTTTGTAAAAATTTATGCATCTAAAGTTGATAGCAAAGGACAATACAACAAGGTTGCACAAATTTTTGAATTAGATAAGCTCACTAATATTTCAGATTTGAAAACCGATTTAAGTGGTCGAGTTACTTTAGATGTTGTTGGTGTATTAACTATAGATGATAAAAAAGTTGACTTTCAAGAAGCAAAATACAGTATTGACAAGCACCTCAAAAACAATCGTTTTGTTCTCTCTTATAACTTTGCAAAAGAAAATATTCTTCGTCCGAGTAAAGAAGAAATTCAAAAATATAATAAGCAAAAGGGAAAGTTTAAAACGTTCAACACAAAAGAAACTTCTAAACAACATCCTACACCAAATGAAAATAATAAAAATTATGCAAACAGCACATCCTCTAAAGCAACAAATGTGAAAGAAGATTACTCGAAATCTCTTCGAGAAGCACTCACAGCTCGTGATGCGAAATCTGTAAATGCAGCTCTTAGCCATGATGTATTAAACTATAAATCCTCTGAAAAGTTCAGAGATTTTTTAAATGTTCTATCTTCAATGCCTGACCTCAGTGAAAAAAATATACGTCTAGTTTTAGCACAAAATCCTCAAGCAAAGTATGTAAAAGAATTTAATACCTGGTCAAATGATTTTCATAGAAAAATTAAATATCAATCTAAAGCAATCAAAATCTTTGTCCCTTCTCCTCAACCACAATGGGATAAAAACGAGAACATGAAATTAGATGAGAACAAGCAACCTTTATTATCCAAAAGTAAAGAACAGCTTGTATCTGTCTTTGACATCAGTCAAACAGAAAATTTCTCTCATTCAAAAAATTTAGATAAAGATATACTGCCAGAAATTTCTCCAAAAATTTCTCGAGAAAAAGCAATAAGAATTTTCCAAGAACTCTCCAAACTTTCTCAAATTGCAATACATTTTACACCTGTACCTTTTGAAAAAGATGACAAATCTATTCATTTTGAACATTCTTGGTACTCAAAAGAAAGAGAAGTGCTATACATTCAAAAAGGACTTTCTCCTGAAAAAGCACTCCAAGCATTGGTTCAAGAATTAGCTTATCAAAAATATTTTGAACCCTCACTCTCTCCTGAATTACAAAAACTTGAAGTCTTATCCATGTCTTATGTCATGTTACGACAAGTAGGATTAGAAACAGATTTAGATATTCAAAGTTTAACTTCCTCACTAAATGCTGACCAAATCACACAAACATTTGAACATCTACAAGCGAATGCTGAAGGTTTTTCTGAAGAATACAAACAACTCTTTCAGTCAAAAGTTAAGACAAAAAATAAAACAATGACGACCAAAGACAAGATGGAAAAGTTAAGTTTCAAAGAAAGAATGACTATGGCTAAACAATCTCACAACGATCAAGTCAAGGAAAAATCATCTTCAAAAAAAGTTCAGGGAGTGCAACAAGCCAAAGTGATGTAAAACAAAGTGAGCTTGCTGCGCTCCATGCAAATCATTAGAAAAGGAGAAATCAGTGAACCAAGAATTAAACATTGCTTATATTTTTTCGTGCATCATGGATGATAAAAATGATTTAACCTTACCTGTTGCAAGTAAAAAAATAAAAAGTTTCCTCACTAAAAGTCAAGAAAACATTGATAAATCTGAACGTGAGGAATGGGAAAAAGTTGAAAATGAATTAATCGAAATGGATATTGATACTTTTGAAAACTGGAAAAAAATTGCTGTAAGCACATTTAGAAATAAACAGAAAAATAATTAAGAATAAAACAGGGGCTTGGGGATTTCCCCAAATCAATATAAAGGTCAAGATAGGTCAGAGTTGCAGTTGTGCAATTCTGATTTATCCTGAACTTTTATTTTTTCGCAAGTGTGTACACACTTGCTATGCCCGCAAGAGCTACGCTCTTCCCTTGGGGGTTGGTTTTGACTGGGTTTTTATTCCCTTGCTTTATTCAAAATTATTTAAGAAGAGAGGAACTCTATTAATGAAAAAAGCTGATAGGACACGTAAAAAGAATATTCATTTTATGACAACTCCTGAAGAAAAAAAGCTCCTATTGCAAAATATGGAGAAAGCAGGTTATAAGACATTAGGAAGTTACTTACTTCGCATGGGCTTGAATGGTTATGTGGTCAATATAAACTTTTCTGAAATGAAATCGACATTAGCTGAGTTAGGTGCTGTTCGTTCGGAGTTAAATAAGATTGGGAATAATATTAACCAAGTCGCAAAACACGTAAACCAAAGTCACGAGATCGATGTTATGGATTTCTATCTTTTGGAAGAAGAAATGAAAGCTATGAGGAAACAAATGGAAAAAGTTGAAAAACAAATTATTACTGAGTTCAATAAAAAATTAAATACTTTGGAGGAGAACTGATGGTTGTTGTTCCTTTTCCAAAACAAATTAAATCCGAAAAAGCTCTAAAAAGTGCTGTTAAATATATTTTAAATCCTCAAAAAACTGAGGAACAAATCTTAACCAGTGGATACCATATTGGTAACTTGAATTATGCGGATGTTGAGATGGGCTACACAAGATTACTTGCACGTAAGATGGTCGGACGACAAAATAAACAAGTTTTAGCGCATCACCTGGTACAATCTTTTCGTCCTGAAGATGGACTCTCTGCAGAGGAAATTCATAAGATAGGAAAAGAATGGGTCGAGCAATTAACTGGTGGGAAACATGAATATATTATTGCAACACACATTGATAAAGACCATATTCATAACCACATTATTTTTAATGCGACTTCGAATGTTGACTTCAAAAATTTTCGATGGCAAAAAAACACATTACAAGTTGCACGTGAACTCTCTGATAAAATTTCACTTAAGCACGGTGCTATCCAAGAAAATGTGTTACCTTATCAAAAGTCCTATCACTCTTATCAAAAGTACCTTGCAAAAAATCCTGTGCGTCCAGAGTTGAAAAGTCGATTGAACTTTTTATTAAAGCACTCTTTGAGTCTAGAAGATTTTAAGCAGAAAGCATTAGCATTAAATGTGGCTGTCGACTTTTCTGGGAAGTATACGACTTACACTCTCAAAGATTTTGAGCAAAAGCGTCCTGTCCGTGATAGCTCTTTAATTTCAAAAAAAGACCAAGCAAAGATGGACGCCCACCCAGAAAAAAGAATTTTCTCAAAAGAAAATATCGAAAAGCGATGTCTCCAAAATCAAAACAAGAACATCAAAGCCTTTTCAAAAAATGAAATTTATTCCGAATACCAAAAACAACAAGCCTGGTACAAAGAAAACAACAACATCAAATTAGTCTTAGAAGAATGGCAAGTGGATCAAGAAGTCGATACAGGGATTTATATTTTTGTACAAGCAGGACATCGTGAAGGGACAATAAAAATCCCTCATACTGCAGTTGACAGAAATGAAGATGGAAAACTTGAAATTCATTTGAACAGCTATTCTAAATTTACTTTTATGGATGCAAAATATCCTGCGGAAAGTAAAATTTTATGGGGACATCAAGTCATCTCTCAGCTTTCCCACGAAACCGATAATGTACCAATATATAATAGCAAGGCAATGAATAACGTGCATAATCTTTTTGACGCTATGAATTTACTTGCACGACATGGCGTTTCTGGTCGTGAGTCATTCAATCATTTGGGCGAAGATTTCATTGCAGAGATGAGAGAAATTGAAGGCTCTCTAGAAAAACTAGATAACCTTATTCAAGAAAAATCAGATCACGTTAAATTCAATACGCACGATAAAGTTCAGGTTGAGCAACTTAAAAATCTTCAAACGGAGCGAAAAGAATTGCAAGAAGCCTACTCTAAAATCACAGATGACTTAGAACTTTATGACAATATTCAAAACTTTAGCCAAGTACAAGATAAAGAACGCACAGAAGAAAGGAAGGTAACACCTCATGCAAAACGATGAAATTGAACGTCGACGCCAAAGAGAAAATTTTTATGAAAAAGACTATGCGAGTATTCCTCGTGAACAGCTTTTTGATTTCTTAAATGAAAAAGTAGCATTCTCTTTTTCTCAAACACAAGCCGTGGGGTTCCCTTATTGGGAATATCAGGCACTACATGAAAAAGGGTATTGTTTGGGTCAACTTGTCTTTAAAGAGTGGGGACAAAAAATGAGTTTAGTAACTTACTTTGATTTGTCCTCTGGTTTTTTTGGCAATGGTAAGTTTATAACTTTTAGAAATTCGGCTTCTCAATATATGCCAAAGTATGGACATATTGATTTATCTGAAGCAGAAATTGGTAATGTTTTTATACTGCAGCTTAACCAAAAAGAAAGAGGTTCTTCCTTTATAGAAGAAATATGGAAAATCCCTGAAGGAGAAAATATCGGAAAATTATTAGAAAAAATTCTTTCAGAAAAAATTTAGTAAGAGTCTTTCATATAGATAAAAATTATTGATAGTACGTAAACAAAAAAGCAACTGTAGACCCTCTTTGGGTTTGCGGTTGCTTTTTTTATAGGTATATTAATCTTCTATTTCTTCTTCATATAATGCTATGATTGATGACACTTCCATTCCATAAATTTCATCATAGTATTCTCTAACTGGTTCTGTTGCAAAGTTTTAAATCTACTATCAAATAAGGTAGAATAATAGAAAAAGATAGCAGGAGGAATGACGATG
>NZ_BOVP01000008.1 GCF_018403745.1 Lactococcus formosensis | reverse complement strand
ATTGGGAGTTTAGCTCAGCTGGGAGAGCATCTGCCTTACAAGCAGAGGGTCAGCGGTTCGATCCCGTTAACTCCCATTGAATATGTTATAATATATTCAATGACAATTAAATATCGGAAGGGTAGCGAAGAGGCTAAACGCGGCGGACTGTAAATCCGCTCCTTCGGGTTCGGGGGTTCGAATCCCTCCCCTTCCATAGTTTTACGGGCATAGTATAAAGGTAGTACAAAGGTCTCCAAAACCTTTGGTGTGGGTTCAATTCCTGCTGCCCGTGTTTGTATTATGGCGGATGTGGTGAAGTGGTTAACACACCAGCTTGTGGCGCTGGCACTCGCGGGTTCGATTCCCGTCATCCGCCCTTTTAATGGGGTATAGCCAAGCGGTAAGGCAAGGGACTTTGACTCCCTCATGCGTTGGTTCGAATCCAGCTACCCCAGTTCAAATATTTATTTGAGAAAATAGTCTGTTGCCGAAGTGGCGGAATAGGCAGACGCGCCAGACTCAAAATCTGGTTCCTTCACGGGAGTGCCGGTTCGACCCCGGCCTTCGGCATATCAAAAAACAGCTTGTTCCTTATAGGTAGCTGTTTTTTTTTGCTTTTGTATCCGATTTGTATCCATGAGTTAGAAATCTTGAAGCACTTTTCTTATTTGTTCATTCTCTTCTTCATGCAATTCTTTAAGAACATGACCATAAGTATCTATAATACGCTGTATATTTTTATGCCCCATGTTTTTTGCAACAACCGCAATATCTACTTTTTTTGCCAGTAGCACACATGCATAGGTATGACGACATCCAGTAGCTACTATTGAGGGGCTTATATTTAATTCATTGAGGTATTTCTTTAGTGCCTTGTTAATACCATTATTTGTTGGTAAACCGTGCCTTCTATCAAAGAATATGAGACCTTGTGAGAGTTGAACTATATGATAGTTCTTTTGCTGTTGTAAAAGCTCTTTTAGAATATCAATTACATCTCGACTTACTGGAATTTCACGAACAGAATAAGGAGTTTTAGGTTTACCTGCATCCGTATGCCTAGCACTATCAATTCTCTTATGGGTTTTAATTAGGTTTTGTTTAAAATCTATGTCTTCCCAAGTTAGAGCTAATGCTTCACCAACACGCAGACCAGTTTTGAACAAGATAAATATTAAGTAGGGCATTATACTTTCTGGATAGTCTAGTATACTTTTCAGATATTTTATAATTTGTTGATAGTCTTCTAAACTACTGATATACTTTTCTTCTATCTTTTTAGGTTCTATTTTTGCATGTAGTTTGATTCCCTTTGTAAAGTCGTTTATATTTAAGTCATCTCGTTTTGCAAGTTGAATAGTCTCTCTAATACAAGAATTTAATCTTGATAAGTAATCTTGACCTATGCCTAATCCTATCTCATTCATTATTTTTTGATATTGGCTATGTTTTATTTTACTAGCAATCATATCGTTAAAGAATGTTTCAATTTTTTTGGAGAATTGTAGATACTTCTTTTTTGTCTGATCAGATTTATTTGATGGTAAAATTTCTAAATTATACCATACCATATATAAATCATAGAGGGTAGAAGAATTATCAAATTTTCTTCCTTTAAGGAAATCAAGTTCTGCTTTTTTTCCAGCTATTTCTGCCTCTTGTTTAGTAACAAAACCACCTTTTCCAGTTATATATTTTCCTTTATCTTTAAGGTTGTAATACCATTTTTTACCTCTAGGATACACTCTTAAGGGCATTATAATCACTTCCTTTTAAATCTAAACCAAGCATCTCATTTACTACTGTTACAGGACAAAAGTTTAACCTTTTGTTGTCGTAAAAAGGATATCCTTTTTTTACCATGATTTGTTTACCCTCTCTAATAATACGAGAAGCAACTGATTTTGTCATTCCTGTTTGTTCGATAATCTCATCTTTTGTAATAATATTCATGTGTTTTCCCTTTCCACTTTACTATAAGATAGCTTTTATATCGCCGTTTTTACTCTTCACGACTTGATTTTCACATTTCCCCCAAGTTTTCTCTTTAGAAAATTTAGCCATTTTTTCTAAAAAGTCAAAAGCGTCAATAACTTGAATTTTTCCAGCATTTCCACCGCATGTATCATCTAGCCAGTTTCCGAAAACTTCTTTATTTAATTCTAAATGTTGCCAGACATGAATATACCCTTTATTTATAGCCTCATCCGCAATATTCTCTGCTATTTCTAAAGGCATAGATACCCACCCATTCTTAATAAATAAACAATCCGCAAGGGTTAAAACTTTGTTTTTATCAAATTTTTCTTTATTCATTTTTGTCCTCGATTTCTTTTTTCTTCAATCCAAATTTTTGTAAAATTTCTAATGCAGCTTTTTTCATTGTGTCATCATCATCTATTTTTTCACAAATCACAGAACCTATAGAAAACATCTCTTGATTTTTGCTATCGTATATCCCTAAATAAAACTGAGTTCTCATATATCCTAGGGAAACGCAACGTATTTCATAAGGGACACGTCGTGCTATCTCATGTCTTTTTATCTGCCTATTCTCAAAGCTCTCTGTCTGTTCAAATTTTGGCATTAGATTATTAATAAATGTTTCTCTACTATCCGTACTCGTTAAGAAGAGATACCTTGCCAGCCAATGCTTATCCTTACCACGTGAGTTAATCGGACTATAATTTTTAGGGTCTGCAAGTCCTAGAAATTCTTTATTATTGAACTCTTTACCAGAAATTTCATTAAATATAGAAACTTCCTCTCCTTGATATAAGCCTGAGGGGTCGAAGGTTTTATTTTTACCAGAAGCAGGTATCAAGTGTAATCTATCCGTGAGTAATAATCCCATTCTTTTAGCCAAGTGGCTTTTTCCACCTTCACTTACTCCCCAAATATATACTGTTGATAAATTTCTCCCATTAACCTTATATTCTTCGCCTTTATGCTGTAAGTATTCTTGGAAGTCTTTTTCAAATTCTCTACGGTATCTTTTATAAAGCTTATCAGCTAAAGCTCGATCAAATTCTTTAAAAAATAAGTCTCGAATTTTAGGTAAATATAACTCCCCATTCATAATTTGTTCGGAAATATCGGCTACAAATTCATCTATGTTTTTTTGCACATTTACTTTTTCTTTGCCTTTTATCAATTCAAGATAATTACAATTAATAGTATTTACTGCAGATACTTCATAAGGATACTTACCATCTATCATAGCTTGTTCTGTTCTATGACTTAAATATCGAGCGGAACCAGCTATTGTATTTGTATGTTTGCAATTATCAGGTCGTGAAACATTGAATATTTTCATCACAGCTGTTTGGGTTTTTCCGTTTTCAAAACTTACAAGAATGTGAACGTGTAAGGGTTTAGGTAGACCATCTGCTAATATATCTTTATCATGAAAAGCATAAGCACACCAATCTTTATCAGAAATATTTTGCTTAATAGTATTGTCTATTTTGTCTTTCCATTGTTTTGGGGTCATGTCTGATGTTACATTTCCTTTTTCGTCATGAACTTCATAATCATAATTCAAAGTTATATTATAAGTTCTAAATCTTCTCGCCTGTGCCACATAATAACCTCCTTTCTTAATTGTCTATTCAATTCATAATATTCATTTTCATGGATTTTCATTTTGCACAAAATTATACCCTGTGCAATATTACATTAATTTTTCTTTTTAGCTTCGCAATCCCTTCGGGTACTCTAGGACGGAGTTTTCGAGTACCCGTAATATTACAAAGTACATTTTATTATTGCACTTGCACAGTATACTTTTTGTAAAACATACTTTCTTTTTCTCATTTTTCTAGTCAAATCCTCGTCGGTCGTGGTCGCCTTATCTCTTAACGACAAAAGGGAGCTTAATGCCTTTAGGGCAACGCTCCCTTTTGTCTAAGATGTCGCCCACTGACAAGAATTAGCCTAGCTTTCTAAGTGTTCCATTGTACCAAAGCATAATACCTTTACGGTCTGTAATTGCCCCGTGGTTTGTAATCTCAACAGAAACTTTGTCATTCATGGCAACTTTTGGCTTTTCAGTTGAATTAATAAAGAAAGTTTGACGTAAGAAGTCGGAACCTGGTTCCATAATTTGAACTTCAGTTCTCCAACCATTTGGTTCATTTACTTTTTTATCTGGATTCCATTTTGTACGTTCTACTGGGTCTGCATTTACATATAGTTCTTGAGCTTTTTGAATTTGTTTGACGATGTCGTCTGCGATTTTATTTACATTGATTGTGATTTGTGCCATTTTAGCACCTCCATTATTGTTTTTTGAATATATTTTTTAAGCCTTTATTTTCGAGTGCTTCAACTCGTTCCGTTAGAGCCATTACTTGATTATGCAGAGTAGTAATATTTCTCTGTAAGATTTGGTTTTTATCTTCCAAATTCTTAATTTTTCCTTTTGCAATGTTGAAATTACGTGTTAATCTTGATAATCTATCGTCTTGTTCGGCACGTTTTTCTTCAGCAAGATTACCCCATATTTCAGAAATAGCATATTCTTTGCTTTTACCGTCTGACAATAATTTTTCAAGTTCTAAGAAGTCCTGTAAGTCGTCTTTTGAAAAATCATAGGTTGTCCGATTTTTTCTCGCCCTGCCATTCTTAACTTTAATGCGCTTAAAATTATGACCAGAGATTTTTTCAATTTCTCCTCTCCATTTACGAATGGTATTATAAGGCCGATTAAGCTTAACAGCTAATTCTTTATAGTTCATCCTACTTTACTTATAGACTGAATTTTTCTATATTGTTGTGCATCAACATTGTCTGCTCGCCAATTAACTTCAATTTCATCTGTATCATCAATAAGCTTTTGAGTATAAGTTTCAGTCATTTCACAAAGGTCCTTGTAATTCACGACCATTTGTTCACTTGTTACTTCCTCACAATCCGTTGGTAGAAGTCTACCGAGTAACATTACGTTTGCGATAATCCCAAGACCTTTTCTTAGGTCATCTAATTCAACTTTAGTTTCTTGCATGACTTTAAGTCCCTTCTAGAATTTGTTATAATTGTTTTAGTTATTTTTATAAGTCTCTTTCTCCTTGGTCGTGGAAAGAGATTTTTTATTCAGTGAAACCTCCTTTATGCTATAATATGGGAAGATAGATTTTATAAATAATCAAAAGATTAATTATTAATCTATAAATTAATATTAATCTTTTGATTAGTAAATGTCAAGTAGAAGGTGTGTAATTTTATGAACTTTTATCAGAAACTACAAGAACTCGCTAAAGATAAGGGTGTTTCTTTTAAACAAATTGAAAAAGACTTAGATTATCCCACTAATACTCTATATAATTATAAAAGTAAAGACCCAAGTGGGCAAAGACTTATTGAACTAGCAGATTACTTTGATGTAACTACAGATTATCTCTTAGGGAGAGAAGAAAAAGAAGTAAAAGTTAGTCCATGGGCAGCAACTGTAGCAAGAGCAACTGTAAAGCTAATTAAACCAGGATTACCAAAAGAAGAAACAAGAAAGTTATTGTTACAGATTTTTGGGAATAAAGCTCCAGAAATTATTGCTGCTCTAGAACAAGAATATTACGATAAACCAGAGAATGCTGAAAAAATAAAAATTAATGACGATTTATACCAGCAAAAAGAAATAAAAAGAGTTATTGAAGAAAATCTTGAAAATAAAAACTAACAACAAAAATAATGTTGTTAGTTAGAATCCGTCTCCGATTTCAGAACAAGTTCTTCATCTACACGGATTTTAGTCATACTTTTATTGGAATTTAGGATAGTATAAAATGAGGTTCATGTAATATCTAATGAACTTGAAATAACTATTACTATTTTACTCTCAGTATAATTTCAAAAGTGAAGATAGATTCAAATATAAAAAAGAATAGGAATTTAGCATATAGTTCTATTCTTTTTCAACATAGATATATAAGAAAAGGTTACAAAATGTCAGATAAAATAAAAATTAAAAAGATTAATAGATTTGACTATAAGTTAGAAAACTTTAGAGATGTAAAATCTGTTACTCCAAAGAAAAAATATAAGGTACTAGAAACTTTTGCTGGGGCTGGTGGCTTAGCTTTAGGATTAGAAAAGGCAGGATTGACTTCAGTAGGAGCGTTGGAGTTAGATAAAAATGCAGCTCAAACTTTGAGAGACAATCGTCCTGAATGGAATGTTATTGAAAACGATATTTCTTTAGTGGCTGACCAAGGAATTCAACAATATATTGATGATACTGAGGTAGATATTTTAAGTGGAGGGTATCCTTGCCAATCATTCAGTTATGCTGGAAAAAGAGAGGGTTTAGCAGATACACGTGGAACATTGTTTTATCCATATAGTAAGATTCTTTCAGAATTAAAACCTAAAATATTTATTGCTGAAAATGTTAAAGGACTTGTTAACCATGATGAAGGACGGACACTAGAAACTATGATAGAGGTATTCGAGTCTAATGGTTACAAAGTTTGCTGGAATGTTTTAAACGCCTGGAACTATGATGTTGCTCAGAAGAGGGAGCGTATCGTGATTATTGGGATAAGGCAGGATCTTATAGATAAGGAAAAGAAGCCATTTGCTTATCCCAAGGCTCAAGAATATAAGCCAGTATTACGTGATGTTTTAAAGGATGTTCCTGAGAGTGCAGGAACGGAATATTCAGAAAAGAAAAAACAGGTAATGAAGCTTGTACCACCAGGAGGCTCTTGGGTAGACTTGCCAGAGCAAGTTGCAAAAGATTATATGGGTGCAAGTTGGTTTTCTGGAGGTGGCAAAAGAGGAATGGCTAGACGTCTAAGCTGGGATGAACCAAGTCTGACATTAACTACTTCACCAAGCCAAAAGCAAACTGAACGGGCTCATCCCGATGATACAAGACCTTTTACTACAAGAGAGTATGCAAGAATTCAAAGTTTTCCTGACGAATGGAATTTCTCTGGAGGAACAGGTGCAATTTATAAACAAATAGGTAATGCTGTACCTGTTAATCTTGCTGAGTATGTAGGTAAGGCAGTAGTTGACTATTTAAACCAATTTGAGGATTAACAATGTATAATTTAGATTTTATTTCTGAAGAAGATTTAACCAACCATGTAAAACAGACTATAAAAAAGTATGGGAATAATTTAAAGTCTTTTGATTTAAAGCGAATGAATAAAAATATCATAGATCCAGTCAAGTTGATATTTGATAAAAATGTTTATCATACAACTTGGCCGGGTATTATTGATAACGAGATTTTTCGCCAACGTGATAAATCAAATAATAATGCAATAGGATATTTTCATCAAAATATTTTTAGTTATTTTAATGGGTGTACTGTTCCTAAGGAGGGATGGGATGTAATCTTTAAAGATGATGCAGGTATATCTGTTGATGGTAACATTGTCCATACAGTTTATGTTGAAATGAAAAATAAACATAATACAATGAATTCATCTTCTGCAAGAAATACTTTTATAAAAATGCAAAATCAGATTTTGGGGGATGACGATAGTGCTACTCTCTTGGTGGAAGTGATTGCTAAAAGGTCTCAAAATATAAAATGGGAACCTAAAGTTGATGGTCAAAAAATGGGGCATAAACTTATTCGCAGAGTTTCTATGGATAAGTTTTATGAGCTTGTTACAGGTGAGCCAGATGCTTTTTATAAATTGTGTATGATTTTACCAGATATTATACACAAAGTTACTATGGAAAATGAAGAAGTGTCTACTCCTGAAGATACAGTGATGAAGGAGTTGAATGAAATTTCTAATAGTAAAGATATTTCAATGGATTTAGCCGTATATCTTCTTGGCTTTGAAACATATAATGGTTTTAATTTATTATAAGTTGTTACCTGATTTGTATCCAATTTTGAATAAACCTATAAGGTACATAAAATTTAAAAGGCTTAATAATAGCTAAAATAATGAATTGATAATTATAAAAGCTGAAAAAACGTAGGCCTTCGGCATAGAATAAAAGATCTAAGTATTCTTAGATCTTTTTTTTTGCTTAAATGTAAAAACCACCTTCACAAAAAGTAAAAGTGGGGTAATAAATTTAGGCAAGGAATGTTTTGTTGGTTTTCTTGATCAATAACTTTTCAAGTTCTATTACGACAAAAATCAAGAGTGAGAGGAGGATTGCGATAAACCAGTGTGTCGCTGTTAGAGGCACAACATCAATGAATAATCGTAATGGTGTGAGTGTGAACACAAAGGTTATAATTAAAGATATGATTGTTGTCCAGAAGATTGTTTTATTTGAATACAAACCATCTTTAAATATGGAATCATTACTTCGTGCATTAAAGATATGATAGGTTGAAGCAAGGGCAAGAACGAGAAATGTCATGGATTGTCCGACTTGCATACTTGGAGTAGTTCCCTCTATCTCTACAAATCTTCCAATATAGAAGCCGATAAGAGAAATAATGATAAAGGTTGTAGAGGATGTGAGAATACGTTGTGAAACACCTCTAGAGAAGAGACTTTCGTTTACATCGATCGGTGGTTTTTTCATAATATACTTATCAGAGGTTTCTCGGCTTAAGCCAAATCCAGGAATACCATCTGCGAGAACATTGATATAGAGAAGCTGCATACCTGTAAGTGGCAGACCCCAACCAATAATAGCCCCAAATAACATAATGAGTATTTCAGCAACATTGGCAGAAAGAAGATAATAAATAGTTCTTTTAATATTAATGTAAACCCGACGCCCTTCAGCAATTGCACTAACAATGGTCGCAAAGTTATCGTCGGCTAAGATGATGTCAGAGGCATTTTTGGCTACTTCTGTTCCGGCGATTCCCATTGCGGTTCCGACATCTGCTGCGCGTAGTGAGGGAGCATCATTGACGCCGTCCCCAGTCATGGCAACAATATGTTTTTTATCCTGCCATGCTTTCACAATCCGGAGCTTGTCTTCAGGCGAGACACGTGCATAGACTGAAATTTTTTCAATCTTTTCCTTGAGCTCCTCATCGGTCATGTTTGCCAACGTAATGCCGTCTACGACTAAGTCTCCTTCACGATAAATATCAAGTTCCTGGGCGATAGCTTTAGCAGTTAAGGCGTGATCCCCTGTAATCATTACAGGAATAATTCCAGCAGTTCGAGCTTCAGCCACAGCGTGTTTACTTTCAGGTCTTGGAGGATCAATCATTCCAATAATTCCTAAGAATGTTTGGTCTTCTTCCAGTAATTGATGATTTTCTGGAATTTCATCGATTACTTTGTAGGCGAGAGCGAGGACACGCAAGGCATTTTCTGCAAAGGAGTCGTGAATATTATGTGCTTCGCTAAAGTGAGCCGGGACAAGCCGATCAAAGGCCCCTTTTGTAATAACGAGGTAGCCCCCGCTTTCGTTAGGTACAACAACCGTCATTTTTTTTCTGGTCGAATCAAAAGGAAGTTCTAAGAGCCGCGGGGGATTTTTATCAGGTTGATAAGAATTATGTGCGATAAGGAAGTTGATGATGGCTGTCTCTGTTGGATCGCCGTGTGTGACCCAATTCCCCTCGTCTTCTACGGCTGTTGCATTGGAAACTAAACCGAACATGTAAATTAAATCTTTTTCTTTATCTGAAAGTTGGTCTTTATGCCAAATATTTTCTCCCTGTACCCAAAGTCGTTGAATAGTCATCTGGTTTTGAGTAAGTGTTCCCGTTTTATCAGAAGCTATGACAGAAGCATTCCCGAGAGTTTCAACAGCAGGGATATTACGAATAATGGCTTTTTTATATGCCATGTTCTCTACACCATAAACGAGTGATAAAGTGACAATGACAGGTAGAGTTTCAGGAACAGCTGCAATACCAAGAATAACAGCCGTCATCATGTTCTCACTAAAAGGAATACCACCGTGTAATACGTTAACGATAAAGATAATCGCACCTGCACCAAAAGCAATCGCAGCAAGGCGCTTCGCGAGAGAATCAATACGTTTTTGTAAAGGTGTTTTCCCTTTAATCTGGTCTTCTAAAAGTTGGGCAATTTGTCCCATCTGACTTTTCATTCCTGTAGCCACAACAATCCCCTTAGCTGTACCATTAAGCACATTTGTTCCCGAGAAAACCATGTTCACTTGGTCTCCCAAAGGCACATCTTCGTGGATTTCACGTGAAGCATCTTTTTCTATTGGTTCAGATTCCCCTGTTAGTGAGGATTCATCAACCTGCAAGCTATTTGCTGAAAGAAGGCGAACATCAGCACCAACCTGTTCACCAGCACTTAGCTGAAGTAAATCGCCCACAACCAATTCTTCAGAAGGAATGGTATTTAACCTTCCTTCACGTATAACAATAGAATTCGGCGCTGATAATTTTTTGAGGGCGGATAGAGCTGTTTCAGCACGCTCTTCTTGCATATGGGCGACGATGATATTGATAATAACGATTAATAGAATGACGATTGGCTTTGTAAAATTTCCTGTATCTATCGATAAGTAAAAAGCTGGAACCGAAACAATGATTAAAACGAGATTTATTACCTCAAGTAGATGTTTCAAAAGTTTTTCAAAGATACTTTTCTCTTTAACTTCTTGAAAAACATTACTGCCGTATTTTTTCCGATGAAGAGTAACCTGTTCTTTACTTAAACCCTCTGAAATACTCGTTTTATAATACTCTTTAATCTTTTTTATATTAGTTTTCTTATAATCCATAAATCCTCTGCCCTATTTTTCTTCAATTTATAAAAAGTTTTATAATAGAATTATAATATTTTTATCATTTATTACAAAACAATTTAGCATTCAGAAAAAGCTGTATAAATAGCTAAAAATGTGGTATTATGGTAGATATGGAAACGAAAACAGTAAGTGAACTTGCAGAACTTTTTGGTGTGACTCGCCAAGCGATGAATAAACGTATCAAGCAGCTAGACGAGCAATATGTAGAGAAAAATGAAAAAAATGTTACTGTAATTAATGAAGGCGGTATTCATGAACTTGAACGTCTTTATGGCAAAGTTGTGACAGCGCAGGCGGAAGTTGTTGATGATAAAGATGCGACACAAGAACTTTCAACATCGCCAACGGACACAGCTGTTTTTGAGTTGGTTTCAAATCTGATGAAAGATAAGAATGCAGAAATTGACCGTCTCAACCAACAATTGATGGCTAAGGATGCACAGATTGCAGAAAAAGATAAGCAAATCAATCGTCAGCAAGAATTGATGGAAAAATCTTTGAGTGACAATAATCAGTTTTTACTTGAGATGAAAGCTGAATCAGAAAAAGGTTTCTTTGCGAAACTTTTCGGAAAAAAATAACAGTGATAATACTGTTATTTTTTTATTAGAAATATTATGAAGTAGACAAATGTAAACGTTTTCCTCTCCGTTCCCACGGTTGTGCCTATTTTCCGGCTTTTATGTTTGCAAAATCTCAAAAAAGTGTTAAAATGTAAGAGTAAGTTAAATGATTAACTTAGTGATAGAGATTTTCTCTATAAACAAAATTTTAAACCTATAAGGAGACTTACTCATGGTAGTTAAAGTTGGTATTAACGGTTTCGGACGTATCGGTCGTCTTGCTTTCCGTCGTATTCAAAACGTTGAAGGTGTTGAAGTAGTAGCAATCAACGACCTTACAGATCCAGCAATGCTTGCACACTTGTTGAAATATGACACAACTCAAGGTCGTTTCGACGGTGAAGTTGAAGTTAAAGATGGTGGTTTCGAAGTTAACGGTAAATTCGTAAAAGTTACTGCAGAAGCTAACCCAGCTAACATCAACTGGGCTGAAGATGGTGCAGAAATCGTTCTTGAAGCAACTGGTTTCTTCGCAACTAAAGAAAAAGCTGAACAACACTTGCACGCTAACGGTGCTAAAAAAGTTGTTATCACAGCACCTGGCGGAAACGATGTTAAAACTATCGTTTTCAACACTAACCACGAAATCTTGACTGGTGAAGAAACAGTTATCTCTGGTGCATCATGTACTACTAACTGTCTCGCACCAATGGCTGATGCTTTGAACAAAAACTTCGGTCTTAAAGTTGGTACAATGACAACTATCCACGGTTACACTGGTGACCAAATGACTCTTGATGGCCCACACCGTGGTGGTGACTTCCGTCGTGCACGTGCTGCAGCTGAAAACATCGTACCTAACTCAACAGGTGCTGCTAAAGCTATCGGTCTTGTATTGCCAGAATTGAATGGTAAACTTCAAGGTCACGCACAACGTGTACCAGTTCCAACTGGTTCATTGACAGAACTTGTATCAGTTCTTGATAAAGAAGTTACTGTTGAAGAAGTAAATGCAGCTATGAAAGCAGCATCTAACGAATCCTACGGTTACAACGAAGATGAAATCGTTTCATCTGATATCGTAGGTATCTCTAACTCTTCACTCTTTGACGCTACTCAAACTGAAGTTACTACAGCTGACGGCGTTCAATTGGTTAAAACAGTTGCTTGGTACGATAACGAAATGTCTTACACATCTAACCTCGTTCGTACACTTGAATACTTCGCTAAAATCGCTAAATAATTCTGTTATTTAACGTTAGAAACAGAGAAGCTTAGCTCCTCTGTTTTTTTTATCCCTGCATTTAAGTCTTTTGATATTCTCAAAAGATGGATTGAATCTAGAGTTCATGCAGATTATTGATAATTAAAAATAATAAAAATGAATTGGAGAAAAAATGGACACACCTAAATGCCCAACTTGTTCAAGTGAATATACTTATGAACTCTCAGATACAACATTTGGCTGCTCAGAATGTGGTAACGAATTTACACAAGCAGATCTAGAAGCAGACAAATTTGTTGTGATTGATAGTGTCGGACAACCTTTAGCTGATGGAGATGCTGTGATTATCATTCAAGATCTTCCCGTCAAAGGAATGCCAAAACCCATTAAAAAAGGTACGAAAGTGAAAAATATCCGTATCAATGAATTTGGAAAAAATGAACACTATATTGATTCGAAAATTGACGGATTTGGAGCTATTGGATTGAAAGGTTCTGTCGTTAAGAAAGCATAAGTAAAAAAAGACCGCTTGGTCTTTTTTTTAGAATAAAGAAAGGAAAAGGCAGTGAAACGGCTTTTCTGCTATAATGAACTTATGAAACTAACAGACAGTATACAATACCTGAAAGGTGTCGGACCTAAATCTTTTGAAAATTATCAAAAGCTTGGCATTTCCACAATACAGGATTTATTGCTTTATTTTCCTTTCCGTTATGAAGATTTTGCTGGACGTTCCATTTTTGAATTAGTAGATGGAGAAAAAGCAACAGTTATTGGCGAAGTGGTAACACCTGCCAATGTCCAATATTATGGTTTTAAACGTAACAGGCTCACTTTTAAACTCAAACAAGGTGAAGCTGTAGTTGCTGTGAGCTTTTTTAATCAACCTTATTTAGCGGATAAGATTGAGGTTGGAAAAGAGGTCGCAATCTATGGCAAATGGGAACAAAAAAAACAACAACTTCTGGGGATGAAAATATTAACCCAAGCAGAAGATGGCTTCTCCCCCGTGTATCATCTTACCGCAGGGATGAAGCAATCCAGCTTGGTGAAAACAATTCAAATGGCTTTTGAGAGTGGGCTTTTATCGGAATTAAAGGAGAATCTGCCAGATTATTTATTGAAAAAGTACCGCTTGATGCCCCGGCAGGAAGCGGTACGTGCCATGCATTTTCCAGATGATATGGAGATGCACAAGCAAGCTTTAAGGCGCGTGAAGTTTGAAGAACTCTTTTACTTTCAACTGAAGTTGCAGGCTTTGAAACATAAAGAGAAAGCACAACGCTTTGGACGAAGGGTTATTTTTGACCAGCGGTTGATGGAAGAAAAAATTAAAAATCTTCCTTTTGAACTGACAGGAGCCCAACAAAAATCCTTAGACGAAATTTTAGCAGATATGTCTTCAGCTTACCATATGAACCGTCTTTTACAAGGTGATGTCGGTTCAGGTAAAACAGTCGTTGCCAGTTTAGCAATGTATGCAGCAGTCTTATCTGGGCTTCAAGCTGCTATAATGGTTCCGACTGAAATTTTAGCGCGACAACATTTTGCGAACTTACAAAATCTTTTTCCTGAACTAAAAATTAGTCTTCTTGTTTCGGGATTAAAAGTTGCGGAGCGAAGAGGGATACTAGAAAGTTTAGCAAATGGTCAGTCCCAAATGGTTGTGGGAACGCACGCTTTGATTCAGGAAGGGGTTGATTTTTATGATTTGGGGCTGGTCATTACCGATGAACAACATCGCTTTGGGGTTAACCAACGGAAAGTCTTACGCGAAAAGGGGCAAAATCCTGATGTACTTATGATGACTGCGACACCAATTCCTCGGACCTTGGCGATCACAGCTTTTGGTGATATGGATGTCTCCATTATCGACGAATTACCTAAAGGGCGGCAACCGATTACGACCAGATGGGTAAAACACGAGCAACTTCCAGAGGTCTTGAAATGGATAAAAGAAGAACTGGAGCAGCAGGCACAAGTCTATTTTATTTCACCACTTATTGAAGAATCAGAAGCTTTAGATTTAAAGAATGCTGTAGCTCTTTATGAAGAACTAAATCAATACTTTGGCGAAGAAACAGGCATAGGTTTACTGCACGGGAAAATGAAAAATGAAGAAAAAGACCAGATCATGCAGACCTTTAAAGCAGGGGATTTGTCGGTTCTGGTTTCCACAACGGTTATTGAAGTTGGTGTGGATGTGCCAAATGCAACGATTATGGTGATTATGGATGCGGATCGTTTTGGTCTCTCTCAGTTGCATCAGTTAAGAGGCCGTGTAGGACGGGGGAGTAAGAAGTCCTATACGATTCTCGTTGCCAATCCCAAGACAGAATCAGGTAAAAACCGGATGAAGATAATGTGTCAAACGCAGAATGGTTTCCGTTTAGCTGAAGAAGACCTGAAGATGCGCGGATCCGGAGAAATATTTGGCGTACGTCAATCAGGTTTACCAGAATTTCTAGCAGCTGATATAGTGAATGACTACAATATTTTAGAAGTGGCGCGTCAAGAAGCTCAGGAAGTTTTTAAAACACCTGACCGCCCAGAATATCAGATGATGCTTGCAGACTTGGATGTTGACAGTGGTTTTGATTAACGTTTCAATTATGAATTCAAGAAAGGATGATAAAATGGGACTTCTCTTAGCATTTCTAGGGGGTGGACTTTCTTTGCTGAACTTTTCTGTTGAATGGCGGTTTCTTCCCTTACAGCTTATTTTCACTCTGCTTTCCTTAAGCAGTATGTTTGCCTATAAAGGAAGGCGGACAAGAAGATCTTATGAAGGCGATGGCACAAGTGTCTTCACTTTTGGTTTTGCCTTGTGTTTTCTTTCATTTATCGGATCAGCATCTATTCTTCTGGCTCTATTCATGGGCTGGCAGTAAATAAAAAACATAAGCGGAGTATCTTCCGTTTATGTTTTTTATTTCCCTAAGCAGAACTGGCTGAAAAGCTGGGTAATCAGTTCATCTGGTGCAGCTTCCCCAGTTATTTCGCCAAGCAATTGCCAACAGCGCGTGACATCCACTTGAATGAGATCCACAGGAAGTCCCATCGCCAAACCTCGGTTTGCTTCTTTCAAAGCATCTAAAGCTTGTTCGACCAGGCCAATATGTCGTGCATTAGAAAGAGTTGTTGCATCTTTTGCTTCAATTTCCCCAGAGAAAAAGAGAGCACGTATTTGTTTTTCGACAGCATCAAGATTTTCATTTTTTAAGGCAGAAATTCTGATAAAATCTTCAGGGAGTTTTTCAAGCTCAATTTGTTCTGGTAGATCGGTTTTATTTAGTAAGACAATACGATTTGTTGCAGATGACATTTCCAACAATTCCACATCTTTGGGAGTTAAAGGTGACGAAGCATCAAGCACAAGCAAGACCAAGTCGGCTTCTTCTAGGGCTTTTTGACTACGCTCAACACCAATCTTTTCGACGACATCCTCAGTTTCTCGTATGCCAGCAGTATCAATTAACTCAAGGGGCACACCACCAATATTGGCAAACTCTGTGATAACATCACGTGTTGTTCCCGCTATGTCGGTAACAATGGCTTTTTCCTCACGTAAAAGTTGATTGAGCAAACTTGATTTACCAACATTTGGCCGGCCAATAATTGCTGTTCTCAAACCTTCACGGAGAATCTTACCGCGTTTAGCTGTGGCAAGAAGTGTTTCCAGAAGCTGCTCAAAATGGGCAGTTTTTTCCAGAAGCATTTGACTTGTCATCGTTTCAACGTCATCATATTCGGGATAATCAATATTGACTTCAACTTGCGCGAGTGATTCTAAAATTTCTTGACGAATGTTGTTAATCAAGTTAGAGAGGCTTCCATCAAGCTGTTTTACAGCAATATTAGCTGCTTGATCTGTTTTAGCGCGAATCAAATCCATTACGGATTCAGCTTGCGCTAAGTCAATACGCCCATTTAAAAATGCACGTTTAGTAAATTCCCCCGGTTCAGCGAGACGTGCGCCAGAGCGTAGCAGGAGTTGTAAAATCTCTTGGGTGACAGCAATTCCGCCATGTGTATTAATTTCCACAAGATCTTCACGCGTAAAGGTTTTTGGAGCTTTCATAACAGAGAGCATAACTTCATCAACAAGACGGTCCTTGTCAAAGATATGACCATAGTTGATGGTGTGTGAAGCAACTTTATCGAGATCTTTCCCTTGAAAGACTTTTTTAGCGATTGAGACAGCATCGCTACCAGACAATCGGACGATAGCAATTGCACCTTCACCTAAAGGTGTGGAAATGGCTGCTATAGTATCAAATTCTTTTGTTATCATATTTTTATCCTAATTACTAATTTCAGTATGCCCTATTATATAACAAGTCGTGATAAAAATAAAGATTCGTCAACTCCTGCTAAAGGTTTATATTATCCATATTAAGCAAAATTCTAGTAAAATAAGAGTATGAGATTGGATAAATATTTGGCGGAAGCCGGGCTCGGATCACGTAAAGAGGTTAAGGTGATTCTTAAGACAGGAAAAGTGACAGTGAATGATCAGAAGGTGAGAGATGGCAAACTACATGTTGAGCCAGGTAAAGACGGTGTAAACTATGATGGGCGCCCCCTAGTTTACCAAGAGTTTTATTATTACCTCCTTAATAAACCTGCTGGTGTTGTTTCGGCGACGAAAGATAATAAGGACAAAACAGTTGTCGAATTATTAAAGACTCAAGATTTTCGAGAAGATCTTTTCCCAGTAGGGCGCTTGGATAAAGATACAGAGGGCCTTCTTTTACTGACAAATGATGGACCACTGAGTCATAATCTCCTGAGCCCTAAGAAACATGTGGAAAAAGAGTACTTTGCTCAAATCCAAGGCAAGGTTACACAAGAGACTGTTCACGAGTTTGCAGCAGGTTTAACCTTAAAATCTGGAGAAAACGTCAAACCAGGTCAACTTTTTATTGAAAAATCTGAGGAGAATAAAAGTGAAATCCGCCTTATTATTCATGAAGGTAAATTTCATCAGGTTAAGCGAATGTTCGAGGCTGTAGGTATGAAGGTAACTTATCTCAAACGACTGCGTATGGGAAGTTTAACACTGGATAAAGCATTAGCCTTGGGAACATATCGCCCACTCACAGAAGAGGAAATTTTAAAACTCAAGGAGTAGCTATGGAAGAAGTAGTTTCTGTAAAAAGTATAAGTATCCAATTTGAAAAAGAAGCGGTTTTGAAAGGTTTAAGAAAAACTTAGATATTCAAATAAAATGCGAGATATTTTCGCTTTTTTGTTATAATGATTGAGAAGAGTATTTGAAGGGATTTTAAAATGGAAAATTTAAAAAAACAAGTAGGTATAAAAGCAGCTGAGTACGTGAAGTCTGGTATGATTGTTGGTTTGGGAACAGGCTCGACGGCAGCTTTCTTTGTGGAAGAATTGGGGCGCCGTGTTAAAGAAGAAGGTTTAGATATTGTTGGAGTAACGACGTCAAATGTAACCAGTCAGCAAGCTGCAAGTCTTAATATCCCTTTAAAGTCAATTGATGAAGTGGATTATGTTGATTTGACGGTAGACGGTGCAGATGAAATTGATACAGCCCTTAATGGTATTAAAGGTGGTGGTGCGGCCTTGCTGATGGAAAAAATCGTTGCAACATATTCTAAAGATTATATTTGGATTGTTGATGAAAGTAAACTTTCAGAAAATCTTGGCAGTTTTAAAGTTCCTGTCGAAGTTATCCCTTACGGCTCGGAGCAGTTGTTCCGAAAATTTGCAGCGGCTGGTTATGCACCAACATGGCGGATGAATGCCCAAGACAAGCTCATAACGGATATGCAACATTATATTATTGATTTGCATATCGAGAAGATTACTGAGCCAGAAAAGCTGGCTGAAGAGCTGGATTTAACAGTGGGAGTTGTCGAGCATGGACTGTTTAATAATATGGTCAAAAAAGTTATTGTTGCAGGACAAGGTGGGGTTAAACTTATAGAAAAATAAAAAGAAGGAGCGTGCTCCTTCTTTTTATTAGTTCTTAAGCCATTGTTCTACGCCCCACTTATGAGAACCACGCTTGAGTTTAACCAAAGCAGTCGGAACGTCAAACCAGAAAATTTTATTGAAATCCTCAAGAGGAGCCTGATCAAAATGAGCTTCCAGAGTCTCGTAGATATAAGCAGGATTGCAAAAATATTTATCCCGATGTGAGCTATAAAAATATTCGTCGGCCTGTCCGAAATAACGTCCTAAAGTCGCAGTCGCACCTAACTCTTCCAGAAGTTCTCTTTCTAAAGCGCGAGCATGATTTTCATCTGCTTCAATTTCTCCACCAGGGAGAAAAAAGGCCCCGTTTGGTGCTTGCACAAGACAGATTTGGCTCTTGTTTTCACGTGAAACAATACCATAGACTCCATAGCGGTATTGGTAGTCGACTCCGGCAATTTTTTCACCGAAGACTGGAATTTCTTTTTGTGTCATATTTATGGCCCTCCGATATAATTTATAGAAGAAAATTTAATTATATTCTATCAAAAAGTTGACAATTTTGATAAAATAAAGAGGCTAAACAAAGCTCTTGCGAAGGGAAATATGAACAGTGAAAAAATTCAATCTTAGTAAAATGATTATTATCGCCTTAATTATTGTTATTTCAGCATTTACAGCAATCTTCATCTCGGCTGATAATTTTAAAAATAATAAAAATCCATCAACGATGACACAAATTATTAATGATGGTACAGGAACCATAGATAGAATCATTGGTGCACCAATCCGCTTTGTTCAAGACAAAGCCAATCAAGTGGGCAATCTTTTTGATACATACAAACAAAATCAGTCGCTGAAAACAAAGGTGGCGGACTTAAGTAATTCAAAAAATAACCAAGAGAGTTTAGAAGTCGAAAATAAAGAATTAAAAGAAGCGTTGAAACTTCAGGAAACATTAACAGACTATAAGAGTATTTCTGCCAATGTAATTACACGTAATCCAGCCAGCTGGTCAGATACGCTCGTGATTGATAGCGGTAGCAAACAAGGCATCAAAAATCGCCAACTTGTGATGGCTAATGGAGGGGTTATTGGACGTGTAAGTCAGGTAAATGAAAACTCTTCTAAGGTTTCCTTATTGAGTTCTGATAAAGGTATTGATGCGAAAATCCCCGTTCGCCTTGGCAGTCCAAGTGATCCAGTGAATGCTCTTCTTACAAGCTATGATGATGATCAAGATGCTTATGTTGTCACTTCTTTAGTAGGGGAAGGAAATATCGAAAAGGGCAGCCAAGTTGTCACTAGTGGTCTTGGAGGAGATTCACCTCGGGGTCTCTTGATTGGAACAGTCATTGAAGTTAAAGAAACAGATCAAGGATTGAATCGTAAGGTATATGTGAAACCTGCTAGCAATCTGTATGATATCCGGTTTGTCTTTGCAATTCAAGGCATGATTGGAGGAAACTAAATATGAGTCGTTTTAGCTTCCAATTTTTTAGCCCCTTATTTCTTTTTTTCCTTCTTTTGCTTGATGGACAATTGACGCATTTTTTCACGGCTTTGTCTGGTGGAAATATCATGCCTGTAAGTCATCTGCTGCTCATTTTTATGGTGTATACTGTGACGCAGCATCGTCATAGCTATGTCCTTATCGTGGGTGTTCTTTTGGGAATTATATATGACAGTTATTTTTTAGGAATATTTGGTATTGCAAGTTTGATCTTACCCCTTATTGCACTTTTTGTCTATCAAATCCAGTCTGTCGTTTTTACTAACCGCTGGACACGTCTATTTACAGTGATTATCATTGTTTTTGCATTCCAAATTTTAAGTACGCTTATAGTTAACTTGGTTGGTGTTGTCAATGTTAATTTTGTCTCATTTATTGTGAGACAGCTTGCACCAACATTAGCCCTAAATATTGTCTTTGCACTCCTACTACAATGGCCTTTAGAAAAGATGTATCGCCTCCGGTGAACATCTTTTTGTAATCAAAAGGTAAAAAAAGTATTTCTAAAGAAATTAAATCGTCTTGATTAAGTTATAAAAGAGTGTTATACTTGGGACTATCTTGGCGTTATATTTATAAATTATAGAAAACGGGAAGAAAAGAAAACTATGAAAAAGAAACTTATCACAGCACTAATGTTGTCGACGGTCATTTTATCATCGGGGGCAAGCCTTGGATCGGTAAAAGCCGACAGCACAGACGATCAAATCGCAAAACAAGATGCAGCAATCAGCGCTGCTAAGAGTTCTTCTGCAGAAGCACAAGCAAAAGTAGATGCGATTCAATCACAAGTAGATAGCTTACAATCTAAAAAAACTTCAACAGCAAATGAAGTAAATAAATTGATGAAGGAGCAAAAAGAACAATCTGCAGAGATTGCTCGCTTGCACAAAGACATCAAAGAACGTAATACAGCACTTGAAGCACAAGCACGCAGCGCTCAAACAAATGGTTCAGCGACAGACTATATGTCTACTATCTTGGATTCAAAATCTTTGACTGATGCAATTCAAAAAATGACAGCGATGGCAACCGTTTCTGGTGCCAACAAAGCCATGCTTGAAAAACAACAAGAAGATGAAAAAGCTATTCAAGCTAAGTTGAAAGATAATGAAGCAAAATACGCTAAAGCTACAAAACTTCAACAAGAGTTAGAAGCACAAAGTAACGAGTTGGCAAGCCAAGAAGCCGCCCTCAAAGTTGCTCAATTGAATTACCAAACGACAATTGCTAACTCTGAAAGCAAAAAACAAAGTTTGATTGACCAAAAAGCAGCAGCTGTCGCTGCCCAAGAAGCAGCAGCTAAACAAGCAGCAGCAGTAGAAGCTCAACAAGCTAAAGCAGAGCAAGCTGCCCAAGCCGCTCAGAAAGCCCAAGCAGAACAAGCAGCAGCAACTAAGAGCGAAAATAAAACAGCTGCAAGTACAGAAACAGTACCAGTTGTTACTGCCCCAGTTGAGACAACTCCAGCGGCCACTGCACCAGCAGTATCGACACCAGCTGTAGAAGAAAGTAAACCAGTATCAAATAACAATACTACAACAAATACGAATACTGGCTCAAGTTCAAACTCAAATACAAATAACGTCCCAGATACAGGATCAAATAATTCTAACAATAATAATGTATCTGGCGGTTCAGGTTCAACAAGTACTCCAGGATCAAGCTTGAGCAACCCTTATCCATGGGGACAATGTACTTGGGGTGTTTGGGACTACTTTGGTGGAAGTATCCCTACTTATGCCGGTAACGCAGGTGACTGGGTAGTCTATGCTAATAGTGGACCAGCAGTTGGTACGATTGCTGTATTCCCTCCAGGAAACCAAGGTGCTGGTGGCGTAGGACACGTTGCCGTAGTCACAGCTGTTAATGGTAATAAACTTACTGTCTCAGAAACAAACTTCTCAGGTCCTAATGGTGGAGGCCTCGGTATTCGCACAACTCGTGAAGTTTCAGCTGCAGGTGTAAGTTTCATCCGTCCCTAAGAAATAATTTAAAACAAGTAATCGAAATATTGCTTGTTTTTTTGTGCATTGATAAAAAACAGAAACCTGCGGCAACAAACTTAAACGTAACTGTAATTGATTTGTTACAAAATGGGTGTAGGCACATGATACAATATACTATATTCACCGAACTAACCTAGGGAGGCAAATTTAAAATTTTATGAAGAAAAAACTTATTACAGCATTGATGCTTTCGACAGTCGTGCTTACGGCTGGCGCACCTTTTGCTGCCGTAAAGGCTGATTCAACAGATTCAAAAATTGCACAACAAGATTCAAAAATCGCTAATGCAAAAAGTGAAGCTGCTAAAGCGCAAGCACAAGTTGATTCAATTCAATCACAAGTAAGCACTTTAAAATCAAAGCAAACATCAATGACTAAAAAAGTTAATGAGTTGATGGCTCAACAAAAAGAACAATCACAACAGATTCAAAAGTTGAGTGAGAGTATCAAGGAACGCAATACTGCTCTTGAAGCTCAAGCACGTAGTGCACAAACCGATGGTTCAGCAACAAACTATATGTCTGCTGTACTGGACTCAAAATCTTTAACAGATGCGATTCAAAAAATGACAGCAATGGCAACTGTTGCTGGCGCTAACAAGTCAATGATTGAGCAACAACAAGCTGATCAAAAAGCTATTCAAACGAAGTTAGCTGATAACCAAAAGAAATATGCTGAAGCAACAAAACTCCAACAAGAGTTAGATGCGCAAGCTAATGAGTTGGCGACACAAGAAGCTGCTCTCAAAGTTGCTCAGTTAGACTACCAGGCTACAGTAACTACTGCAGAAGGTAAAAAGCAAGATTTATTAAGCCAAAAAGCAGCAGCTCAAAAAGCAGCAGAAAAAGCAGCAGCAGCAGAAAAAGCGGCAGCAGCGAAGTCTGTAGTAGCTCAACAGGAAAAAGCTGTAGCAGCAGCACCTGTAGCTTCTAATACAGCTCCAGCTGCTAATAATAGCAATTCTTCTACACCATCGACTGGAAATAATACAGGCGGCAATGGTAATTCTTCTAAACCAGATCCAGATCCAATTCCGGATCCAGGTCCAGTTAAACCAGTAGAACCAGTAAATCCAGGACACAGTGGTACTAACCCTTATCCAGCTGGTCAATGTACTGCATTTGTCTGGGACTACTTTGGTGGTAACATGCCAACATACATGGGAAATGCTGGCGACTGGGTGGCTTATGCCAACAGTGGACCTGCAGCAGGTACAATTGCTGTATTCCCACCAGGTAATCAAGGCGCAGGCGGCGTAGGACACGTTGCAGTTGTTCTTTCTGTATCTGGTTCAAAAATGACAGTTATTGAAGGAAACTTCAACGGCGGTTGGGGAACAACACGTGAATGTTCAACAGCTGGTGTAAGTTTCATTCGTCCATAATTAAATGACATTTAAATACAAACTGCGGTTTGTATTTTTTATCTCAATATTTTAGCACTCTTTATATTAGAGTGCTAATTTTTTTGCCAAAAGTCATAAAAAATGCTAAAATAGATTATGGTAGAAGTGAATATAGTCTACTTTTAGAGAGTAAGTGGTTGAAAAACCAAGTAAGTCTCTAAAAAATTCCATGTCAAGAAGGTTTAAATCATATGAATAACACAGAATTTTACGAACGCCTAGGTGTGGATAAAAATGCCAGCCAAGACGAAATTAAAAAAGCTTATCGAAAGATGTCTAAAAAGTATCATCCAGATATTAATAAAGATCCGGGTGCAGAAGACAAGTACAAAGAAGTTCAAGAAGCTTATGAAACTTTAAGTGATGAACAAAAACGCGCCAGCTACGATCAATATGGTGCCGCAGGTGCTAATGGTGGCTTTGGTGGCGGTCAAGGTGGTTTCTCTGGCTTTGACGGATTCCAAGGTGCAGGCGGCTTTGGTGGTTTTGAAGATATTTTCTCAAGCTTCTTTGGCGGCGGTGGGGGACAAGCTGATCCGAATGCACCACGTCAAGGGGATGATCTACAATATCGTATCAATTTGACATTTGAAGAGGCGATTTTCGGTGTTGAAAAAGAAATCAAGTACCATCGTGAAGAGCTCTGTCATACTTGTGCGGGTTCAGGCGCTAAGCCTGGTACTCATGCTGAAACATGTCATAAATGTCATGGACGAGGTCAAACCCAAGTTATTCGCGATACCCCGTTAGGTCGTATGTCAACTAATGTCGTCTGTGATGTTTGTCATGGTACAGGTAAAGAAATCAAATCTCCTTGTCCAACATGTCATGGTACAGGTCACGAAAAATTGGCTCATACTGTTAAGGTAAAAGTACCAGCTGGTGTAGAATCAGGTCAACAAATGCGTCTTCAAGGCCAAGGTGATGCTGGGGAAAACGGAGGTCCTTACGGTGATCTCTATGTACGCTTCCAAGTAGCTGCGAGTGATAAATTTGAACGTGATGGCAGTGAAATTTATTACAAAATGCCATTGAACTTTGTTCAAGCAGCATTAGGTGATGAGATTGAAGTACCAACCGTTCATGGTAATGTGAAGTTGAAGATTCCTGCTGGTACACAAACAGGAACCAACTTCCGTCTTAAGGGTAAAGGGGCCCCTAAACTACGTGGCAATGGTCAGGGGGACCAACACGTTGTGATTAATATTGTAACACCTGAAAAGCTGAATGATGCCCAACGTGATGCTTTGCGTGAGTTTGCAAAAGCTAGCGGACAAAATGTTTCAGAGCAGAAAAAAGGTTTTTTCGATAAATTTAAATAAAAAACTGTCATTAGACAGTTTTTTTTATTTATCAATTAGGTAAATGAGGTTGTATCTGATATAATGTTTTTATGAAACTTGTGAATTATAAACCAGACTATCTTTTAGAAGCTGTGTATAACTTGGATGTGGAAAACTTGAAAAGGCGAGATATCCGGGGAATTATGGTGGACTTAGACAATACACTTATCGCTTGGAATAATCCTGACGGCACGCCCGAATTGCACCAGTGGCTACAAACTATGCGTACAAATGGTATAAAGGTTATTGTGGTGTCTAACAACAAACATGACCGCGTCAAACGTGCAGTTGCTAAATTTGATGTTGACTTTGTTTCACGTGCGATGAAACCTTTTGCTTGGGGGATAAATAAAGCCTTAGTTAAACTTGGGGAACAACCAGACCATGTCATTATGGTTGGGGATCAATTAATGACAGATATTCGAGCAGCTCATCGTGCAGGTGTTCGCAGTATTCTCGTGAAACAATTGGTGGAGTCTGACGGTTGGAGTACCAAGTTTAACCGTTGGCGTGAGCGTCGTGTGTGGAAAAAGTTGATTCGAAAATACGGTTATCCAAAATGGAATACGAGATTGTAACTCTGCTGATGCAGAGTTATTTTATCAGTCTTTTCCAGAGGTTTTCCACTATATCTTTCTACTTATCCCAAGTTTTCCACAGTTTTGCACACCTTATTCACAAAAATGTGGAAAACTGTGAATAAATGTGTGGAAAAAAAGAAACCTCAATGAAGTTTCTTTTTTATTTACATTAAACCACGCTCTTTATACCATTGGTCGGGTTGCCAGATCCAATGTTTTCCATCTTTGTCGAGAAGATCAAATGCCTCCTGTGGTCCCATGCTTGCTGCAGGGTATTTCGGAAGATCTAGATGGGCTTCATCCCATGCTTGACGGATGACGTCAATGAGTTCCCAAGATCGGGAAACTTCTTCCCAGTGGGAGAAGTTGGTACCATCACCATGCAGGACATCAAGCAAGAGTTTTTCATAAGCTTCAGGAGAATTTCCTAAAATTGCTGCATCATGACGGTACCCCAATTTGATAGGGGCGATATTGAAGCCCTGGCCGACTTCTTTACCGTTGATTGTAAGCGAGAAACCTTCAGTAGGCTGGATATAAATTGTAAGAATGTTTTCCCCAAGAGCTGTATCAAAAATATTGTTAGGATCTTGTTTGAAGACAATATTGATACGTGTGCCTTTTTCTGTCAGGCGTTTTCCACTACGTACGTAGAAAGGTACGCCGTCCCAACGGTCATTATCAATAAGGAATTTCCCAGCAGCAAAAGTTTCTGTATTAGAATCTGGCGCTACAGAAGGCTCAGAACGATATGCCGCAAATTCTTTACCGTCAATTTTACCTTCAATATATTGTCCAGGGATGAAGGCTTCAAGAGCTTCTTGTTTGGAATATTTGCGAATGCTGTGGAGAGCTTTGACCTTTTCTTTCAAAATATTTTCTTGTGTAAAAGTTTGAGGCTTTTCCATAGCCAGTAAAGCCAAAACCTGAAGCACATGATTTTGAATCATATCCTTAAGCGCGCCGCTCGTTTCGTAATAACCACCGCGATCTTCAACACCAATACTTTCAGCAAATGTAATCTGTACATTATCGATGTGATCTTTGTCCCAGATTGATTCAAACATCTGGTTAGCAAAACGAATAGCTGAAACGGATTGAATCATTTCTTTTCCGAGATAGTGGTCGATACGGAAGGTTTGATCTTCCGAAAAGACATCTTTAAGTGCAGTATTCAGTTCTTTAGCTGTTTCTAAATCACTTCCGAAAGGTTTTTCGATAATGACGCGTTCAAAACCTTTACCTGTCAGAATCTTTTCTGATTTGAGGTGGTTAGCAATGATTGAGAAAAATTGTGGTGCCATAGCCAGATAGAAAACTTGGTTGCAGGCAGTATCGTACTTTTCTCGGAGCTGATCTCCGAGCTCTTTGAGGGCATGATAGTGACTGCTATCATTTACATCATGGCTTTGATAGTAGAAGTGGCTTGAGAATGCGTCGAGCTCTTTTTGGTTACTACTTAAACCGGACAAAGATTCGATGACAATTTGGCGATAATACTCATCGGTCCATGGACGACGAGCAGTACCAATCACTGCAAAATTTTCAGCAATCTCACCTTTTTTATAAAGTTGGAAAAGGGCGGGATAAAGTTTTCGTTTTGCGAGGTCACCAGTTGCACCAAACATGGTAAAAAGTACTTGTTTACTCATAAATATCTTCTTTCTATTAATTATCAAACATCATTCTCAGCATAGTCGATATAGGTATCGACATAGTCTAGATAGTCTTTGTTTAATTGGGTCTTCATATCCTGATACTCAGCTTCTGTGTAGTTACGCTCAGCAATTTTAGCACGATAAAAAGGTAAGTTTAATTCTTTTTGAAGTCTTTCTTCAAGCTCTTTACGATTCATAATGATTTCCTTGTATTAGAAAAATTTACTACTAAGAAAATTATATCACAAAATTATCTTTGCACCTTTGAACTGAGATTCTTTCGCATGAAAGTGATAGAATAGGGATATGTCTTTATTAACTTTTACACTCTCTATGCTTGTACTTGGCGTTGTTGCCGGTATTGTAGGAAGCATTTTAGGTCTTGGTGGTGGAATTATTATCACTCCGATTATTACCTCTTTTTTTGGTGTGGATATAAAGTATGCAATCGGTGCAAGTATTGTCGCTGTTATTGCAACAAGTTCAGGTGCCGCCATTTCCTATTTAAAAGATGATCTAGTCAATGTTCGTGTTGCCATGTTCTTGGAAATATTTACTACGATTGGTGGCTTACTAGGAGCATTTTTAGCTGGATTATTTAATGCTGCGGTATTAAATATTCTTTTTGCTTGTTTATTAATTTTTCAAGCCTACAATATGTGGCGCAAGCTACACCAAGGTGAAAAAGTCTTACAAAACGTTACCTCAGACAAGTGGGCAGAAAAGATGAAGCTTAATTCATCTTACTTTGATAAACAAACAGGAAAAGAAGTTGATTATCAAGTGGAAAAAGTTCCAGCTGGTGCAACGATTATGTTTGGGGCGGGTATAGCTTCTGGGCTTTTAGGTATCGGTTCGGGGGCGTTTAAGGTTTTGGCCATGGATACAACGATGAAAATGCCACTAAAACCGTCAACCGCAACCTCAAACCTCATGATTGGCGTAACTGCAGCAGCGTCAGCGACAGTTTATTTCTTTAACGGTTATGTTAATCCGTCCTTAGCAGGCCCTTTAGCGATAGGGATTGTAGCGGGGGCAGCCATTGGCTCACGTATTATGCCACATTTACCTGCTCGGACGATTCGTTTGATATTTATTCCTGTAATTGGTCTTATGGCTTTACAAATGATACTTAAAGGACTTGGCTTATGACAGAAGAAAAAGAAAAATTACTTGAAATTGAACTCAGAATAGGAAAAATTTTAAGGACAGGTGTATTTATTAGTTCGGCAATCATCATTATTGGTTTAATGATGTTTGTTTTCACGGGGCATTCTGGTTACCTAGGGACGACTTATCCTCGAGGCTTGTCGGAAATTGCAGAGGGGCTTGTCGCTTTTAAACCCTTCGCTTGGCTTATGACTGGTCTGTTTCTTTTAATCTTAACACCTGTACTTCGTGTGGTTGCTTCTATTTTTGCCTTCACAAAAGAGGGCGATAAGATGTACGTCATTATTACAATGTTGGTACTTGCAGTCCTGATTTTAGCCATCTTTTTAGGGCATACAGGCGCGTAAGCTATTTCTTGCAAAACACTATTGAAACTGGTATTATAGGTAGTGCTGGGGGAGTGGTGGAATGGCAGACACGCATGCTTCAGGTGCATGTGCTCGTAAGGGCGTGGGGGTTCAAATCCCCTCTCCCCCATAACTAGTTACAATCTCGCTTAGGCGGGATTTTTTTATTTAAGAGGTGAATATATGGCAAGAAGATTGACAAAAGAAGAACTACAGGAGCGTATAGATGAAAACCCCCTCCGCGCATTAGCAAATATAGGAGAGGAAGTTGGCTTAACGCGTATTGGGATTGAAAAATTGCTGAAAAGCTATAAGTTAGAAGATTACCGTAATCAAAAGATAAAAGTCTTACGTCGAACAGTAGCAAGGCAAAGAAGATTGAACAAATAAAGGAGAAATCATGGCAAAAATCGGATTTATCGGTACAGGAGTAATGGGCGCAGCAATGGCAGGTCATTTACTTGATGCAGGCAATGAGCTGTATGTTTATAATAGAACAAAAGCAAAAACTGATTCTTTAGTAGCGCGTGGAGCAACTTACTGCGCGACACCGCAAGAAATTGCAGAAGTAACGGATATTGTTTTTTCTATTGTAGGCTATCCCAAAGATGTTCGCGAAATTTATTTCGGCGAAAAAGGTGTATTTAAGGCAGATGTACAAGGTACGTTTCTAGTAGATATGACAACATCAGAGCCTGCTTTGGCACAAGAGATCTATCAGGCTGCAAAAGAAGCGGGAGCTTCGGCTTTAGATGCTCCAGTATCGGGAGGTGACATTGGGGCGAAGAATGCCAGCTTAACGATCATGGTAGGTGGTGAGGAAGAAGCCTATGCACATCTCTTGCCTTACTTTGAAACTATAGGTAAAACAATTACACGTCAAGGTGCAGCAGGAGCGGGCCAACATACCAAAATGGCGAATCAAATCGCAATTGCGGGAACGATGACTGCAATGACAGAACTAATGGTTTATGCAGATAAAGCTGGTTTAGATGTAGAAAAAGTCCTTCAAACAGTGGGCGGCGGATCGGCTGCTACTTGGTCAATGACCAATTATGCACCACGTATTTTACGTGAGGACTTTAGTGCGGGCTTCTTCGTTAAACATTTTATTAAAGATTTAGGAATTGCTTTAGTTGAGGCTGAAAAAATGGGGATTGAACTTCCTGCCACAGCAGGAGCGAAAAAACTTTATGATCGTTTAGCAGGAGAAGGATATGAAAATGATGGTACCCAAGCGCTGATTAAACTTTGGTGGCCAGAAGGCGTGAGACCGAATAAATAGAAGATATAAATAAAATCCACACAAAATTGTAGTGGATTTTATTTATATCTTCGTTTTCTATCTATTCATAGAGTGAACCTGATAAATGTTTACTGATGATATTATTCGTAGTATCGTCGTAAACGATGATGATTGAGACATAGCCTTCTGCAAGTAACTCTCCTGTACTCCAAGTTGCCACGTGAATAGGGTTAAAATAGCCATCAATATCTTCTTTGAGATGAGTAGGCTGACTCCCCACATTCTGGATGACAGTTGTAAAAAGATCTCCCTCACTGTATGTCAAATGCTTGTTGTTTTCTGAAAGATGGGTTTGGGCGACTTGGATTTGATTAAATTTTTCCAAATTCCACCCTTGAAGTTTGGTAATATTGTCGTGAGCAAACTTCTTTTTGTCTGCAAAGCTATATTTTTGTTCTGGAGGAGGAATTGATGGCAGCTCGTCGCTCTTTTGAGTATTTTCGTATTTTTCGTTTTGTATTTCAGTACTAGGGGAAGCGGGTTCTTTTGCTTGCTGCAGATAGAACGGTTGTACGTATTTTAATAATGATAGGATAACAATAGCAAAAAGACTTATTGTTATCGAGAAAAATTTTCGATGACGATATTTAGAGTTTGATATTCTGTATTCAGTATGGCAGTAGGCGCAAATAGTTTTACCGTTTAAGTTTATAAAGTCAGAAGCCCCACAATTTTGACAGTTGATAGCTTTCATAGCTTTATTTCTCATTGTAGATTCTCCGATGAACCTTTGCAATAACCTTTAGCCTTCGGTTTTTTAGGTGACGGTATGAGCTCAAAGTTCTTATCCAGATTACTTGCAGACATCCTTACTTCCTTGTGATTATTTTTTTGAGTATTTATGAAAAATCCCAGCTTAATTTTATCAAAAAAGAATAAATCAGCTCAATGTTTTACATTTCAATGACAATCATCTGTAGGAGGTTAATTTTTTTGCACTAACATCTATGAAAAAAATGAGCCAAAGGATTTTGATACTATCCTCAGCTCATTTTTAAAATTATTTTTGTAACTTTGAAAACTTACATTTCCTCTGGTGCTTCCACACCAAGCAGACGCAATGCTTCTTTTAAGACAAGAGAAGTTGCATTAGCAAGCGCTAAACGTGCTTGAAGCCCTTCGTTGTCCTCAAGGATACGTACATGTGCATAATATTTGTTAAAAGCTTGTGCCAAGGAAATTGAGTATTTCGCAATGATAGAAGGCTCATACTTATCGGCAGCGCGTTTAACAATGTTACCAAAGTCTTGGAGTAACTTCACAATTTCCCAAGCTTCAGCTGGTGTTTCTTCAACATTGACTGGTTGCGGTACATAGTTTGCTTTACGTAAGATTGAACGGATACGTGCATACGCATATTGTACGTATGGGCCAGTCTCACCTTCAAATGAGACCATCTCTTCAAGGTTGAAGTCATAACCATTGTTACGGTCTGTTTTTAAGTCGTAGAACTTCACGGCACCAACACCAACTTGTTGTGCGACACGCTCTTTGTTTGGCAAGTCAGGATTTTTCTCGTTGATTTGCTTCAGAGCACGTTCTACCGCTTCGTCAAGTGTTGTCTCTAGTTTAACAACGTGACCTTTACGTGTTGAGAATTTTTTCCCGCCTTGCGTAACCATACCAAAGGACACGTGTGTCATGTTATCTGACCAGTCATAACCGGCTTCCTTGAGTACTGCTTTTAATTGTTTGAAGTGGTTTTGTTGCTCGCCACCAACAACATAAAGTGATTTTACAAAATCAAAAGTTGCTTTACGGTACATTGCTGTTGCCAAGTCACGTGTGATGTACAAGGTTGCACCATCAGTTTTCTTAATCAAAGCAGGATTGAGGTTATACTTTTCGAGGTCGACAACCATCGCACCTTTAGATTCGTGCATTAAGCCTTTTGATTCTAAGTCTTCAACAACGGCATCCATCTTATCAGAGTAGAAAGATTCACCTGTAAAGTGATCAAACTCAATACCTAATTTACCGTAAATACGGTTAAATTCAATCAAGCTGACATCAGAGAACCATTTCCAGATGCGAAGGGCTTCCTCGTCACCTTGTTCCATCTTAAGGAACCAAGCACGACCTTCTTCGTCTACCGCTGGATCTTCTTTAGCTTCGGCATTGATTTGCACATAGAGCTTCAATAACTCATCGATTGGGTTAGCAGTGATTGTTGCTTCATCCCCATATTTTTTATAAGCAGTGATCAAGAGACCAAACTGTTTACCCCAATCTCCCAAGTGATTGATTTTGATCGTGTTGTAACCAATCTTCTCATAAATCTTCGAAAGAGAGTCCCCAATGACTGTTGAGCGCAAATGACCAATAGAAAAAGGCTTGGCGATGTTTGGCGCCGACATGTCAATAGGAACATTAGCACCATGACCGATATTTTGGTCGCCATAGTCTTCTTTTTCAGTGATAACTTCATTGATAACTGCTGTGGCAACAGCTTTTTTGTCAAGGAAGAAATTCACGTAAGGACCAGTAGCAACTACTTTATCAAAGCCAGTAGCATCAATGTTCTCAGCGATTTCACCAGCGATGATTTGTGGGGCTTTGCGCAAAGTCTTGGCTAAACTGAAAGCTGGAAATGCGATGTCGCCCATTTCTGATGATTTTGGTTTTTCAAGCAAATTTTCGATTTGTTCGAGTTCAAGCGCACCATCGAGTACGGCGAACAAAGATTTTGCTGCTAATAGTTTTTCATTCATGGAATAATTATACCATAATAGAAATAAAAAAGTATAGTGCTTATTGTGTTAAATTTTAAGCTTTATGAGTGAAGTGAGCCAAATAACTCATAGGATAAAGAGCATTATTTTTCATAGATGTTTTTTTGTGCGATGTGTTGAATTTACGGACTGAAAAAATAATAAAAGATATATTTTGTATTTTTATACATTTTGGATTAGAAGATGGAATGGTTGAAGCAAGGAAGAGGTCTCTTTATCCATTGGTCTTATGAGGATGGGTGCATATATTTTTATCCCAAGAGGGAAAATATGTATAAATAATAAGTTGAGATAATGATAAATGCGCCTTCATTCCTGTATTTTGTTTGTTATTTTTATGCTATAATGAGACTATGAAAAGAGAAGAACGATTAAATTTAATTAAGCAAATTATCTCTGAAAATAAGATTGCGACACAGGAAGAACTTCAGAGTGTCCTAGAATCTAGAGGGGTAAAGATTACTCAGGCGAGTTTGTCACGTGATATTCGTGAGTTGCATATTATCAAAAAACGTGAAGATGGCAAGAGCTTTTATGTTTTTTTGACAGAGCTTAATTCTCCTTCACAATCTTTGTTACAACAATACTTGACTAACTTTGTACTGAAAGTTGATGTAGCTAGTGTTAACGTAGTTGTACATACACACTTAGGAGAGGCAGATCTTTTGGCGAATGCCTTTGATGATGAGCAACGACCAGAAATTTTAGGGACTTTGGCTGGTGCAGATACCTTATTGCTCATCTGCAGGGATGAAGCGACAGCAGAAAGTTTAGCCTTGGAGATTGAAGATGCCTTATAATGCAAGTAAAGAAAAATTGATAGCTCATATTCTTGATTTGGATTATGTTAAGGCCTTTCAAAAAGCAGAAGATGCCTTACAAAAAGAAAAAGAAGTGTTTGAGCAACAAAGTAAAATGAAGGAGCTTCAGAAAGAGGCTGTTCTCTATCAAAAAATAGGCAAGATACAGGCCTTTAAAGAGACATCCAATGCAGCACAAAGCATACACAAGTCTCTAAAAAATGACCCCTTAGTTGAAGACTATCTTTTAAAAATGCAGCCTGTTGATGCTCTTTTGAACTATGTGACAGGTGAGATAGAAAGTAAAGTTAATGAAGCCTTAGGACATGAAGGATGATAGGAAAAGGATCTTGTGTCCTTTTTGTTTTACCTACAAGGTTGAGCTGGCTTTTTGTATGTTATAATAGAAGCAAAGAATTTTCAAAAGAAAGAAGAATTATATGTCTGAAAAAATTTCACCAGGAATGCAGCAATATCTTGATATCAAAGCTGATTATCCAGATGCTTTTTTGCTCTTTCGCATGGGAGATTTTTACGAGCTTTTTTATGAAGATGCAGTGAATGCAGCCCAAATTTTAGAATTATCTCTGACTTCGCGCAATAAGAATGCAGAAAATCCGATTCCGATGGCAGGTGTTCCTCACCATTCAGCAGAGCAATATATCGAACAACTTGTAAGTCTGGGCCATAAAGTTGCTGTGGCAGAGCAAATGGAAGATCCTAAAACAGCTGTTGGTATCGTCAAACGTGCTGTCACTCAAGTTATCACACCAGGTACAGCTGTAGATGTGGGCCTAACAACGGAGAATAACTTTTTAGTGGCTCTAGATCAATCCGCTGCGACATTTGCTTTGGCTTATATGGATCTATCGACAGGCGAATTCAAAGCAACGCAGTTATCTGATTTTTCATCAGCACTCAGTGAGATATCATCCCTAAAAGCACGTGAAATTGTTGTTGGATATGAGCTATCAGACGATGATAGACATGTTTTTGAAAAACAGCTGAATGTGATGGTTTCAGAACAATATGATTATGAAGATATTTCATCAACACTTTCTTCCTTGGAGAATCAAGTAGCTTCAAAACTCCTAGCCTATGTTAATCGCACCCAATTAAGGGATTTGAGTCACTTGCAGGAAGTGGAACATTATGAAATAAAAGATTTTCTGCAAATGGACTTTGCAACGAAGTCTTCTCTAGAGTTAACCGCCAATAAGCGAGAAGGAAAAAAACATGGGACGCTCTATTGGTTGCTTGATGAAACCAAAACAGCTATGGGCACACGTTTACTCCGTAGCTGGGTAGACCGTCCGTTGATTTCTTCCAGTGAAATCAAGAAACGTGCGGATATTGTGCAACTCTTTGTGGATAATTTCTTTGAACGTGCAGATTTGATTGAGGCTCTAAAGGGAGTTTATGACCTTGAACGCCTGGCTTCTCGTGTGTCCTTCGGTAAAGTTCTTCCCGTTGATTATTTACAGTTAGAAAATTCCTTGTCTAATGTCCCAGGCATTAAAAATGTTTTACTGACCATGAACAATGCGGCTCTGGACCCTTTAATCTCTCAACTTGATGAAATTCCGGAACTTATCAGCTTAATACGCCAAGCAATTGATGAATCAGCCCAGCGTGTCATTACTGAAGGAGGAGTCATTAAGACAGGTTATAATGAGCAACTGGATAAATATCGGGAAGCTTTAACAAACGGTACCTCATGGATAGCAGAGTTGGAAGCGAAAGAAAAAGTCAATACAGGAATCCCGACATTAAGAATTGATTTTAACCGCAAAGACGGTTATTATTTCCATATTACGCAGAGTCAGCTTGGCAGTGTTCCTGACCACTTTTATCGTAAGGCAACGTTGAAAAATTCTGAACGTTTTGGTTCAAAAGAGTTGGCTGAAATTGAAGAAATTATGCTTGAAGCGCGTGAAAAATCGAGTGTTTTAGAATACGATCTTTTTGCGCAAGTACGTACAGAGACTGAACAGTATATCTCGCGCTTGCAGAAATTAGCAAAAGCAATTGCCAGTATTGATTGTTTGCAAAGCCTAGCGACCGTTGCTGAAAAATACCAGTATATCCGTCCAATTTTTACTCCTGAGCGTAAGGTCAACATTATAAAAGGGCGTCATCCTGTGGTTGAGAGTGTTCTCGGAGCTCAAGAATACGTACCAAATGACATTAATTTACCAGATCAAACTGCAATTCAACTCATCACAGGGCCAAATATGTCTGGTAAATCAACCTACATGCGTCAATTTGCGATGATTGTCATTATGGCACAGTTGGGCTCTTTCGTACCAGCTGAGGTAGCTGAACTTCCAATATTTGATGCGATTTTTACACGCATTGGTGCAAGTGATAATTTAATCTCAGGTGAGTCGACCTTCATGGTTGAGATGATGGAAGCCAATCATGCTATCCAACATGCTACGTCGCATTCTTTAATTATTTTTGATGAACTTGGACGAGGCACTGCAACTTATGATGGAATGGCTCTGGCGCAGTCGATTATTGAGTATATACATGATAATATCCATGCTAAGACGCTCTTTGCGACGCATTACCATGAGTTAACGGAGTTGTCAGACAGTCTTGAAGAGCTAGAAAATGTACACGTTGCTACTTTAGAGAAGGGGGGTGATGTGACCTTCTTGCATAAGATTACGGAAGGTCCAGCAGATAAATCCTATGGTATTCATGTTGCTAAAATTGCAGGACTGCCCTCAAAATTACTTGAACGTGCTGACATTATTCTGCAAAAATTGGAGAATAAGCCGGTGATGAGTAAGGCACCTGAAGTTGAAAAAGAACAATTGAGTCTTTTTGCATTTGAAGACAATCATCAAGAGCTGATTGAAATGTTAAAAGAAACGAATGTCGATAATATGACGGCGCGTGAAGCTTTAAACTTTTTGTGGGAGCTTAAAGATAGACTATAAGATTTGGTTTTTAATAGTAAAATTGTTAGAATAAAGTGAATAAATAAAGAAGTGTTAAAAGGAGAGTCTATGGCGGAAGATAAAGATAAAATCGTAGAAACACCGGAAATCCCCGAAGTTGAAAATATGGAAGAAGGGGCAGCTGACATTGCTCCTGAAGTAACAGAAGAAACTCTTGTAGTGGCCGAAACAGAGAGCCCTGAAGATACGCCAGTGGAAGTCATAGAAGCTACAACGGAAGAAAAGACTGAAGTACCTTTTTCAGAAATAAATGATGATTTTATTTCTGAAAAAGAGGTAACAGAAGAACCTAAAGTTTCTCAACATAATTATGCAGACGAGCCATTTTTGGCAGATAACCGTGTCAAATCAGGAATAAATCCAAAATGGAACTGGGGTGCAATGGCTATGCCTGTCTTCTTTGGTATAGCTAATCGTTCTTATTTAGGTTTACTCAGTTTACTGGTGTTCATTCCCTGGCTTGGCTGGATTTTTGGTATTGTATGGGCTATTGTTTTCGGTATCAATGGGGAACGTTGGGCCCTACAAAATCCAGACAATCACTACCGTGATGAAGAAGAGTTCCGTAAGGTTATGGATGGCTGGAATCGTGCAGGTCTAGTTGCTTTTATCATTGGCGCAATAGTCATCGTACTGCTTTTACTTTTCTTTATGATTCTTGGTGCAGCTATATTTAGTAACATGGATCAGCTTCAGTATTAAAATAGATTGATGAAGTGATAATATGAGAGGCCTCTCCGGTGTATTTCAGGAGAGGTTCTCTTTGTTGTCAAGAAGCTCTTCAGCTTTCAAATTTGTCTCTTGAAAATATGCTATAATAAGTACTGACTATGAAAAAGAGAAACAGTCGCTTGATGCGGAGGTCTGAATAAGTGGGAAAAATAATCGAACTTGATGAATCACTTGCTAATCAGATAGCAGCTGGTGAAGTGGTAGAACGGCCTGCTAGCGTTGTAAAAGAATTAGTAGAAAACTCAATTGATGCTGGTGCGACACGAATCGTTGTAAAAATTCAAGAGAGTGGCTTACGACTCATTGAAGTGATTGACAATGGAACGGGGATTGAAAAAGAAGATGTTGCTAAGTCTTTGAAGCGGCATGCAACCAGTAAAATAAGAAACAAAGCGGATTTGTTTAAAATCCGTACTCTCGGCTTTCGGGGTGAAGCGATGCCTTCGATTGCTTCAGTTAGTGAATTTTCTATTGAGACGAGTGTGACAGATGAAGAGTCAGGCACGCGTTTGATTAGTCATGGTGGAAAAGTGGACACATTAGAAGCAATTGCCCAAAGAGAAGGAACGAAAGTTACTGTACAAAACCTTTTCTACAATACGCCGGCACGCTTAAAATATATTCGCTCTTTGCAAGCGGAACTTAGCCATATCACGGATGTCATTAATCGTCAAAGTATGGCTCACCCTGAGATTTCTTTTACACTGATTAATGAAGGTAGGGAGCTGATGAAGACGGCGGGGAATGGTGACCTACGGCAAGTTATTGCAAGTGTGTATGGCCTTCCGACTGCTAAAAAAATGTTAAAAGTAGAAGCGGAAGATTTAGATTTTACGCTTTCGGGATATGTGAGTCTACCTGAGCTAACACGTGCAAACCGTAATTACATCACTTTGATGATAAATGGACGCTTTATCAAAAATTTCTTGTTGAACCGTGCAATCCTCGAAGGTTATGGAAACCGATTGATGGTAGGGCGTTTCCCTATTGCTGTGCTTTCCATTAAGATTGATCCGCAATTAGCCGATGTTAATGTGCACCCGACGAAACAAGAAGTACGCTTATCAAAAGAGCGTGAACTGATGCGCTTGATTACGGAGGCAATTCAAAGTGTTTTTGTGGAGCAAACTTTAATTCCTGATGCATTGGAAAATCTAAATTCCCGGCGCGCGAAAGTAGAGGAACAACCAGAAGTTACAAGTGGGAGCAAATCAACAAACCTTTATTATGATAAGGTAAGTCAGGATTTCTTTGTTGATAAAATTCAGGTGCATGAGGAGTACAGTATACCTCAGGAGAATGTTGTACCTTCAGAAGAACTCCGCACAGCCTCTATTTTCGAAGAAGTTGTGGTTGAAGAAAAGCAACCGATTGGAAGCTCAAAGATAGTAGAAGAAAATCAGCCCTTTCCTGACCTGGAATATCTGGCGCAACTGCATGCTACTTACCTGCTTTGTCAAGCGCAGGATGGTCTATATATTATCGATCAGCATGCAGCTCAAGAACGCATAAAATATGAATATTGGCGTGATAAAATCGGTGAAGTCAGCATGGATCAACAGATTTTGCTGGCTCCATACATTTTTAGTCTTCCAAAGAATGATTTTTTGATGCTTTTAGATCGAAAATCGATTTTGGAAGAGGCGGGGGTGTTCCTTGAAGAATATGGAGAAAATCAACTTATTCTGAGAGAACATCCCACTTGGCTTCAAGAAAATGACTTAGAAGAAACAGTTTATGAGATGATTGATGAAATCCTTTTGACAAAAGAGTTCTCGGTCAAAAAATATCGACACGACTTGGCGACAATGGTAGCTTGTAAGAGCTCAATTAAGGCAAATCATCCCCTTGATGCAGAATCAGCGCGAGCATTAGTCAAAGAACTTGCTACTTGTGAGAATCCTTACTCTTGTGCGCATGGACGTCCGACGATTGTCCATTTTAATGGTGGAGATTTAGAAAAAATGTTCCGACGACGTCAAGAAACTCATCTCTCCAAAGCCGCAAGTTGGAAGAATATAAATTAAAAAATAGGAAAAGAAGAAAAATGACAACTTTATACATGGTAGTCCCTTGTTACAACGAAGAATTGGTACTTGATGAAACATCTCGCCGCCTTGAAGAGAAATATGCAGCTTTGAAAAAAGCTGGCAAGATTGATGAAAAAAGCCGTGTAGTTTATGTTAATGATGGTTCGCGAGACAGCACTTGGGAAAAAATTCAAGAAAAACATGCGGCTAATCCTATGTTTAGTGGTATCAATCTCTCACGTAACAGAGGTCACCAAAATGCACTTTTGGCAGGTTTGATGCAAGTTAAAGACTTAGCAGATGCTGTTATTTCGATGGATGCAGACTTGCAGGATGATATCAATGCTATTGATGCGATGCTTGAGGAGTATGAAAAGGGCTACGAAGTAGTTTATGGTGTACGTGATAATCGTGATACTGATACGGCCTTTAAACGTCGTACAGCAATGGCTTTTTATGGTTTGATGAAGAAATTAGGCAGTGAATCTGTGCCCAATTCGGCAGACTTTCGCCTGATGAGCAGTCGCGCCTTAAATGGTTTGGCTGAGTATGAGGAAGTAAATCTCTTTTTACGTGGAATGGTCCCTCTTGTGGGATATAAATCAACCAATGTTTACTATAAACGTGGGGAACGCTTTGCAGGGGAAAGCAAGTATCCCCTCAAAAAGATGGTGAGTTTTGCGATTGATGGTATCACTTCCACTTCAGCAACACCGATGCGTTTTATTTTTTGGACTGGATTGATAATGTTCCTTCTTGCTTTTGTAGCTGGGATTTATGTTGTAGTACGTCATTTCATCGGAGGTTTCCCAACAACTGGATGGGCTTCAATTATGGTTGCCATTATTGGGCTAGGTGGGATTCAGCTTTTAGCTCTCGGGATTATTGGTGAGTATATCGGTAAAATTTTCCTTGAAGTTAAAGCACGTCCACGCTTTATTATCCAAGACTTTATTAACACAGAAGGCGATGAGGAATAATGTACGAATACTTTCAAGGCAAGCTAGTTAAAATTACGCCAACGTATATCGTTGTTGATGTCGCAAATATTGGTTATCTCATCAATGTGGCAAACCCCTATGCTTGGTCTCATATGATGAATCAAGGGATTACAATATATGTGCATCAAGTTATTCGGGAAGATGCACATAGCTTATACGGCTTTATGGATGATGCAGAGAAAGCTTTGTTTTTACGTTTGATTAGCGTATCAGGCATTGGGCCAAAATCTGCCTTAGCAATCATTGCTGCCGATGATAACGTGGGTCTTGTGCATGCGATTGACAATAGTGATATCAAGTACTTGACAAAATTCCCAGGTGTCGGCAAAAAAACAGCGATGCAGATGGTTCTGGATCTAGCTGGTAAGTTTGATGCTACAGCTTCAGCTGAAATGGTCAAAACCACTGCTAAAAATGAAAATCTAGCCCTTATTGAAGCGATTGAAGCTTTGCAAGCCCTAGGCTATAAAGCAACTGAACTTAAGAAAATTCAGAAGAAACTTGAAGTTGAAACTGGATTGACAAGTGAAGAGTATATCAAAGCTGCCCTCAAATTAATGATGAAATAAAATCCGTACGCTACGGATTTTTGTTATAATAAAGATAATGAACGAAAACTTATCTGCAACACCACTTGAAGATGAAATGATGGTTGAAAAGTCTTTACGACCTCAATTTTTCAATCAATACATCGGTCAAGACAAGGTTAAAGAACAACTTGAAATATTTATCAAAGCAGCAAGGCTACGTGAAGAAGTGCTGGATCACGTGCTTCTTTTTGGTCCTCCTGGTTTGGGGAAAACAACCATGGCCTTTGTTATTTCGAATGAGCTAGGGGTAAACATCAAACAAACGTCTGGTCCAGCAATTGAAAAGCCGGGAGATTTGGTTGCTATCTTGAATGAACTTGAGCCAGGAGATGTTCTTTTCATTGATGAAATCCATCGCATGCCTATGCAAGTAGAAGAGGTTCTTTATTCAGCTATGGAGGACTTCTATATCGATATCATGCTGGGGTCTGGCGATGGTAGTCGCTCGGTGCACTTGGACTTGCCGCCCTTTACTTTAGTGGGCGCAACAACACGTGCTGGAATGCTTTCAAATCCACTACGTGCGAGATTTGGAATTTCAGCCCACATGGAATATTATACTGAGCGGGACTTGGAGGAAATTGTTAAGCGTACAGCAGATATATTTGAAGTAGAGATTGTGGACCAAGGTGCACTTGAGATTGCATTACGGAGCCGAGGTACACCGCGTATCGCCAATCGCTTACTGAAGCGTGTTCGAGATTTTGCGCAAATTATGGGTGATGGTCGTGTGGATAAAGAAATCACAGATAAAGCACTTCAGATTTTGGATGTTGACAATGCGGGTCTTGACTATATTGACCAAAAAATTCTACGTACAATGATTGAAATGTATAATGGAGGACCTGTAGGTTTAGGGACATTAGCTGTTAATATAGCAGAAGACCAAGAGACTGTTGAAGATATGTATGAACCTTATCTGATTCAAAAGGGCTTTATCATTAGAACGAAACAAGGGCGTAAAGCGACGCCTAAAGCCTATGAACATCTAGGTTATCCTTATCAAGAAAAATAAAAATACTCTATATGGAGTATTTTTTATTTTTCTTTCAGGCCATGTTCAAATAAATTTACCTTATATAGTAATTTTTATGCTCATAGCTATGCTATAATGAAGATATGGAAAAAATAGTATTCGTCTGCTTAGGTAATATTTGTCGGAGCCCCATGGCTGAGTTTGTCATGAAGGATTTAGCTGAAAAAGAGGGGAAAAGTTTCGAAGTGGAAAGTAGAGCCACATCGAGTTGGGAACATGGCAATCCAATCCATCCAGGGACACGCTCTCTTTTAACTGCACATGGCATTGCATTTGATTCGGCTAAAGGAAGTCAACAGATTTCACAAGAGGATTTTCAATATTTTGATAAAATTATTGCAATGGATGCATCAAATAAAGAAAATTTAGAAAAAATGGCTCCTGCAGATCAAAAAAATAAAATAAAAATGCTCTTGAATAAATCAGTTCCTGACCCTTGGTATACGGGGGATTTCGAAGAAACTTACCGCTTGGTAAAAGAAGGCTGTTTAAAAATTTTAGAAAATAACAGCAATTAATGTTATATAATGTGACATAAACCTTTGACAAGAAATGAAACTAGGTTTATAATATGGCCATAGAGTTGAAGTTGAGGAGATGACGGGTGAAAGAACGTGAATTGAGACACTCCCTAGCAGTGCTACCTATTGGTACTGTTATGAAACTAACAGGATTGAGTGCAAGACAAATTCGCTATTATGAGGAACAAGGATTACTTTTTCCAGAACGTAATGAAGGTAATCGCCGGATGTATTCTCTTAACGATATTGAGATTGTTTTTGATATTGCTGATTTACTTTCAGAGGGTAATAATATAGCTGACATTAAGCGTATCTATGCTCAAAGGAAGAAGAAAGCAATGAAAAATCTCTCTATTAGTGAAGTACACCTTGCCTTAGAACGTGAATTTGCCCAGCAAGGACGTTTCGGACATCCAACATTAACTCATTTTAATCAGCCGCGTATGTAAGAAAAACTTACATATAAGATATTGAAGCATCGTTTATTCTTAAAAGGAGCCGTATTATGGGAATCACAGCAGCAAACATCCGTCGTGATGTCAAAGAAAAAAATATCAAGTTCTTACGCCTGATGTTTACCGACATTTTAGGAACGCTTAAAAACGTAGAAGTTCCAGCAACTGATGAACAGTTAGACAAACTTTTTGACAACAAGATGATGTTTGATGGCAGTTCAATTGAAGGTTTTGTCCGTATCAATGAATCAGATATGTATCTCTATCCCGATTGGGACACATGGATTATCTTCCCTTGGGGAGACGAATACGGAAAAGTAGCTGGCGTAATCTGTGACGTGTATACGGCAGAAGGTCAACCTTTCCCAGGAGATCCACGTGGCGTATTAAAACGTAATCTGAAAAATATGGAAAAATTAGGCTTCAAAAAATTCAATCTTGGTCCAGAGCCTGAGTTTTTCCTCTTCAAGCTTGATGAAAATCAAGAACCAACCTTGGAAGTAAACGATAAAGGTGGATATTTTGATCTTGCACCAACTGATTTGGCGGGGAATACACGTCGCGAAATCGTTAATGTCCTTACCGATCTTGGTTTTGAAGTAGAAGCAAGTCACCATGAAGTAGCCGTTGGGCAACATGAGATTGACTTCAAGTATACAGATGCATTGAAAGCTTGCGATAATATTCAAATCTTTAAACTTGTAGTGAAAACAATCGCACGTAAACATGGTTTACACGCAACCTTTATGGCTAAACCTAAGTTTGGTATCAATGGTTCTGGTATGCACTGTAATATGTCGCTCTTTACAGAAGATGGCCGAAATGCCTTCTACGATGAAGCGGGTGACATGGGACTTTCGGAAGCTGCCAACTACTTTATTGGTGGCTTGCTCCAACATGCTTATAACTACACAGCTATTACTAATCCAACAGTCAACAGTTACAAGCGTTTGGTACCTGGATATGAAGCTCCTGTTTACATTGCCTGGGCCGGACGTAACCGCTCACCGCTGATTCGCGTACCAGCATCTCGTGGAATGTCTACACGCGTGGAACTTCGCTCAGTGGATCCGTCAGCCAATCCTTACTTGACAATGGCTGTTCTCCTTGCATCAGGGCTTGATGGGATTGAAAATAAAATTGCCGCGCCAGAAGCTGTTGAAGCGAATATTTATGTAATGACCGAAAGTGAGCGTAAAGCGCATGGTATTACAGACTTGCCTTCGACTTTGCACAATGCTGTGAAAGCATTACGTGAAGATGAAGTAGTGACAGCTGCTTTGGGTGAACATGTTTTGGTTAACTTTGTTGAAGCTAAGAAAATCGAATGGGCGAGTTATGCACAATTTGTCAGTCAATGGGAAATCGATAACTATTTAGAACTTTATTAAAAGCGAGAAGCATCCTTGAGATGCTTTTTTTGAATTTTTATACTAAAAAGACTAAACTAGAGATATGGATATAAAAGAAGATTTAAAAAATATTATAGATAAAATAGACTATGGACAGGTTGCCAAACTTGCGATGTTGGAGAGAGGAGCCTATGCAGTATCTGGACCGCAGGAATCAGCTTCTGATGGTGTATTGTTTGAGGACTTTGCTTCCAAATATTTGTCTGCGAAGGAAGATTTGACTGTCGTTAATCGCCAAGACCCAGAATCAGCACTACAACAAGAAGATTTTAAGGCGTTGCTTGCCCAAATGAAAGCCCCTCAACATATCATTTTTGTAGAGTGTCTTGAATTAGGAACGACAGAAATTAAAGGTTTTTTGAATGCACTGCTTTCCTCGGATTTAATCAAAAGCAGCAAAGTTATTCTCTTGGATTTGCCACAATTAGAATATATGGCCTTGCGTTCAAGTATGAAAGGAAAAATCGCTATTTAATGCGATTTTTTTCTTGATATTCTCGGGAATGTTTCATGATTTCTTTATAGATAGCTTGGACAGCGGACGTATATTGTGGATCCTCGGTCCTTTTTTTTATCTTTTCGAGGATAAATGCTTCTCGGCCAGAGTCATAGACATCTCTATTTTCTTCTGCCTTAGCGATGATGACCTCTTCAACTAAGGTCATGCGTCTTATTAATAGGTCAATCATGTGATCATCGAGTGCGTCAATTTCTTTACGAATTTTTTCTAAAGTCATATTTTTATTATGACACAAAAGCCTATAGAGGACAATGTTTAGATAAAAAAGTTAGAGAAAATCAAAGGAAAAGAGATTTCAAAAAGAAAATAAAAGAGAATTTAACCCCATGTATTGACTCTATTGCGGGTTAAGTTTATAATTATAAGATGAATAAAAGCGAAAAAATTGAAGGATATGAACTCCTTAATCTACAACTGAAAGGTTTACTTTCAGCACAAAACTATACATTGTCAAATCTCTCCAACGCATCAGCCCTTCTCAATGACTTCTTACCTAATCAAGTCTTTGTAGGATTTTATTTGTACAATGGCGAACAACTTATTTTGGGCCCTTTTCAAGGCGGTGTTTCTTGTGTCGAAATAAAATTAGGCGCAGGCGTATGTGGAGAAGCCGCAGAAAAACGCCAAACATTGATTGTTGACAATGTTAAAGAACATAAAAACTATATTTCTTGTGACAGCCGAGCACTGTCAGAAATTGTAGTACCGATTATTAAAGACGGTGAATTAAAAGGAGTTTTAGATTTGGATGCTTCAGAAACTTCCTTTTATGATGATGTCGATCAAAAATATCTCGAAGAATTCTGCCAGATTTTATCAGACATGACGGATTGGAAATTTTTTTGAGTGAGGTAAACAATGAAAGAAACAGTAAATAACTTTATAGCAGATAAATTTGCTACTCGTGAGGCAATACCTGTAGGTTTTAATGCTTTGGCTCAGCCTAAAGCATTTGCTCAAGACTTGGGGAATTTTGTGTATCAGTTGCACCAATTAGAAGCAACGGGAGCGGAAGAACCACCCTTAATGTTGCCGATCATTGAAGCTGAATTTTTGACACTGTTGGATCAAATGAAAAGAATTGCACCTATAGAAGGGCTGCGCTTATACTGGGATAAAGCTTCAAAAAATCCATGGACAAAGCCTGCAGTTGTTTTACATGGAAGTTTGAACTTGGACACCGTGTGGACAATGTCTGATAAATTTTCGGGAGTGGCTGAGACAGTCTCTTCCTTAGTTGGTGATCCTGCTTGTGATTTGACTATCGCATGGGAAATATTTGATGAGAAGCAAAGAAAGATATTTTTCTCTGCCGCTGAAGCTGATAAGGCAACAGTCATCCGTGCTCGCGTATGGGCTCTTTATAAGGCAATGAAAAATTATAATGCTACCGATATTGATCAGTCCATACTGGCACGTGATGTTCTTTTCCGAATCAATGAAGAGCTCGGTCTTGGCGCAGAGCCAGACCTTTATTAGAAGGAATGAAAAATGGCTTACCAAGCTTTATATAGAAAATACCGTAGTCAAAGATTTGATGAGATGGTTGGCCAGGAAGTGGTGGCTACAACCTTAAAGAATGCTATTGTTAATGGGCAGATTTCCCACGCTTATCTTTTTAGTGGTCCACGTGGGACAGGAAAAACTTCCGCGGCAAAAATTTTTGCCAAAGCAATTAACTGTCCTAATCAGAAAGAGGGTGAGCCCTGCAACACTTGTGATATTTGTCAGGCTATCACCCAAGGTAGCCTTGAAGATGTGATTGAACTTGATGCTGCTTCAAATAACGGAGTTGACGAAATTCGTGAGATTCGAGATAAATCAACCTATGCAGCTAGTCGCGCAACTTATAAGGTTTATATTATCGATGAGGTTCATATGCTTTCAACGGGAGCATTCAACGCTTTATTGAAAACCTTGGAAGAACCTACTGATAATGTTGTCTTTGTTTTAGCAACAACCGAGCTTCAAAAAATTCCCGCAACGATTATCAGTCGTGTACAGAGGTTCGCTTTTAAAGCCATTACAACGCATGATATTCGTCAGCATTTAGCAGAAGTTTTAGCTGACGAGAAGATTGAGTTTGAAGATGCGGCACTTGATGTTATTGCAAAATCGGCTGAGGGGGGAATGCGTGATGCGCTGAGTTTATTGGATCAAGCCTTAAGCTTTTCTGATGGCCAGCTTGCGGAGAAAGATGCTCTCTTGGTGACAGGTTCTATTGCTAATGAAGCGTTGATCTCTTATGTTTCAGCATTGGCAGCTTCAGATGGTCCAACAGCACTTGATGCCTTAGAGAAAATCTTTCTTGAAGGAAAAAATATGTTGCGCTTCACGGAAGATCTCTTGACTTATTTCCGCGATTTACTTTTAAAGGAAAACAATGAAATCCCACGTCCACGTCTTTACCAATGGATTAATATTGCAATTGAGTCCTTGAAAATTATTAAAGAGACAACACAGAGCAAAATTGCTGCAGATGTGATGACGATGCGTCTTGTAGATACAGGGGCTTATCCTTCTGCTGAAGCTAAAGAAGTTCCAGAAAGTTTAAATGATGAACTTCAGGCATTAAAAGCAGAAGTTGCAGCGCTAAAAGCTAAGCTGGCAGAAACAGGAAGTCAGACTGTAGTATCTACCGTCAGTCAAGAAGTTCAAATCAAGCAACAAGTAAAAACGAAAGCAGTGACCGAAAAGTATACTGTAAACCAAGATTTAGTTTTTAAAGCTCTAAAGGAAGCGACCAACGAAGCTCGTCAAGCAGTTTTTGGTGCATGGCCGGAGATAGTTTCCAGCTTTACCAAGCCTTCAGATCGCGCCATAATCAATAATACAGCACCTGTCGCTGCCTCAAGTAATTTTGTGGTGGTTACTTTTCCTCATGGTAATTTAGCAAAGCGCGTTACAGAAAATGAAAACTTACAATTAACTTTTGGTAATTTAATGTCATCAATATTGGGATTTTCTCCAGAGATTATTGCTTTAGCAGAGCAAGATTGGCAAGCTTTACGTCAAGAGTATGTTTTAAGCCTCAAAAAAGGAGGACAACATGTTACAAAAGATACCGAATCTGAGCCAGAATCTGAAGAAAAAGAAGTTCTTGTAAGTAAAGCAAAAGAATTTTTTGGAGAAAAAGTGAAAGTAATAAACGATTAAAAAAACGCCTCATGGCGTTTTTTTTTTTAATCAATATCACGGCTTAAATCAACTTCTTCAAGAGGAATGAGTTTTGTTTTCTTCACGATTTTGTAAGAGAAATATAAAATCAAGAAGAGAGGTAAAGCAAGATAGGTCGTAATGATGCTTTGCGCATTCATCGTTACGGTAGTAATTTGCCCGATAACGATAATGATTGAAAGAATAAGAGCGATGATTGGCCCAATAGGGAACCATTTGGCATGGTAGCCTAACTCAGAAAGTTTATGACCTTGTTTAATAAAAGCACGGCGGAAGCGGAAATGACAGATAGCAATTCCAATCCAAGCCAAGAAACCAGACAAACCGGAAGCAGCAACCAAGTAGAAATAAATCTCAGTACCAAAGATACTTGTCAAGAAGGCCAATAGCCCAATGGCAACAGTCGCTAAAATTGCATAAATTGGTACACCGTTGCTTGTATTTGTTTTAGCGAAGATTTTCGGTGCATGCCCCTCTTTTGCCATACCAAAAAGCATGCGAGAAGCAGCATATAACCAAGAATTGGCAGATGAAATAACAGAGGTTAAGATGACCGCATTCATAACGGATGCAGCAGCAGCTAAGCCAGCACGTTCAAATACCAAGGTAAATGGAGAAACAGTAATATCACTTTGTGTTGCTGCACGGAGAAGACTTGGGTCTTTATAGTAAACCAAGGCACCGATTACGAATATTGAGAGGAAATAGAAAATAATAATCCGCCAAAAGACTTGTTTAATCGCTGAGGGAACATTTTTCTCAGGATTTTCTGATTCACCGGCTGCAATACCAACGATTTCAGTACCTTGGAAAGAGAAGCCTGCAATCATGAAGACAGCAATCATACCTCCAATACCACCGACAAAACCATGATTTCCTCCAGCAGAAAGATTGCGTGCCACATCTGGCTTATAACTCATAATTCCAAAAATTGTTGCGAGACCAATCACGATAAAGGCGATAACAGCGATGACTTTAATTGTCGCCATCCAAAATTCTGCTTCACCATAAGCCTTAGCTGAAATAAGATTAACCAAGAGGATAAGCGCAATTACGATAGTTGACCATATCCATGTAGGCACATGGGGCAACCAAAATTGCATAATGACACCAACTGTAGCAGCCTCAACCGCCACAGTAATTGCTGAGTTAAACCAATAATTCCAACCCATCGCGAAACCAAAAGCTTTATCCACATAACGGTCGGCAAATGATGCAAAAGAGCCAGACACTGGAAGATAAGATGCCATTTCACCTAAAGACGTCATAAGGAAGAAAACCATGAGGCCAATAGCGATATAGGCTACTAAGGCGCCCAGAGGTCCAGCTTGAGAAATTGTTGCACCTGATGCAACAAATAACCCGGTACCAATCGTTCCTCCTAAAGCAATCATTGTTAAGTGACGGTGTTTGAGACCACGTTTAACTTGCGTGGATGGCGTTCCCTCATTATTTGAAGTATTATCCATTACTTCTCTCCTAAATTTATAAATATTAATACAAAAAGCAATCCCTTAGAGATTGCTAAACGTCAGAAAGATCTTTCATCCGAATAGCGCATCGTGTCTAGGATTAGATCACGACAGTTTAACAGGTGTTTCCTGTTAAACCAAGAAAAGTTAGTGAGCATAACTTTTCTTTCGGCAACCGCTCCTGGGCTAAACTTCTCAGCATGCTCTAGCTCTGCTTAGCTTATTATTGGTTGCGACCTCTATCGTTTATTAAGTATTTATGAATATTTTAGATTAATTTAGGAGGGATGTCAAGGAGGAGCCTAGCTGAGATGAATAATTATGCAATTCCATGTTTAAAAACACAGAGTTTTTAATGATTTGTATCGTCCTTAAGAAAATCTAGACATTTGTTTTAGAGCTTAAAAAGAATTATAATGTAAGAAGAGATGATTGCGTTTTCATCTCAACTATATCTGGAGGTGGTTTTCTATGACGTTTACCCCAAAATATGTATCTCCAACTTACGCGGGAGAAAAAATTGTATGCGTAACTCGTAGCCAGCAAGGGGAGATTTCCCACTTATATCAGCGCTTTGATAGTCGTTGTAAGTTACACTTTATAGTGAAGAAGCTTGGCTATTATCAATCGAAAGAAGGTGAGTATCGCTACATTCCAGCTAATGTGCTTGACGTAGTAGCTTAGTAAATAAAAACATTGAGAAATCTTCTGCAGAGTCAGAGGGTTATTTTTTATTTTATAAAACCACAAAGCAAGATAAATCAACTTGCAAAAAGTAGTTAAATCTGATAGAATATATACTTGTGAGTAAAACTCATAACTTACACAGGCTCCAACCTGTGTCATTAGTCCAAAAGGAGGAAAAATCAATGACAAAATACGAAATTCTTTATATTATTCGTCCAAACATTGAAGAAGAAGCAAAGAAAGCCCTCGTTGAACGTTTCGATAGTATCTTGACTGACAACGGTGCTGCTAATCTTGAGTCTAAAGACTGGGAAACACGCAAACTCGCTTACGAAATTCAAGACTTCCGCGAAGGTATCTACCACATCGTAACTCTTGAAGCTGCTACTGATTCAGAAGCTTTGAGCGAATTTGACCGTCTTGCTAAGATTAACGGCGATATTCTTCGTCATATGATCACTAAAGTAGAAGCTTAATTCTAGTTTAGCTGGACAAATTTAAAGGAGAAACATCATGATTAATAATGTTGTTTTGGTTGGACGCGTTGTGCGTGACCCTGAACTGCGATACACACCGCAAAATACTGCGGTTGCTACATTTACGATTGCTGTTAACCGTCGTTTTAAAAACGCGCAAGGCGAGCGTGAAGCTGATTTCATTAACTGTGTCATCTGGCGCCAATCTGCTGAAAATTTGGCAAATTGGGCTAAAAAAGGTGCCTTGATTGGTGTAACAGGTAGTATTCAAGTACGAAATTATGAGAACAAAGAAGGTCAACGTGTTTACGTGACCGAGGTATTGGCTGATAACTTCCAAATGCTTGAAAGTCGTGCTGCACGTGAAGGTGGCTCTGGTTCATATTCTGCACCACAGCAACAACAATCACAAAACCGTCCTTTTGCTGGCTCTAACAGCTCAGCAGGCAATTCAACACCTGATTTTGGTCGTGATGCAGATCCGTTTGGTGGCTCACCAATGGAAATCTCAGATGATGATCTTCCATTCTAATAAGTAAGGCAGCTGTACAAGGCAGTCTATCTGAGCCCTATTCGTTGAGTATAAAAGCGGTATCCGTATTGACTTTTCTACTCAACAACATCTTACAATAATATAAGGAGAAACACACTATGGCTTTTCAAAAACGTGGTGGCTTCAAACGCCGTAAAAAAGTTGACTTTATCGCAGCTAACAAAATCGAAGTTGTTGATTACAAAGACACTGAACTCTTGAAACGTTTTATCTCAGAACGTGGTAAAATCTTGCCACGTCGCGTAACTGGTACTTCAGCTAAAAACCAACGTAAAGTGGTTACAGCTATCAAACGCGCACGTGTTATGGCTCTCTTGCCATTCGTAGCTTCTGACGAAAACTAAGAAATAATTAAGCACCTTCGGGTGTTTTTTTGTTCTTCCAAGAATATTTTACTTGCTCAGTTCTTTATGTTAAGCTTTATATAGGAATGAAAAAAATTTAAGGAGTAGAAGAGAAAAGTGAGGAAGTATTTCAAAATAGTTTTAGGGATGTGGTTCGTCTTATCTTTGTTTCTCTTTCTGGGGGGGATAAACAAGGATAGTGTGATGGCGGATAGTCCTCAGAGTCAGCCAATTTATCGGCTTTACAATACCCGTAATATGGAACATTTGCATACTGCAGATGTAAATGAAAAGAATAGACTTCCTAAACTATCAAAAGATTGGAAATATGAAGGGATTGCATGGGCGGCCCCTGTATCGGGTGATACTGTTTTCCGTGTATATAATCCTAAATCTGGAGAACATTTGTATACCAAAGACAGCTATGAAGTAAAAGTGCTGACGAGTAAACATGGTTGGCGAGCAGAAGGGATTGCTTTTTACTCTGCAACGAATAGAGATAAACCAGTTTATCGTCTCTATAATCCTGCTGCAGGTATTGGTGCCCATCATTCTACAATGGATACTTATGAAAAGAAAGTTTTAGTATCTCGGGGTTGGAAATATGAAGGGATTTCTTGGTATGCCTTACCTAAAGACGGAAGCTCTCCAGCATTGAATCTTCCTTTAAATGGTCCTAAAACAGCTTTTATATCTGGAAATGTTAAATTAGCAGGAGCAGGAACAGGATATCAGGCGAAATTCACGCTTAATGGTACAGGTGAGCATGCGATAAGCTTTGGGGTTCAGGTAGATAAGGAATCTAGTTTCCATGCGGGATCAGCTGCAGGAAAGCCTGTTTATATGAGCGAAAATATTAATGGAAGCTCTCATATTTATACCTCTTATGGACCGCCTGCCGTACTCAATCAGTGGACGAAGATTGAAATAGCATATTATGAAGCTTCTAAGGCTGTAGGCTTTTATGTGAACGGAAGCTTAGTTGGAACAGCTTACGCGCCAGACTTTGATAAAAATTATGTTGCTACAAGTTGGGGAAATCACTTGATTGCGAATGTCGGAGGTTCTGCCCGTATTAGAGGAGACAGCGTTAATGCACAATTTTTAGACGTACAAACTAGTGAAAAAGGAATGACGTTATGGAATGATACAGACAATAACTGGGTAGGACTGACAGCTAAATGGTTGAACGGCAATATTGATTCATCTGATTTTACAATTACTGGTACATCTCAACTTCCTGTTGGATTAAACTGGGATACTTATTGGAAAGCAGGGTTGCCTACAGCTGATGGAGTTGCTCAAATATCTGTTAGGATACCGTAAATAAAAAGCTAGGGAAATATACCCTACTTTTATTTTGTGGAATTCTTATGAAGAATAAAAAAAATGAATGTGGTAAAATAAAGCAATGACATGGATTATAATTTTACTTTTTTGCCTTTTGGCTTATGGGATTTTCGTTGAACCACATTTTATGCGTGTGCGACAAGTGACAATTTCAAACACAGCCGGGCTGAGAGTTGCACACTTTACGGATACACATTTTAATTGGCATACCCACCCACGCCGTTTTTTAAAATTTTCAAAACACATAAAAAAAACACAACCTGATTTGATCTTGTTCACAGGCGACTTATTTGATAAAGTCGATTGGGCACAAGCGCATGATATCGATAAGGTAAAAGAAATTTTAGTAGAACTTAAAGCTCCTTTGGGAAAATTTGCGATTTTGGGTAATCATGATTTTTCAGATGAAGGAAATGCGAACTATATAAAAACTTTTCTAAGGGAAGCTGGTTTTACTGTACTTACCAATCAATCGCTTACGTCAGGGGCTGTATCCTTAACGGGACTTGATGATTTACGCGAAGGACAACCAAATTTTAGTATGGTTCCTGAGCAAGCCGATTTTTCAATTTTAATGATTCATGAGCCAGATACGATTTTGCAAGTGGAGTTTCCTGAAAAATATAATTTAGTTATTGCAGGTCATAGCCACGGAGGGCAAATTCGCCTTGGTAGTTTGCGCTTACGTAATGATGGATCGAAGACTTATGATTCCGGCTTATACTCGTTAGGCAACGGCACAAAACTTTTTGTCAATGCCGGTATCGGGCTAACTTTTTTACCAATCAGGTTTGGTGTCCCTCCAGAAATTGTCTATTACGAAATTTAAAAAGTCTCCAGAATTTTATCTGGAGACTTTTATTTAACGTTCTTGTGAAGAGATGATAGTTTCCTTACCGTTATTATCAACAGCATGGAAATGACGTGGCCAAGAAGTATTAAAAGGGTATTGGAAATCAACCGTAACAGTTAAAGGATTGTGAGGCTGTGAAAATTTCACGGAAAGTAGTCCTTTTTGGTTGAGCAATTCAAAATTGATAAGAGGCTCAAGCGGGATAACGCCTTTTAGCTGATTGTCAATGATGAACCAAAAACTGTCAATGATTTCACCAGGAATGCTGGATACAGTTCCATAGCTTGCATAGCGTCCTTTTGTTTCAGTAAATGCCATTTTGCTCCTCCTTTATCATTAACTTTATATTTTAATTTAAACGGGTTTGGCTGATAACTTCTCGAATGTTTTCCAAAGTATCTTCAATCGAATCTTGAGCTTTCATGCCATACATCAAAAAAATGGCATCTAGAAGGCTAATTTGGGAGACGGTTGAAGCAACAGCTTCGGGTCGAAAAGATATTTCCTCAGATATTGAAATAAGTGCCAAATCACTTTTTTTCACCAAGGCTGAGTTCGCAAATGAGGTGATAGCAATCACAGGAACGTGATTGTTCTTCAGAATATCAACTATTTTCAGCGTATCTTTGTTTTTACCGGTATGCGAAATAACGAAAGCACAGTCTTTTTCTGTCAGTTTGGAGGCTAACATTTGTTGATAGTGAAAATCCTGATGATATACCGTTTGTAGTGGCATACGCAAAAATTTATGGTAAGCAATTAAAGCAACGGCATTAGAGCCACCCAGACCAAAAAAACCACAAGTTTTGGTGGATAAGAGGATATTCATAACCTTATCCAAAGTATCACTCTCTATCAGCTGCAATGTTGCATTGAGAGAAGAAATATTACTTGTAAAATTTTTGGCAAGGATATCTTTATAGCTATCTTCTGGCGAGAGTTCGCTGAAAAAGTTATCGGATTTAAATTTTTCGGTACTGTGGATAGCTAACTTTAAATCTTGAAAAGAATCAAAGCCGATTTTTTTAGCAAACCGCGAAATAGTTGCAGTAGATACTTTAGTGTTCTTTGCGAATTCTTGAATGGATAAGCGCGCGGCGCTGTCCATATTTTCAATCAAGTAATTTGAAATGGCTTGATCAGATTTACTGAGGTTATCGTAATAAGAGTTGATACGTGTGATGAGAGATTGTGTCATATGCTTTCCAGTCTTGCTTTTATTATATCATAACACAATTTTGAGGTGGAAAATGGGAAATGCTTTTAATACAGAAAGTTGATTTATTCCTCTTCAAAATCATAGTCTCGAATTGCGCGAGAAATATCACTAAAGTCAAAACCTTTACGGGCTAAGGCTTGGGTGATGCGTTGCTTAAGCTCATAGCCTTCGTATTTTCTACTGTATTTACGCGCGCTTTTGTCGAGTTCAGTGTAAAGGAGTTCTAACTCATTTTCTTCATCCGCTTCAAGTTCTAAACTTTCAAGAGCGATGGTACTAATGGCGTAAGAAAATCCCTTAGCAGTGAGGCTTTGTGTGACTTTTTGTTTGAGCTGTTGAAGAGTGAGGCGGCTTGCTTTTTGCCGGACTATTTTTTCCGCAAGAGTGACAGCCACATCAATTTGTTTTTCTTCATTGAAAACTTGGGTTATCCCTTCATCAATAAGTTGCAAATCTAGTCCCTTCAGATGGAGTTTTTGTTTGATCTGATAAGGTCCAGCACTTGCTGTACGAACTTTTCCTTGAATATAACTTTCAATATAAGCTTGGTCATTAAGGAGACCGTTTTTAGTAAGGTTATCAATGATATCTTCTACTTGAGCCGACTGAATATTATGGTCATAGAGATATTTCTTGACTTCTGACGATGTCCTAGCTTTGAAGGAAATAAAGTAAAGGGCTAAGGATTTACCTTGTGCAAAATTGTCAAAAGCTAATAATTGCTCCAGTTCATCTGTAGGAAGGACCTTATCTCGTGTTAGCATATATTTTACAATTGTATCCTCACAGACGTAGATTTTATCTCTAGCCTCTTCCCATTCCTTATATGAAAAAGACTCTGTCAGCGTAACTTTATAAAGCTTTTTGAGTTTTGTGATTTCCTTGATTTTTATCATAACTTTATTATAGCAGAGTACAAGATGAAGGGGAAATAGATTTTTTCAGTTTTAATAAAAAAGCTCTAGAAGAAGACTAGGAGCTTTTTTATTTTAATCTTGGAGAGATCTGATTCCGATGGATTGTTTTTGAGCCCCAATAATGAGAAGCATAGCAAGGAGGACAATAACAATCCCTGCAAGTGGTGTATAGATAACACTACTTGCTTTCGCTACCTCGCCACCGGCAAATGAACCGAGAGTAATACCGATGTTAAAAGCTGAAATATTAAAAGCTGAAACAAGAGTAATATCTTGAGGAGTGAATTTTTCAGCCAACTGCACGACATAAAGTTGTAAACCAGGGACGTTCATGAAGGCAAATAAACCGAGTAAAAGCGTTGCGAGCAACCCCAGCCACTGAGATGCCATTGATGCTGCAACAAAAAGAATAAGCAAACTTACAGTCAAAGCACCAAACATTTTGAGTAATACAGGTAAAATCTTTTTATTTGAGTAATGTCCACCGATAGTATTACCGATTGCTACCATTATACCGTAAGCGACCAGAACGACAACAACAGTACTTGAGCTGAAATTAAAGGTATCTTCTAATAAAGGCGCTAAGTAAGTATAAGCAGCAAACGTGCCTCCATAACCAAAAGCAGTAATGAAGAAAGAGGTCATAATATATTTATTGCGGAAAATTCTTGCAAAGCCACTTAAGTTTACTTTACCTGGAATAGGGAGATTTGTTGGAATTAAAAAGATGCTCGCTAATAATCCAATCAATCCAATTACGGCAATAAAGATAAAGGATATATGCCAGGTTGAATGTTGCCCGATGAAAGTTCCTAAAGGAACGCCAATAACCGTTGCTACAGTAAGCCCAGTAAACATTAAGGCAATAGCAGAAGCACGTTTTTCAGGGCGAACAACATTTGCGGCAATAAGTGTTGACACCGACATAAAGATACCATGTGCTAACGCTGCTAGAATACGTCCAACTAAGAGCAGGAGGAAAGTTGGAGCAAAAGCGGATAAGAGATTTCCGCTAATAAAGAGAAGCATAATAGCTAACATTAATGAGCGACGATTCCATGTGCCTGTAACAATCGTAAGGAGAGGTGCTCCAAGAGTTACGCCTAAAGCGTATAAAGAAACGGTGAGGCCTGCTTGAGATAAATTGATATTAAAAGTGTTCACAATCATCGGCATAAGACCAACACTGATGAATTCTGTTGAGCCTATGGCAAAGGCATTGATGGCTAAAGCCAATAAGGTCAGGCTTGGTGAAATTTTTTTCATAAGGGTTCCTATTTTTTAAAAGTTAAATGTTTCTGGATCTGGTCCTACACGTAAGTTTTCGTCAAGACCATCTAAGAGTTTCATGTCATCTTGATCCAGAGAGAAATCAAATACATCACGGTTGGCACGCATACGTTCTGTTTTGACAGATTTCACGTTAACCAAGATGCCTTGTTCTAAATGCCAACGAAGTATAACTTGTGCTGTTGATTTATTGTACTTTTGAGCAATTGTTTTAATTGTTTCATTGTCTAACAGTTGTCCTTGCATCAATGGCGACCAAGCTTGTACTTTAATATCATGTGCTTCTAAAAAGTGACGCAGTTCTTTTTGAGCAAGTTTAGGGTGGAGCTCGATTTGATTTACTGCAGGGACAATTTGTGCATAGGTAAAGAGACGCTCTAAGTGATGTTTTTGGAAGTTACTTACACCGATAGCCTTGATACGTCCATCTTTATAGAGGTCTTCCATAGCTTTCCAAGAAGCTTCAAACCCATAATCAGTACCTGGCCAGTGGATAAGATAAAGATCAAGGTAATCCAAGCCCAATTTTTCTAAACTTGTTTCAAAGCTTTGAATGGTTTCCTCATAAGAAAGGTTGCTGCCCCATAGTTTTGATGTGATGAAGAGATCTTCGCGTGTAAGATTTGTGTCTTCAAGGCCAGTCTTAATCCCTTGTCCTGTGCCTTCTTCGTTACCATAAATTTGGGCAGTATCGATCAAACGATAGCCGTTGATGATTCCATTTTTTACGACTTCGGCAGTTTCCTCATTTGAGATTTGGAAAACGCCTAATCCTAATTCGGGGATATGTGTTGTATTGTTAAGTTTCATTGTCTTTTCTCCTTAGGTTTTCTTTTGACAAAAAATAGTATATAATAAAAATAACTTGTTGAATAGTACCTACTTTTTTGTCATATACATACAAAAAAGTAAGTTTTGCTTGAAATAAAGGGTTTAGAGAGGAGATTTTTTTTGGAAAAAACTTATAATATAGGTGTGGAGGCCACAATGGACGTTATTGGTGGGAAGTGGAAATCTATCATTTTGTGTAATCTGAGACACCAACCACGCCGCCCAGGTGAACTTAAACGAAGTATTCCAGGGATCAGTCAAAAAATGCTTACACAACAATTACGTGAATTAGAGCTGGATAATATCATTGTCCGCACCGTTTACAATCAAGTGCCGCCAAAAGTAGAGTATTCACTTAGCCCGTATGGTGAAAGCTTGAATAATATTTTGGATAGCCTATGTTCTTGGGGTGAAGATCATGTACGCAATCTCAAAGCCCAAGGAGACGATGTTTGTATCTTGGAAGAAGATGAGATTAAGGCTTGAGGTTGAGAAGATAAGAGAGAGAAACATGTACACACCAAATTTTAAGAGTATACACCATATTGCTATTATAGGGAGTGATTACGAAGAATCACGACACTTTTATGTAGATATTCTGGGATTTCCAGTAATCAGAGAAAGCCATCGTCTGGATAAAGGGGATGTGAAAATCGATCTCCAAATGAATGACAGTACCGAAATAGAACTTTTTATCAAAATGGATGCTCCTGAGCGGGTCTCGTATCCAGAGGCGAAAGGCTTACGTCATTTGGCAATACAGACCGATAATATTGAAGCAGATATGGCTTACTTATCGGATCAAGGGGTTAAAGTTGAAGAATTGCGCGTGGATGAGATTACCAATAAGAAGATGGTTTTCTTCTATGATCCTGATGAATTACCGATAGAATTACATGAATAGAAAAAATTCCAGTGTGTACGCTGGTATTTTTTCTTTATAAATAGGAGAATCCTTGGATTTTAGTGGTCCAATTATAGGGAAATTATGTTAAAATTGGGATATGATTAATCTGAAAATTGGACAAAAAATCCCACTCAATATTGAGCGTATGGGTATCAATGGCGAAGGAATCGCCTCTTACCATGGCCGCTTAGTATTTGTGCCTTATGCACTGCCTACAGAAGAAATTTTGGCAGAGATTACAGAAAATGCCCGTAATTTTTCACGCGCAAAAGTTGTCAAGATAAATAAAAAGTCAAAATACCGTGTCAAACCCGAAGATCGTGTTTACCATGAGCTTAGCGGTTCGCATATCATGCACCTTGCTTATCCGCAACAATTAGAGTTTAAGCGTGATTTGCTCCGCCAATCTCTCGAAAAATACCGTCCAACAGGTTGGAAGAAGTACGAACTTCTACCAACACTTGGTATGGAAAATCCTTTGCGTTACCGTAATAAGTTGCAATTTCAAGTGCGCCGTCTAAACAATGGCGATGTTATTGCTGGCTTATACAAAGAAGGCACACATCACTTGGTGAATTTAGAAAATTGTTTGGTGCAAGACGAAGTCATCCAAAATATCGCTAATCGTATTTGTCGCTTGATTGAAAAATACAATTTGCCTGTGTATGATGAGCGTAAAGTCATGGGGATTCGCACCATCGTTGCGCGACGCAGTCAAAAAACAGGTGAAGTCCAAATTATTTTCGTGACATCCGCACGTATCAGTTTAGATGGGCAGGTTTGGCCTGCACCACGTGAAGAGCTCTCAAAACGTCAACGCAAAGACTTGGTGAAGATGGATAATATTTTATCTGACTTGACGGAAGAGTTCCAAGAGATTGTTTCTGTATCAGCCAACTTCCATCCGAAGAAAACCAGCGAAATTTATGGTGACCGTACACAGATGCTTTTTGCGGAAAAAGAAACGATTACCGAAGGCGTTTTGGATTATGACTTTGAGTTGTCACCACGTGCTTTTTATCAACTCAATTCAGAACAAGCTAATGTGCTCTATGGTGAAGCCGTACGCGCGTTGAATCCGAAAAAAGACGACCGTGTTATTGATGCCTACTGCGGTGTCGGCACTATCGGTTTTGGTGTGGCTAAGAAAGTTAAGTCGGTCCACGGAATGGATATTACGCCAGAATCTATCGCAGATGCTAAAGCCAATGCAAAACGTCTTGGCTTTAAAAACTGCCACTATGAAGTAGGTAAAGCAGAACGTATCATTCCTAACTGGTATAAGTCAGGCCATAGAGCCACAGCCCTTATCGTTGATCCACCGCGTACAGGATTGGATGATGCTTTGTTGGAAACAATCACCACTTATACACCAGAAAAACTGGTTTATGTGTCTTGTAATGTTTCGACTTTAGCAAAAGACTTAGTAATCCTTTCGCAATTTTACAGCATCGAATATATCCAATCTGTCGATATGTTCCCACATACAGCACGTACTGAAGCGGTAGTAAAAATGCGTAAACTTGCCCAACCTTTAGCAGCACCTTTTCGTGCAGAAAAAACCAAGCAAGGATACGACAAGCCACGTAGAAAAAGAAAATAAAATAGGGCGTTTAGTTTGAGCGGAGAGGAAAAGCATGATTTATTTAAGAAAGGCAACCAAAGCGGATGTTATAACCATTATGCCGATTATTGCTCAAGCGCGAGAATTTCTGGGCAAATCCGGGAGTGATCAATGGCAAGCTGAGTATCCTGCACAAAGTGATATTGAAAATTTCATTCAGGAAGATGTCGGTTATGTTTTGATTGTAGATGAAAAAGTTGCAGGCTTTTGTGCGATCATTACTGGCGAAGATACGCAATATACGAAAATTTATAATGGCAAGTGGTTAAATGATAGCTTAGACTATGTCACTGTCCATTGTTTAGCACTGTCTGACCAATACCGTGGTCTGGGTCTGACAAAATATCTTTTTTCAAACATCTTTACTCTGATGCAAGCACGCGGATATAAGGACTTTCGCGTGGATACGCATCCAGCTAATGCAGTGATGCAGGCAGTCTTTGAACGTGAGGGCTTTGAAAAGCGCGGTATGGTTTTCTACGAAGGAGATCGCTTCGCTTATCAACTCCTTTTAGGAGAATGAGATGAATAAAGAAAACTGGCTAGCGTTTTGCTTAGCGCTTGGTCCAACTTTTGCAGATACACCTTTTGCAAAGATGGAAAAAGGGCCAGCGACGATTGTAGTGAAGCATCTAAAAAATAAAAAATCTTTTGTCTACATCTCGGAGCGTGAAGGCGAGCTTGTTTTGGCTGTCAAAGGTTTACCTTCAGTCAATGAGGAACTGCGTGAATCTTTTGACTCAATACGCCCAGCCTGGCACATGAATAAAACACACTGGAATGACATTCATTTTGGTGGTGACGTTTCAGAGAAACAAGCGAAACAGATGATTGAGAACAGTTATCATTTAATCAAACCAAAAAGAGAATAAAAATGGAATATAAAGAAAAATTTTTAAAAGATTTTAGTGAGTGGGTGGACCAACAGGTTCAACTTTCAGAAATTGCAATGAAAGCCGCAGAAAAAATTGCGCATGAAGATAAAAAAATTGAAGCAAAAGAAGCAGCTATTCGTTATGAAAGTCGTCTCGATGCCTATCAATTTATTCAAGGGAAATTTGAAAACTATAAAGCAGGTAAAGATTTCCACGACGTACCAGACTTAGGTACCAAAACTTTTTAAGTAGTAAGGAGGGTTTTATGAAATTAAATCCTATGGTTGGTAAACAAGTGCGAGTAACTGCTCTCGTATAAGTTTACCGCTAAGTTAACAATATTCTCACTTAGCGGATAGTTAAGGAGAAAAAATGAAAGCATACGAATACAACAGAATAAAATATCTTACCTTTGATCTCATCAATGTCTACCATTCGGTTAATGATAAAGCCACAGTAGAAGCAGTTTATGCTCAAACTGTAGCTGAAATAGAAGAGCTCTCGAAAGCAAAAGAAGTCGGTCTCTTTTTAGAGAAACTTGTGGACAGTAAAATAACCAAGGAGCAAGCAGAACGCGAATTGCTTTACTTGAAAGATTTAGTTGAAGCTTTTGTCTTGCCATCTGAAAGCCAAATTAAAAAGATTTTTAAGAAGGTCAAAAAGCTTAAAGTTCCAGCGCAAGCATCCTGGGATATGAAAGAACTCACCTATTTTGCTTGGAATGAGATTTCCAGTCAGCGCAAGTATATCGTGACAAGTGACGGACGGGGTTTTTATGGAACGACATCAGGAAGTATAAAAAATATTTGTGCGATTTGTCAAAAAACAAGCCAAGTGACACAATTTTTAGCCACCACTAAAAGAGGTTCTGATGGTACCTATACTAAGAACGGAACATATATCTGTGTTGATAGTGTGAACTGTAATCGACAAATGCAAAAAATAGAAGGTTTAGAGCATTTCTTAGAAATAATCAAAGAACGCTGAGCGACCTTGCAAAAAACTGACAAATCTGATAGAATAAAAACACTAAATGAGGAGTAACAAGCCTAATCTTTAAGAGAGAAATCGGTCGCTGTGAGATTTCAGATGAAGCTTGTGAAGGTTGCATTGAAGTCAGTTAAATAAAATTAAGTGTCTGCTTTTAAAAGCAGGAATTTAGGTGGTACCGCGCGTGAGCGTCCTATTTTGGATGTTTAGGTGCGGTATTTTTTTATTGACATACTCTTGAACTTCTCCCTCGACATTATTAACTGTTTTCATACCGAAAGGAAAAATAAATGACAGAAGAATTATCAACAAAATTTAACCCTGCTGAAGTCGAAGCAGGACGCTATGAAAAATGGCTCGAACAAGGTGTTTTTGCACCTTCAGGTGACAAAAAAGCAAAACCCTACAGTATCGTTATTCCGCCACCAAACGTAACCGGTAAGCTCCACTTGGGACATGCTTGGGACACAACCTTGCAAGATATTATCATCCGTCAAAAACGTATGCAAGGTTTTGATACTCTATGGTTGCCAGGTATGGATCACGCAGGTATTGCAACGCAAGCCAAAGTGGAAGCGCGTTTAGCTGAAGATGGTATCTCCCGTTATGATTTAGGCCGTGAGAAATTCTTAGACAAGGTTTGGGAATGGAAAGACGAATATGCTTCAACTATCAAAGAACAATGGGGTAAAATGGGTATCTCTGTTGATTATAACCGTGAACGTTTTACTCTAGACGAAGGTTTGTCTGCTGCAGTCCGTAAAGTTTTTGTTCAACTTTACAAAAAGGGCTGGATTTACCGTGGTGAGTTTATCATTAACTGGGATCCAAAGGCCATGACTGCGCTCTCTGATATTGAAGTTATCCATAAGGATGTCGAAGGTGCCTTCTATCACATAACTTATCCTTTGGCGGATGGTTCAGGTGCACTTGAAGTAGCGACAACACGTCCAGAAACTTTCTTTGGAGACACCGCTGTTGCTGTTAACCCAGCAGATGAACGTTATGCCAAATACATTGGTCAAAGTGTTATTCTCCCTATCATTAACAAAGAAATTCCTATTGTTGGTGACGAGCACGCAGATATGGAAAAAGGGACAGGTGTGGTTAAAATTACCCCTGCCCATGATCCTAACGACTTCTTGGTTGGTCAACGTCATAACTTGCCACAAGTTAATGTAATGAATGCTGATGGTACAATGAACGAGCTCACAGGCGAGTTTAATGGTATGGATCGCTTTGAAGCCCGCGAAGCCATCATTCAAAAATTGGATGAGCTCGGCAACTTAGTTAAAGTTGAGAAGATGATGCACTCTGTTGGGCACTCAGAGCGTACAGGTGTAATGGTTGAGCCTCGCTTATCGACACAATGGTTCGTTAAGATGGAAGAGTTGGCTAAAAATGCAATCGCAAATCAAAAAACAGAAGATGCGGTTGAGTTTTATCCTCCACGTTTTAACGACACATTCCTCCAATGGATGGAAAACGTACACGACTGGGTTATTTCACGCCAACTCTGGTGGGGACATCAAATTCCTGCATGGTACAACGAAGCTGGCGAAATGTATGTCGGCGAAGAAGCACCAGAAGGTGAAGGATGGGTACAAGATGAGGACGTACTTGACACTTGGTTCTCCTCAGCCTTATGGCCTTTCTCAACTATGGGCTGGCCGGATGAAAAGGCAGAAGACTTCCAACGTTACTTCCCTACATCGACCTTGGTTACGGGCTATGACATTATCTTCTTCTGGGTTTCACGTATGATTTTCCAATCCCTTGAATTTACAGGAAAAGCCCCATTTAATAATGTGCTTATCCATGGATTGATTCGTGATGAAGAGGGACGCAAGATGTCCAAATCTTTGGGGAATGGTATTGACCCAATGGATGTGATTGAAAAATATGGTGCCGATGCCTTGCGTTGGTTCTTGTCCAATGGTTCAGCTCCAGGGCAAGATGTGCGTTTCAGCTACGACAAAATGGATGCAGCTTGGAATTTCATCAATAAGATATGGAATGTTTCACGCTATATCTTGATGAATGCAGGAGATATCACATCAGAAGAAATTTCTGCTCATCTTGACCAAGTGGCAGCGAAAACAGCAGGTAATGTTACCGATCGCTGGATTCTCACACGTTTGAATGATACAGTTGCACGCGTTACTGAACAAATGGATAAATTTGAGTTTGGTGTTGCAGGTCATATTCTGTATAACTTCATTTGGGATGAGTTTGCTAACTGGTATCTTGAGTTGACCAAGGAAGTAATGTTTGGCGATGATGAAGCAGAAAAAGACATTACACGTTCAGTGCTTGTGCATGTCCTTGATCAAGTTCTCCGTCTCTTGCACCCAATCATGCCTTTCTTCACAGAAGAAATCTTTGAAAAACTTCCAACAGCTGAAGGCAAATCTATTGTGGTATCTGAATATCCAGAAGTACGTCCGGAATTTGATGATGCAGAAGCAGGTGATGGAGTTGCCATGCTCATTGAAATCATTACCGCTGTACGTAATATCCGTGCAGAAGTGAATACACCTTTATCAAAGGCCGTGCCAATGATGATCAAATCAGACAAAGAAGCCTTCCTGAACAAGGTGGCACCTTATATTAAACGCTTCACTAACCCAAGCGAGTTAACTATTGCAGCGGATGTAACAGCGCCAGAACAAGCCATGTCAGCAGTAGTTACTGGTGCAGAAATCTACCTTCCATTAGCAGGATTGATTAATATTGAGGAAGAAATCGCTCGTCTTAATAAAGAATTAGACAAATGGCAAAAAGAACTTGATATGGTTAACCGTAAGCTTTCTAATGAAAAATTTGTGGCAAATGCCAAAGCAGAAGTTGTAGATAAAGAACGTGCTAAACTAGCAGACTATCAAGAGAAGTTTGAGAGCACTCAAGCCCGTATTGAAGAGTTACAAAAATAGTCGATGAGTCATGGAAAAGTTCCTAATTGTGGGAACTTTTTCTTTTTGGTATAGATAGCTTTACAATATCTTAAATTTTCATTTCTTGTTAAAGCTGTGAAAAAGTGATAAAATAAACAAAGAAAAAAACTCTAAGGAGAGATATAAGATGGCACATATTAAATTTGACTATTCTAAATTGAAACCATTTGTGGCTGATAAAGAACTTGACGAAATTCAATGGCAAGTTGACGGCGCAGATAAACTTCTTCGTGAAGGAACTGGTGCGGGTTCTGACTTCATCGGTTGGTTAGATCTTCCAGAAGACTATGATAAAGAAGAGTTTGCTCGTATCCAAAAAGCAGCAAGTAAAATTCAATCTGATTCAGAAGTTCTTATTGTTATCGGTATCGGTGGTTCATACCTTGGTGCCCGCGCTGCAATTGATTTCTTGAACAATAGCTTTGTTAATCTTCAATCAAAAGAAGAACGTAAAGCACCACAAATTCTTTATGCAGGAAATTCAATTTCTTCAAGCTACCTCTCAGACTTGGTAGAATATGTTGCAGATAAAGATTTCTCTGTTAATGTTATTTCTAAATCAGGGACAACAACTGAACCAGCAATTGCTTTCCGTGTCTTTGAAGAACTTTTGGTTAAAAAATATGGCCGTGAAGAAGCAAATAAACGTATCTATGCAACAACAGATAAAGAAAAAGGTGCGGTTAAAGTTAATGCTGATGCAAACAACTGGGATACTTTTGTTGTTCCAGACTCAGTTGGCGGACGTTTCTCAGTTTTGACGGCTGTTGGGCTCTTGCCTATCGCAGCATCAGGTGCTGATATCACAGCCCTTATGGAAGGTGCTAACGCAGCGCGTAAAGAATATACAGCTACAGATGTACGTGAAAATGATGCTTATGCCTATGCAGCACTTCGTAATATCCTTTACCGCAAAGGCAAACTTTCAGAAATCTTGATTAACTATGAGCCATCATTGCAATACTTCTCAGAATGGTGGAAACAATTGGCTGGCGAATCTGAAGGTAAAGACCAAAAAGGTATTTACCCAACATCAGCAAACTTCTCAACAGATTTGCACTCATTGGGTCAATTTATCCAAGAAGGTACACGTTCTGTATTTGAAACAGCTATCCGTGTTGAAAAACCACGCAAAAATATTAACATCCCTGAGCTTGAAGCTGACCTTGATGGTCTTGGCTACTTGCAAGGTAAAGATGTTGACTTCGTCAACAAAAAAGCAGCTGACGGTGTTCTCCTTGCCCACACAGATGGTGACGTACCAAACATGATCGTTACTTTGCCTGAGCAAGATGAATTCACTTTAGGTTACACTATCTACTTCTTTGAACTTGCAATCGCAATCTCTGGTTACTTGAACGGTATCAATCCGTTTGACCAACCAGGTGTTGAAGCTTACAAACGTAACATGTTTGCGCTTCTTGGTAAACCAGGATTTGAAGAATTGAGTGCCGAATTGAACGCACGTCTTTAATCAAAAATGAGATAAAAACAAAAGCCACAGTTCATTGAACTGTGACTTTTTTATGCTTATGGGCGAAGAAGGCACAGTGTGCTATAATAGAGCAATGAGAGTTGTAGCAGGAAATTATGGTGGTAGACCACTCAAGACATTAGCAGGTAAAACAACACGTCCGACGACGGACAAAGTCAAGGGCGCGATTTTTAATATGATAGGTCCATATTTTGAAGGCGGTCGGGTCTTGGATTTGTTCTCAGGTTCAGGCTCACTTGCTATCGAAGCTGTCTCACGTGGGATGGACAATGCTGTGATGGTTGAGAAAGACCGTTCAGCGCAGCTGGTGATTGCAGAAAATATTAAGATGACCAAGGAAGAGAAAAAATTTCAACTTCTTAAAATGCCAGCAGAGCGTGCTTTAGCTCATCTTTCGGGACAGTTCAACTTAGTTTTGTTAGATCCACCTTATGCGAAAGAAAGCATTGTTGCTAATCTAGAACAAATGCAGGAAAAAGACTTGTTGGCAGATGATGTCATCGTTGTTTGTGAAACGGACAAGGACGTAGATCTTCCAGAACATATTGGTCAGTTGTCTATGAGTAAAGAAAAAGTATATGGAATTTCAAAGGTAACCATCTATGAAAAATAAAATCGGTTTATTTACGGGCACTTTTGACCCAGTCACAAAAGGTCATCTTGATATCGTTGAACGTGCCAGCAAGCTTTTTGATAAGCTTTATATTGGCATTTTCAAAAATGAAGCTAAAAATCCTTTGTTTAGTTTAGAAGAGCGTGTAGCCCTAATCGAAACAGCCTTAACAGATTTACAATTAACTAATGTGGAAGTGATTGCACATGCGAATGATTTAACAGTAAATATTGCGAAGCGATTAGAAGTGACGGCACTTGTACGCTCAGTTCGCAATGCGGCTGATTTAGACTATGAGAAAAATATGATTTACTTTAACCGTGAAATGACGGGGATGGAAACCATCTTACTGACTGCAAAACCAGAACTCGAAAATATTAGTTCTACCCGGATGCGTGAACTTTATCATTTTGGTCAAGATCTAAGCCAATGGTTACCTGCAAATGTTATTGAAGCACTGAATGAGAAAAAAGCACATGAAAAATGAAAAAATAAAAAAGCATAAAAAACTAAAGCTATTCTTTGCCGTCGCGCTACCGCTTCTTGTTATAGTGGGGTTGTTCTTCCCCTTACCTTACTATATCGAGCAACCAGGAGGAACGATTCCAGTTAACCAAATGGTTGATGTCGCAGGGAAAAAAGATGAGCATAAAGGCAACTTTTATTTAACGACAGTTGAAATGGTTCGCGCCAATGCAGCAAGTATGCTTTATTCCAAGTCGAACTCTTTTGCTACTGTTGTGAGTAGTGAAGAGATGACAGGCGGGATGACCAACCGGCAATTTGATTTGGTTAATCAGTTCTATATGCAGACAGCGCAAAACACGGCTATTTATCAGGCCTTTAAGTTGGCAGGGAAGCCTTATGAGATGAAGTATCAAGGTGTTTATGTTTTGAGCATTACTGAGGATTCGACATTTAAAAATGACTTACAACTTTCGGATACGATAACAGCAGTTAATGGTCGTACTTTCAAATCTTCAACTGAAATGATTGACTATGTGTCTCAACAAAAAGTTGGGGGTAGCGTTACTATCAATTATACACGCGTAGATGGCAGTAATCATGAAGCCACAGGGAAGTATATTAAGCTGAGTAATGGTAAGACGGGGATTGGTATTGGTTTAGTAGACCACACACAAGTTGTGACAGACCCTGAAGTTAAAATTGATGCCGGAAGTATTGGCGGACCGAGTGCTGGTATGATGTTTACCTTGGAAATATATAGCCAAATTACAGGCAAAGATTTACGTCAAGGACGCGAAATTGCAGGTACTGGAACTATCAATGAGGATGGCAGCATCGGGCAAATAGGTGGCGTCGATAAAAAAGTTGCTACAGCAAGTAATGCGGGTGCAAAAATTTTCCTTTGCCCAGATGAAACGGAAGAACAGACAAAGGCTTCTGGTACAACAAATAACTACACGGATGCGCTTGCGGCAGCTAAAAAGTTGAATTCAGATATGAAAATCGTACCTGTAAAGACGATTCAAGATGCAATAGATTATCTCGAAAAATAAAAAAAGCTGTAATTTACAGCTTTTTTTATGCTTAATATTGATCTTGTAAGAGTGTTTTAAGCTCAGAAATACTTGGTTGGCGGGGATTGCCAGGTGTGCATTGATCATCATAAACAAGGTTTGCAAGCTTATCGAGTTCACGCTCCAAGTGGTTTTTATCAACACCATTTCCTGATAGAGTGACGTCGATATCGATGCTGTCCGTCAATTTTTTAATTTCCTTAATAAGTTTGTCTACGAGTTCCGCATCATCTTTACCTGTAAGACCAATATAACGCGCAATTTCAGCGTAATCTTCTTGGGCACGGTAAATCTCATAACGTGGGTATGGTGTACGTTTAACGTTTCCTGTTACAGCGTTAAATTTAATGACGTGAGGCATAGCGATAGCGATAGCTAAACCATGTGGTAATTCAAACTCACCACCCACTTTGTGGGCTAGGGAGTGATTAATACCGAGAAATGCATTAGCAAAGGCCATACCAGCTAAGGTTGCTGCATTATGCATGTTTGCGCGTGCGACTTGTCCTTCTTTGGAAGGTTGAGACGGATCATAGTGGTATGAGGTTGTCAAATTATCAAAAATTAACTTAATGGCACGAAGGGATAATGGTTTAGTATAATCCGAAGCCATGACTGAAACATAGGATTCGAGCGCGTGACTGAGGGCATCAATACCTGACCAAGCCACAGTACGTTTTGGCACGGTCATAACAAACTCAGGGTCAACAATAGCTACTTGAGGTGTAAGTTGATAATCAGCTAAAGGATATTTAACATGGGTTTCATCATCAGTGATAACAGCAAAGGGTGTTACTTCAGAACCTGTACCAGAAGTGGTCGGGATACATACCAATTGCGTTTGATCTTGATGCGGGAATTTGACGATACGTTTACGAATATCGATGAATTTTTGCGCCAATTGCTCAAAGAGAGCTTTTAATGCAACGTCATCATCGAGGTCAACCTCTCCACGGACAGAGTATTCATAAATCAAGCGGCCAATTTTTGCTGCATCAAGCGGAGAACCACCGCCGAGTGCGATAACTGTATCAGGTTTGAAATCTGCCATTTGTCGTGCAATCTCAATGGCTTGTGAAAGCGTTGGATCAGGTTTTACAGAACCATATATTGAAGTTTGCACTTGCGTTTCACGGACAGCCAATTGCTCAAGCATGTGATCGACAAATCCGAATTGTAACATACCGTGGTCTGTAACGACAAAGGCACGTTCGATATTGGGCATTTCCTGTAGATAAGAGATAGAGTTGTTTTCGTAGTAAATTTCTTTTGGCAGACGAACCCATTGAGGGCGATTACGACGACGTGCCACTGTTTTAATATTCAATAGATCATATGTACTCAAATTGTGTGAGATTGAATTTTTCCCCCATGAACCAGTTCCTAAAGTCAGTGATGGACGCATTGCATCAGTATAGATGTCACCAACGCCACCAATAGAATCTGGTTGATTAACTAAGATACGTGCGGCACCAATAGCATCAGCATATTCTTTCACGAACGGATCGTCTTGTGCACCTATCTGGATAGCCGCGTTATGTCCAGCACCTTGATAAGCTAAGAGTTTTTGAACGATTGTAGTACCATTTTCACGAGAGGTAGATTTGTAGATTGACAAAAGCGGGCTAAGCTTTTCAGAAGAGAGAGCTTCACCAATGTTTTTTTCATCCAATTCAAAGAGAAGGACATCTTTACCTTCAGGTACTTTTACCCCTGCTTGTTCAGCAATCCATGGGCCAGGGCGACCGGCAACCGGACCAGTTACTCCGAAGCCTTCACCGGCACGCTCAACGAAAACAAATTTTTCAATGGCTGGATAATCTTCCTTTGGAACATTGTAAGCACCGTGAGCTTGAAGTTTTTCGAGGAATTCATCGTAAATTTCTGCAGCAACTACGGCAGAGTTTTCGGTAGCGCAAATCATGCCATTATCAAACCGTTTAGAAAGTAGGAGGTCTTCAACTGCACGATCCACATTCGCGGTAGCATCAACGAAGACGGCACCATTACCTGCGCCCACTCCTAGTGAAGGATTGCCCGATTTGAGCGCTGCATTAACCATACCTGGTCCACCTGTAGCTAGGATAGAAGCAATGCCGTGGTTTTGGATAAGTGCAGTAGTGTTGTACAGGCTTGGATCTTCGACCCATTGGATAAAGTTTTCGGGCGCCCCAGCTTTCAAGGCAGCTTCGTAGACAATACGCGCAGCATGAGAGGAACAATTTTGAGCTTGAGGGTGAAAGGCGAAAACGATAGCATTTCGTGTTTTTGCTGTTAAGAGTGATTTGAAAATTGTTGTAGAAGTAGGGTTGGTAGTTGGTACGATTCCTGCAAGCACACCTAAAGGGGCTGCAATTTCTACTGAACCAGCAACTTTGTTCTCGCTAATTACTCCTACTGTTTTGTCATTTTTAATTGAGTTATAAACAGATTCTGAAGCAAAGCGATTTTTAGTATCCTTATCCTCAACTATGCCTCGGCCTGTTTCATTATGGGCTTCGTGCGCGAGTTCAAGGGAATGTTCACTTGCTGCTAAAGCCATTGCTGCGACAATTTTATCTACTTGCACTTGTGTGTAGCCTTCAAATTGTAAAGCAGCTTGATGTGCTTTTTTGACAAGACCGTCTGTATATTGCTCTGCTTTTTTCGCAAGCGCAACTTTATCATCGGCTGTTAGTTCTTTTTTCGTATTCTTGCTTGACATATTTAAATTTCTCCTTTGTGAAATTTATCACGTTATCATTCTAACAAACTTTGAAAGTGCTGTCAAATAATATTGTGTAAAATCACACAAACTTTTTTGATGAAATACTATTCGCATTTTAATGATAAGAAAACCGCCTGAGTGGCGGTTTTCATTAAAGTGTTGGTAAAATACATGTGCCCTCAGGGCTATAAAAGTCTTTTTGCTTAAGTGTGAGCATTCCTGTTTTCCTATTGCGGCGGAAAAGACTGATATTATCGCTATCTTGGTGTGCCACGATAATAAAATCTTCTGTGCTATTGAAATTGAAGTCTCGAGGTGTTTCACCTTCAGTTTTTACAATATCTTCTAGAGTTATTTTTGTTCCTAAGGGGCTAACACTGTAGATGGCGATCGAATTATGACCGCGGTTTGAAGCATAGAGAAAAGCACCATCGGAAGAAAGACGGAGAGCAGCTGCGCTCTTTGTGCCTTCAAAATCTACGGGGAGAGTACTAATTGTTTCAAGTGCAGCAAAGCGGCCTTTTTCTTCATTGTAGCTAAGGACAGTTACAGTAGAAGAAAACTCACCAATAGCGTAAGCGATTTTACCATTAGGATGGAAAGTGAGATGACGTACCCCAGTACCTGCAGGCATACGGTAGAGACTTACGAGAGAAAGCTTGCCCTCTTCGCCAACCACATCGTAAACTGTAATCTCATCTGTACCCAAATCACATGTAACCAACCGTCCGTCGGGTGTAAGATCTGCATAATGAACATGTGGGCGTTCTTGTCCAGGGTTGATCTTTGAACCATCACCTTCATGCTTTACAGTATCTGTTAAGGCAAGTGAACCATCTTTTTGAATTTTATAGACTCGGATTTCCCCTAAGTGATAATTTGCTCCGTAAACAAAGCCACGCTTATTATCGACAGCCACATAGCAAAGCGGTGCGCCAACGCTAGTAACATAATTGAGGAGCTCAGTCTTTCCTCTCTTATAGCTGAGTGCAGCGATACCGCCACCGTTTTCATCTGCGGCACAAGTGTAAAGATGTTGTTTTGTTTTATCCAAAGCAAAATAAGTTGCATTTTGAACATGAGCAACTTCTGTTAGATTAGAAAGTTCTTCCTTTGAAATATCTAAGTCAAAACTGTAAATCCCCTTTGATTCACGCTTAGTGTAACCACCAACAAGAATTTTTTCACGCATATCTTGGCTCCTTTAACATTTAATATTCGTATAATTATTTTATCATAAATGAGCGTTTTCAGGAAACTAAATCTCTCGCAATTTGCGAAAGTAGAGAAGCCAATAAAATGGTGCAACAAGCTCTTGCAATAAGGGGATGTTTAGTGTATAATAGTAGTGTTGTCTATGGGCAATAATTTCACATTTTGACTTGACGGTGTCGTAGTGCACACGTTGTAGCGGCATTGGCTGACAGTCGAAAGAGGAAAAAACTATTTTAAAAGGAGACATTAATATGTCAGTTATTTCAATGAAACAACTTCTTGAAGCTGGTGTTCACTTCGGTCACCAAACTCGTCGTTGGAACCCAAAAATGAAACCATACATCTTCACAGAACGTAATGGTATCCACGTTATCGACCTTCAAAAAACAGTTAAACTTGTTGACGATGCTTACAACTATGTACGTAACGCTTCATCTGAAGGTGCTGTAGTACTTTTTGTTGGTACTAAAAAACAAGCTTCAGAAGCTGTTAAAGAAGAAGCACTTCGTGCTGGTCAATACTATGTAAACCACCGTTGGCTTGGTGGTATGCTCACTAACTGGAATACTATCCAAAAACGTGTGGCACGCCTTAAATCAATCAACAAAATGGAAGAAGACGGAACTTTCGAAGTTTTACCTAAGAAAGAAGTTGTACTTTTGAACAAAGAACGCGAACGTCTTGAAAAATTCATCGGTGGTATCGCTGACATGCCTCGCATCCCAGATGTGATGTACGTTGTTGATCCACACAATGAACAAATCGCTATCCAAGAAGCTCAAAAATTGGGAATTCCAGTTGTAGCTATGGTTGATACAAACGCTGACCCAGATCCAATCGACGTTATTATCCCAGCAAACGATGATGCTATCCGTGCAGTTAAATTGATTACTGCTAAAATGGCTGACGCTATCATCGAAGGTCGTCAAGGCGAAGATTCAGTAGAAGCTGAACTTGCGGTTAAAGATACTGCTGCTTCAGAAGAATCACTTGAAGAACTTGCTGAAATCGTTGAAGGCAAATAATTTGTAATGAATAATACAGGCGAGGCCCTACGCCTCCCTGTTTTTTTATAAAATATAATAATAGGAGAATTATACAATGGCAGTAACAGCAGCTCAAGTAAAAGAATTGCGTGAAAAAACTGGTGCAGGTATCATGGATGCCAAACGTGCACTCGTTGAAACTGATGGAAATATGGAAGCAGCCGCTGAGCTCCTTCGTGAAAAAGGTATTGCGAAAGCTGAGAAAAAAGCTGACCGTATCGCCGCTGAAGGTTTGACAGGTATCGCCGTAAGTGGTAATACTGCAGCACTTATCGAATTGAACTCAGAAACAGACTTCGTTGCTAAAAATGAACAATTCGTTGCTATCGTTAAAGAAACAGCTGAACTTATTGCAGAGAAAAAACCTGCAACTAATGAAGAAGCTTTGGCTTTGACAACTGCAGAAGGTATCAGCCTTGAAGATTCTTACACACAAGCTACAGCAACAATTGGTGAAAAAATTTCATTCCGTCGTTTCCAACTTATCGAAAAAACAGACGATCAAACATTTGGTGTTTACCAACACAATCAAGGTCGTATTGGTGTAGTTACAGTTGTTGAAGGTGGAGATGCTGAGCTTGCGAAAGCTGTTGCGATGCATATCGCTGCAATGAACCCAACTGTTCTTTCTTACAAAGAATTGGATGCTGAGTTTGTTCATGATGAGTTAGCTAAATTAAACCACACAATCGATGAAGATAACGAAAGCCGTAAATTGGTAAATAAACCAATGCTTCCACACCTTGCATATGGCTCACGTAGCCAATTGACTGAAGAAGTTCTTGCAAATGCTGAAGCCGAAATGAAGGAAGAACTTTTGGCTGAAGGTAAACCTGAAGCAATCTTGGGCAAAATCATCCCAGGTAAAGTTGCGAAATTCATCATCGATAACACTAAAGTCGACCAAGCTTATACACTTCTTGGTCAACTCTACGTTATGGATGACAGTAAAACAGTAGAAGCTTTCCTTGAGTCTAAAGGTGCTAAAGTTGTAGCATTTACACGTTACGAAGTTGGTGAAGGTATCGAGAAAGCAGAAAACAACTTCGCGGCAGAAGTTGCTGAAGCAGCAGGTCTTGCTTAATTATAAAAAAACAGTTCATAGAGCTGTTTTTTTTATGACTATTTGTGTGAAGGGCTTCTTTTTCATGGTTTTAAACTTATAGTGTATGTAATCTAAAAAATGTAGAAAAGTGATGTAAAATCAAATATAATGTGCTATAATAAAGAGTGAAACTTTGTATTTAAAAATAAGTTTAAATAAAAAGATAAAATTACCTAAAGTTTTGGAGAGAAGATGTCAAGTACAATAATTATTCTTTTGGGCGTTCTCATAGTGATTGTCGTTGGATTCTATGTATTTTCAATGGTAATGCGTAAGAAAACAGAAAATCGTATTCTTGAGTTGGAAGAGCGCAAAGAGCTGCTTTTTGATTTACCTGTGCAAGAAGAATTAGATGCCGTCAAGAAGATGCATCTCGTTGGACAGTCACAGACCATTTTCCGTGAGTGGAACCAAAAATGGATTGATTTGTCATCAGATTCATTTGCTGATTTAGAAAACCATATTTTTGAAGCTGAGCAATTGAATGACTCCTTCCATTTTTTCCGTGCCCGTGAGTCTGCCGATGATAGCGAAGCACAAATCGAAGTCATGGAATCTGAAGTCGAAGCGATTCGTGCAGGTGTTGCAGAGTTGGTCGAACAAGAAAAACGCAATTCAACAAAAATTCAAGAATCTCTTGATCTTTATGAAACACTCCGTGATGAAATCACTGACAACCAAGAAAAATATGGTACAGTTATTGACGAAATTAACCGTCACTTGGCAAATATAGAAACGGAATTTTCACAGTTTGTTACGCTTAACTCAACAGGGGATCCGATTGAGGCAGCAGAAGTGTTGGAAACTGCGGAAGAACATACGATTGCTTTGCGTGCGATTACGGAACAAATCCCAGACTTGCTTGTTGTTGTCGATAAAGAATTGCCAAAACAAATCGAAGAGTTAGAAGAAACAGTTCATAAGTTCGAAGAAGAGGATTACGTACTTCCTGCAAGTGTTAACCTTGAGAATGAAATGAAAGCCATCCAAGATGATTTGGAAGAAGCTAAAGCCCTTCTTGACAGTTTTGAACTTGAAGCAACGGAAGCCCGTATTTCTTCAATTAATGATCGTATTAATGGTATTTATGATATTTTTGAGCGTGAATATAAAGCACGCCGTAGTGTAGAAAAACGCGTCAATATTCTCCGAAGCTATATTGAACACACACGTGCAAACAACAAAAATCTCTTGTTAGAAATCGACCATACGATGCAGTCATATTTGCTTTCCGACAATGAAAAAGCAGCTGTACGTAGCTACTCTGAACACCTTGATATCCTCGAAGGAGAAGTTGACAGTGTACTTGAAGCAGTTAAAGAAAAACAAAAACCTTACTCTGCCTTAGGTGGAAATGTAAATTCAATCATTGAAGCTTTGGAAGATATCGAAAAAAATCAAATCAGCATTAGTGAAGGACTTGCTAATTTACGTGAGCAAGAAAAAGTTGCACAAGAAGCTGCTGATCGCTTTGACTCAGAGCTACGCATCATCAAGCGTTATGTGGAAAAACGTAACCTTCCAGGATTACCGAAAGATTATTTAGATCTCTTCTTTGCGACAAGTGAGCGATTAGAAGCCCTCTTTAAAGAGTTAGGTAAAGTACGTATTAATATTGATGTAGTGAATCATCAACTTGACACATCTACTCAAGATATGGAAGCCTTGAAGGATGCAACAGATGATTTAGTAGATCATGCCGTTCTGGCAGAACAGTTGATGCAATATGCTAATCGTTATAAAGCAAGTGATGAACGTATTGCTGGAGCCATCGCTCGAAGCTTACAACTCTTTGATCGTGCACGCAACTATGATGGCGCCTTTAACGAAATTTCAAACGCTTTAGAGATGGTTGAGCCAGGAGCAGCAGAACGTATTGCGAACGTATATAATAATCACAAAGAAAAACCAGATTATCGTTAATAAAAAAGCGTAAGGGAACTTACGTTTTTTTATTTTATATCATTTTAAAATGGCCTTTCCTAATAAGCTTAAGTCTCGAATAAAAGGACAAATGGTTATTGTATGAAATATGTTATAATAGGCCTATGACTGAAACTGAAAATATTATGGAAGAATTGCATTGCATTGGCTGTGGTGCATTGATTCAAACAGAAGATAAAAATGCTTTAGGTTTCCTGCCTGCAGGAGCGCTAGCGAAAAGAGGAGAAGATGACGCGTTGTACTGTCAACGTTGCTTCCGCCTCCGCCATTATAATGAAATCGCTGATGTCAGTTTGACAGACGATGATTTTTTACGCCTTTTGAGTGAAATCGGTGAGCATGATGCCTTAATCGTGAATGTTGTTGACATCTTTGATTTTAATGGCTCTCTAATTCCAAGTTTGCACCGTTTCACAGGAAACAATGATCTTCTCTTGGTAGCCAACAAGAAAGATATTTTGCCACATTCTTTGAAAGTTGGTAAAATGAGCGCTTGGCTCAAGGAGCAATCAAAGAAAGCGGGTCTTCGTCCCCTTGATGTTCTTGTCACCTCAGCTAAAAATCAAGATGATGTTCGAGAACTCATGGAAAAAATTGAGAAGATGCGCAAAGGTCGTGATGTCTACATAGTTGGTGTAACGAATGTGGGTAAATCTACATTAATCAATGCTATTATCAAACTTGTCACAGGGGATGACAATGTGATTACCACTAGTCGTTTTCCAGGAACGACTTTAGATAAGATTGAGATTCCTCTTGATGATGATAGCTTGCTTATTGATACACCAGGGATTATTCATCGTGGACAAATGGCACACTATCTTGAAGCGAAAGACCTGAAACTCGTTTCGCCTAAAAAAGAAATCAAGCCTAAAACTTACCAACTTAATGCTGGACAAACATTATTTCTAGGCGGTCTTGCGCGTTTTGATTATATTCAAGGTGAAAAACAAGGACTTACTGTTTTTTGTGACAATGAATTAGATATTCATCGTACAAAATTAGAGGGTGCTACTGAGTTTTATGAAAAACATGCGGGTGGTTTACTTCAACCACCACGTGCGAAAAATCTTTCGGACTTTCCAAAACTCATCCGTAAAGAATTTTCTGTCAAAGAAAAATCAGACATCGTCTTCTCAGGATTAGGATGGATTCGTGTTGCGGAACGTGGTGTTGTTGCGGCATGGGTACCAGAGGGTGTAGATGTGGTCCTTCGTAAGGCGTTGGTATAAGTATGATAAATCTAGAAGAAAAACAAGAACGAGTTTTACTCGCTGGTGTCGAAACCTTTGAAAACAGCGAAAACTTTGAGAGTTCAATGCTTGAACTTGCTGAATTAACAAAAACAGCAGGTGGTATTGTGATTGACGCTTTTACGCAAAAGCGAGACAAATATGACACTAAGTTTTTGATTGGAACTGGTAAGCTTGAGCAGATGCGTTGGGCGATAGAAGTTGGAGAAATAGACACAGTCATCTTTAATGACCGCTTGACACCACGCCAAAATATCAATCTGGAAGAAGCTTTAGGAGTCAAAGTTATTGATCGAATGCAACTGATTTTGGATATCTTTGCATTACGTGCACGTTCTCATGAAGGGATGCTTCAAGTCGAGCAGGCACAACTTAGCTATTTGTTGCCACGTTTGGTTGGGCAAGGTATCATGCTCAGCCGTCAAGGAGGAGGCATCGGTTCCAAAGGTCCTGGTGAAAGTAAACTTGAAACCGATCGTCGCTATATTCGAACACGTATTGAGAATATTGAAAAACAACTCAAAAAAGTTGAAAAAACACGTGAAACGATTCGAAAAAAACGCAAAGAGAGTTCAATCTTTAAAATCGGATTGATTGGTTATACCAATGCAGGAAAATCAAGTGTGATGAATGCTTTAACTGAAAAAACGCAATATGAAAAAGATGAGCTTTTTGCTACACTGGATGCTACAACAAAGTTGGTGAAAATAAAAGAGGATTTTACAGTCAGTCTCACAGATACCGTTGGTTTTATACAAGATTTGCCGACGGAACTGATTAAGGCATTCAAGTCGACTTTGGAAGAGTCAACCCATGTTGATTTACTGATTCATGTTATTGATGCGAGCAATCCCCATCATGAAGTCCATGAAAAAACAGTCCAGAAACTGATGGCAGAAATGGATATTCAAGGGATTCCTGTATTAAATGTCTATAATAAAATGGATATGGCTAAGGATTTTGTGCCAACTTTGGCACCAGCTGTCCAACTTTCGATTAAGTCAGCTGAAGGTGTCCAATGGTTACGCACAGCAATCTTAGAAAAATTGCATGAGCTCTTTGTCGCCTTTGAGTTGGACTTGCCATATGCGATGGCATATAAACTGCCGGAACTGAAAAAAATAGCCATGGTCAACGATGTTGTCGAAGGTGAAACAGCTTATAAAGTTAAGGGGCTTATTGCCCCTAATATGACGTGGAAGCTGGATAATTATTAGAAAAGAGAAATAAAATGGAATTAACTGGAAAACAAAAGCGTTACTTACGAAGTCTCGCAGTAAATATTCGCCCCATTGTCCAAATCGGAAAATCTGGATTGTCTAACGAAATCCTTACAAGTATTCGCCACGCTGCAGATGCACGTGAATTAATTAAGGTCAATATCTTACAAAATTCAGATGAAACAGCGAAAGATGTCGCAGCGATGATTGACGAAATGGGGCTTAATGTGGTCCAAATTATCGGACGAAATGTTGTAGTATTTAAGGTTAGTGACCGTAAAGAAAATCGTAAAATTTCAGAAGATGTAAAAAAGGTATAAGTTATGTCGCTTGAACTTCTAACACCTTTTACTAAGGTGGATCTACAAGAGGAAAATGCTCGTGTTCGCCGTGCCATCGGCCTTTTTTGGGGAAGTTTCAATCCTGTACACATTGCACATTTAACAATAGCTGATCAAGTGCGTCAGCAGCTGAATTTGGAGCAAGTAGTTTTTCTTCCAGAACATAACACAGACGGGCATGTTACACGTATGCTGGAACTGGCATTGGATGGAAAAGAAGGTCTTGTATTGAATAAATGCCGCTGCCAAGCAAATGAAGGTATATATGAAACACTAAAAGTCCTCAAGGAGGAACATCCTGATATGGATTTTTACTTTATCATTGGTGGAGACTTAATCAATAGTTTACCAAGCTGGAAAAATATTGAGCAACTTTTAGAATTAGTACAGCTGGTCGGCGTACGTCGCCCACGTTTCCGCGCGGGGACAAGTTATCCTATTTTGTGGGTTGATGTCCCGGGAATGGATATTTCTGGCAATATGATACGTGAACAATTTAGCCGAGGCCTTGTTCCTAATTTCTTGCTAGCACCAAAAGTACTTGCCTATATTAAGAAAGAAGGCCTTTATGTTTGATTTTTATCCAGAAGTAAACTTGTCAAGAGAAGAGCTGCTTGTGAAGATAAAAGCTCAAATGTCTGAAAAACGTTTCCAACATATTTTAGGAGTGGAAAAAGCAGCAATTATACTTGCTGAAAAATACCATGTAAATGCGCATAAAGCGAGTCTTGCTGCTCTTTTACATGATTACGCGAAAGAAATGTCTGATCCTGTTTTTTTAGAATTGATTGACAAGTATAATCTAGGTGATGACTTGAAAAACTGGGGCAATAATATTTGGCATGGTCCAGTGGGCATCTATAAAATGCAAGAAGATTTAGGTTTGAAAGATACCGAAATCCTACATGCAATCGAGGTTCATACTGTAGGAAGTCCTGAGATGTCTGACTTAGCTAAAGTACTTTATGTTGCAGATTATATTGAAGAAGGGCGTGATTTCCCAGGCGTTATCGAAGCGCGAGCTATCGCAGATTGTTCTCTTAATATGGCTGTTGCTTTTGAGACGATGCGCCTTATTGACTATCTGGCAGAGCTTCGCGTTAAGATTTATCCCCAAAGTATCGAAACATATAATGCATTTATAAAATATCTTAAAAAATAATAATAAAATAGAAAATAGGAATAAAATGAATTCAAAACAATTACTCGAAACAGTTGTAAAAGCAGCCGATGATAAAAAAGCATTGGATATTGTAGCTCTTGATGTTGCTGCCGTATCAGGCGTTGCGGACTATTTTGTCGTCCTTGAAGCAATGAATACACGTCAGATTGATGCGATTGTTGATAATGTCGCTGAAGAAGCAGATAAGCTTGGTGTTCAAGCAGCAGGTCATATTGAAGGAGATGCACGTACAGGATGGGTTTTAGTTGACTTAGGTGACGTGATTGTCAATGTTTTTGACCATGATTCACGCTTGCGTTTTAACTTAGAGAAGCTTTGGTCAGATGCACCACTTGTTGATATTAATGAATGGATTTCTGAATAAATGACGGCTTCTTATGAGGAATTTGCTCGGGTCTATGACTCTGTAATGGATGAAGAGCTCTATGACCTGTGGTTTGATTTTAGTCAAAGACATTTCCCAGCAAAAGCCCAAAATATTATGGAACTGGCATGTGGTACAGGGATTCTCTCGATAAGATTTAGTCAAGCGGGTTACGAGGTGACCGGTGTTGATTTGTCAGAGGAAATGCTGACCATTGCGGATAAACGGGCACGTCAGATGGGGGAAAAGATTACTTTTGCTGCAGGAGACATGCGTGAATTGTCGGGAGAAACCACATTTGATGCCGTGACTTGCTATTCGGATTCGCTCTGCTATATGTCGAATGCTTCTGAAGTCCAACGCGTTTTTGATGGCGTTTATAATTCTTTAAATACGGAAGGTGTTTTTATCTTTGATGTCCATTCAACGCATCAAGTGGATTCGGTCTTTCCAGGGTACTCTTATCACGAAAACGACGAAGATTTTGCTTTTCTTTGGGATTCTTTTGTAGGGGATTACCCTCATTCAGTCGTCCATGAATTGACTTTCTTTGTTAAAGATTCCGATGGAAAATTTGTGCGTAAAGATGAAGTACATCAAGAGAGAACCTATCCAATAAAGGAATATTTGACAAGACTTCAAAAATTTTCTAAAGTAGAAGTATATGCTGATTTTGAAGATGAAAAACCTGAAGAAGAAAGCTTACGTTGGTTCTTTGTATGCAAAAAATAATAGGAATAGTTGCTGAGTTCAACCCTTTTCACAATGGACATAAATATTTATTAGATCAGGCAGGCGATGGTATAAAAATCGTTGCCATGTCTGGTAATTTTATGCAGAGGGGGGAACCAGCTCTTTTTGATAAATGGACAAGAGCGGAAATGGCTCTAAAAAATGGTGCAGATATCGTAGTTGAGCTACCTGTCATGGGAGCTGTCCAAGCTGCTGATTTTTTCGCACAGGCAGCAGTGGATATTCTTGATAAAATGGGGATTGGTGAACTTGTTTTTGGTTCGGAGTCTGCCCATGATTATCAAAAAATCGTGAATCTTTATGAAGAGAAGTCAACCGAAATGGAGAACTTCATTAAAGATTTACCTGATGCATTGAGTTATCCCGAAAAAACTCAGTTGATGTGGCAGAAATTCTCAGGCTTACATTTTGATGGAAATACACCTAACCATGTCCTTGCTCTTGCTTATGCCAAAGCCAGTGCGGGCAAAGATATAAGACTACAAGCCATTCAGCGTAGTAACGATTTTCATTCTCGTAGCTTATCTGGTGAAATTGCCTCAGCAACAGCTATCAGAGCAAATATCGACCAACAAGATATTTTTAATTTTGTGCCTGAAAATTTGAAGCAACTCTATCATCAACCCAGAGTTTCTTGGGATAATTATTTCACTTTGCTTAAATATAAGATAATTTCCCAAGATTTAAGCACTATTTTTCAAATGAACCCAGAGTTGGAAAGTCGGATAAATACGGCGGTTAAGAAAGTAACAACTTTTGACGAATTAGTAGAGGAAGTACATACGAAAAGATATACTAGAGCACGTGTGAGGAGGCTTTTAACCTATATTTTATTGGATATTCCACGTGATTTTCAGCTGCCTCAAAATATTCATGTTTTAGGATTTACCAAGCAGGGGCAACTTCATCTAGCTAAAGTTAAGGATAAGCTTGTGACTCGTATTGGAAAAGAGTCATGGGATTTACTTACGCAAAAGTCAGATGATATTTATCAATTAGGAAATGATAATTTTAAAGAACAGAACCATGGGCGCAAACCATTGATTTTGTGATATAATATTTAAGAATAAATTGAAAATAGGAGGTGTCCCATGGGACGCAAATGGGCCAATATCGCCGCAAAAAAATCAGCTAAAGACGGAGCTACATCAAAAGTTTATGCAAAATTTGGTGTTGAAATATATGTAGCCGCAAAGCAAGGGGAGCCAGATCCAGAGTCGAATACAGCGCTCAAGTTTGTTATTGAACGTGCGAAACAAGCACAAGTTCCAAAGCATGTTATTGATAAAGCGATTGACAAAGCTAAAGGTGGAGCAGAAGAAGCTTTCGTTTCTGGACGTTATGAAGGATTCGGCCCGAACGGTTCGATGATTATCTGTGAGACGTTGACTTCAAATGTAAACCGTACAATTTCTAATATCCGCACAATTTTCCATAAAAATGGGGGTAATATTGGTGCTGAAGGATCTGTAGGTTATATGTTCGATAATACCGGTGTGATTGTCTTTGCTGGTGATGATGCTGATGAGATTTTTGAATATTTGATAGAACAAGAAATCGATGTACGAGATGTTTCTGCGGAAGAAGGACAAATTATTGTTTATACGGAACCGACAGATTTACACAAAGCAATTGCTGCTCTCAAAGAAAAAGGGATTACAGAATTTACGACAACTGAACTCGAAATGATTGCACAGAGCGAGGTTGAGCTCTCTGGTGAAGATTTGGAAACTTTTGAAGGTTTAGTGGATGCTTTAGAAGACGACGATGATGTTCAAAAAGTTTATCATAACGTAGATATGTAAATAAAAAAAATGGTCATTTGGCCATTTTTTTATTTACATATCTATAGTTTTATCTTAATTAACTGTCAATTTCAAAAAAATAGGAAGGCTATAAAGCCCATTAAATAGGGCATAAACCGAACAAAGATAATTTTTTTTGCAAAAAAGGACAGTTTATTCTTGACAGAAGGGAGTGAGTTTGATAGAATATAATAGTTGTCGCGAGAGAGCACATCTC
>NZ_BOVP01000007.1 GCF_018403745.1 Lactococcus formosensis | reverse complement strand
TCTCGCGACAACTATTATATTCTATCAAACTCACTCCCTTCTGTCAAGAATAAACTGTCCTTTTTTCTGTTTTTTTTTGCATTCGTTCGGAAAACCCCGCCGTTGTCACGTTCTTGGCATATGAAAAATCAGACGGAATGCGTCTGATTTTTCGTTTTTTATCTTTTTCCTTCAAGATAGACCATCAAAATAGAAATATCGGCAGGATTTACTCCTGAAATACGACTAGCTTGTCCTAAAGTTTCAGGATTTATTTTTTTAAATTTTTGTCGTGCTTCAGTTGCAATACTGTCTAAGGCATCCCAATTCATATTCTTAGGTATTCGTTTAGCTTCTAAGCGGTGCATCTTCTCTACTTGTTCTTTTGCTTTTTTGATGTACCCTTCATAAGTAACTTCTGTTTCAATAAGTTCAATAACAGTTCGGTCAAGTTTCTCAGAAGATTCGCCAACAAACCTGATCACATCCGCATATTTCACTTCCGGACGTTTTAAGAATTCAATACCTGTCAAAGCATCTTTAATTGGACCAAATCCCATAGCCCCCAGTTTTTCCTGTGTATCTGCAAGAGGTTTAAGCTTTTCTTTATTGAGACGAGCAATTTCTGTTTGATAAGAGGTGACTTTATCTTGGAAAGCATTCCAACGTTCATCATCCACTAAGCCTATTTCTCGTCCTGTCCTTGTCAAACGCATATCCGCGTTATCATGGCGTAAAATCAAACGATATTCAGCACGTGAAGTCAATAATCGATAGGGTTCTAATGTACCTTTGGTCACGAGGTCATCAATCATTACACCAATATATGCATCACTTCGCTTAAGGATAAGCTCTTCTTTACCTTGAACTTTAAGACTAGCGTTAATCCCGGCAACCAGTCCTTGACCTGCTGCTTCTTCATAGCCAGATGTGCCATTTGTTTGCCCCGCAGTGAAAAGTCCAGAAACAAGTTTTGTTTCCAATGTTGGACGGAGCTGATGCGGCAGAACCACATCATATTCGATAGCATACCCAGTACGCATCATTTTTGCCTCTTCTAAACCTGGAATGGAACGGACCAAATCAAACTGAACATCTTCGGGTAAACTTGTAGATAGACCTTGGATATATACTTCTTCTGTATTCCGTCCTTCTGGTTCCAAGAAGAGTTGATGACGTGGTTTGTCCGCAAAGCGTACAACTTTATCTTCTATAGAAGGACAATAACGGGGGCCAACTCCTTTAACAATTCCTGAAAACATTGGGGCACGGTGTAAATTTTCTTGAATAATCTCATGTGTCGTTTTACTTGTGTATGTAAGCCAACAAGGGATTTGTTCTTTGAGATAATCTTCGTCTTTTGACAAAAAGCTAAAGTGATTAGGCTTGTCATCTCCTGGTTGAATCTCAGTCGCGTCATAATTAATACTTGATGAGAGTACACGTGGTGGCGTTCCTGTTTTAAAGCGTCCAATTTCAAAGCCCAAATTGCGTAAGTTATCAGCCAAGCTAACAGAGGCTAGCGAATTGTTTGGTCCTGAGGAATATTTAAGCTCACCGATGATAATTTCACCGCGTAAAGCAGTTCCTGTAGTAACAATAACTGCTTGGGCAGCATACTTCGCCCCCGTTGTAACTTTTACGCCTGTTACTTTTTCATCTTCCACCAGAATCTCTTCCACCATGGCTTGACGCAAAGTTAGATTTTCTTGATTTTCTACTGTATGCTTCATTTCCTGAGAATACAGCGCCTTGTCTGCTTGTGCACGTAAGGCACGAACTGCGGGACCTTTACCAGTATTCAACATTTTCATCTGAATATAAGTTTTGTCAATATTTTTTCCCATTTCGCCGCCGAGAGCATCGATTTCACGTACGACTATTCCTTTAGCAGACCCACCGATTGAGGGATTACAAGGCATGAAAGCTACCATATCGAGGTTAATTGTTAATAAAAGCGTTTTGCTTCCCATACGAGCTGAGGCGAGTGCTGCTTCTACACCAGCGTGCCCCGCACCTATCACTATAACATCATATTTTTCTTGAAATTCCATAATTTCTCCATTTTTACAAAACAAAAAGCCAAAGCCAGTGAAAAATACATGCTAAAAAGCACATATCTTCCCGAGCCTTGACCATCGAGTTTTTATGATAGAACTATTTTAACTCTTTTCAAAAATATTTTCAAGAGTATTCCCCAATTAATTTTTACGCTTTTGTTTCTGTATCACGATACAGGACCAATGAAGCAAGCTCTTCTACTGTTCGGGCTGAACCTTCTGGTAGAATTCTGTCCTCTCCTCGAAATGTCGGATCATATTTTCCCGAATAATCAATTGTACCATTTCTTAGTTTGACTGGGATAGGACTACCTTTAGGGTATATCTCAAATCGTGAGCCATTTTCAGGAGCAATCCCTTCCAAATACATCCATAAGTAAACCTGACCTGTTTGTTCATCTATGCCTCCATAACGGAGATGAAACTCACGTTTCTGCTTGATCACTTTTGCGTCTAAAATCCGTACTGTTCTACCATCAATATCACTTTCATCATTGACCCACTCCCCTTGAATTGTTTCAAAATTTCCCCTCTTTATCTGTTCAACATTAATTGTTTTTTCTGGACTATATTGATCTGCTTGAACAAGCCCTACCGTTGGTGCTACAACAGAATTCTCATCTTGTTGCACAGCAAAAATTAAAAGAACAGCCACAAGAACCAATGTGATATCAGTGATAACAAGTAGTTTTTTCAAGCATATTTCCTTTCTATTTTGATTAGAATTTAATTATAAAACAATTATAACAAAATAATTTAATCTTCAATAGTATTTTACTTAGAAAAGTTTAGACATTAAAAGACTCCTAGTTCAATGACTAGAAGCCTTTTCTACTTGATTATTTTTTATCCCAGAATTTATTACAAAATTTGGGAGGTAATTCTCCAGAAGATTTACCATACGCCCAGCGCTTTTTCTCTACTGGAAGTACATGCCAATCTTCTAAAAGCATCAAACTTTGATAACGTTGGAGATAGCCTGCGCATTCTTCACACCAGATTTCATCTCCACTTCTCCAGAATGCAGCTAAAAGGTCATCTTGGCTTTTAAACTCTTTATAGCTTTTTGCCATTTTTAGCCATTCACTTTTGTACTTTTTCAAAGCTTGATAGAAGTCTTCATATTCATCTACCGATTGAATATCTTTTTGCCAGTCTTCAAAAAACCACCATGGTTCATCATAGCCTGACATTGTGATTACTCTATACATATTTTTTGCCCAGCTTCTTTTCTTTAATATACATCTCTTGTTATGTATTGTAACGAAAAAATATGCTTTTGAGAAATATTTTGAACTATTTTACAGAGACGTCAATATTCTTAATACAAAAGGCAGCAAATTCTTCTAAACGCTCTGGCTTTTTTGTCAAGTGCAAGAACCCTACAACTGCTTCAAAACCTGTGGAAACACGATACGTTACAACATCTGTGTTTTTAGCTGTTGTTTTAGAGTGAGCATTTCGCCCACGCTTGAAATAAAGCAGTTCTTCTTCAGTTAGAAAATCAACTTCTTCCATTTTACGAATCAAGGCAGCTTGCGCTTTGGCAGAAACATACTGAGTCGCTTGACGTTGAAGTTCTCCTGGTTTGGTTAGCCCTTTATTTAGAAGGTGATCTCTAACAAAAACTTCATAAACGGCATCTCCAATATAAGCTAGCGCAATACCATTTAATAATTCTGCGTCTTTTTTATTCACGATGCCACCTCACACCCTGTGCAGTATCTTCAAGTACAATCCCCTGTGCCTTTAATTCATCACGAATCTTGTCGGCTTGAGCGAAATCTCGAGCTGCTCTTGCCGCTTGTCTTGCTTCGATTAATTCTTCAATTTCAGCATCTAATCTTACATCTTGATTTTCAAAATGCAATCCGAGAATTAAGAGAATATCGTCAAAGAAAGCTTTAATTTCTGATCCACCATTTCCCTTATTTACCCAAGTGATAAAATCATAAAAAACGGTCAATCCATTCGCAATATTGAAGTCCTCATCCATTGCTGTTTCAAATTCTGCTTTAAATTTAGCAAGCACTTCTAAGTCCGCTTGACCCTCTACTTCAAGGTTACGGTAGGCATTTTCAATCTTTTTAACATTGTTTTCTGCATCTTGTACGGCTTCATCCGTAAAGTTTACAGGACGACGATAATGAGTGGTGGCCAAGAAAAAACGGAGAACAGTTGGACTCACTACATCAAGCATTTCATGCACAGTTTTAAAGTTTCCTAAAGACTTGGACATTTTTTCACCACTGACATTCACAAATCCATTGTGCATCCAGTAGTTCACAAATTTTTTGCCTGTTTTAGCTTCTGATTGCGCAATTTCATTGGTATGATGAGGAAACTCCAAGTCAGCCCCTCCAGCATGGATATCTAAAGTATCTCCTAAGAGGTCACTGCTCATCACTGAACATTCAATGTGCCACCCTGGACGCCCCTCCCCCCAAGGACTTGGCCAAGAGATTTCATCTTTTTTCGCAGCTTTCCATAATGCAAAGTCCGCTGGACTTTCTTTACGTGCTGTTTCTTCATCTGTTCGACCAGAAGCGCCTTGGAGAAGTTCTTCTAAATTTTTATTTGCAAGTTTAGCATACCCTTCTGATTTGGCGACACGGAAATAGACATCCCCTTCTGCTTCATAAGCAAACCCTTTATCCATTAGATCTTGAATAAAAGTGATCATTTTGTCAATATAATTTGTCGCTCTTGGATTTGCAGTTGCACGTTTAACATTGAGAGCATCAGTATCTTGATAGAATGCTGCAATATATTTGTCAGATAATTCAAGTGGTGTAAGATTCTCCTGAACGGCTCCTTTGATAATTTTATCATCAACATCTGTAAAATTCGAAACATAGGTCACTTCAAAGCCACGGTATTCCATATATCTACGAATTACATCGAAAGCAACGACAGAGCGTGCATTGCCGATATGAATGTAGTTATAGACTGTTGGTCCACAAACATACATCTTAATTTTATTTTCTTCGAGGGGATGGAATTCCTCGATTTTTCTTGTCATTGTATTATAGATGTGAAGCATGATAGCTCGCCTCCCTTTTTTCTTCTATGGACGAAATTTTCTCTGAGTCTTTTTGCCCCTTCACTCGAACAACTTTTGCTGGAATTCCTACCACTGTAACATCGGGTGGGACATCACTTACGACAACAGCCCCAGCACCTACTTTGGCATTTTCACCAATTTCGATAGGACCAAGCAATTGTGAGTGGGCTGATATTAAGGCACCTTTGCGTACCGTGGGATGACGTTTTCCTTTATCTTTCCCTGTTCCTCCAAGAGTTACGCCATGATAAAGCTTGACGTTAGTTTCCACTATCGCTGTCTCACCGATAACCAATCCAGAGCCGTGGTCAATAAATACCCCGTGAGCAATCGTTGCTCCTGGATGAATTTCGATTTGTGTCCAAAATCGCCAAAACTGTGAATTCATCCGAGCCCAAAGTTTAAAGTTATGTGTCCAAAGCCAGTGACTAAATCGATGTGCTGCTAGAGCCTTTACTCCCGGATAGGTCAAGAGAACTTCTAGCCCAGTTCGTGCAGCAGGATCATTTTCTTTCGTGACACGGATGGCTTCCTGCCAAAAGCCTCTCTTTTTATTTTTCATATTCATTTATTATAGCAAAAATCTATAGGAAAAGCGCATTACACTGCGCCTTCCTCCTTTTTATCATTCAGGTCGAGTTGTTGATAATTCTGGAAACTCTTCATCTATGACTGGAGCTTTGCGCTCACGACGTTCAAACTTAGGACCAGACGGTTTTTCTTTCTGATAGCCACGCGAACCGTTTCCATTATTTCCATTGCGGCGTTCACGTGTTTTATGTTCAGGTTCCACATAGCCTTCCGGTTTCTCTACCAGAGCACGTACTGATGCATCGACACGACCTTTGTCGTCAACTTTTATAATTTTGACCTTAATAACATCGCCGATATGTAACGCATCTTCAACTTTGTTGGTACGTCCCCACGCAAGTTCTGAAATATGCACCATTGCATCAGTATGGCCAAAAAGATGGACAAATGCTCCAAATTTCTCAATCCTCACTACCTTGGCCTCATATACATCACCCACCTTAGCTTCGCGGACCAATTCTGTAATGATTTCTTTCGCACGGTCAATAGCTGCCTGATCAGGTGAAAAGATTGAACAAAGTCCGTCTTCATCGATGTCAATTTTGACTCCTGTTTCTTCGATGATTTTGTCGATCGTTTCGCCACCCTTACCAATAACAACTTTAATCTTGTCCGTATCAATTTTAATCGTATCAATTTTAGGCGCTGATGGCGCAAGATTTGGACGGGGTTCTGAAATTGTTGCTTCAATTACATCTAATATTTCAAAGCGCGCACGTTTTGCTTGTGCAAGTGCTTCTGCCAAAATTTCGGCGGTTATTCCTGAAATTTTGATGTCCATTTGTAGAGCAGTAATTCCCTCTCGTGTACCTGCAACTTTAAAATCCATATCGCCAAAGTGGTCTTCCAAACCTTGGATATCTGTCAAAATAGTATAGTTGGAACCATCTGAGATTAAGCCCATAGCAATTCCAGCTACAGGTGCTTTGATGGGTACTCCACCAGCCATCAAAGCTAAGGTGCCTGCACAAATCGAAGCTTGAGATGAAGAGCCATTTGACTCCAGTACTTCCGCAACCAAACGGACAGCATAAGGAAATTCTTCTAGCGAGGGCATAACTTGCTCAAGTGCACGTTCACCAAGTGCCCCATGTCCTATTTCGCGACGACCTGGAGCACCATAACGTCCAGTTTCTCCAACTGAATACTGCGGAAAATTGTAATGATGCATAAAACGTTTTTTATATTCAATGTCTAAGCCATCAATAACTTGTGCTTCACCCATCGGGGCCAAAGTCAAAGTTGACAGGGCTTGCGTTTGTCCTCGTGTAAAGAGAGCTGAACCATGTGTAATTGTATTTGGTGTAAAATCAATTTCGGCTTCTAATGGACGAATTTCATCAACTTTACGACCATCAGGACGGATTTTATCTTCTGTGATCAGTCGACGTACTTCTGTATGTTCCATTCCTTCCAGAATTTCAGCAACATCTCGCATAATTCGTTCAAATTCTTCATGATCAGCATAGGTTGTTTCATATTCTGATTTGACACGATCTTTAACGGCTTGAGTGGCCGATTCACGCGCAAGCTTTTCTTCCACTTGGACAGCAGCCTGCAGATCTTTATTATAATCTGCAATAATTTGAGCTTTTAGGGTTTCATCAACACGTAAAAGTTCAACTTCCGCTTTGTTCTTACCTACTTTAGCTACAATTTCATTTTGGAAAGCAATCAATTCTTTGACCGCTTCATGCCCTGCAAGCAAAGCCTCAAGCATGATTGTTTCTGATAGTTCTTTTGCACCTGACTCAACCATGTTAATCGCATCGATATTTCCAGCAACAGCAAGATCCAAATCAGACCTCTGCATCTGTGCAACATCTGGATTAATGACGATTTCTCCATCTACATACCCCACTTCAACACCCGCAATCGGACCATCAAAAGGGATATCTGAAATGGCTAGTGCTAAGGAACTTCCAAACATCGCTGCCATTCGTCCACTCGCATCCTCGTCATAAGAGAGTACAGTGTTGATTACTTGCACTTCATTTCGAAAACCCTCAGCAAACATCGGACGTATAGGGCGATCGATTAAACGAGCGGTCAAGGTAGCATAAGTTGATGGTCGTGCTTCACGCTTATTAAAGCCCCCTGGGAATTTTCCAGCAGCATACATTTTTTCTTCGTAATTAACCTGCAAAGGGAAAAAATCACCATTCGCCATTTTTTTCGACATAGTCGCTGCAGTAAGTATGGTTGTGTCTCCATAACGAACGACGACTGCACCATTAGCTTGCTTGGCAACCTGGCCTGTTTCAACAACAAGTTCGCGTCCTGCAAAATTCATTTTAAATGTTTCTTTTGTCATGTTTTCTCCCACTTTTCGAAATTTCTGTGCTTCTCATTTCTATCCAAAAATCAATTTTCTTTTTCACAAGTAAACTCATTTTTGTATAGAAGAGCACTGTGCTCATTATACTATATTTTCAATGATAAAAAAAGCTTCATAAGAGCAATCTATAACGGTTTTAAGCGGTAATACTTTCAAAAAGAAAACGTTCACTTTTTCTGTTATCTTCGCACATTTTCTCATTCGTCTTTCTTAAAATAAAGAGTCCCCTAAATCGTGCTATAATAAGAGTAATTTTAAAAACTCAACTGAAAAGGAAACGTCGATGCGAGTCGTTAATTCATTACGAAATTCATCTTTGACAATAATTCAAAAAATTATTGGGATGATTCTGGGATTTGTCACCCGAACTGTTTTTATCTATACCCTAGGAATTAGTTATCAAGGTCTCAATGGCCTCTTTACCAGCATCCTCTCTATGCTTTCTATCGCAGAGTTGGGTATTGGTAGTGCCATCGTATTCAATATGTACCGCTACATTGCTGAAAAAGATATTGAAACCATGAAATCCCTGATGAACTTTTATCGCACTGCTTATCGTATGGTCGCTGCGATTGTGACGCTTTTAGGCTTGCTTCTCCTTCCCTTCCTAAACTTTTTTAGCTCTTATCAAGGCATTCATGATAATATCTTTATCATTTACCTCCTCTTTTTAGCTAATAGTGTTGCAGGATATCTTTTCAGCTATAAGCGCAGTATTTTATATGCGGATCAAAAAAACTATGTTGTCAATATCTTTGACACGCTTTATACCTTGATCGTCAATATTGCTTATATTATTGTCCTCTTCGCTTTCAAAAGTTTTGCCCTTTATCTTATTTCTGCGCTCCTTCTTTCCATTATCGAAAATCTTTTTATTCAAGCCTATGCAGATAAGCGTTATCCTTGGCTTAAAGAAAAAGAAATTCGAAAGTTAGATCCAGAAATTTTGCAGCGTTTCAAAAAGCAGATTTACGGCATGTTCTATCATAATATCGGAACATTTGTCGTTATGGGTTCGGATAGTCTCGTTATCACCAAATTTCTTGGGTTAACGACAATGGGACTATACTCTAACTATAGCTTAATTACTGGGAACATCTCTGGGCTGCTTATGGCAGCTCTCGGTGGTTTAACTGCTAGCATTGGTAATCTCCTCACGGAGAAAAACACTGAAAAGTCTTTTGAAGTTTATAAAAATCTCAGCTTTGCTACTTTTTGGATTTTTTCAAGCGTTTCTTCTGCTATCTTACTCGCAATGCAAGCTTTTATCGCGGTATGGCTTGGCGATAAGTTCACTTTGAGCTTCCCTGTTTTACTCATGATAGTTTTGAATTTCTATGTGTTAGGGATGCGTAAACCGATTCGCCTTTTTCAAGATGCTTCTGGCATTTTCTATGAAAATCGGCATATTCCGGTTATCGGCGCGGTACTGAATCTTGGACTTTCCTTGCTCTTTGTCACTTTTATGGGGCTCACTGGGGTACTTCTCGGCACCTTCTTAAGTACTCTAATCCTCTATGGTTATAGTTTCCCTAAATATATCTATTCGCCACTTTTTGAGCGACCAATTTCGGTTTATATTATTGAGCAGCTTAAATATCTTGCTATTTTTGGCGGCATATTACTCTTAAGTGGTGCCTCTACTTTACTGTTAAATCAAATACATAATAATTGGTTGAATCTAATGGCTAGCATCTTTTTGGCTCTGATTTTACCAAATGGACTTCTCCTTTTTATCTATCACCGAACTTCTGAATTCCAATATTTCAAGTCGCTTCTCTATCGTATAGTCAAGCGTACATAAATAATAAAAATCATATCTATATTAGATATGATTTTTATTATTAAGGACTTCAAATATCTAATTTATAAAGCTTCTTTAGAAACGCATAATAAGGCAATGGGATTTTAAAAAGACTTTTGAGAAAACCTACCTTCCAACTCTTATGAAAATCTCGCATAAACTGATGCGGTTTTAATATATATGTGATATGTTTTTGAGGCGCGGCTAAATAATAAAGATCCCCTTCATTTTCAAAAGTTAAGTTTCCCAATGCTTTTACCTCTGATAGTATTGGGTTTTTTATTGTTTGTTCAAAGCCACTAAACCAAAAGTTAGAATCTTTCTCATGCCAGTAAGGACTGTCTGATGGTAACTCTTCTGAAAAATTTTTTACAAATGCCAAAGCACCAGTCTGTATTGCTAAGAGATCAGCCAGATCCTCGTTCACTTTCTCATGAAAGAAGCTTTCTAACTTAGGATAAATTCGATTTCCTTCTTTTTTAAACCCTATACAAGAACCTTCTTGAGGCTGGAAAAGCCGCTCAAAAATTGGAAAGTTCAAACCCATAAACTTATAGTATGCTTGATTATGATTACTATCAAAAAGATAGCCTTGACTCTTTTTCAAGGAATCTGTCTTTACTTTGGGTAAAATCCCTGTATAATAACCTCTTATGCTGCTTATATTTAATTTTTCTTTTAAGGAAAAAAGAGCTTTTTGTAAGGTTCCATGCCATCCTATATCAAAAATCGCAATATCACCTTGTATCTTTTCTTGCTTAAAATATTCTTGGAGCAATTTCGCTTCTTGATGACTGTTCTGTAAAATATTGGGGAAAACTTTCTCTAGTGCTGCACGCGCTTCAGGATGATCCAAAAGATCTTGCGAATTATTAAATACTGTATCAAGCAGTGATTGTGGAAATTTTTTTACGTCTTTAGTATTTAAGCCTAACTTTTTTAAAGTTTTACCAAAACTTGTTTTTAGATAAGGGTACTTGGTGAAAATTTCTTCCACATTCTGACATTCGGTCAAGGCTGGAACGGCAAAACTACGACGAGAAGCATAAATATAACTGCTTTCAACACGTTTCCCCTCAAATTCACTTCCTTCAAAAAGTAAATCAAATGCTTCTTTAACCATATATCCGTCACGTGCCAAAAAAAGAACTCTTTTTAAATCCTGTTTTGTTATTTCCTGGTAAAGCCAAGCACTCATCCCAAAGAGATAAGGTCCAAAAATACGATAACCAAATTTATAATATTCATCGTCCTGAGATTCTAAATGATGAGCAATGTGTTGCTCTACGTAATGATCATACACTTCCCTACCTCACACTATCTCTTAAAAGCAAATAAAATATCACGTAGACGGCCGCTCATTCCATCATAATAGTTCCAATCTTTAACAATCTGCATTAATACACTCCAGAATTTATTATCGCGTGCCATTGAATGACGCTTAACATAAAAATCATAATAAGCCTTTACTCGTGGTGCATGGTTCGAACCCCGTTCTTGCAAGACATGATACATTACATCATAGAATCCGACAAACTTATAGAGTTCATCCACATGTACTTGCTTGGGGGAATGTACAGTTAAAAGCCTATCTCCCGTAGCATTACTATCATGTAGTAAATGTGTACCTACCACATGGTTCAAATTATAGCCCGTCTCGGTTAAGCTTGATAGAGCGGCAACGAGTACATCATGGGTAATATTATATTCGGGTTTCCAATATTTTACAATATCAGCAATAAATTTTCGACGCATACCAACTACCCAGCCAACACGATAAGAAGAATAGCCAAAACGAAGTGGGTACTTTGAAAATTCTTGATTCTGATCAAACTTAAAATATGTAAACCAACGCGGCAAATCTGCCACATCTTCGGAAACTTTTTTTACCTCTATATCTGCTGAAAGTAGCTCCATTTCAGGATGCTCTTCCATGACCCTGACCTGTCGAAGATTTTTATCCAGATGCCAAATATTATCCTGGTCAGAAAAGAAAGCTATATCAATATCGTAATTTAAAGTATCGACTAAAAGCTGACGAAAGTTTAGACGCCAACCAATATTCACATCATTAATTTTAATGATCCAATTTTCCAAATTATATTTTGCAATATAATCCTTTAAAAACGCCACAGTATTATCTGTCGAGCGATCATCTCTAAAAAGAACAAAATCGGGCTTCAGTTCCTGCTCCCGAATCGTATCCAATTGTTTTTGTAATATTTTTTCGCCATTGTAAGTGGCGACAAGTACAGCTGTTTTAGTCATTTTTATCTTTCCAATACCATCGATAGTAACTGTGGTTACGTACTGCTCTTTTTTTCGGAGGATTACGCCAATCTCCATAGAGTTCACTCAAATAAACGTCATGATTTTTGATTTTCTTGAGCTTTAAATGTTCAAAATCAATATCCTCATATTCTGTAAAGATGCCTTTATCAAAATATGCTGTTTTCTTTGGCGGCGACCACACAAAATTACAGAATTTATGTTCTTCATCATTGTATTTTTGCATCAAAACATCAACTCGTTCAGCCAGTACACGGCTACGTCCCTTATAACGCAAATGGTAAGGAAGCCATAGGAGAGATTTCGCAAAAAAATAAATACGCTTCTCAGAACTTGCATATGAAAGTCCACTCGGTGCTGATGAAACGAGTTTAGTCACTGCTGTGCGGACTTTTTTCTTGAAATGTTCACCTTCAACTTTGTCCTCAGGCAAACTATCCAGAGGAAAAATATCAATAAAAAGTCCAGTCCCTTTATTCAAAGTATCTAATTCACTTACAAAATAAGTACGATTATCATATAATTTAGCAAAAGGGAGATAAGCGGTATGGTTCTTATAATACAAAAGTGTAAAGTGTTTAGGTAAACCTTGCATAAGCGCTTCCATTAAACGCTCGTAGTTGGGACGCGTTAACATCATATCGATATCATCATCCCAAGGAATATACCCCTTATATTTCACCGAACCAAGCAATGTCCCAGCACTAATAGAGTATTCTATATCTTGTTCACGACAAACTTTGTCAATATAAGACATGAGCCCTAGCTGAACATCACGTTGCTCCTCTTTTGTTATTTCTTTCATTTTTCCATATCCTTAGTCGCAATTATAAGCCATATAACACCTTAGTATAGCAAATTTATGATTCTTCCTCAATATCTGTCTTTATTTTGTTATACATATGTTATAATATGTAGATAAAATTTCGTTTTAGTGAGAAGGCTTTTTCTAAAAAAGAAAAAATGATGACTAAAGCCAAAGTGCATCATTTCGCTCAATAAAAAAATGCAACGTCAATGTTGCACTTTTTTTATGATTTTTTCTTCACTCGAAAATTTCTATTTTTATTCGTGTTTTTTGTCCATCTCTTGCCAGAATTTATTTTTTTCAAGCATATAATCTACAACGTCCGTCTGGTAGAGCTGCTCTAAAAAGCTTCTCGATAGGACATTCTTTGCTTTTCCTTGTTTTAAGGTTCTTCCTTCATGTAAAACTAAAATATTTTCCGAAAAAGACAGGGCTAAATTAATGTCATGAAAAACAGCAATAATGATTTGATTTTGAGCAAAATACTTGTCAATATTACGCAACATTTCCAGTTGGTAATAGATATCCAAATGATTATTGGGTTCATCCAGTAAAACAATCTGTGGATTCTGCAACAATGTCCGAGCAAAAAAAACACGCTGCAATTGACCACCAGAAAGTGTCGACAGCTGCTGATCTTTTATCTTATCCAAATCAAGTTCCGTCATCACTTGTGCTAAGCGAGCCTTATCCTGGGCACGCGCTACTGCCATAAATCGCTTCCTCAACTGAGTATAGAGTCCCATCATCAAGGTTTCATAGACAGAGTAAGAGAAATATACAGATGTATTTTGAGATAAGAGGGCTACTTTTTCAGCTAATTCAATTCTTTTTAGTGTGGACAAAGATTGTTTATTAATCTCAATTTTTCCTTGGTACTTTAGCAGTCCAGCTAGACTCTTCAGTAGAGTCGATTTACCGCTACCATTCGGACCTAAAATCGCTAATCTTTCGCCTGCTCTGATAGAAAAATTAATATCAGAAAGGATTTCTTTCCCAGAATACTCAACTTTCAAATTTTCAACTTTTAACATTTCATACTTGTCCTTTTCTAAAGAAAATGTAACAAAAGAACGGTGCACCAATTAGCGCTGTTACTGCTCCTATTGGTAATTCTCTTGATTGGAGAATACTTCTTGCTACAGTATCTGCAAGAACACAAAGCAAACCTCCTACAAGTGCTGAGCTTGGTAGAACCCATCTATGTGTCGCACCAAACATTCGTCGAGCGACATGAGGCGCAACCAAGTCTACAAAGCCAATCACTCCCGTCAAGGCTACACTAGCTCCTGTAAGCAAAGTTGATAAGCCAATTAAGATAATTTTCGTACGCTTGACTTCCACCCCCTGACTCAGAGCAAAGACATCACCAAAACTCAAAATATCCATTTCTCGATGAAAGTAAATCAAGCACAAAAAACTAAAGATAAAAGTCAGGGATAAGAGCTTAACATTTTCCCAAGAAGCTCCTGAAAAACTGCCCAATTGCCAGAAAATAATGCGCTGCATATAATCTGGCGAAAAAGTCATCAATAAAGTTAAAAAAGAATTGATAAACAATGAAAGTACCATCCCTACCAAGATGATCGTCTGGTTGTCTAATGCTTGAGAAAATTGTTGGGCAAAGAGTAAAACAACAAAAACTGTCAAAAGGCCAAGAGAAAAGCCACCAATACTCATCATAACTGATGTACTCATAAAATTAATACCTAATAACATCACGGCTGAGGCACCTAATGAAGCACCTGACGAGACACCTAAAGTATATGACGAAGCTAAGGGATTTTGCAAAAGAGACTGCATCACTGTTCCACTAGCCCCTAAAGCCAAACCAACAAGAAAGCTAAGTAAAATTCGTGGCATGCGCACTTCGAGAAGAATACTTTGTAAAAGTGATGCGGTCCTATCACCTCTCCCCATCATAATATTCACTAAATCGCCTACTGATATCGGAGCACTTCCTATACGAAGACTAAGAAACATTGCGAGTAAGGAAAGTCCTAAAAGTAGAACAATAAGACTCACTCTCTTCTTATTTGAAATTTTTGAATTCATCAGGATATACCGCTTTTGCCATTTCTCTCATTGCTTGTACTATATGTTGATTAGGGAGTGAACTTCTTTCGTTATCAATAGAATACACAGCTTTATTTTTTACAGCTTTAACTTCTTCCCAACCTTTCATCTTAAGAATATCATGAATAGGATCTGGAACATATTCTACATTGGTCAATATCACATCTGGATTGGACATGATTGCTGCTTCTTCTGAAACTTTTATGGCTCCTGTTTCTTTCGCCATAACATTCTCAGCTCCAATCGTTTCAATCATTTCATTGACATAAGTGTCCTTCCCCATGCTATAAATTTCTGGTGAGGCCGCAATTTCAAACAATACTCTTTTCTTCTGTCTTATTCGTGTTGCTTGTTCTCTAAAAGCAGTGATGTCTTTCTCCATCTGACCAGCAAGTTGTTCCCCTTTTTCTTTTTGATTTAAGGCTGTTGCCACAAGACAAATATTACTTTCAATTTCTTTAAAGTTCTTTTCTGTGGGCAGGACAACAACTGCCGTTCCTTTATCTTGCAGTTTTTTGATTTTATCTTCCGATTGAAACATAGTCAAATCACTTACAAATAAAAGCTCTGGCTTAAGCGCCATTATTTTCTCGAAATCTAAGTTCATCAGATCTGTCTGTTGTACTTTTTCCAAACCACTAACATACTTGGGGCTTTGAGTATCTACAGCAATAAGTTTGTCTTTTTGTCCAAGATCATTAATTATTTGTGTCACTGCTGGTGAAAGTGACACAACTCTTTGGATACTGTTCGGAACTTTTATCTTCTCACCTTGAGGTGTTGTAATTTCAACTTTTGATTGGTTTGCTTCCTGAGTTTCATGATTATTGTTGGCACATGATGATAGACTGACTACTATAAAGAGTAAAGCAGTTATCGTTAATATTTTCTTTTTCATTTTTATCTCCTCATTCAAAAAAGCCTCGCTTAAGCAAGGCACTTTATTTTTCTCTTATTTTTGAATACACAAAAAAAGAAAGAAAAATAAACAAAAGTCCTTGATAGCTTCTATTTACTCATCAACACTCAAAGATCTGGCTTAGCTTATAGCATCACAGTAGACTAAGGACTGCTGAGGAATCACACCCCATTCCATGATTGTTGCTGCTCTTTTATTATTTCTATTTTATGCCAGCTCGAGGCATAATATCCCTCTTATTTTACCATGTCTACACTTAACTTCGGTAGCTAAAACACTTGCTTATCCTATGCAACATGCCAAATAAGAAGGCAGCGCTAAATTTTTAACACTATATATTATAAAATTCCACATTATAATCTTTATTCAGGTAACGTGAAATCTTTCACGTAAATAGCGCTATGAAATCCCCCTCAAATTTGATAGAATAGACATATCATAATATTATAGGAGAAAAACTGTGACTTATTCTGACGCACAACTTAAACTTTTTTCACTGAACTCAAATCCTGAATTGGCTGAAAAAATTAGCAAAATTATGGATGTTCCTTTGGGGAAAGTGACTTCAAAACAATTTTCTGACGGAGAAATCATGATCAACATGGAAGAAAGTGTTCGTAATCATGATGTTTATATTATCCAGTCAACAAGTTGTCCCGTCAATGATAACATTTGGGAATTGTTGATCATGATCGATGCTTGCGTCCGCGCTTCTGCACATTCTGTCAATATCGTTATGCCATACTTTGGTTATGCGCGTCAAGACCGAACTGCATCAAGCCGTGAACCCATCACAGCCAAGCTTGTAGCTGATATGCTCGTCAAAGCTGGTGCAGATCGCTTACTCACTTTAGATATCCACGCCGTTCAAGTGCAAGGTTTCTTTGATATTCCTGTAGATAATCTCTTCACAGTTCCGCTCTTCGCTGAATACTACATGAATCAAGGATTATCTGGCGATGACGTTGTTGTAGTTGCTCCTAAAAACTCAGGAATCAAACGTGCGCGTAGCCTTGCAGAATATCTCGAAGCTCCTATTGCCATTGTTGACTATGAAGATGACGACGCGAAACGTGAAAATGGATATATCATCGGTAATGTTGAAGGCAAAAAAGTTATTCTCATTGACGATATCCTCAACACAGGTGTAACTTTCTCAAATGCTGCTTCTGTAGTACGTGAAGCAGGTGCTGGGGATGTTTACGCTGTAGCAAGTCATGGCCTCTTTACCAACACTGCTGCTGACTTACTTGAAAAATCAGGAATTTGCGAAGTCCTCGTTACCGACTCTGTAGCGACTAAAAATCGCAAACCTAACAATGTAAAATACCTTAGTGTAGATAAACATATGGCAGATGCAATTCTTCGTATTCACGAAGGACGTCCTGTATCTCCACTCTTCAAATTTGATAAAAATCAAGACTAAAATCTACTCTGAATAATATTTCAGTTCATTCATCAACCAGCTCTTAGCTGGTTTTTTTATATGAAAAAAGCCACGCTGGCAAGACGGGACTTCACATTCAGGAAATTTTAATCGTTATTTTGATTTGCCGTATTCAATATAACATACCTTCTTCCGCATGGCGTTACCTTTTGTTAACAAAGCTGGCGATGATTTCTCCTCCCTTTTTTTTAATGAGCTCCTTTTTTGATACGCTTGAACTACGCCCCTAAAATAATTGCAATTAATGCCGAGGTACCTTCCCTTATATTTTTTCTTCCTTTTCTTTAAAACTACTCAACAGATTTAAATTTATTATATTCTCCATGTTTAGACTGCTCCACATCATCTTAAAAACTATACTTTGGGCTTTGTCAGTGTTATAATTGGTGTAGGCAGATTACAATAATATAATTAATACATCTTTAAAAAGTCACCTCTCTGCCTAGGTGGCTTTTTTCATATCGTATCATTCATTCGGTAACTCTTTTCCACTAACACTCTCCATTTTCCTCAAAATTTAGCAAAAGTGTTCGAAATTACAGAAAAAAAATATAAAACATGGTAATATAGAGGTAATGGGAACTTACGATTGTCATTAAGCTTTCGTATAGAGTATATAAATGAAATACATGCATTTATGAAAAAGGTCGAGTCAATATGACCTTAGCTCCCCTTGAAATAAAACTTTTGAAAGAAACTCGAAAGAGAGGAAAAAAAAATTATATATCTAGATAATGCCGCAACAACGCCTATACTTCCTGAAGTTGTTGATGTCATGACAGAAGTTCTTGCTAACAATTTTGGTAATCCATCCAGTACCCATACTTTTGGTCGTCAAGCGAGCCAAATCGTACGTCAAGCACGAGAAACAGTGGCCAAAGTACTAGAAGTTTCTCCTGGAACAATCACTTTTACTTCCGGCGGAAGCGAATCCAACTCCACTGCTTTGGTCGGTTATGCTTTAGCTCATCGTCAAAGCGGGAATCATATTATTACCACTGCCTTAGAACATCCCTCCGTACTTAACGCACTTAACTATTTGAAAACCCGTTATGGCTTTGACGTTACTTTTGTTCAGCCTCAAGCTGATGGTTCTTTTCCTGCTCAGTTAATTGAAAACGAACTACGGGAAGATACGATTCTCGTTTCAATGATGATGGCTAATAATGAAACAGGTCAACTGCTTCCAATCAAAGAAGTTGGACAACTTTTAGAAAATCACCAAGCTGTTTTTCATGTTGATTCAGTACAAACAATGGGGAAAATCCCTGTACATCCAGAAGAGCTAAAAATCGATTTTCTTTCAGCTAGTGGTCATAAATTTCATGGTCCAAAAGGAGTCGGCTTCCTTTATCATCGTTCTGGTTTACAATTCGACAGTATCATCCACGGTGGTGAGCAAGAAGAGAAGCGACGTGCAGGTACAGAAAATCTCCATTCACTTCTGGGTATGGCTAAAGCGCTACAAATAGCTACAGATAATATGAATGATAATTATACACATGTTGAAAAGCTAAGAGCTTTACTTTTTAAAAATCTTTCAGATATCGAATACTACACACACGAATTTGGTCCTAGTATGCCACATGTTGTGAATATCGGCTTTCCAGGAAAAAATCATGATTTATTACTGGCAAAACTTGATCTAGCTGGTGTAGCAATTTCAACAGGTTCAGCCTGTACGGCTGGAACGGTTGATCCTTCGCATGTTCTCGAAGCTGTGTACGGAAGTCAATCACCAAAACTTAAAGAAAATATTCGTGTATCTTTTTCAGAACTCAATACTGAAGAAGAAATTAATAATTTTGTTAATGCACTAAAAGAAAGGGCACTATAAAAGATGGCTTTTATTACTGAAAAAAAACTTGAGGGCTGTAAATACAGCTATACCTTATCGCCAAAAGTTAAAAAATTTACACTCAAAGACACAACTTTTTCTCAAAATAATATCGGAAACTTTGAGTTTAAACGTATACTTGAAGAAGTTCCAAATTCTGGTCAAGGCTTCCTCCTTAAAATTATTATTAACCCTGATTTAACAGGCTTTAAACTATCAGTTACTGATAAATCAGGATTACGCAATGTGAATATCTTTAAAAATGCCAGCGAAATTATCCAAGAAAAATTTTATTTCCAAATGGATACCTTTGTTGATCGTGACATTTTTATTAAAAACAAAGCCTAAAAAACTCCCTATCCTAATAGGAGTTTTTTTATATCTCCCACCCTTGAAGAAAATCGTTACAAAAAAACCTCACAAACTGTGAGGTTTTTAGGAAGTAAGATTACTTCAATAATTCTTTATGAATTATGCTTTGATTTCAGCTACGATACCTGAACCAACAGTACGTCCACCTTCACGGATAGAGAAAGTAGTTCCTTGTTCGATCGCAACTGGGTGGATAAGTTCAACGTCGATGTGAACGTTATCACCAGGCATTACCATTTCAGTACCTTCTGGAAGTTTAACTGAACCAGTAACGTCAGTTGTGTGGAAGTAGAATTGAGGACGGTAGTTGTCGAAGAATGGAGTGTGACGTCCGCCTTCTTCTTTGCTCAATACGTAAACTTCACCTTCAAATTTAGTGTGTGGAGTGATTGAACCTGGTTTAGCGATAACTTGACCACGTTCGATTTCATCACGTTGAACACCACGGAGAAGTACACCAACGTTATCGCCGGCAAGACCTTCTTCAAGTGTTTTACGGAACATTTCGATACCAGTAACAACAGCTTTTTTAGTGTCTTCTTTGATACCAACGATTTCGATTTCGTCGTTGACTTTAACAGTACCACGTTCGATACGACCTGAAGCAACTGTACCACGACCAGTGATTGAGAATACGTCTTCGACTGGAAGCAACAATGGTTTGTCAGTGTCACGTTCTGGAGTTGGGATGTATTCGTCAACGATATCCATAAGTTCTTCAACTTTAGCAACCCATTGAGGTTCACCGTTCAAAGCACCAAGAGCTGAACCAGCGATTACTGGAGTATCGTCACCTGGGAAGTCGTATTCTGACAAGAGGTCACGAACTTCCATTTCAACAAGTTCCATAAGTTCTTCGTCATCAACGAGGTCAGCTTTGTTAAGGAATACGATGAGGTATTTAACACCAACTTGACGTGAAAGCAAGATGTGTTCACGTGTTTGTGGCATTGGTCCGTCAGTTGCAGCAACAACGAGGATCGCACCGTCCATTTGGGCAGCACCAGTGATCATGTTTTTAACGTAGTCCGCGTGACCTGGAGCGTCGATGTGGGCATAGTGACGTTTATCAGTTTCGTACTCGATGTGAGCAGTGTTGATAGTGATACCACGTTCGCGTTCTTCAGGTGCAGCATCGATAGCTGCGAAATCAGTCGCTTTAGAGTAACCTTTGTCAGACAATACTTTAGAGATTGCAGCTGAGAGGGTAGTTTTACCATGGTCAACGTGTCCGATAGTACCAATATTTACGTGCGGTTTGCTACGGTCGTAAACTTCTTTAGCCATTTTAAAATGTCTCCTTTGAGAAAAAATATATTTTTTATAGGTAGCAGTGCCATTACACAAACTACCGTTCCTTAACATTATACTGGATTTTCGCTGTAATTGCAAACTTTATTGCTATTTATCTGGCTTTTTTTGGCTTTTCGTAGTAAAATATATAAAAAATGATAAGGAGTAATGTCGATATGGGATTAACTTTTAGAAAACGTGATGATTTCGATAAAATGATGGATGATTTAGGTGTCTCAACTGGGGATTTAGATACTGATAAAGTAATAAAAAAATCTGATAAACAAGAAGATCCATTTGCAAAATTCTTAGAACCAAAAGATTCTTCAAAATCCGAAAAAGCAGACTCTGGTAAATAGTGTGACATTTTACTGATTTACTGCTAGAATAGAATTGAGAATAATAAATAACGAGGAAACTATGGCTTACAAAAAGAAACAAAAATCGACTTTTCAAAAAGTGACAATGGTTGTTGTCGTTGCAATGCTTATACTCATTGTCTTTAGCTCCTTAGCTATGGCACTATCTGCATTTTAAAAAACTGCTTGAAGCAGTTTTTTATATTATAAAAAGCTTGGCGAGCCAAGCTTTTTATCTTATTCAAATCCTTCAGTTAATACTTGAGGAAATTCATTTTTTACAATTGTAGCACAGCTTGAGCAAAGGGCATGTAGATGTTCATTTTCATCTGTTCCAACTGTAACATCTGTACGGCGACAACGGTCACATACTTGACCAGCTGCTTGCTCTACAAGAATAGCTACATCGTCAAATTTAACAGCTGTTTCTGGTACTGCTTCATTTGATACAGTGAACTCTGAAACAATAAGAAGTTGCGCAACATTTTCATCAAGGCTTACAAGAAGGCTTGAAACTACTTCATTCGGATAAACAGTAACTTTTGCTTCTAGTGATTTACCGATGAGTTTTGCTTCACGTGCTTCTTCAAGTGCTTTGAGTACTTTATTTCGGAATTCAAGGAAAGCTTCCCATTCACCAAGTAATTCTTCTGCCCCAGTAAAATCTTTAACTTCCGGCATTTCAGCAAGATAAGCAAACTCTTCCGTCTCTGCTTCAAGATATGACCAAATTTCTTCTGCTGTGTGTGGGAGGATTGGAACTAAAAGTTTCGTCAAATCTGCAAGCATTGTATACATTACGGTTTGCATTGAACGACGATCAGCAGAAGCTGCTGCTTCAATATAAACAACATCCTTAGCAAAATCGAGATAGAAAGCAGACAAATCATTGGTCAAGAAGTTAATCACTTGCTTGTAAACACTCATGAAGTTGTATGAGTCATAGGCTTCACGTACTGATTTCACCAATGTATTGAACTTGACAAGCATGTATTTATCAACACTGCGCAAGTTTTCATATGAAACAGCATTTACATTCTTGTCAAAATCTGTAGTATTTGCAATCAAGAAGCGCATCGTGTTACGGATTTTACGATAGACTTCTGAAACTTGATTAAGGATCTCCATCGAAACACGAACATCGGCTTCAGTATCCACAGAAGCTACCCAAAGACGAAGAATATCTGCCCCTAATTTTCCTGTCACATCTGAAGGCAAGATCGTATTACCGATAGATTTAGACATCTTACGTCCTTTTCCATCAAGAACAAAACCTTGTGACAGAACTGCTTTATATGGCGAAATACCGTTAACAGCAACTGATGTTGTGATTGATGAATTAAACCATCCACGATATTGGTCTGAACCTTCAAGATAGAGATCTGCAGGATAAGACAAGTAATCACGTTCGTTCAGGACACCATTCCATGATGAACCTGAATCAAACCAGACGTCCATGATGTCTTTTTCTTTTGTGAATTCACCGTTTGGCGACCCAGGATGAGTGAAGCCCTCTGGCAACAAATCTTTAGCTTCGCGTTCAACCCATACTTTTGAACCGTGCTCAGCAAAAAGTTGAGCAACATGTTCTGTTGTTTCTGGCGTAATGATTGCCTCACCATTTTCTGCATAGAAGATTGGCAGTGGAACACCCCAAGCACGTTGACGAGAAATGACCCAATCTCCACGGTCACGAACCATATTATAGAGACGTGTTTTCCCCCATGGAATAATCCAATCCACTTGTTCAATCTCACGTAGGATATTTTCACGGAAATCATCAATCGATGCAAACCATTGTGGTGTCGCACGGAAAATAACAGGTTTCTTTGTACGCCAATCATGTGGGTAACTGTGCGTAAAGAAGTCAAGCTTTAGTAGAGCTCCTTTTTCTTCTAACCATTTACTTACAATTTTGTTTCCTTCATCGTAGAAGATACCTTCTAAACCAGGAGCTTCATCTGTATAGTATCCACGGTTATCTACAGGTGATAATACTTCAAGTTTATACTTACGACTAAAGAAGTAGTCATCTTCACCATGACCAGGTGCACTATGAACAAGACCTGTACCAGACTCAAGTGTGACATAGTCCCCATTCATAATCAATGATTCGCGATCATAAAATGGATGGTGAGCCGTCATCATATCCATTTCAGAGCCTTTAAGTGTTTGCAGAACAGTTGGGTTTTCCCACTCTAAAGTTTCTGCTACCTTATTGAGCATTTCTGAAGCAACAACAAATTTACGTTTTTCGACTTCTACTACTGAATATTCATAGTCTGGATGTACAAAAATCCCCATGTTTGCTGGCAATGTCCAAGGCGTTGTTGTCCAGATAACAAATTCTACATCTTCTGGTAACAAGCCCTTAACATCTTTTGCTTTGAAAGCCACAAAGATTGAAGCAGAACGGACATCTTGGTATTCAATTTCCGCTTCTGCCAATGAACTTTCTGATGAAGGAGACCAGTAAATTGGTTTTTGGCCTTTGTAGATATAGCCTTTTTCCGCCATTTTACCGAAGACACGAATTTGTGCCGCTTCATATTCTGGGAGAAGTGTCATATATGGACGTTCCCAATCTGCTAAAACTCCTAAAGACTTAAAGTCTGAACGTTGCATATCTACTTGCTTGAGCGCATATTTGCGACACTCCTCAAGATAGTCTAACATGTCCATTTCTTTACGGTTCATGCCCGCTTTTGAAAGTTGTTGTTCGATAGGTAAACCATGAGTATCCCATCCTGGAACATATGGCGCACGGAAACCAGACATGGATTTATAACGTACAATAATATCTTTTGAAATTTTGTTCAAGGCATGTCCGACGTGGATATTCCCATTAGCATAGGGAGGTCCATCGTGCAACATAAATGATGGCTTACCTTCGTTCAGTTCTTGACGTGCTTCATAAAGCTTTGCTTCTTCCCAGCCTTTTTGCCAAGCTGATTCTTTGTTTGGCAGACCTGCACGCATCGGGAAAGCCGTTTTCCCTAAATTCAAAGTATCTTTAATTTTCATAATTTTTTTACCTTCCTTTTAAACTCTATTTATTCACCAGTAGCTCTTAATCATCAGCTTCCTGCGTATTATCATTCTAATCCGCTAAAGCGGAAAGAATGTTTCTTGGTTCACAACTCGCTTCGCTCCCTGCGTATTATCATTCTAATCCGCTAAAGCGGAAAGAATGATAATAAAAAACAGCCTTTCGCAAAAGGACGAAAGACCGTGGTACCACCTTAATTTTTCTCACAAAAAGTGAGAACTCAATGTACGTAACGTGTACAACGTCTAAACTTACTCGAGTTGGGCTTAGAATAATTTAGGTGATAAGCCGAAAAACAGGGAATATGAGACTTTCATCAACACTCACTTGCTGTAAATATATTTTTCTTTTCATGTCCTAAAATTAGATTATTTTTGTTCAGGTTTTTCTACATCTGGAACTTCTGTTTGCATCTCTGGAAAAACTGGATAAGTTGCTTCTTCATTTTTTTCAGTTTCTGCAATTTTTGGAGCTTCGCCTTCTTTAGAGGGTATTTTTTCAGTTTCTTCTTCCAGAGCAGGAGCCAAGACTTCTTTTACGGTTTGTGGCACTTCTGTTTCTTCCACTTCAGCTGCTTTTTCTGGCTCTTTATCGTGCTCAGCAGTTTCAACACTTGCTCCACCCTGACCTTTGGTTCCTGTCAAAGATGTTCCGCTTAATTGCATATCCACAATTTCTTGGAGCTTTTCTTCAGGATTTGTGATATGTGAAGAGGTTGTTTCCAAAGTATCTTGCCAATCCTCTGAATGAATACTTGCCAACTGTGCTTCAATGATTGAAGTCATACGTTGGTGATAAAGACGCATTTTACGTTTCAAATCATCTGTATCACGGACCAAGCGACGCGCATCATCAGAAGCTTGATTGAGGATTGTTCCTGCTTCTTTTTTAGCGGCTTCAATAATGAGTTGACCTTTTTGGCTTGCTTCAGCAATAATACTGTTTGACTCGCTTTGTGCTTGAACACGTAAATTGTCTGCTGCATCTTGTGCTACTACAATTGACTTATTCAAGGAATCTTTCATATCATCAAAGTATTTTACGCGCTCACGTAAGTCCTTGAGCTCGCGATCTTGATCTTTAATTTTTTGTGCAAATTCATCGTAGTCACGAACAACGATATCTAAAAACTCTTCAATTTCATGTTTATTGTAACCACGCATCTGTGTGTTAAATGTTTTATTTTGAACATCTAAACTGTTTAATGCCATAAGTACCTCCAATCTCCCAAGAGACTCTATTTTTTCTTATGATTCTTAGTAATTTCACATTCGATTTTCTGTTTACCTTTTTTGGTCTCACCTAATATCTTTAATACTTTAATGCGACCTAGACCACGAACACTGATTAAATCTCCTTGTTCAACAGGAAAATCTTTCTTTTCAATTTCAAGGTAGTTTAATTTTACCTTTCTTAATTGTAACATATTTACAGCTAGATTGCGAGAAATCTCGAAAGTGCTTGCAATAATCTTATCAATGCGTAAACTCGAAACTAAGATAACTTTTATAACAGAGTTGTCTTCTGTTTTTATCAATTCCTCCAATGTTTTTTCCACAAATTTCACTGGGGCAGGACCAATTTTTTCGATATTATTCTGAAAGATTTCAAGAAGATGTTTAGAAACAAACACTTGTGCTCTTCCCTCGTTTAAAACAATATCTCCAATTTCTGAACGACGGATTCCCGTTTGTCCTAAGAAACTCCCCAAAATCTGGGAATGCTTAAGTTGATAAAATTTCTTGGCATAGGAAATTTCTAACAGTGCTAAATCAAAATCTGATTCATCTAATTGATAAAATTCAGGGGCTATAATAATCTTAGTTAGTTCGGTCTGGGCAATATCTTGAGTAGAAAAAATCTGAAGTTCCCGCTTATTTGCTAAAGACTCGAGAATTTCAACTTCTCTAGGATTTAGAAAATAAGTAGTAACTACAGAATAATTGTTTTCCACACGATCCATCCAGTCTAAGACGCGATCAATAAATTGCTTTTCATCAGGATGAAAGTGTTGATATATATTTTCATAACTCATAAGAAGCGTAAAAGAAGTTGTTGAATAACTTGCAAAGCAATCACACCTAGCACGATTGTAAAATCTAACCCTGCAAAACGTAAAGGTATACCTTCAAACAAGCTCAAATAAGGTCTCGAAATTTTGACGATAAACCGCCCTACAGCTGTATCATAAAGGCTCGGAATCCAGCTCATCAAAGCATAAGCTACCAAAACCCAAGTATAAAGACCAATTAGTCGAATTAAAATATATATAATCATAGTTTATTAAATATCGAAGTTTTCAAAGTTTTGCCCTGCCAAGATACTTAATTCTTGGGAAGCATCAACTGTGATATTCGCCGGTGTGAGTAAGAAAATTTGTCCGCCAACATTTTGAACATCACCATCAAGTGTAAATACAACACCAGTCAAAAAATCAATTGAGCGTCGTGCTTGGTTATCTGGCATAAATTTGAAGTTAACCAAAACTGACTCTCCATTTTTAACGATACGCGCAGATTCCATAATATCAGAATAGGCACGTGGCTCTTTGATGGCAATAACTTGTCCTGCATTTGTTGTGGCTTGATTCATCATAGGTTTTTGAACTTTTTTCTCTGTTGTTTTAGTGTTATTAGTTGTGGAAGAAAAGGGTACTGGGCGTTTAGCAGTTGATTTTGCTTGCGCTTGTCTTTGGGGTTGAACCGGACGGTTCGCACCTACAGGACTCTTTTCTGTATTTACTGTTGAAGACTTTTGCGGTTGTGCTTGTGGCTTTTGTGCCGCTACAACGGGTTCATCATACTCATCGTCGTCCTCTTCGAAAAATTTTTTTAATTTATCAAATTGATCTTTTAAGGCCATACTTCCCTCCGTTTTCAATGCTTAAGATTCTATACAAATTTTATTCAAAAAATGCTGTACCAATTCGAACAAAGGTCGCTCCTTGTTGAATTGCTCTTGTATAATCACAGCTCATTCCCATACTCAATTCAGTACAAGGAATATTAGTAATTTCTTTAGCCGCAATTTCGATTTGCAATTGCTTCATCGAAGCGAAAATGTTATCCAACTGCTCATTATCAGCATCAATCGGCGCCATCGTCATCAAGCCCACAATTTCCACATTATCTAACTGTGAAATTTCTGCTAAAGCTTGATCTATGTCTTCTGGCGCAAATCCATGTTTTGTCTCTTCACCTGTGATATTGACTTCGAGGAAACACTTTATCGGATGTTCCGCACGTTTTTCAATTTCTTTGGCAAGTTTGACTGAATCTAAAGCATGAAAGTAATCCACTAAATTAATGACATCTTTTACTTTACGACGTTGCAAATTGCCAATAAGATGCCAAGTGATATCTTTATTTTCAAGAGCCTTATATTTTTCAAGAAATAAATCTGTACGATTTTCTGCTAAATGATGAATACCTGCTTCAACTACTTGTGCGGCTTTTTCAGCCTCAACATATTTGGTTACAGCAATCACCTGAACGTCTTGATTTGAATAAGAAGATGCAGCTTTTGCTACATCTACCTTGTTCAAAATATTTTCAACATTTTCTGCTATACTCATTATTTACGGAAAAATGGTGGAGTATCGATATCTTCATCTGTTGATGGGATACCTGAGAAGCTTGTAACATTTGATGAGTTTTCACGGTTTTGGTTTCCGTTTTGACGTGGTGAAGCGTCGCGACGAAGATCCCAATCACCAAAAGCTGAACCTGATTTTTGTGCAGGAGCTTGTTGTGCTTGTGAAGATTTTGAAGCCTGTGCTGGACGTGAAGTTGGCACTGACGCTTGTTTCATCGAAGTGTGTTGAAAGTTAGGTTGGCGACGTGGTTCTTCTACAACAGGTGTTGTAGATGTTCCCAAGTATTCCTCAGTTGCATCTTGTGAAACACCTGTTGCTACAACAGTAACACGAATTTCATCACTAAGTGAATCATCGATTGATGTTCCCAATAAGATGTTCACATCATTACCTGCAGCTTGAATAACAATTTCTGAAGCATCTTGTGCTTCAATAAGGCTCATGTCCATACCACCTGTAACATTAAGGAGGACATTTTCAGCACCCTCAATCGTTGTTTCAAGCAATGGTGAGTAAATTGCTTTACGTGTTGCTTCAATGACACGATCTTCCCCAGTTGCAACGCCGATTCCCATAAGAGCATCCCCTTTATTCGCCATAACTGTTTTCACGTCAGCAAAGTCAAGGTTAATCATACCAGGGTTTGTGATCAAGTCCGTAACGCCTTGGACACCTTGGCGGAGAACATTGTCTGCTTCACGCAAGGCTTCTGTCAAAGGTGTCTTCTTATCAACGATTTCAAGCAAGTTGTTGTTTGAAATGATTAGTAATGTGTCTACATTTGCACGAAGGTCTTCAATACCTTCAGTTGCGAAGTAGCTACGTTTCGAACCTTCAAAACCAAATGGACGAGTGACAACTGCAACTGTCAAAGCACCAATTTCTTTTGCAATTTGAGCGATTACGGGAGCAGCACCTGTTCCTGTTCCACCACCCATACCTGCAGTGATGAAGACCATATCTGCACCTTCAAAAGATTGAGCAATTGTTTCTGCTGATTCTTCTGCTGCGCGACGACCAACTTCAGGTTGTGCACCTGCACCAAGTCCGCGGGTCAACTTAGGGCCAAGCTGGATTACTGTATCTGCTTTTGAACTGCGCAAAGCTTGTACATCTGTATTAGCTACGATAAAGTCAACGCCAGAAACGCCTTCTTCAATCATGCGGTTAACTGCGTTACCACCGCCGCCACCAACACCGATAACTTTAATTACAGCGCCTTGAGCGATTTCTGTATCAAATGAAAATTCCATGTTTTTATTTCTCCGTTATTAAGTCGTTTTAGTCAAAAAGGTTTGAGAACATGTTGCGCATACGATCCACAACACCTTCTTTTTCTTCTTCAGGTTCAGCTGCTGGTTGAGCAACTGGACGAGCTGGAGCTTCTGTTGGATAGAAGTTATTTTCTTCATAATCCATTGTATCTGTTGTTTGAAGAACAGGTTCTTCGTACTGTGCAACAGGGGCAACATATGTGCTATCAGAAGCGATGGCTTGTGATACAAGTCGATCAATATCTGTGCGTTCACCAACGTAGTTCACAACACTGATTACTTGAGCAAAAGCTGGATTACGCAAGCCCATTTCGCTTGGTACGAAGAGACGCGCGTTCATGCCAATTACTTTTGTTGCAAGATTCACTGTACCAGGCATTGCCGCAGCTCCACCAAGTACCACAATACCACCAGGGTAGTCCAATGAACGTGTGTTCTCCAAATCTGATTTCACACGGCTAAAAATCTGTGTTAAGCGTGCCTCAATGATTTGTGAAAGATAATATTCTGTGATTTCTTCTGGGTCTGCTTGACCAACGACGTCAACCGGGAAATACTCTTCTTGACTGGCGCGTTCTGTACTTGCTTCACCATAGTTCAGTTTCAAATCTTCTGCTTCACTCAATGAAGTATTGAGAACCGTAGAGATATCACGTGTCACATAATCACCACCTTCTGGGCTTGTATGTGCGAATTTCAATTGTTGATCACGAACAGCTGAAACTGTTGTTTGGCCTGCACCAAGATCAATCATTACTGTACCAAACTCACGTTCTCCTTCTGAAAGAACATAGTGACTCATGGCAAGTGGAGCAATTACAAGGTTATCTACAATCAATCCAGCACGTTCCACAACTTTACGAATGTTATGTACTAATGTTTTTGGACCTGTGTAAATAATACCACGCATACCTAAACGTACACCAAACATCCCACGAGGATCAGAAATCCCTGTAAAATCATCAACTGTAAACTCAGTTGTCTCTACAGAGATTATTTCACGTTCAGGTACTACACCACGCATCAATGCATTTTGCACAGTTTGCATTACATCATCTTCTGTAATTTCTTTTGAAGCCCCGATAATTGGAACCATGCCTTGGCAATTTTCCATCTCGAGTTGATTGGCAGGAATACTGACATTAATTTTGTCAATCGTAATCCCTGCACGTTCTTCAGCAGCATTAACAGCCTTACGTAAAGCTGTTGCCACCTTTTCAATATCTACAATAATTCCATTTTTTAAGCCGTCAGATTTTGCATTTCCAACGCCAATTATATTCATTTCATCTGAGACGTACTCTGCAACCAACACTTTGATAGTATTCGTACCGATGTCAACGCCCGTATAAAGTCCACTTTTTAGCATAAAAGCGACCCCTTTCCTCACATATCACAATTCATATTTTCAATTTATCGAGTTTACACTCACTCTATATTTTAACACAAAATCACAGTAAAACAAGAGTTCAACTGTGATTTTTTATATTAATTCCTATTTTTTTTAGCAATTGAAAAAATCGCCAAAGTACCAGAACCTGTATGAGTGACAATCGTTGGGCTCAAAGGACGAATGTCAACCTTGTCAACATGTTGCGCCAAGAAAAGTTCTTTCACTTCTTGAGCAGTTGCCTCACTACCTGAATAAGCTACAATTACACGTGAATAAGCTGGATCCATCTCTTCAAGTGTCATGTCAACTAAACTTTTAATAGCCTTCTTCTTGCCACGTACTTTGGTCAGTTGTGTCAACTTGCCTTCTGAATCCACTGTAAGGAGAGGTTTAATGTTAGCCATCGTCCCAACCATAGCAACAGCTTTGGGAATACGACCTCCTCGTGCAAGGTGATTCAAATCGTCAACCATAAAAAGACTCTTAAGTCGTAAAATAAGCTCCTCAAAAATTAGAAGTGCTTCTGTCAAGCTCTTCCCAGATTCTCGTAGCTCTACCATTTTTTGAACCAAGAAACCTTCTCCCGAAGCTGCAGCCAAGGTGTCCACCACCGTAATTTTAGCTTGTGGATATTCTTCTAAGACCATTTCACGAGCGATAACGGCAGATTGATAAGTCCCTGATAGTCCGGATGAAAAAGCCAGATATACAATTTCTTCTTCTGGATTTTGGCTTATAAATTTTTTAAACAACTCAGAGAATTGGCCAGAGTTAATTTGTGATGTCTGAACAGTTTTACCTGCCTTAATTTCACGGAGAAGGTGTTCGTTACTCAGGCTATTTTCACCAATCGTTGGAAAGGTTTGATCGCCAATAGTAACCGTCATTCCTAATACCTCTATGTCGTACTTTTGCAAATAATCTTCACTCAAATCCGCTGTTGAATCAGTAACAATGCGAAAAGTCATCTTTTTTCCCCTTACATTTTATTTCTAAAAATTTCGTACATCAAAATACTAGCAGCAACACTTGCATTCAAACTTTGAACATGGCCAACCATAGGAATCGTAATCATTTCATCCACTTGTTTCTTAAGATTTTGGCCAATACCTTTTCCTTCATTACCAATTACCAATGCAACTTTTCCTGAAGTATTCCATTTGGAATAAGTTGTACCATCCATGTCGGTTCCAAAAGTCCAAAAACCAGCTTCTTTTAATTTATCTAGCGTTTGAGAAAGGTTTGTGACACGTACTACAGGTACATGCTGAAGCGCCCCTGTACTTGCTTTTACCGCGATTGGTGTAATCCCTACTGAGCGGTGTTTCGGAATGATGATAGCATCCACTCCTGTAGCATCAGCAGTTCGAGCAATCGAGCCTAAATTATGAGGATCTGTCAACTCATCCAAAATTAAAATTGTTGCTGCTTCTTTGTTTGAAATTTGCGCTAAAATCGTCGCTAACTCTGCGTAAGCAAATTCTGCCACACGTGCAACAAAACCTTGGTGTACACCATTTTCTGATATTTTATTTAACTCAGTTTTTGGTGTCCAAGAGATGTTTACTTTTTTTTCACGCGCAAGTTCCTTGATTTTTTCAACGTTCTTACCCCGTAATTTTTCCTCGACATAGAGCTTATTGACTACTCCTGCATTGAGTGACTCTGTTACAGCATGTAAGCCGTATATGATATCCGTATTTTCCATAATATTATTATAGCAAAAAAGATGTCCATATGGGACATCTTCTCTTATTTTAAGCCAAAGCTCCCATAGGATCCCAAGGTAAGAGGATCTGTGGTTCAGCATTGTAGGCTGCAAGTTCTTCAGGAGTGAGCAAATCTTTGCGTACTACGATTTGGTAGGTATATTCATCCATCCAAGCATCAGAGGCCACAAAATACCCTTCCTTACCAACATCTTTACCCCAAGAGTTTTCCACTTTCCATTTCGTAGGTGCTCCATCTTCGTCCAAATCTACACCTGTTAAAACCATAGCATGTGTCATTAAAGATTCCGCATAATCTAAACGTGAGGCCTTATCCTGTATAAACTGAATATCAAGTGATGTCTCAAAATCATATGCATCAAGAGTCAACAAACCATCTTTACGGTTTGAAACTTGTCCAACATCGCAACCAAACCAAACTGTTTCGCCTGCTTGCATTTGTGCAATTGCGAGTTTTTTGAAACGATCCATGTCAAGATTCAAGTGCTTAACATCACGAGCTCCAACGACATTTCCCAGAAATTCAACCGTGTATGATTTGTTGTAAGGTTTATCTTCTGTTGGTGCATTAATGACTGAAACATAGTCATCAAGTTTGATATCCACATATTGAACATAAAATTCTTGGGCTGTGCCTGAGAATTTTTCTAATGTGTTTTCTTTGTCACGGAATGCATATTCAAAATGTTGCGGAGGAAGTCCAAGAGTTGCTGCTAAAAAGTTAAAAATTTCTTGTAACAAATTTTCTTTAAGAACTTGTACATCCTCACCATTTGCCAGTGCTTCTCTCAATAATTGAGCATCTTGGCGCAACAACTTGTCTAAATATTGGTTAAGTTCACGCGAATTAGAAGATGCTGCTGATTCAGGATAAATATCTTTAGGAACGACACCGTATTTTTCAAAAAGTGCAACAACCATGTCCCATTGCCCACCGTCCTGCTGTGGCGTTTGGAGCAAAAATTTCAAACGACGATCGTCCATATCCACATGGTTAATGATTTGTTCCATAAACCAATTTGACTTCTCGTATTTATCCCAAAAGAAAGTGTAAGCCTGTGATAGTTCAAAGTTTTCTAACTTAAATTGTCCAATCATTTTATGACGAAAAGTATTCAGAGCAGCAAACATCCAACAACGACCTGATTGTTTTTGATTCGTTACTTTATCTTTGGTAAGGTCAATTGAAAACTCTGGAATATTGTTGGCATGTGAGCTACGAACTTCCAAAGCATTCAGGAGCCCATTTTTCGTCGCTGCATTTTCAACGGCGCGAAATTTTTGGTTTTCTGCAAAGTTATCATAAAGTCTTTGTGTGAAATCTTGAGTAATAGTCATTTCATTCTTCTCCACTTCCATGTATTGATTTTATTATTATAACTTTTTTTGGTGAAAAAGTCAGCTAATTATCGTTTATTTCATATTGTTCAGAAAATTCATTAATGTTTGGGCAGATTTACGACCTGCTTCAATAATAAATTCATCAAATTTCACATTTGCGTCATGGCTCGCTGTATCTGACATTGCACGAATAATAACAAAAGGTTTCTTTAATGCTGTTGCTGCTTGCGCAATAGAAGCCCCTTCCATTTCAACAGCCAAAACATCTGGAAAGTGGTTTTTGATTTCAGCTATACGGCTGTCGCTAGAAATAAAGCTATCAGAGCTTGTAATCAAACCGACAACAGGATTCTCTATCGCTTTTTTCAGTTCTGAAACAAAATATTTACTGCTCTCAAAATAAAGTGGTTGTTGCGCCATTTGACCAAAGGCATAACCAAAGGCTGTAACGTCTACATCATGATAAGCCAATCTATCTGCAACAACAACATCACCAATTTTTAATTCATGATTGACGGCCCCTGCAGAACCTGTATTAATAATCCCATCAACGGAGAAAACTTCAACTAGCAAAGTCACTGCCATCGCAGACATCACTTTACCTATTCCTGATTGAACTAATACAACTTCGTGACGACCTATTGATCCTGTATGAAAAACATAACCGTGTCGTGTAATCTTACTTGCTTGATCAAGATTTTCTACAAGAGTACGTAGTTCTTCCTCCATTGCACAAATAATTCCTAATTTCATTTTTTATTCTCCTTTTTCTTTCATTGTGGTAAATACATTATATAGTATAAAAGTTTAAAATAAAACCCCACATATATGTGAGGCATGGATATCATTTAGAAGTAATACCAGAAAAATAAAATTCCTATCCCAATTACAACAAGAGACGTAATAAGAAGCCATTTGTTTACACGGCTACTTCGTTTTTTCTGCTTGGCATTTTCAATGCGACGACTCTTATACACAGCATTTTTAGATAAATCACGTTCAAGCTTATCATACTTCTCTGAAATTTCTCGGTCTTGCTCTAACTCTTCTTTGAGAATTCTCTCCAAACGTTTTCTTTTTCGCTCTGCATCCTCGATGATATCATCTGTTAAAAGTGGTTTAGGCATCTAAATCTCCTTGTGTTTTCAGACTTTTTAGTTCCCAGTACCAAACAGACATGATTGTCTTAGCATCACAAATTTGACCTTCTTCAATCATCGTCTTAGCTTCTGAGAGTGTCACTTCAATCATCTCAAGAAATTCTCCTTCGTCCTTGGGACGAGGGTTTTCAACCTTCGTGAGTCCAATAGGGAAATAAAGATATGTTTTTTCAGATGAAAAACCAGGTGTACCATAAAAGCTCGTAATTTCGACAAGTTGTTCTGCTGTATAGCCCGTTTCCTCTTCTAATTCACGTAAAGCAGCTGCTTTCGGATCATCCAGCTCATCAGCTTCAAGTTTTCCGGCAGGCACTTCATAAATAAATTTTTCAAATGCTTTACGATATTGCCCTACTAATACAAGCTTATCCCCAATTATTGGTGCAACAGCAACGCCGCCATTATGAAAAACCAACTCTCTCGTTGCCATTGTATCATCTGGAAGGCTTACTAAATCCTTCACCACTCGAAAAATTTGTCCGTGAAAAATTTGCTCACGAGACAAAGTGGGTTCTTCAAACTTTTTCTCGTCAAATTCTCGCATGTTTATCTCCGTTATCTTTATTTTCTTATGTTTTACTCACCACGAAAATGCGGCAAGCGACGTGCTGCACCTGATTTTTCAACTTGACGTGAACGCCCGATTGCGATACTTTCTGGTGCAACATCTTTAGTAATTGTTGATCCTGCAGCAGTTAGGGCGTTTTTTCCTACCCGAAGTGGCGCAACTAATGTTGAGTTGGAACCAATAAAGGCAAAATCATCAATTTCCGTATTGTATTTATTTTGTCCATCATAATTTACAGTGATTGTTCCAGCACCGAAGTTTACTTTTTCACCAACTGTTGCATTACCAATGTAAGTAAGGTGACCGGCTTTTGTTCCTTTACCGAGTGTTGATCCTTTGATTTCAACAAAGTTACCCACATGAACTTTTTCGCTGAGAACCGTTCCTGGGCGCAAGTGAGCATATGGTCCAACATTACTCATGATGTTCATTTTACTGCTTTCAATCCATGACGAACGAATTTCACAATGAGAATGAATTTCTGAATCCTCAATGCGGCTTCCACTTGTAATCAAAGTTTTCTTGCCAATAACGGTATTACCCATAATTTGGACATTTGGTTCAATGATTGTTTCTTCACCGATTTCGATATCTGCATCAATATAGGTTGTTTCAGGATCAATAAGTGTTACACCATTGACCATATGTTGGTGGTTGATACGACGACGCATAATTTTTTCTGCTTGTGCTAACGCTACACGATCGTTTACACCAAGACTTTCATCAAAATCCTCTAAGATATGAGCTGTAACATTGTCCCCTTGTTTTTTGAAAATTTCGATAACATCTGTCAAGTAGTACTCACCTTGTGCATTATCTGTTGTGAGATTTTCAAGTGCTGCGAATAAAGCTTTATTATCAAAAATATAAGTACCTGTATTAATTTCTTGAATAGCTTGTTCTTCTTCAGAAGCATCTTTTTGCTCCACAATTTTTTCCACACAGTTCTCTGCATCACGGATAATACGTCCATAGCCTGTTGGGTTTGGTGCAAGAGCTGTTAAAATAGTTGCTGTGGCTTTTTGGGCTACATGATACTCAAACAATTGTTCTAAAGTTTCGCCTGTAATTAATGGAGTATCACCCGCAATAACCAATGTTGCGCCTTCTTCATTTTCAAGTAAATCTGAGGCAATACGAACTGCATGTCCTGTCCCCAACTGCTCGTCTTGTTTCACAAAGTTCGTCCCTTTAGGAAGAGTTTCAATAACTTTGTCCGCTTCATGCCCAACAATCACAATACGTTTTGCCATATCGACTTGATTGACACTTTGTAAAACGTGACCTAACATTGTTTTCCCAGCCACATTATGAAGAACTTTCGGTAAAGAAGATTTCATTCGCGTCCCTTTTCCAGCTGCGAGTATAATTGCATATTTTTCCATTTTATATGGCCTCCAAAACTTATTAAATTTCTAATAGAATATACATTAATTATATCACACTCTAAGAGTATTTCTAATTATTGTCTTTGTTTCTATAAATATGCTAAAATATATGCTAAAATGAAGGAAGTCCTACTATAAAGAAAATGGAGATAAAATGAAAACAATTGGTTTTATAGGTGTCGGTAAGATGGCATCTGCTATCATTACTGGACTTGATAAGTCAAATGTCCGCGTACTTATTTCAGGGCGTGATTTGAGAAAAACAAAAGATCAAGCTGATAACTTAGGTGTATTTGCGAGTCACTCACATGGTGAACTCGTTGAACAATCTGATCTTATCGTTATGGCTGTTAAACCTCAAATTTTGCCTGACATTATGGAAGAGATTTCCCCTCTCTTTACGAAAGATAAAACTCTTATTTCAATCGCAGCTGGTTTTGATTTAGAAGCATTATCAGATATGTCTAAAACATATGACTTTCCAATCATCCGCGTAATGCCAAACATTAATGCACAAATTCAAAAGTCAACTTCTGCTATCGTACGTAACGAATATGTAAGTTCAGACATCTACCAGTTGACTCAAGAAATTTTCTCTTCAATCGGTACTGTTCATGAAGTTGCTGAAAAGGACTTTTCTACATTTACCGCTATTGCTGGTTCAAGTCCTGCATATATCTATATGTTCGTTGACGCCTTAAGCCGAGCTGGTGTTCTTCATGGTATTCCTAAAGATCAGGCTACAAAAATCGTTGCAGAAACCGTTGCAGCATCTGCTCAAATGATTTTGGAATCCGGAGAGGGCCCTTGGACTTTAGTCGATAAAGTTTCAAGTCCTGGTGGAACCACCGTTGCTGGTGTTGTTTCTTTAGAACAAAATCATTTTGTAGCTACAGTAATTGATGCAATCACTGCAACGATTGAAAAAGAGAACACCTTAAACTAAAACCGCTTTTGTCACCTCATAAGCTTGTAAAAAATATAAAAATAGTGTAAGATAAGTAGGTAGTTTTTTACAACTCATTCTTGGTTTTGCGCTTTGCCTGCGCTCTACTCAGTATGAGCACTAAATAAAAAGGAGAAAAACTCATGGCAATCTCAAAAGAAAAAAAACAAGAAATCATCAAGCAATACGCACGTACTGAAGGCGATACTGGTTCACCTGAAGTTCAAATCGCTGTTTTGACTTGGGAAATCAACCACCTTAACGACCACATCAAATCACACAAAAAAGACCACGCAACTTACCGTGGATTGATGAAAAAAATCGGTCACCGTCGTAACCTTCTTGCTTACCTTCGTGAAAAAGATGTTCAACGTTACCGCGAACTTATCGCTTCACTCGGTCTTCGTCGTTAAGACTCAGAAAAAACTGCCTTTGGGCAGTTTTTTTCTTTTACTATATAAAAAACTTCCAGATATCTGGAAGTTTTTTTGTGTCAAGACGCTTGTTCCGTTGTACTATTCGTGTCTCCATTGTTTGAGGAAGAATCTTTTTCTTGGTTGGAAGAGTCTTTACCTTGTTCTGGTGAAGTCTCCGGTGTTGTTTCTGGAGTCGTCTCTGGTGTTGTTGTTTCCAGTGTTGTTTCTGACGTTTGATTGCCACCTGTATTACTATTGTTAGCTTTCGCCACTGTCAAGGTAATTTTTGTATTTGACGGATTAAATTCTTTTCCTGACTCAGGGCTGGTTTGTGTTACGTAATAACCATTAAGGTTAGAACTTGAAACTTCGCTTGCTGTACTTGCATCAACAAAGGTAATATTTGATTTAGGTACTCCAAGACTTTGCAGCTGATTGAGGTAACTGATTGCTGATGTTGAGCTTAAGCCACCTGCAGTAAGGGCAAGCGCAGGCATAATTACCGTCTCACCTTCAGACACATCAAATGTGATTTGATCATTACCTGTTGGATCGAAAAACTCTCCTTTAACTGGTGTTTGCTTCACAATAGTACCTGAAGCTTCAGAGCTTGTCACATAATTTACCTTAATTTGACTCTTGCTGATATTTTTATTCAAAACAAGCTCATCCACAACGTCCTCATACTTTTGTCCGACATAGTCGTCCATCTTAAAGCCACTTGCACCTTGTGAAACATAGATATCTACTTTGCTATTTTTTCGAACATTAGATCCTGATTCAGGATTTGTACGTGTTACTTTGTCCTTTTCAACGGTCGTACTTAATTCAGGAATAATATTTCCAACAGTAAGATTTTTGTCTTTTAGCTTACTTTCTGCTTCTTCCTGTGTCATATTTGTCACATCAGGAACAGAGACATTTTGAGGCGTTGTAATCATCCAAGCTGTAACACCTCCTGCGATAAGTACAAGTGCAAGAACAATCCAAGCAATCAATCCTTTACGTGATTTCTTCTTTATTAGCTCCGGATCTGTTTTCACCTTGTCTTCGGCAACACTATTTTTTGCTTCGTCCTTTTGTTCTGATTGCGGATTATCAATTAGAGGTTTTGTATCATAGGGATTGATTAACTTACTAGGCAAAGCTTTAGTTGCATCTAAGTCCTTATCAAAGGTAAGCTTCGGCTCCCCTTTACGATCCAAACTGGTAGCCGTAGCTAGGTCTGTCATCATCTCCTCAACATTCGCATAACGATTGTGAATATCTTTAGCTGTTGCTTTGATTACAACATTTTCCAATGCTTGAGGAACATTTTTATTGATATTAATAATGCTTGGTACATTTTCTTGAAAATGTTTTAGAGCAATCGCTACTGCAGAATCCCCGTCAAACGGGATTTGCCCTGTCAACAACTCAAACAAAATAATACCAATAGCATAAATATCTGACTGAAGTGTTGCATTCGCCCCACGCGCTTGCTCTGGCGATAAATAGTGAACACTTCCAAACATCGTGTTGGTTTGCGTTAAACTCGTTTCTGTCAGGGCCTTGGCTATCCCGAAGTCCGTCACTTTCACGTTCCCACTTTGAGAGAGCAATACGTTTTGTGGCTTCAAATCACGGTGAATAATACCATGGTTATGCGCACATTCCATAGCTGAAAGAATTTCTGAAGTAATGTTCACTGCCTCATCATTTGACAAAGGAGCGTGTTCATTGATGTATTGTTTTAAAGTCATTCCATCAACGTATTCCATGACGATATACTGTTGATTTTCAGACTCTCCTACATCAGAAATACTCACAATATTAGGATGAGAAAGTTCTGCCATTGCAAATGCTTCTCGTTGGAAGCGAGCAATTGCAATATTGTCGTTTTCAAAATTAGAGCGTAAAACTTTAATCGCTACTTGACGATTATCAAGATAAGTATCTTCCCCTTGATAAACATTGGCCATACCCCCTCGGCCAACTTCTTTAATGATTTTATAACGATCTGCAAAGATTTTTCCGATTTGAATCATCAGTCAACCTCCACATCTTCATTCATCACTACAGACTCTTCGTCAATTTTCACTAAGATCACTGTGATATTGTCATGTCCGCCTGCTTCATTTGCAAGACCTACAAGTATTTCCGTCTTCTCTTCAATACTCGCCTCTGAATAGACAACTTCTAAAATCTCCTCAGAGGATATCATATTTGTCAAACCATCAGAGTTCATCAGAAGATAATCTCCCGGCTGAACATCCACAGCTTGTAAGTCAGCTTGAACTTCAGCCGACTGACCAAGAGAACGCGTAATGATGTTTTTGTTAGGGTGTATTTCAGCCTCTTCTTCAGTAATTTGACCTGCATCAACAAGCTCTTGAACTAAAGAATGGTCTGTTGTAATTTTTTGCATCTGACCATCACGAATTAAGTAGGTACGACTGTCACCGACGTGAGCCGAGATCACTTGGCCTTCTTGCATCACTAAAGCTTCAAGCGTTGTCCCCATCCCTTGATACTCATCAAGTTTACCTAAATCTGCAATATTTTCACTTTCATTACGGATTTGGTTGCGGAGCCATGTTTCCATTGTCGCAACAGGTGTGCCGTCATCAAAAAATGATTCCGACCATAATTTTCCCAAATCCTCTACGGTTAATTTACTCGCGACATTGCCTGCTTTATGTCCCCCCATACCATCTGCTAAAAGAAAAAGACGATAGCCTGCGCGGTTAACATAAGTGCCTGCAAAGTCTTGGTTGGCGGTACGTTTCATACCAATGTCTGATAAAATACTATATTCCACTTTTGCTCCTTATAAAAGAATTAAAGTTTTCTGAATTTCGCAATAAAGAAACCATCTGTATGATACATTTCTGGTGTAATGAAAATACAACCTTCTGTGATAATATCTTCTTTTTCATGCGAAATTTCAACCTGTTCAAATTCTGGATGAGTCTCAAGGAATTTATTTACCACCTCAAAGTTTTCTTCATCAAAAATTGTGCAGGTACTGTAGACCATTATACCATTTTTCTTTAGCTTTTTCGAAGCACTGTCTAAAATTTTCAGTTGAATTCCCTGTAAATTAAGAAAGTCAGAGCTTTCCTTACGATAACGGATATCAGGTTTACGACGAATCAAACCAATCCCAGAGCAAGGTGCATCAACCAAGATACGATCAAAGTCTTCTTCATCCGCAAAGCGTTCTGCTAATTGCGTTGCATCTGCTTTGACTGTCGTAATTTTTTCCCAAACCCCTTGGCGTTCTGCATTATCTTCAATGAGTTTTAACTTGTGGTCATAGAGATCACAAGCTGTGACATGCCCATCATCAAGGTATTGAGCGATGTGAGTTGTCTTTCCGCCTGGTGCAGCACAAGCGTCAAGAACCCGTTCACTTCCTGTTAATTCAAGTTGTGGCGCTACCAGCTGGCTGGTCTCATCCTGAATAGTAATTTTCCCTTCAATAAATGCTTGGCTATGTGCAAAATTACCATGATCTGCCACACGCCCAACAGGAGAGAGTTCTGAGGGTACTGTATCTGGAACAGTAACTTGAGGATCGATTATTCTGAGGCTGGCTTTACTTGGTTTTTCTAAGCTCTCTAACATCATTCCTGTACGTTTTCCGCCAAACTGTCGTACCATTTTATCCAAAAGAAGTTTAGCCATGGAGTATTTGATTTCCCAAGTTTTTGGCTCTTCATTTCGACGCTCTGAACGCATAAAATTGCGCAAAACAGCATTGATAAAGTTTCCTGCTTGCTGCCCATCTTTACGTTTAGCTATCTTAACAGCTTCATCAACGGCAGCTGAGGTTGGCACTTTATCCATGAAAAGGATTTGATATATGGTCATTATCAATAGCATCTTCGCCCACGGTTTTGGTTGTTTTTTAAAGAAAGGCTCTAAATACCACTCCAAAAGTTTTTCTTTAGATACGACACCATAAACCAAAGCTGTTACAAAATTACGGTCTAAGTCCGAAAGTTCTACTTCACGTAATGTTCTATCTAAGGCAATATTCGCATACGCATCATTCCCAAAAATATCGTTGAGCACGTCAAGTGCGACTTGTCTTGCATTATTTGCCAAATTGATCTCCTATATTTACTTTCTGTCCTAAACCATTAAGGAAACTAATAATATCCATTTTGGGCTTTCCAGCTGGCTGTACTTCGAGAAGTTCTAAAGCACCAGAACCTGTTGCCACTATGAGGGATTTTTTTGTTTTATCAATAATTTCACCAGGTTGTCCTTGTTTCTCTGTGTCGATAGGACGACTGTTGTAGATTTTGAATCGTCCTTGATTCCAGAGGGTATGTGCTACAGGAAATGGATTCATACCACGGATTTGATTAAAGATTTGACGGTTATTTTTTGACCAGTCAATTTTTTCTTCGTCAGGGCTAATGTTTGGAGAGAAAGTCGCTTGTGTTTCATCCTGCGCTTCTGGTTTGATTTCTCCTGCAACGTATAGAGGCAACGTTTCAAGAAGAAGATCACGGCCGATAATAGCTAATTTTTCGAACATCGTTCCTACATTATCTTCATCTAAAATCGGAGTAGAAGCTTTCGCAACCATATCCCCTGCATCCATCTTTCTGACCATTTCCATAATGGTCACGCCTGCTTCTTTTTCGCCATTCATAATTGCATAATGGATCGGTGCTCCACCACGATACTTAGGCAACAAAGAGGCATGAACATTTACTGCAAAAGCCATTGCATCAAGTAATTTTCCTGGCAAGAACTGCCCGAAGGCTGCCGTTACAATACCTGCACCTTGAGCACCAAATGCCAGTAATTCATCCATTTCAGCTGAACCAGATAATTTCTCAGGCTGTAAAATTTTCAAGTCCGCTTTCAATGCCAGCTCTTTTACGGGTGTTTGACGAAGCTCTTGCTTACGTCCCACCTTACGATCAGGCTGTGTGACGACAGCTAAAATGTCATAACGTTGGCTATCAATCAATCCTTGCAATACCGTTTGAGAAAACTTAGGAGTCCCCATAAATATGATTTTTGTTTTTGTCATAGTATTATTTTAACACGTTGTCTAAATCTTTTTCTTAATGCTTCAAGTTTATTGTGATTTCCTTGAACATATTTCTCGTGTCCCTCATCCTCCTCTTTTATTTTTCATAAAAAACTTTATTCTTATCCTATAAAAAATGTGTGCCTTTATTATAACATTTTCTTAACCCCTATTCCTTTTCATACCCTTGATTATAGACTATAATCTCAGGATATTCTTCTCTTTCAATAAAAAAATAAAAAAGAGAGCACAACAATACATCTCTCTTTTATTATTTGTTAGCCCCAAAATGAATTAAAAATAAATAATAACTATATATATTTGCCGGTATAAGGTAGGGGTTGAGCTTCCATAAAATCATATGTTTCTACTTGTTCAGCTTCGGTGAAGAAGGCGGTATTTCGCTCTGTGAGCATAATGTTTCCCGGTCCATTTTCTTCAAAACGAACCAAGAAAGTCGGTTTGCCTTTCGCTATCGCATAGCCTAACTCCCATGCAGTACCCGAATCCGTATCCTGTCCATCATAGTCTAAAATGGCAACAATTACATCAGCAGCCTCCACTTCTTTAACGTCGTTTTCCATTGTAGCTTTTGCCCACACTGGTGTAAATGGTTCAACATCCTCTGCTAATCCTTCTGGACGTTGGCAACGCATCGGACTAAAATAAGAGGCAACCGTTTCGTTCTTAGCAAGTGCTGCTTCCAATTTTTCCACTTTTTGAATTTGACTCTCACTGAAAAAGGGTGCTGCAAGATACACTTTTACTTCTTGTTCAAATAGCTTGTTCATAATTTAAGTCTCCTAATAACTGCATGGCTTGTTCCGTTGTCTCAACTAGATGGACAGCTTCTAAAACTTCTAAAGACAACATTTCTTCTTTGGTTTGTTGCTGAATCATATTAAATAAAGGAAGATAGAAGTCTTTATCAATGAAAATAACCGGCCGTATTTCTGTTTGTCCAATGCTCATCTCCGTCAGGAGCTGAAAAACTTCTTCCATTGTCCCAAAGCCTCCAGGCAAAATAATAAATGCTTCACCTAAATCAATCAACTTACGTTTACGTTCATCCATATTTTTAGCCAGATAAAGCTCTGTTGCATTTTGACGTGGCGGCTCTAAAGGTAAGACTCCTTCAGGATAAACAGCAATAACTTGTCCCTTATTCTCTAGCACCGCATCCGATACAGCACCCATACATCCTTCTTGAGAACCTCCATACACTAAGGTGTGCCCGCTACGCGTTATTGCTTCTCCGAGTTTCTTACTGCGCAATAAATGAGTCGGATTTTTTCCATCTCGGGCCGATAAGAAAACAGTTAAATTCATTTGCTGTTCTCCTCCTCAATTTCTGCGAGCTTGTCTTTAATTTGTTTAAGGACAAATAGTTTTGCTTTTTCATCCTCAACAAAATCATACTTATCGCCGTCAATTTGAATTTTCGGACAAATATCAAAATCCTCAAACCATTTTTCATAGCGCTTATTCAACTCTTGATAGTAGTCATAAAGTGAGCTGTCATATTCCAATTGTTCAAACTCACGTCCTCTTTTCTGGATACGTTCGAGCATTTTTTCAAAAGAAACACTCACATGAATCAAGAGATCAGGGCGCTTTTTGAAAGTTATTGTGTTGATTTCCTCTAACATATTTTCCAACAAAGCATCATAAACTTCTACTTCAATATCTGTTGCTCGTCCCAAGTCTGCATTCAGATGAAAAAGCAAACTGTCCTCATAAATTGAACGGTCAAGTACATTATTGTTATGCGAAAGTGCCCTTTTAATCGAGTCAAACCTCTTATTCAAAAAATAGATTTGCAACAAAAAGGCATATTTTTGTGGATTTTGGTAAAAGAGAGGTAAAACCTCATTATCATCTACACTTTCATAGAACGCCTCTGTTCCTAGATCCTCTGCCAACATTTCTGTAAGTGAACTTTTGCCAGCTCCAATTGTTCCAGCTAATACTAACACTGCCATTTTTTCCTTCCTAACTTTTTGTATTCTAATTTCCAGAATACTATGTGAAAAGGTTCATTGAGGTAATGAACACACTATTTTGCTTCAATACGCCTCAAGACACAAACACAACATATAGTGCCTAAAGACATTTTTTATTATATCACAACACAACATATAGTGCTCACTTTAAAAATGTAAGCAATGAAAACCTCGAAAAATAAGACAATGCTCATAAAGAAAAAAATGACAATTTACTTGTCATTTTTATACAAAATTTTGTGGTTCACTATCAATAAGAACTCTGACATCCTTGTTTTCACGCTTTTGCGTTAAATCAAGGACCTGATTTAATACTTCTTCCAGTTGCTCCTCAAAGCGATACTTCACCAGGATCTGATAATGATAAAGATTATGTGTCCGCGCGATGGGTTTAGGGGTCGGTCCTAATATTTTGGCTTTCTCTGATAAATTTGCCTTAACTATACTTGCTATCTCATAAGCTTTTTTTGCAACAGCATCTTCATCCTTATGACTAACTAAAATCTGAACCGTAAAATAATAGGGGGGATAAGACAGCTGTTGACGGTAATACATTTCCTGACGATAGAAGGCTTCATAATTTTGAACAGCTACAAGTTTAACCGCATAATGTCCCGGATTAAATGTCTGGATGATAACTTCACCTTTTTTATCTGCACGTCCTGCACGTCCTGCAACTTGCATCAATAACTGGAAACTGCGCTCACTTGCACGAAAATCTGGAAGATTTAAGCCAGTATCCGCATTAATCACGCCCACTAAAGTTACGTTAGGAAAGTCTAATCCCTTAGCAATCATCTGTGTACCCAAAAGCACATCCGCCTCATGATTACCAAATTTCTTTAAAATTTTCTCGTGTGCATTCTTCGTTTTTGTTGTATCTACATCCATACGTAAAATACGGATTTCTGGTAATAATTTTTCTAATTCTTCTTGTACCTTCTGCGTACCTGAGCCATAATATCGGATTTTTCGGCTTTGGCAGCTTGGACAAACTTGTGGAATCCCCTCTTGATGACCACAATAATGGCAATTTAAAGTTTTCGTATCCATATGAAGGGTTAAAGAAATATCACAGTTTGGACATTCAACAACGAAGCCACAATCTCTGCACATCACAAATGAACTGTAGCCACGACGATTAAGCATCAAAATTACTTGCTCATTTCGCTCAATTTTTTCACGAATTTTTTGAAGTAAAGCATCTGAAAAATTGGCAGACTTATCGCTAAGATTATTACGCATATCTACAATTTTAACTTCAGGTAGAAGAGCTTGGTCATTCGCACGGTGCGTGAGTGTCAATAAATGATAAACATTTCGCTGAGCACGTGCTCGACTCTCAAGACTAGGTGTCGCTGAACCGAGAACTAAACGTGCATGATGATATTGTGCACGTAACAAGGCAATGTCTCTGGCATGATAACGAGGACTTGAATCTTGTTTATAACTTGTTTCATGTTCCTCGTCAATAATGATAACTCCAATGTTTTCCAAAGGTGCAAAGATAGCTGATCGCGCCCCGACAACAACCTGTGCGCGTCCTTCCTTTATCTTACGCCATTCGTCATATTTTTCGCCATCTGATAGTCCCGAATGCATGATTGCAACTTTTTTCCCAAAGCGTGCAATAAAACGATTAGACATTTGTGGTGTTAGGGAAATCTCGGGAACCAGCATAATTGCAGATTGCCCTTTTTCCAAAAAGTGTTCAATAACCTGTAAATAAATCTCTGTTTTTCCTGAACCTGTAATTCCCTCAAGTAAAAAGGGCTTATCTGCAGAAGAAACAATAGCATCAAATGCAAGCTGCTGCTCATGATTCAGAACTTTCGCTTGATCAGGTACGACTGCTTCAAAAACGGATGAAGTTCTAGAAACCTCTTTTTCAGTCACTTCAACAAGTTCATTTTCTATAAAATACTTGATGACCGTCGAAGAAAAGGGCAAGTCTTTTTGACGCACACTTGCTTCTTGGTTTAAAAGATAGTCCTTTAATTCCGCTCTTTTTTTAGCTGCTTTTCCAATCTCAAAAGTGGCCAATTTGGCATTAGCCTTTAGATACTTTTCTATTTTCTTGTTCTCTTTTGACTTTGCAGAGTAGCTAACGACTAATTTCCCTGCCTTAATATCTTTTAAAGCTTGGACTTTTTGACTTTCGTCAAGCACGCTCCACTTGGTTTGAATTCCTTCTTGATTAGTCAAAATCTTATCATAACTTGAATTCAATAAATTAGGCAGCATCGCTTTCAGACAGGATATTTTGTAAGAAAAAACAGTATGTCGCATTTCATCTGCCAAACAGAGCTGTTCCTTTGTCAAGACGGGCTCTAAATCGAGAAGCTCAGCTATTTCTTTGAGATTCTCTTCTTCGTGATCTCCTGCTTCGATAACTATTCCCTGAACCAGACGATTTCCTTTACCAAAAGGAACATGGACGCGCATCCCTGGCTCAATCATCTCTTGCAGCTCTGTAGGAATTGCATAGGAGAATGGTTTATCTGTCTGCATCAGAGGAACATCTACAATAATTCGTGCTGTTTTTTTGAACATTTTTCTCCTCTGCTTACTTTTCCTGTGGCTAGATATAGTAATTTAATTATAGCAAAAAGAGATGAGCGAATGTCAACTCTGAATTTCGGAAAAAGAAAAACTTCCAAAGTTTAGATATATAAACCTTTGAAAGTTTGTAGAATATTTTATTCAGCCGCAGCAGCAGCAGCTTTAGCTGCACGGTTTCCTTTTTGTTTTGCTTCTTCTTCAGCTTCTTCTTTCGCAATTTGTTCACGAATAAGTTTTTCGGCCATTTTTTGTTGAAGACGTTCTAATTCACGTTTTTCTTTCAAAGTTTCACGTTTGGCATCTGGAGAAGGGTGGATTGTTACCGTTCCTTCTGCAATTTCTTCCAAAGCTTGTAAAGTACGCTTTACAGATTTGAATTCCATTGTAGGACGTTCACCATCACGTAGTTCATGAGCACGTTTGGCTTCCAAAACAACGAGTGAATATTTTGAATCCACGTTTTGGAGTAATTTGTCAATTGAAGGTTCTAACATCATATCAGTTTCCTCTTTTCTTTTCTGTACGCTACTACATTGGGCTGCGAGTACCAATGGGCTCTTTTTTCAAGCAGCCTGAGCGTCTTTCAGTTAAAAACTAAAGCCACTTGTTTTTAATTTTTTCCGTCTTCGTCTAACTTCTCAATCATATGAGCATAACGTTCCATGACACGATCAACACGGTAATGTTCGGCCTCAATAATCTTGATAACACGTTCTGCAGCGAGTTCAACCTTATCATTGACTACAGCATAGTCGTATTCACTCATCAAGCGAATCTCTTCTTTAGCTTTCATCATACGGTTATTGATAACCTCTGCACTATCAGTACCGCGCCCGACAAGTCGACCACGTAACTCTTCCAAGTCTGGAGGCGTCAAGAATACAAATACACCATCTGGTACTTTCTCTTTAACTTGTAAGGCCCCTTGAACTTCAATTTCAAGAAATACATCCTTACCTTCATCCAAGGTTTGATTAACGTAAGTTAAAGGAGTCCCGTAGTAATTGCCAACATATTCAGCATATTCTAACATTTCACCTTTGCGTATCATTTCCTCAAACTCTTCACGTGTACGGAAATAATAATCTTTTCCGTCTACTTCACCAGGGCGTTGTGCACGTGTTGTCATTGATACAGAGTAATCAAAGTTATTTTCATTTTCAAAAATTTTCGCACGGACAGTACCTTTTCCAACTCCCGAAGGACCGGAAAAGACAATTAATAAACCACGTTCGGGCATCTTTTTAACCTCACTTATTGTTTACAATCTATTCTAGCAAAGTTGGGCTTGTATATCTACTTTGCGTAACACAAAGTAACTTTAATTAATCAAATTGTAACATAACTTGATTATTTATTCTTCTTTAAATAAAAAAGTACCCCTAGAGTACTTTTTTTATTTTGCATAGTCAATCGCACGTGTTTCACGAATAACTGTTACTTTAATATTTCCTGGATAATCCATTTCATCTTCAATACGATTTTTCACATCTCGTGCAAGAATTACGATTTGATCATCCGTAAGCTTCTCTGGTTTAACCATGACACGAACTTCGCGTCCTGCCTGTAAGGCAAATGCACTTTCAACACCATCAAAACTTGTTGAGATATTTTCCAAGTCACGGAGTCGTTTAATATAATTTTCGATTGATTCACGACGTGCTCCAGGACGTGCTGCACTTAAAGCATCAGCTGCAGCAACCAAAGTAGCGATATTACTGTTTGGTTCTGTATCGCCATGGTGACTTGCAATAGTATTAATAACAATTGGATTTTCCTTGTACTTACGTGCAAGTTCTGTACCAATCTCAACGTGGCTACCTTCAACTTCATGATCCAATGCTTTACCGATATCATGTAGGAAGCCAGCACGTTTAGCGAGAGTCACATTTTCACCCATTTCACCAGCAAGGTTTCCGGCAACATTTGCCACCTCAACTGAATGGTCAAGAACATTTTGACCATAAGAAGTACGGAAATGCAGGCGACCCATGATTTTCATTAAGTCTGGATGGAGGTTATGTGCCCCTACTTCAAAGGCAGCTTGTTCGCCATACTCGCGCATCTTATGATCTAATGCTTTGCGGTTTTTCTCGACAAGCTCCTCAATACGTGCAGGGTGAATACGGCCATCTTGAACCAGTTGCTCCAAGGTCATTCGTGCAATCTCACGTCTAATCGGATCAAAACCAGATAATACAACAGCTTCTGGAGTATCGTCAATAATAACATCAATCCCCGTCAATGCTTCAAAGGTACGAATATTCCGACCTTCACGTCCGATAATCCGGCCCTTCATACCATCATCTGGTAAAGTAACTACTGATACTGTTTGTTCAGCAACCGAATCACTAGAGACACGTTGGATTGCAAGTGAAACAATGTTTTTCGCACGTTTATCAGCTTCAGCATGAGCTTTCTCTTCGCTTGAACGAATAAGCTGTGCCATTTCTTTTGTTAAACCATCACGGGTTTCACTGAGAATAATTTCTTTCGCTTCTTCTTTTGTTAAAGCAGCGATACGTTCTAATTCTTCTTGTTTCTTTTCTTCAATTTCTAAAAGTTCTTGCTCACGTTTATTGAGTGTATCAGTTTTTTTAGAGAGGGCTTCTTCTTTAGAGTCTAAGCTACGTTCTTTATTTGTAAGTTTATCATCCTTACGGTCTAGAACTTCTTCACGTTGTTTTAGGCGTTGTTCAGTTTCTTTTAACTCCTTACGATCTTGCTTAAATTCATCTTCGATTTCACGGCGTTGCTTTTGTTCTTCTTCGCGAAGATTAAAGCGCGCTTCTTTCTTGAATGCTTCTGCTTCGTCCCTCAGGATTTCCGCTTCCTTTCTTACAAGAGCAGCATCACGCTGTGCATTTGCCGTTATCTCATTTGCCTTGTTTTCTGCCTGCATAAAAAGACTCTCAGCATCTTGCTTGTTTTTCTTAATATTTTGAGCATAAAAAATAAAGGCAATAACCAATACAATCAATAAGACAAGCAGAACGAGTGATATGACGTTCATTTGTCTCCTTTTATTCATACCTGGCCCATCGCGGTTCAATAGGGCAGATAGCTTGATTATAATTCATGTGTGTTTGCAGAGAAACACTCCCTATATTTTACCATTTTTTAGGATATGTTTCAATTAAGTATTTTACCGCTTTCAACTTTTTAACATTTTGATTTTAAATTCATTATTTAGGAGTTACAGATATCTTGCTGACTTTAGGGTGTTATTTAGGAGCTAATACTTATTGAGCAATCTGGATACCTTAAGTTTCAAAGAAGACTAGAACATAAAAAACCGCATGAGTACACGCAGTTTTTAATCTACAATATTCTTTCCATAAATTTCAAGTTGTGTTAATGCTGGGAATGGTGAGTCATCTAATGCCTTTTTCAAATTTCTCAATGTAATTGTACAAGTGCGTACTGGTGGGAATTCGTAAACTTGAAACTGATCTGATTTTATTATTTTAAATTCTATATTTTCATTATTTGAAAATACAATTTCAACATCTGTCCAATAAGAATCATGTGGAAAATCAGCCCGTAAGAGCAGAGTAATTTTGTCTACTTCGACTTCACGGCCAAATTCGACTGTTAGAGCTGCATCCGCCTGCTGATTAATCCCCCATGAAGCAAAAGGATAACGACCATGTGAACCATTAGCCAATTTACCATCAATGGCATTCTTAGCAAAGAAGACGGATTCGTCTCGCGTTTCAACATTAGCTGAAGCATGCGGAAAAACTCCTGAACTTTGCTTTTGGTCATGCGTATTATTAGACAGATTCTGATAATTACGCACCTCAAAATCATAGGCTTTCCGGACCATTAAATGGCGGCGAACTGCCTGAAAAGCAGTACTAGGACCAGAAGCCTTTAAATTTTCGGCTAAAGGTATATCAAAAATCCATTCTTTTACTGTAAAATAGACCAAACTAGGTGCTAAACTTTCATCCAACTGCACCATATAATAATCTGGAAAACGATCAACAGTGACACGAATTTTATCTCCAAGTTCATAAACATAATCTTTTATTCCTAGTGCGCACAGTTCGGTCCCATATTTACTCACAGGTAGTTCTTCTTTTTTATTATCAAATTTACTTATTACAAGTTCATCTTGTACATTAAGCAACTCAATTTTTATCACTTAGCTCCTCCTTTAACTGAATTGTAATTTCGGTATGTGCTTCTATTTTCACTTTAGTTCCTATCACACGCACCTGAGGTATTTTTTCTTTACTCTCTCCATAAATCCCTCCTACAATTGAGATAAGCGCATATTGCCCAGGACATAGTTTCGCCCTTAACGTAGGTAGGCAGGTCCGCTGAAAAAGCAGATTCGTGTTAGGTTCAAGCTGAACCACTTCAGCTGATTCAAAACCTTGGACACCTAAAATTTCACTCTTTCCAAAGCTACTGATGTAACTGGCAAAACAGTTTGATGTCCGTTCTTGTGCATCGTCATCGATACCAACACTAAATCCACCTTCACGAACCTGAATTTCACGACCAGTATTGATTTCATGAATCCTGACATGATAACTCCCACAAGGAACAATGGTACTTTGAATTTTAACCTCTGGTAGCGGTTCCCAGTCATATTTGATAGAATTTGAACATACTTCAGTCTTCAAATCGTGATGCTTTGGCCTAAAATAATGTTCATCTTCAGAAACGGATAAAACATTGTCTAAGGCCGCTTCATAATAATGATAAGCCGATTTCTGAACACTGAAGGCAAATTTACTGGAATAGACAAATTTGCTGTACTTGGCTTCACTATGGGTTTGATTATGGATATACTGACCAAAAGGATACATGAGCGTGTGCTGATTATCTGAAACATGCTCATAAAAAGCCTGAGCGCTCGTGTTTAAATAACGCTTTTCAATTTGTGGGTAAGGCATAATTTCAGCCTGCCAGTAAAGATGATTTTTCGGAACTGCCAACATCAAAAATGATTTAAAAGCCCAGTAGGGTGATCCTGGTGCATTATAACCTTCAGTGAAAGTCGCATTTTCGTAACTGTATCCCAAAGTTAACCTGCCTTCAGTTGAAAAAATATCATTATGATTAAACCAGTTACTCATATTTCGAGCATACAGACCCTTAATCACACCCCAAGGCAAAGCCTCAACATCTGCATAAACCAGAGCTGCCCAAAAAGCAGATTGGGCAAATCGATATATCATACTTCTACCAAAAGGTACCGCAGCACCTTCTGAATCAAAGAGGTGTACATAGCCTTGGGCAAACTCAGTTGCCCGTGCTTTAAATAATTGCGAACGCTCTGGATCTTTTTCATCCATAACTGCAGCGTAAATCAACCCATAAAAATGATAGGCCCAAGCAATATAATAATCATACTTGTGTACTTTACCATCATAGTACCAACCTCTGCCTACATAGTGGCTATCTAAAAGCACAAACGCCTCATCCATTTTTTCTTGATGATGTGGGAGTCCCAGTTTAATGAAACAAGTGTTAACGAGAAGCCGGAAAAAATACCAGTTATTTTTCGGCATGGACTTATCATTGATTTGTCCTAACCATTGAACCAGGTTCTTCTGGGCTTCTTTGGATAAACAGTCCCATGTGCGTTCTTTTGCAATAATTAATGCCACCGCCAATGCTGCCATCTCAACCAAGCGCTGATCATAATCTGTGACCTCTCCCCAATAATCTGTACTTTCAGGATCTGTACCTGAGGTAATTCCCGATAAATATATGGCTTGAAATTCTGTATCTTCCTGAACCAATAAGGGTCCAAGTCCCCAAAGCATCCGTAAGAAAGCTTCAATTTGACGAGTCTCCTCATTATAAACAGCCCCTGAAAACCCTAGCTTAAGCCGCCCTTTTCGCCCTCGATAATAAGGAGTGGTTACTCCCATCATATTTTCCAGTGCTTCTTGAATTTCTTCATACGTTTCAAACCGCCATTCTTTCTTTTTCTTGCTTAACATATCGAAAACCCTTTTAGATACCGCCTGAATCAATCACTTCTTCTTGAGCTGTATCCAACTGAACCACTTCAAGTTGACACTCTGGGGAAATCCGTAAAGCATGTGCTAAATTTTCAACATTGTCCGTCATTAAGCGGCTACCAATGCTTTCAATCAGAGCAGGTAAATTTGTACCTGTCAGTACAATTGTATTTTCTTGCCTAATAGCATGGGGCATGGCAATTTTAAAAGGTGTACCACCTTTGAGGTCCGTAAAAATCAATAGACCATCTGCCTGCTCAGTCAGATTTTTAACAGCTTCTGCTAATTTCAACTCAAATGCTTCTACCTTTTCATCTTTTGTGAAAGGTATCGCTTCAAATAATTCTTGTGGCCCTGCAATCATTTCTAAAGCATCTTTAAGACCCAGTGAAAATCCACCGTGTCCAGTAACAATACATGCAATCATTCCATTTCTCCAATTTCTTTCATATGATTTAAACAAAAACAGCGATTAGGCGATTTGTGATGACAAATTTCCCCAACCGCAGTTTCAAACTTTTTTCCTAAACACCTAAAACACCCAAAGCTGACAATGCAATACCTAATGCAAAGAGTAACAACAATAGCTTATAGGTACTCCAATTTTTCTTCTTGATTAGGTAGAAAACGACAATCGTCAAAATTGCTGGCAAAAGTTTTGGCATAATTTTATCTAAAACATCTTGAAGAGCAACCACCTGACCTTCTCCTGAAGCCAGTTTTGTTGAATAAGATAAGGCAATGTTTGCCTTAACAAAAGTCGCTGCTAGACCTGATATAACTGTGACACCTACAATGTTAGCTGCTGCTGAAATCTTAGTGATTTTTTCACTCAAAGTGTCAATGACACTCGTCCCCAAACGGAAACCAAGATAACCCATCAAAACTTTGATGGCAAACATAGAGACAATCATGGACAGCCAGAAGCCCATTGGTGCAAACCCAAGACCATCCATAGCAAGACCCGCAAAGATAGTAGAGAACAATGGGGCAATACCGAACTGTGCCATAGAATCCCCAATACCTGCCAACGGTCCCATCAAAGCCATCTTAATACTCCGGGTTTCGTTTATGTCCTCACCATTGTCATACATAGCCAGCTGCATGCTGGTAATGAAAGGCAACATGTGTGGGTTAGTATTGTAAAACTCGATATTCGCTGCCGCTGTTTCTTTGAGCTTTTCAGAATCATTTTTATAGATTTTTTTCAGAGCAGGTAGAATAACAAAGAGATAACTCACACCCTGATAGGCATTGTAGTTAAAGCCATTCTGCAGGAAGTACGAACGCAGCGTTGTTTTAGTATAGTCTGCACTTGTTAATGCTGTTTTTTTAGATGCCATTGCTGAAATCCTCCTCATCAATATTGTTTGCTGTGTTAGCGTCTGCTTGTGCAATGGCCATTACAGGTGATTTATCTTTGCCATAATAATGAATCAAGGCGAATACCGCACCAATCAGGGCAATAGCCATCGTCGGCAATTCAAGATAAGCTGCACATACGAAACCTAGAAGTACATATGGCGTCAGGTTTTTAGATAACATGACTGATAGAATCATAGCAAAACCAATGGCAGGAATCAAACCGCCTGCAACCGAAAAACCATTAATTAACCATTGTGGTAAAGCTTCAACAAAGGCTTGCAAACCTGGGCGGGCAATGGCTGATAAAATACCAATCACAAAACCTACTGCTGCAAAAGAAAGATAAGTTCCATTTGCTAGAAGGTTGAATTTGCCAAATTTCCCTTCCATAATCAATTTTTTAGCCGTATTAGTAGAGCCCGAAAAAGCTGTATAAAGAGCCGTTGTTACTAGCTGAAAAAGGACTGCAAATGGGAAGGAAAGTGCCAATGCAGATTCAGGTGTCACACCTTGATCCTTCAAAGTGATAGCCATGATTGTTCCCACAATACCAGGTCCTACTGGATTGGGCGGTACTGTACCACCAGCACCAACACCAAAGCCCATGTAAGCCAACTCTGCTAAAGCACCGAACATCAATGCTGTAGGCAAGTCACCCAAAATAACACCTACAAAAAATGACATGACTAATGCTCTATTAGTATAAATGCCAAGTAATTGCCCTGAATAACAGAACGCTGTAACAAGCCCGATTAAGAGGCCTTGAACCAAACTGATTTCCATTTTGAATTCTCCTTAATTATAAAGTTTATTATTGAATTGCTTTATTTAAAGCTTCTAATGATTGTGCACCGTCAGCAGAAACTGGTGATGTTTTTGTATTAAAGATCACGTTATATTTTTCTCTGAGAGTTTTTAAAGCTTTTTTGTCTTCCTCGCCCAAATAGATAAATTGAGAGATTTTTTCTTTATCATCACTAGCATGAATGTTACCCACATTGATTTCAGTCATTGGAAATCCACTTTCAGATAAGCGTAACGCATCTTGTGGTGAACTGACCACAACAAAAATTGATTGTGTCGGCGCAGCTTTCCAAATTACTTGTGCTGTACGCTCAATAGTCCAGAAGCGTACCCCCACTTCACTTGGCATCCCTGTTTTCATCAGGGTTTGCTGCAAAGTGTTTTCTGATGTTTCATCATTGGCACATATGACTAGATTAACACCTAAACTTTTGACCCAGAGTTGTCCCTGTCCATGAATCAATCGTTCATCAATTCGAACCATTTTAATGTTGGGTTTTTCCATTTTCTATTCTCCTTAAATTCTTTTATTAACCTAATTTTTCATTACCAATACATTTGCCAATCTTTTTTGAAGCGTAGAAGTGCCTCTAAGTAGAAATAATCACCCCAGATATTTCCCTCATCAACACCTTTTCCAGAATGCCAAGAGTAAACACCTTCATTGATCAGTGCCGTAATCCCTTGTGTCCGCTCATCCGTATAATGGGTAATCAGATTACGCATCATCGCATGCTGGGCGTATTTATAAACTAATTTATGAGGATTAGTCTCTGGTAGATAGCGATCCATCAAATTCAACCCACAAATAGCAATAGCTGCAGCTGATGTATCTTTAGGTTGTTGATCTCCATCTTTAAAAATTAAATCCCAATAGCAAATAAAATCTTCAGGTAGGCGGTTCAGGAAATAGTTAGTCACCGCCTCATATTCTTTAATGGTTTCTTCTTGCGGATTATAAAACTGATTCAGAGCCATGCCGTAAATCAACCAACTTTGACCACGAGCCCAGCTGGAATCGTCCGAATAACCTTGACGCGTTTTACCACCAACTGGCATCCCTGTTTCAGGATCAAAGTAAAAGGTATGAAAAGCTGAAGCATCTTCACGAATGGCATTTTTTGTCGTGGTCTGGAAGTGAATATCAGCCACTTTCTTATACTTCTCTTCCCCAGTCATTTGGCTGGCCCAATACAATAAAGGAATATTTAGCAGGCAATCAACAATCAAACGATAATTGTCTTTGGCACCAAGCTCACCCCAAGCTTGAATAAAGCCACCTTTTTTTTGATAACGTTCCATGAGTTTGTCAGCAGCTAAAAGTCCTGCTTCATAACCGTCTTGACTCCCCGTTAATTTGTGAGCGCTTACAGAAGATAGCGAATAAAGAAAGCCCAAGTCATGATGCTCGACTTCAATATTTTCCTTAATTCGGTGTAAAAAACTTGTTACATTTTTATCTGCTACTTGTCGATATTTTTCATCGCCCGAAGCCTCGTAAGCCAGCCACAAGATCCCTGTCCAAAAGCCATTGGTCCACTCGACATTAGTCATAGGCTCGTAGGCATTATTTTTAGTTGCTGGCGTTGGAAACATCTCACCCAACTTACTTATGTTACAATCTATTTTTTTAAGCGCAACTGCAATAGCTTCATCAATCTCTTTTTCTGTCAAAAGTCCAATGTTAAAAAATCGTTCGCTAGACTTTAGCTTTTCAATATGTCGTTTCGTACTCATTCTATAAATTTTCTCCTGTTTGCATTTCAATGGCATAGTAATCTGGATGAATAAGGCTTTTCCCATATTCCAAGGGCTTACCTTCAGAATCAAAAGTCAGTTTATCAACTACAAATAAAGCCAATGTTTCTACTTCGGAAGCCTCCATTTGTGTTCGCCAATGCTTTATCATTTCTTCATCACTATTATTATGCAAATTCTGGATATTAACTGTCATTTTCATTGGTAAAGCAGACAAATTAACATTGGTGTTCAACTCTTTAGATAAACTGGATCCTTTTGCCAATCTTTCCAAAGCATCTGATTTTAACTTACTTGCGACAACAAAACGTTCTTGTACTTTCCAAATCGTATCGTTAACCGAAGCAATTTGTGTCAGCTTAATCATTTCTTCTGTTGAAGACACTTGAAGTAGAGCAGCAATTTTTTCATCTTTGATATGGGTTGTAATCTCGGTTTTTGTGTGCTCAACAATTTTTCCAAGTTCCTCTACATCTAATTTACCCAAGGGACCGCTTTCATTCACAAAGACTTGCCGATGTTTGAAATTCCTGCGAACAAAAGTCCCTTCTCCTTGCCGTCTAATCAGATAACCACCTTGAACCAAATCTTGTAAGGCCCTAACTACTGTTGTGTTACTGACTTGATATTTCTTCTTAAGCTCTCCTTCAGAGTAAATCTTATCACCTGGTTTAAACTCATTTTCTTCAATCATGCGAATAATATCTTGTTTAATAACTTCATATTTAGGTGTTGCCATAAATTCTCCTGTTCATATTCACTTAACGTGTTAACGTGATGAGTTAATTATACACAAAAGTTTCAAAAAAGTAAAGACTTAACGCGTTAAGTGGAAAAAGCAATGAAAGCGCAGTCATCAAAAGCTTTTAACCACAAAAAAAAACTTAAATTTCAAGTGTGCAACGTTACTTTTGAGTTACATTAAGATTACTTTTTAGTTGCAAAACGTAAAAATGTTTTAGCAGTATCATTTATTTCCAAGCTTACTGTAAGTCCAAAAAGCAGATTTTTCTCATGAATTATAAAAAAAGAAGCTGGGACAAAAGTCCAAAATAATGAAAAAATCGCTCAAGCACGACAAGTAAAAATGCCGTGGTTAAGCGATTTTGATATTATAATTTTGGCTAGAATCAGTCAAATCGTAACTTTTGTCTCAGCCTTTTTTTAAGATTACTAAATCAACTTTTTAAGTGTTTCGACCTTGTCTAAACGTTCCCATGGAAGATCAATGTCTGTACGGCCAAAGTGACCATAAGCAGCTGTTTGTCCATAAATCGGGCGGAGCAAATCTAACATTTCAATGATTCCCGCTGGACGCAAATCAAAGTTTTCACGGATAGCTGCCAATAAGATATCGTCAGAAACTTTTCCAGTACCAAAGGTTTCAATATTCACAGAAGTTGGTGTAGCTACGCCAATCGCGTAAGATAACTGAACTTGTGCTTTATCAGCCAAGCCTGCAGCAACAATATTTTTTGCAACATAACGTGCGGCATATGAGGCTGAGCGGTCAACTTTTGTAGCATCTTTACCTGAGAAAGCGCCTCCCCCATGAGGTGCATATCCACCATAAGTATCCACAATTATTTTACGACCAGTCAATCCAGAATCTCCTTGAGGACCGCCAATAACAAAGCGCCCTGTTGGATTAATAAAGTATTTTGTCTCATCATCAAGAAGATTTTCTGGAATAACTTCCTTAATCACTTTTTCAATGACATCTCGGCGAATTTCTTCATTAGTAGCTTCAGCTGCGTGTTGTGTTGAAATAACTACTGTATCTACACGCTTAACTTGTCCTGCTTCATCATATTCTACTGTAACTTGTGATTTTGCATCTGGACGAAGGTAGCTAATCGCACCTGATTTACGTAAATCTGCCAATTTTTTCACAAGTTTATGGCTAAGTGAAATCGCGAGTGGCATATATTCTTCCGTTTCGTTGGTTGCATAACCAAACATCATTCCTTGGTCACCAGCACCGATAAGATCAAGCGGATCAATGATTTTTCCATCTTTACCACGAACTTCTTCTGCTTCGTTTACCCCTTGGGCAATATCCGGTGATTGCTCTACAAGTGAAACATGGACACCGACTGATTTGTAGTCAAATCCATTTTCACTGTCTGTATAGCCAATATTTTTAATTGTCTCACGAACCACTCCAGCAATATCAACATATGCTGATGTTGATATTTCCCCAAATACATTGACTGTACCTGTGTAAACTACTGTTTCACAGGCTACGTGTGCATCTGGATCTTGTGCCACAATGGCATCAAGGATAGCATCCGAGATTTGGTCAGCAACCTTATCTGGATGTCCTTCTGAAACTGATTCTGATGTGAATAGACGTTTTTCTGACATTCTTTATTTCCCCTACTTCTTAAGTATTTTTCGGTTACAGGCTTAATGGTAGTGATCGCTCACTTGGAGAGTGTTCTCCCGCCATCGGAAATTGTAACTCCTTTATTTTAGCACAAAAAGGGAATTTTTGATATACTTTGCCTAAATGAAAAATCCTTTAGATAAAAAAATTATTTTAGATGCTAATCCATGGTTAAAAGATGTGAAGATCCTTCAGGAATCCATTTCAACACAATTAGATGCCAAAGCTGATGGTCAAGCCAATACTTTATATATGTCTGAAAAGCAAACAGGTATTTATGGCCGTTTTGGACGAGAATACTATGCAAGTCCTGAAGGAGGTATCTATATGACCCTCCTCTTAAAGCCTGCTGGATCATTAGAGAATCTGCCGAATTACACACTTCTCGCCGCCGCAGCTGTCGTTTCAGCTATTGAAACACTGACCGCAAAGAAAGTAGATATTAAATGGGTCAATGATATTTATCTTAATAATAAAAAAATCGTCGGAATTCTCGCAGAAGCTCAAGTCCAACCTGACACGAGTTTACAGGTTGCCTTAGGCATCGGTATAAATTTTCATATTTCAACATTTCCTGAAGCAATCGTCCAGAAAGCCGGGTCATTATTTACAGAAATCCCTACAATCACACGCTCTGAGCTTGTTGCTAAAATCTGGTCAGAATTTCATCGTCTCTCTAAGGGAGACTTCTTTGAAATTTATAAATCTCATTCCTTCATTCTCGGTAAAAGAGTGGAATTTGAGGAAAATAGAGTCTTATACACAGGTACCGCAGTAGACTTAACGTCTTCTGGTCAGCTCATTGTTCACCTTGAAGATGGTCAGATAAAAACTCTCTCAAGCGGTGAAGTCTCGCTAAAAAACTGGACGTGATGGACGTCCAGTTTTATTTTTTTCATTTATATTATTAGGAGTTTAGGAAATTCGGAATTATTATTTTTTAAAAATCTGACCAGTCATCTTTTTTCTCATCTTCAACTGGCTCAGCCTCTTTCATCTTACGGCCAGATGAGTGAGATGAAGATTTGCTTTGCCAACGGTCCGCATAGCTTGACCAGTTTTCTTCATTTGTTCTGCGATAATTTTGTCTCCCAGCATTGCCCCCAGCGCTTGGAATAATCCAGCTGGCGATGAAGTATACAGGTATAAGACTTCCCCAACTTCCGAAAGCTAAGAGGACATACAAGATACGAACAAAGGTGATGATATCAGGGCTCCAACCAAAGTATTCACAGATACCTGCAATTGTACCCGTCAACATTCGATTGTTTGGAGATTTGGTTAATTGTTTTTGAGACATTTTCTTTCCTTTCTAGAAGCTGTCCTTCGAATGATTAATGAGGGCTCGGTATGAGCCAACTCGCTACGATATATACAAGTGCAAGTGTTCCAAAACTTCCTAAAGCGAAGAACACATACAAAATACGCATTAGTGTAATTATATCACGACTTAAGCCAAAATACTCGCCTACGCCAGCTATGGTCCCCGTCAACATACGGTTACTTGATGATTTTGTAAGTTGTCTTTTAGACATATGTTTTCCTTTCTAAAAAGTTTGGAATGTTTTTTGCTTAGTCAATATCTTTAAGCCAAATTGTACCTGATTTTGTTTCGAGTTCAAAGGTCAAAGTATCTGGGCCAGTACGAACGACTGCCGCACCATTACGACTTGCCTCAAAAGGATTATCCAAGTTCAGGCGTGTTTTATAACCACCAAAGACTGTACGCACATGTCCAACGAGACCAAGATATTCTGGTACTGAGAGTTTCACATCACCATTGACGTTCTTTACCATTAATTTTCTTGGTGTGTCTTGGTTTTGTGTCAAGAGAATATTTCCATTAACCAAGTTGACATTACCGTCTTCAAAAGCTGAGGTAACTCGGATATTACCATTGACTGAGTTTAGATTTAAAACATTTGTTGAACCATCTAAAACTTTAATTTCTCCATTTTTAATAGTTACGTTAATGTCTTTATTGGTTGTTTCCACAAGTTCAACTTCACCATTGACTTGATCGATTTCTAAGTTATCCACTGCTACTTTTTCAACTTTAATATCCCCATGTGCAAACTTAAAATCAAAAGTTTCATACACTTTTTCAGGTAAGTAAAGTTCCAGATTCACAGCTGTACGTAAGCTATCAGATGTTGTAATTTCTAAAACACCATCATTAACTTCGAGTTTTGTTTTTTCAGCTAGATATTCATCGATTTTTTCTTGGTCCACTGCACCGTAAATTCTGTATTCAGCTTTTACATGAGCATTGTCACCTGGGTGAACGGAAATTTTTCCTGCTTTAATATCTAAATTAACGGAATGAAAATCTCCTTCGATATCTTTTTCCACAGTTTTTACTGTCGATTTTACTTTTGGAAAACCTTTAGAGAAGTCGATATTATCATCAATTGCTTTCGAAGCATCTTTGAAGACTACTTTTCCTTTTGAAACGATTTGATCCATGATTCCTTTGAAAGAGTCCATAAAGTCAACATCATGGTTAACAAATCCTTCTGTATCTGTGTAGTTAAATTTTTCTTTATTTTCGCTTTGACCTTCTTCAGCCATAGGATTTGATTTGTCAAGCAACTCTAATGCTTCGTCTTCAGTGATAATCCCCCGACGCATCAAGTCCATAATTCTATCTTTTTTATTCATTTTTGTTCCTCCTGTTATAGAACTGAGATATGTCAATCTCTATACTTAAATTATCCCATACTTTATTGTGGATAATCTCAGTCTTTGGACTGATTTTTTTCTTTAACTTTTTTTAAAAAGGGCAAAATTTCTCACATGTGTATAATTGTGCCCAAACTTATGGCGAGAGAAGTTTTTGTTACTTCATAATTCCTCGCTTTCTTCCATTACTTAACAATATATCTTGTATAAATAATGAAAACTAAGCTGAAAATCTTGACGATTCATTTTACCAGTAAATGATATCTTTGGATTCATCCTCTGCCTCAAAGAAACAATAACTTTTCGACTGCTCAATTCACTTGGTACAGCTTACCTTCCGAAATCTCATATTTAACATCTGCCACTTTTTCGACAAATTCTCTGTCATGTGAAGTCAAAATTATTGTTCCTTGATAAGCTTTGATAAATCTTTCTAAAGCTTTTATTGTTCCTAAATCAATAAAATTCGTCGGTTCGTCTAAAATTAAAAGATTTGAGGGTTGAATAAAAGTTTCCGCCAGAACGACCTTTGTAGCTTGACCACCAGATAATTTATTAACAGATGTTCTCATTTGGCTATGATTAAAGCCCAGTTGTGCTAAGAGGCTACGTATTAAGCCTGTATCATAATCACTTTGCTTTGTTAAATATTGCAATAAAGGCAATTCTGATTGAAGCTCATAATCCCGTTGACCATAACTTACTATTTTGAGTTTTGGAGATAAAATCAAATGTTTATCTCCCTCTATAATTCTTCGTAAAAGACTAGATTTTCCTGAACCATTTGGGCCTGAAAGAGCAATTACTTTCCCTAAAGGAAACTGAAAATTAATTCTGTCTAGTAGGATTTTTTCTCCTCCTTTAATTGTCAAGCCATCTGCCATAATAGGGAATTTGTTATACAAGATTAAACTCTGCGGCAAGGGAAAGTTGAGTTCGCGTTCTTCTTCTATCTTTTCAAAATCACCCAGCTTACTTAACCTTGTATTCATCGCCTTTACTTGCCGATATGCTGCTTTCTGTACACTATCTTTAGATTTTGTCGCCGAATACCGGTCTGGTTTTATCGATCGTTTTAAATTTTTCGCGACATTGTCTGCCTGCTTAGATATTTTAGCTTCTTTATTAGCGATGGCACGCTCTAAGAGTTTCTTTTCTTTTACTAATTTTTCATTATAGCGTGCAATCTCTAAAGCTGCTTTTTCTTTTTCATATTCATAGTCATCGTAGTTTCCGTTATATATGACCACCTTTCCCTCTGTAATTTCCCATATTTTCTGTACTGTGGCATTAAGGAAATAGCGGTTATGAGACACAATGAGCATTGTCCCGTGGTAATATTGGATTTCTCTAATTAATTCATCAATGCTCTCTTGATCCAGATGTGTTGTAGGCTCGTCTAGCAGCATTCCTTGTGGATACTGTGAGAAAACCTGACTGAGCATAAATTTACGCTGCTGCCCACCAGACAAGTCATCATAGTCCTGCATAGGTACCTGCATCCTTGATAACCATTCGTAGTCAAGTTCATCCACAGTTTCCTCTCCAATTTGTTTAAGGTATTTAAATTCAATATACTGCTCAATCGTCCCAGCATCAGCCTTTAACTGACCAGAGATAAGATCAAGTAAAGTGGATTTCCCTTGACCATTAGCACCTATAATACCTATTTTTTCTCCATCATAAACCGACAAATGCTCAATATTTAAGATTTCTTGATCTTTGAAACTCAAATAAACCTTTTTTAGTTCTAGTGATAAATCCATAATTTTCCTCCAAATCTGTCCTGGAGGTCTGTAAATATTTCTTATATTTTTAGACATAAAAAAGCGGCTGCCCGCTTTTCAATGCTTTCTAAAAAAGTGCAAACTCCACCCTTGAAATCCTGATTACAGACCCTAAAAATATACAATTTTAGAGTTTATTCCAGAGTTTCATCGATGCTGTCATTTATTGCACTCCTTTCCCACTTTCTATAAATTTATTTTAACATAAAATTAAATAAAGCCAAAAGGTTTTAATATGTCTCCTTTGCCCATTTCTTGATAATTTCCAAAGTCAGACTAAAGACTAAATCAAAACTGGCTCTTCCGAACCAGCTTTCCTATTTTTGAGGTTGAATATATGTGGATAAACTTGCATCACTTGCTGATATCGTACGATAATCCACAACATTGAGGCCTTTAACATTCATTTCGGAAACAAGGATTGAACCATCTTTATTTACTTTTTCCACAAAAGCAACATGACCGTACTCAGCAGAAGCTCCAGCTACACCTGGAGGGAAACTTACCGCATAGCCCACTTGTGGAATAGTTGTCGTAAAGTAACCTTGAGCTACAGCACTTGTTCCCCAATCGCCACCATTACCCATGAATTGGCCAATTTTTCCGCCCAATTGGAAGATACGGTTATACACATACTGTGTACAATTTCCCCAAGCATAGCTTGATGCTCCCGGATATTGTTTTCCATCATATTCTGGGAATTTCAAATCAGATGGCATTGCTTCAAGTAGTGGACTCTCAGGTGCATCTAGGTTTCTGTCTTCTTCAGACAAGTTTTCAATGTCATCATACTGTGTTAAGTTGTATTCTTGAATAATTTGGATGAGCTTCGTTGCATATTCAGGATCTGTAGCAAAAATTCCTTGTAATGAACGGGCTGCATCTTCAACATTATCACTGTTTACTTTCCAACTTCCAGCATAAATCTTACTGTTCCAAGTTGTCCCATGTAGCATTAAATTAATATAATCCACAAGCGATTGATCGTAGGAGCTATAGGCACGATAAGTTCCAGACGAAATCGTTACAGACTGTCCATTAAAGGCACCAATAATGTTAAACAAATTATGGTAGATAGCTGCGACATTACTGTGTCCGTAGCCTGACTCTAGAATAGCTTGGGCAATAATTAAAGAAGCATAGAGATTATTTTGCCCCGCAAGCTGTGAAATTCGGGGTGCAATACTCTTGATAAAATCTTCAACAGTTGTGTTGTTAATTTTCGTCAATGGTGGTACTGCAATATTTGTTTTATTAAATTTCAAGTCGCCATCTGTACTTGCCTGTTTATAAGTCGTTACTGCATCCTGTGCTGTATAATTTGATCCAGAATAGACGGGTGCCACATAATTATAGTTAGGCGCAGACGGAGCTGGAGTAGGTGCCGGCGTGCTAGGTTTGGGCGTTGATGGCTTTGGTTTAGAAGGCTTTGGCTTATCGGGTTTTGGTTTAGAGGGGTTCACAGGTTTTCCAGGATCTGTTGGGTCAACCGGGTCTGTCGGATCTACTGGATCCGTTGGGTCAACTGGGTCTGTCGGATCTACTGGGTTCGTTGGGTCAACCGGGTCTGTCGGATCTACTGGATCCGTTGGGTCAACCGGGTCTGTCGGATCTACTGGATCCGTTGGATCTGTGGGGTCTGTGGGGTCCGTTGGATTTGTTGAGTTTTCTGAGTTACTACTACCCAACTGCCCATTATCTCCAGTTTCAGTCTTGTTTTCCTCTGAGTTCTGAGTTAAGGTATCCAAGTTTACCACCGATTTTATATCTGATGAAGCAGTTTTTATACTATCGGCATGAACATTGGCACCAAAAGCAGCGACACCCAACACTGCCGCTGCACTTAGAGTAACTTTTGGTAGAGCTTTGCGCTCCTTTACCTTCATATGTTTATACTTTTTTTCAGCCATTGTTAATTTTATCTCCTCAAGTCAATTAAAAAATTTTTTTATAATCTTTTTTTAATAAATCGATTGTCACTTTATTCTAACAAAAATTATTATTTAGCTCAACCAATATGAGCGATTTTTTTTACAATTATTTCATTTAATTTACATCTGCCACTTTTCAAGGCTAATCTGCTATACTAGCATCAAGGACAAGATCATGGAAAAATATATTATTACAAGTGATAACGTAAAAATTTACTATAAAATTGAGGGTGAGGGACCTGCACTTTTACTCCTCCACGGTAACTCACAAAATAGTAATATCTTTAAGCGACTTATTAAAAGGCTAAAAGGATATTACACTTGCATTTCAATTGACACACGTGGGCATGGAAAAAGTCTTTTTTACGGAAAAAAGCTTAGTTTTAATCGCTTAATGCAAGATGTACTTGAAGTGGTACAAGCCGAAGAGTTGAAGTCCATCAATCTACTCGGGTTCAGCGATGGTGCAAATATTGCAATGCTCCTAGCCAGTAAGTACCCCACACGCATAAATCGTTTAATCCTCAACGCTGGGAATTCTACCTATGCGGGACTTTATGCTTTGGTACGCTTTACAGTAAAATTTCTCAATATCTGTGCACATATGCTGCGCAGACCTTCACCTGCTTTGCAACTTCTTTTAGAAGATTCACTCCAAAGTATGAACGAATTAGAAAAAATTACTGCGCCCACACTTGTCATAAATGGTCAATTTGACGTAGTTAAAACTTCTCATGCGCATGATATTGCAAGGCACATTCCTAATAGCCAGTTTTTTATCATTCCTTGGGGGAGTCATCTGAGTTTCTATTTTCGTCCCACAAATTTTAGCCGTATCGTCCGTCATTTTCTAGAGGATACCTAGAAATCTCCCGTTAATAAGTTTCTAAATAAAAAAACCACCACTTGAGGTGGTTTTTTTATTTTAAAGTCTTTGACCATTAGAGGCAATAACTTCTTTATACCAGTCAAATGATTTTTTCTTTATACGTTGACCTGTACCTTGGATTTTATCATCCAAATCCACATAAATGAAGCCATAACGTTTACTCATTTCCCCAGTTGAGGCAGAGACAAGGTCAATACATCCCCAAGGTGTATAGCCCATTACATCAACACCATCATTGACAGCTTCTTCCATAGCAATAATGTGTCTACGCAAATAGTCAATGCGATAATCATCTTGAATACTGCCATCAGCTGCGACTTTATCAATAGCGCCTAAGCCATTTTCTACTATAAAGAGGGGGACCTGATAACGTCCGTAAAGATCATTTAAGGCATAGCGTAAACCATCAGGATCAACGGCCCAGCCCCATTCACTTTCTTTAAGAAACGGATTTTTTACACCTCCAAGTACCATATTTCCACTTGCTTCAACCCCTTCTTGGGTCTTAGATTCTACAGTTGACATATAATAGCTAAAACCGATGTAATCGACTGTTCCTCTTTTCAGGGCTTCCAAATCTTCTTTCGTTATCTTGAGGTCTTCTTCTTTGATTCCATATTTCTTATGAAATCGGTGTGTAAAGACAGGATACTCCCCACGTACTTGGACATCATTACAGAAGTAATTGAATTCTTGAATACTTTGTTGAGCAGCTATCTGATTCACAGGATTAGCATCAAAAGCATAAGTTGTCGAATAAATACTCATACATCCAATCTGCAAATTTTTGTTCAAGCCATGTCCGAATTCTACAGTTAATGCACTTGCAACAAATTGATTATGCCAAGCTTGGAAAACATTCTTTTTATCATTACCTCCGTTTGAAGGTACTAAACCTTGACCCAGAGCCGCAAAGAAAGTTGCCGAGTTAATTTCATTGAAAGTCATCCAGTATTTCACTTTGTCTTGATAACGTTCCAATAAAACTTTTGCATAACGGACATAAAAATCAATCAATTCACGATTTTTCCATCCGCCATATTCTTTGGCAAGGTTTAGAGGCATTTCATAGTGAGAGATTGTGACTACAGGTTCGATACCGTATTTCAAGCATTCATCAATCAATTGGTCGTAAAAGTTTAAACCGGCTTCATTAGGTTCACTTTCGTTTCCCTTCGGAAAGATGCGGGACCAGGCCACAGAAAAGCGATAAGCCTTAAAACCCATCTCAGCGAACAAGGCAATGTCTTCTTTAAAATGATGATAGTGATCAATTCCTTTGTGATTAGGATAAACATGCTTACTCTCATCAATGGTCCAGTCAAAGTCTGGTGAGTTGAGGATGGCTAAGCGTTCTTTCCCTCCCGGCATTGCATCTGCGACAGAAAGGCCTTTCCCATCCACGTTAAAGGCACCTTCTAATTGATTAGCAGCTGTAGCACCACCCCATAAAAAGTCTGTTTTAAATGTCATTTCATTTCTCTCATTTCTTTATAAAATATTTTCTGCATTTGAGGCAATTACTTCTTTGTACCAGTCAAATGATTTTTTCTTTGAACGTTTTAATGTTCCTTTGCCGTCATTGTCCATATCGACATAGATAAAGCCATAGCGTTTCCGCATTTCTCCTGTTCCTGCTGAAACCAAGTCAATACACCCCCAAGGTGTGTATCCCAGGAGATCAACACCTTTCTCAACTGCACGGCTCATTGCTTTGATATGTTTTTGGAAATAATCGATACGATAATCATCATTGATCGTACCATCTGCTTCGACTTTGTCTTCCATACCTAAACCATTTTCCACAACAAAGAGCGGGACTTCATAGCGGTCATACAGGTCTGTTAAAGTATATTCCAAACCTGTCGCATCAATCTGCCATCCATATTCACTCGCTTCCAAATAAGGATTTGCCGCACCGCCCATTAGGTTGCCCATCGAAGGCTCTGCCCCTTCCTGTGTGGTCATGCAAAGTGTCATATAGTAACTGAAAGTATACATGTCGACTCTTCCTTCTTGGAGTAACACGTCATCTCCCACCTCTTTTTGAATATTTATTTTTTTATTTTTAAAATATGTTTCGATGAGTGGTGGATATTTCCCTTTGACTTGGACATCACCGACAAACTTATTCACAAGCAGGTCGTATTCTTTGGTTTGCAAGACATCTTCTGGATTAGGCGTGAGCGGGTACATAGTCAAATGAGCAATCATACAGCCAATCTTAAAATTGGGATTAATCTTATGTCCTTCAATGACTGCTTTCGCGCTAGCAATAAAAGTATGATGCAAGGCTTGAAATCTTTTATGCTCATCCTTTGGAATCGCATTGAGCGCAAAATCACCATGTGGATGAAGGCCTAAAACCGTAAGCTCACCGTGTGGCATTGTACCAAAATTAAGTTCGTTAAAAGTAATCCAGTATCTGACTTTATCTTTGTAGCGTTCAAAACATACTTTGGCATAATTCACATAGAAATCAATGGTTTTCCGGCTTAAAAAGCCGTCATATTTTTCCATCAAGCCCAGTGGAATTTCAAAATGGCTGAGTGTAACCAATGGTTCAATGCCATATTTCAAACATTCATCAAACACACGATCATAAAAGAGTAGTCCCTCTTCATTAGGTTGAGTTTCATCCCCCTGAGGAAAAATTCGTGACCAGTTAATACTCAATCTAAATGTTTTAAATCCCATTTCCGCAAATAGAGCAATATCTTCTTTGTAATTATGATAGAAATCAATCGCGCGATGTGAAGGGTAATAGGTTTCCTCGTCAAGCACTGGTGTAAAATGACGTTCCTTGTTTTTTCCACCTACTGTTTTCATATCAGCCACAGAAAGTCCTTTGCCGCCAACATTATAAGCACCTTCTGCTTGGTTGGCTGCGATAGCTCCACCCCATAAAAAGTCGTTTTTAAAGCTCATCTATTTCTCCTTTTTTATACCGGCTGAACGACCAAATCATCAGCTGTTTTTACAAGACCTGTTAATAACTCTTCTGCTTTATGAATAGCTGTCTTGTCAGTTACCATAATATCCGCAAAATCACTGCTATTGGTTACAATAATCGGTACTTGCGTACTGAAACCTGCAGCTTCAATAGCTTCCATATCAAACTTCAATAATAATTCGCCTTTTTGAATTTTTTGTCCCTGTGAAACAAAGGATTCAAAATATTTCCCTTCCAGCTGCACAGTATCAATCCCGACATGGATAAGGAGTTCTGTTCCTTGCTCTGAAATTAAACCAATAGCGTGTTTTGTAGGGAAAACAGTCATCACTTGTCCATCAAATGGGGCATAGACTTCACCAATTGTTGGTTCAATTACTGCTCCTTTGCCCATCACACCAGCAGCAAAAGCTGCATCATTGGCTTCAGATAATGGAAGGACCTTGCCTTCTAAAGGAGTCGTAATATGTTCTTCACCTACTGCTTGTAATATACGAGTTTGATTATTTGTTGCTTCTTTTGGTTGTTCTTCCTCTGAGCTTTCATCTTCAAAACCAAGAATCCATGTCAAGACAAAGCCTGCGATTACAGCAATGATTGCTAAAATAATCATCTTAACTGCTCCCGAAATATCACCATCTAAACTGATATTTGTTGTGAAACTAAAGACACCCAAGCCGCCCATTGTGTATCCTTTAATGCCCATTCCCATAGCAAAGGCTCCAATAATACCACTTACCACACATGAAGCCCAGAAAGGACGTTTCTTTGGAAGTGTTATCCCGTAGATTGCTGGCTCTGTTACGCCAAACCATCCAGAAATGAAAGCAGGGATGGCTAACTCACGTAATCGTTTATCTTTTGTTTTCAACATTACTGCTCCCACTGCACCAGTCTGAGCAAATGAAGCACCTGATGCTGCTATAAGTAATGCAGTTGGTTCACCTTGTGCTAAAGAAATGATGGCAAAAGGCACAATTGCCCAGTGCAAGCCAAACATAACCAAAATTTGCCACGTAAAGCCTAATACAAGTCCAAAGATAATTGGACTGAAACCTTGTAAGGCGAGAAGTCCTTTCCCTAAAGCATCAGAAGCAATGTTCATGACTGGTCCAATAATGAGGAAACCTAAAGGAATTGCAATCAAAGCAGTAAAGAATGGCGCTAAGAAAAGTTTCACCACATCAGGGATAATTTTCTTGAGCTGTTGTTCAAGAAAAGCCGCAAAAGCTGTGATAGCGATAATCGGCATAACTGATGAACCGTAACCTGCAGCCGGAACGGAAAACGGAATTCCAAAGAAGTCCAGTCCCCCACTCTCAGCGAATGTTTTTGTGACTGAACCATCCACAAATCCAGGATAAACCAAGGCTGCGGCAATCATCATCCCGACAAAGGGCGAGCCGTTAAATTTTTTCATCGCTGTATAGCCGATAAAGATAGGTAAAAACAAGAATAGACCATCGCCCATCGAGTTAAGCACGGCATAGGTTGAAGAAGCTTGGAAGCTTGCACCTAGTGCAAAGGATAAAATCGCGTTCAACCCTTTAATCATACCTGCTGCCGCTAAGGGAGCTAAAATAGGCTGGAAAATTCCCGAAATCATTTCGACAAACTTATCGAAAATATTTCCTTTGGCTTTCGTCTGAGAAGAATCACTCTCTAGCTTGCCGATAACACTATCCACATCAGCGCGGACATCAGGAACATGGTTCCCAATGACGACTTGATATTGTCCACCAGCTTGCATGACAGTGACAACACCATTCATCTTCTTCAGTACTTCTGTATTCGCGAGACTTTCGTCTTTTAACTTAAAACGTAGACGCGTAATACAATTTGTCAATGAGAGGATATTTTCTTTCCCTCCCACATTTGCTACAATGTCTTTTGCAAGAGCTTCATATTTGCCCATCACAAACCTCCAAATAATATATTTTTTAGAGGTCTCGCCAACTTAATGTCACGATCCATTTGTTACCAAAGTTTAGTTTTCCTGGATTTTCTCCAAGATACGTGCCAAATGCACGGTCATATAAATCTGTTCGCTTTCAGAGACTTCATAATCCCTTGTTTGCTTTAAAAACTCGCTCACTTTACGTGTGCCAAGATAAGCTACGGGATACTTGCGCATAATAAGAGCAAACAGTTCTTTATCTGTTTCTTCCACTCTAGCACTGCCAGATAAGATTCGCTCCGTAAAAAATTTTAAATGTGTTACGAAGCGTTGGAAGTAAATATCTTGCTCATCAAAGGTTATTTTCAAAGTGTACTTTAGCGTGGTTAAAATCTCTTCCATAAGTTTGGTCAGCTGCATCGCATACTCATGTCCAGCACCAAGTGTTCCATTGACAATATGCATGGTCAGGAAACCTGCTTCATCTTCTGGCAGCTCTACACCAAATTGTTCTTTGACCTTTCCCAATGCTTTCAGACAGATTTTGAACTCTTCTGGAAAGAAACGTTTAATATCCCAGAGCAGGAAATTCTTCACCGAGATGTTTTCTTCAGTCCGCAGAAGCGCTGCATGAAGATGGTCTGCAAAAGCAACAAGCGTCGTATCTGAAACTTCCTTATCAAATTTAACTTTGACCTCGGATAAAGTCACCATCGAAAGCTCAATGATAGTACTCGGAATTTCGTTTAAAATCTCTGAAAAACTTTGTATATCTGAGCTAGCTTTTAGACCAAAAATTTTTTCAATTTTATCAACCTCAACTGCTTGACCTATTTTTTTCTTGAAACCAATACCAAGACCCATAAGGATAATTTCTTCATTTCTGCTATTGATTGCTATGACCACATTATTATTTAGGATTTTTCTGATTTCCACAATTCACCCCTTATTTCACAAAAATAGACCCTATCGCCCCTATGACAAAAATAGAGTACGATAAGGTCTAGCTTAACTTAATAATCACTATCCGTTTTTATGAAACCGCTTTTATACAAGTATACTGCATTAATGAATTCTTGTCAAGGAAAAATTATGTTCTATAAAAAAACTGCCAGAAATGGCAGTTTTTTTATTTTTTTTGTTGAATCAAAGTTTTCAGCGTATCTGTCAAAATCCCTTCAAACTTTTCAGTGTCTTTTGTAATATCAATTCCTTTTTCTAATGAAGCAGCTGCACTCCAGCCAATCGCTTCAGTGATTGCTGCAGCGATTGAAGCATTAACCACGCTACCTACACCTGGAATCAAAGTAGCCAATGATCTTCCGATGTACGGAATCAATGTCACCCTTATAAAGTTTACGACAAATTTATCACTAAACTTCACGTCATAAATTTTATAAATATTTTTCAGCATTTTTAACTGAATCGGTACTAAAATTAAAGCATCAGCAATAGGTATCGGTAGAGCGCCTACGCCTGCAGCAGTAATCGAGGCTCCATGAATCGTTCTGTGAACCTTAGAAGCTTTATCACTGCTTATGGTTTTTTTCACAGGTTGAGGTATTGGTCCGTTTATCTCATTTGAAAGTTTTGTATTCTTATGTTTTTTTATTCCTATCATATATCCCCCTCATTTATTATCCGAGCATCATCAATCTAAGTATCAGTTTTACCCTGTAAACCGAACTTTGCTCTTCTTTAAGTTTAACATTTTCTTTCAAATTTTTGACCCAATCTGACTTCACTTACTTCCGATTCCACATTTCACATAAAAAAACGCCTGCCACAAGTGACAAGCATTCTTTTATTCATAGTTTAAAAAGCTGATTAAGCTTTGTTTGCTGAACCGAAAACGTCGATACGTTCTTCAACTGATGCAGTGATTGCGTCGAAACCAGGTTTCAAGAATTTACGTGGGTCGAAGAGTTTTTTCTTCATGTATTCAGCTTCGTTAGCGTTAAATTCAACGACGAATTCACGAGTTGCTTTTGCAAATGCAAGTTGGCATTCTGTGTTTACGTTGATTTTAGCTACACCGTTAGCGATTGCTTCGCGGATTTGATCGTCAGGGATACCTGAACCACCGTGCAATACGATAGGAACATTTTTGCCCATAGCTTCAACGAGTGCTTCGTTCAATTTAGTCAAGTGATCGATGTGGAGACCTTTCCAGTTTTCTGGGTAAGGACCGTGGATGTTACCGATACCAGCTGCAAGGAAGTCAACACCAAGTTTAGCCATTGCTACTGCGTCTTCGATAGGAGCAAGTTCGCCTTCACCGACGATACCGTCTTCTTCACCACCGATAGAACCAACTTCACACTCAACTGAGATACCTTTAGCGTGAGCTTTTGTGATAACTTCTTCAGCAAGTTTAAGGTTTTCTTCGATTGGAAGGTGTGAACCGTCAAACATCAATGAAGAGTAACCAACTTCGATACATTCCAAAGCATCATCAAAGTGACCGTGGTCAAGGTGAATAGCTACTGGTACAGTGATTCCCATTGATTCTACAAGAGTTTCAATGAGGAGTTTACACATTTTGTAACCACCCATGTATTTAGCAGCACCCATTGAAGTTTGGATAAGTACTGGAGTCTTTTTAGCTTCTGCTGCGCGCAAGATAGCTTGAGTCCATTCAAGGTTGTTTGTGTTGAAACCACCGATAGCGTAACCATTGTCACGAGCGGCTTGTACGAATTTTTCTGCTGAAACGATTGCCATTTCAAATTCCTCCGAATATTTTCTATTACTGTCTTAGTATAGCATTTTGTGAACTATTTTTCTAGTTATAAGTCGTGAATGCGCTTGTATTCTGGATTTTTTAGAAAGTCAGACCAGCTCTAATGATAATAAAAAGAGAGTTGCCTCTCTTCTTATTATTTAGTACGACTGTAGTTTGCTACGTCTTCTTGAATATTTTCGATAAATTGGTCCAAGCTAATAACTTCAGTATCTGTTGAACCATAACGACGAATGTTTACAGTACCATCTGCCATTTCTTGGTCACCTACAACGATTTGATAAGGAACTTTACGTGTTTGTGCTTGACGGATTTTATAACCCATTTTTTCATTTGATTCGTCGACAACGATACGCAAACCTTTTTCTTGGAGACGTTTTTTGATTTCCCATGCGTAATCGGCATGAATTTCATTATTTACAGGGATGATGATCGCTTGAGTAGGTGCCAACCAAGTTGGGAACGCACCTTTATAAAGTTCGATCAAGTAAGCTGTAAAGCGTTCCAGAGTTGAAATTACACCACGGTGAATCATGACTGGACGGTGTTTCTCACCATCTGCACCAACATATGTGATGTCAAAGTTTTCAGGGTTAAGGAAGTCCAGTTGGATAGTTGAAAGTGTTTCTTCATTACCTAAGGCTGTCTTAACTTGGATGTCCAGTTTTGGTCCGTAGAAGGCTGCTTCGCCTTCAGCTTCAACGTAGTCAAGATTCATATCATCCATTGTTGCTTTAAGCATACGTTGTGATTTTTCCCACATTGCATCGTCTGGGAAATATTTTTCTGTGTCTTCTGGGTCACGATATGACAGACGGAAGCTGTAATCGTCGATACCAAAATCACGGTACATTTCCATAATCAATTCAAGAATTTTACCAAATTCTTCTTGGATTTGATCAGGTGTCACAAATGTGTGACCATCATTCAGTTGCATCACACGTACACGTTGAAGACCTGAGAGTGCACCTGATTTTTCATAACGGTGCATTGTACCGAACTCAGCGATACGGATAGGCAATTCACGGTAGCTGTGTACATGGTGTTTATAGATAGCAATGTGTGATGGGCAGTTCATTGGTCGAAGCTCCATTTGTTCGCCATCACCCATATCCATTGGTGGGAACATGTCTTCGTGATAATGTTGCCAGTGACCTGATTGTTTATAAATATCCAAGTTCATCAAGTTTGGTGTGTTAACGTGCAAGTAGCCTGCAGCAATTTCACGGTCTTCTACGAAACGTTGGATTGTACGACGAATAGTTGCACCATCTGGCAACCAGTAAGCTGTACCGGCCCCCAAAGAAGCTTCATTAAAGAAAAGATCTAACTCACGACCGAGTTTACGATGATCACGTTCTTTCGCTTCTTCACGCATTCTCAAGTTTTCTTCTAGGTCTTCTTTATTGAACCACGCTGTACCGTAAACACGTTGCATCATCGCGTTATCACTATTTCCACGCCAGTAAGCACCTGCCACGTTAAGCAATTTAAAGAATTTAATAAAGCCAGTTGATGGTACGTGTGGGCCACGGCAAAGGTCAGTGTATTCGCCTTGGCTATAGATTGTCAAACCGCCTTCATCTTCATTGTGTTCTTCGATAAGCTCAAGCTTATAAGGATCGCCAGCAAAGATTTCTTTTGCTTCTTCTTTTGTTACTTCTTTACGAATTGAAGGGAAATTTTCTTTGGAGATACGACGCATTTCTGCTTCAATTTTTTCCAAATCGTCGTTTGAAATTTGTCCTTCTTCATTATCAGTATCATAGTAGAAACCATTTTCAATCGCTGGACCTACACCAAGGTGAATATTTGGAAAATGACGACGTGCTGCTTGAGCAAATAAGTGAGCTGCAGAGTGACGAAGTAAACCAAAAGCATCTTCATGGTCAGGTGTTACAATTTCAAAAGTTGCATCTTCTTTGATTGGACGGGTCACGTCAATAAGTTTGCCGTTGACTTTACCAGCCAAGGCTTTTTTAGCCAAACCAGGTGAGATTGATTTTGCAATTTCAAGTGTTGAGATGCCTGCCTCAAATTCTTTGACAGCACCATCTGGGAAAGTGATTTTAATCATATAAGCCTCCAATTTTTTTGTTAACATATTTTAGTTTTGGGGATGAGCACTGAGGAAATAAAAAAACGCAGATCAATTCCCTCTAAAGGACGCGATCTGCGTGTTACCACCTTTTTAATTTTTTCGGCACAAAAAGCCTCAAAAATATCTCATCTTTGACGTAACGTGTCAGCCACGCTTTCTGTTCTCAGAAAGAATTATCAGAGTGGTATCTTTAGCAATCACAATACGAGTTCGCACCACACACTCGCTCTCTTTTAAAGAATTGGTTAAAGACTTGTCTCTAATGACCATTTTAGGATTTTCTTTATCTTTTGTCAAGCCCTTTTAAGTAAGTTTTTTGATTTTTTAGAAAATAATATTTATTTTTTCTCTGCAATCTCTTTGACAAGCTCAGCAAAAGCCATGTCTTCATTGAAAGGCGAGACATAGACATACTTTTCGCCACCATTTTCAAGGAAGTATTCTTTATTTTCTTCTTCAAGCTCTTCAATCGTTTCTAAACAATCTACCACGAAGCCAGGCGCAACGATAAGAATTTTTTTGATGCCTTGTCCTGGAAGTTTCTTCAAAGTATCATCGGTTGCGGGGGTTAACCATTCAGCAGGACCAAATTTTGACTGATAAGTTTGATAATGCGGAAAATCACCAAGCTCTTCCATAATTAAACGTGTCGTTTCCGTGCATTCTTCTGGATAAGTGTCGCCATCCGTCACGTAAGAAAGTGGAATACCATGATAAGAAAAGACTACAGCTTCAATGTCCTCTTCATTTGCAAGGGTTTCCTTTATCTTATCAGCAAAATATTTGATATAGAGAGGTTCTTTATAAAAGGAGCGTATAAACTTTAAATCCACAATATGATCTTTTTTCAAAAAGAAGTTCATCACACTGTCAAAGACTGAACCTACTGTTGTCCCTGAATATTGGGGATACATAGGAAGAACCGTTAACTCCTCCACCCCTTTGCTCAAGAGACTTTCCAGACTACTCTCAATACTCGGTTCGCTGTAGGACATCCCCATAGCTACTTCAACGTCAGGACAGATTTCCTGCAGATTTTTTTCCTGTGCTGCTGTGTAGGTAAGCAGTGGAAACTCGCCATCTTTGACAATCTTTTCGTAAAGCTTAGCTGATTTTTTCGGACGAGTATTAAGAATAACTCCGTTGAGAAGCGGTTGCCAGAGTAAGGGATGTGTCTTAATCACGCGCCGATCAGACAAAAATTTCTTTAGGTATTTTCTTAGTGCTTGGGGCGATGTATTCTCGGGTGTACCAAGATTAACTAAGAGGATGCCTCTTTTTTTCATACGATATATGTCTCCTGTGTTTTCTAAAATTCAACGGACAATCCAATTATCCTGCTTTCTATTTTACCTAAATTTCATAAGTTATTCATTAATATTATGGAATATCTAATTAAATAGAGCAAAAATGGCAATAAAAAAACGAAAAAATTAGTAAATTTTATCGTTTTTTTAAGTTCTCTCCAAGAATAAAACTATTCTTCTTTATTCTTTTTTCGTAAGATTACTGCACTTGCTAGGGCGATTAATCCTGCTATACCAAGAGTAGCTGCAAGCCTGTCTCCTGTAGTTGGCAGAAGGCTTCTGTTTTCTTGAGAAATCTCTTTTATAGCCACTATTTCTTCTTCAACTGTTCGTCCTTCCTCATCATCTAATGGTCGATATTCCCCATCAGCTGACCCATCATCGAGAGGCGGCTGGCTAGGTTGATGGGGACCTTCTGGGTGTTCCCCTTGATTGCCACCATTTTCTGGATCAGTTGGTTTTTCTTGACCATTATCAGGTATTTTTGGCGCTTCGCCTAAAGTCAAGACCGTAGCACCAGAGATAATTTCTCCTGCATAGCGGTTATGATGATCCGCTTGTCGCGCAAAGAGGAAATACTCTGTCCCAGGTACTAAACCAGTGAAGAGGAGTTCTTTTTGCCAATCATCTTCCATCAAACGCTCAGGATTTTCTGAAGTTGAAACAGCATACTCAATCAAGTAGGGGCCTGGATCAAAAGCGTTAAGTGGAGCAAAAGTTTTTTCTGCTTCCATCGTTTCAATCTCTATTTCCCTAAAGGCAAATGGTTCAAAGAGAAAAACTTGCCCTTCCATGATAAATTGATGCGGCATGAGTTGCGACTGGAAGAGTTCTATCTCTGTCTCTTCCACACGCGCTGCTTGTGGCTGAGTCACAGGGAAACCTTTGGCTTTAGTGATACGACCGATCACTTCCGTATCTGGATGAAAAACATAGGTATAGTTACGGTTGAGGTTGCCTTGCTCATCACGCAACTCGATAACAACATCTTCTCGACTTATCTCGTTGCCTAGTTCATCAATAAAGACCAGCTCATCCTCAGCAACGTGCGGTTGATTGTTCGCCAAACGTGAGCGCTGTTCGACAGGGACCATCGTAAGGTAATAATCTCCAATCGTATCCATGACCTGTCCTGTATCAGCATTGGTCCATTTTTCAGATACAGCAAAGCCATGTTCCTGACCGTACTCATAATACTTGTCCTCTGGCATGAAGTGGTTTTCATAATTGAACACGCGCTCAGCGATTTTACGACCGTTAAAACTGATACGTACAGGGTCAATAATCTGATCATCAAAGAGTGGAAGCATCCACTGTACACGGTCAATACGGAAAGGCTGGACCATAGCTTGACTTGTCGGCACGATAGAGTCACGTAAAGTTCTCGGCTGCATCAACTGGTAGTTCTGTGCGTCTGCTCCAGAAATCCCCCACTCTCCTGTTGCATGAACAGGCATGGCAATCACATTCCCCTCAGCATCAAAACGCACATTCATCTCATCAAAGCGTACGCCGCCTCGTAGAACAGTAACATCATCTATAGGTAAAATGTCCAAGGACGGTGTATGTGCAGCAACAATACTTGCATTGTCAGTTCCATCATAATGGCGTCGCGCGACCTGTCCACGTGTCCAAGAGATTGGTTTAGGAATGATTGTACCTGTCAGTAAGTTGGTCTTCATCCAAGTGTGGAAAGCTTCCGACAGTACCACATTACGTGAATCCAAATAGAAACCACTTATCGTCACTGGCTTTTCTGTAGCTGCATGACGATCACCAAAAGTAATCGTATAGTCGTCTTCAAAGCGGATATGGATAATCTCACCTGTTTCCACAATCTTAATATAAAGCTCTGGAAAACGCTTGATCACTTCTCCAGGGTTGTCTAAATCTGGCTCTTCTGGAACGATATAACTCGCCCCACCATTATACACCTGCTGAATCGTACGATTTTCATTAAGCGCAATGACTGCATCAGTGATATCACTTTCCTGAAGCTCCCAAGGTGTGATACGACCTGTGAAGAGCAAAGCTTTAATCTTGTCTATCTGTGGTGCCGAAAGCAGGATACTCTCATGTGTAAAGCCTTGGATACGTGTGATAAGCTCTTTATTCGTGATGTCGCCATTATCATAGGCAACGTGTTCATCTATGAAGTGGACGTCGAGTTCTTCCAAGTTGTCTAAAGATAAGGAAATGACTTGTTCTTGTAGATTGCGTAGTGCAAAGACAGGTACTGTCTTCATGTCTTGCGCGACAGCTTGCTCATCCCATAAAACAACTTGAGTGCGCCCGTTATATTGGCGCTCAACATAACCTGATTGAATATAGAGGACATTAGCCTCCATATCTTCGTGATTCTCCGGCATCGGTTGGACATCCGTAACGGAAACATTCTTGATATTGGCTGGTGCAAAGCCGGGCTGATCACCATCTACAAAAGTGTAGTTTACTAGCGGATGCTCAACGGTATCCGTTGTCCTTAAGTACCATTCTCCATCTGAGTTTACCGGAACATCATTCTCAACTTCTTTACGGATAAACTGGGCCCAGCCCTTACTTACGGTTACCTTTTCCAAATCACGATCAACTATAGCTCGTTCAGGCACAAACATCAGCTCTGGTACTTCTCCAACTGTCCTTGTATTTCCGATATTTGTCGGACGTATTAATTCAGGAGGAGTAATAATATCATGTACAGCATAAGTATCATCCCATTCCTTATGCGCAACTTCTCCCAGAGACCAAGCAATACGCCGTGGGGTGATTTGGGCATCTCTAAAGCTTGTAACCTCCTGAGCGATACGATCTTGAAGTTCCTCGATATCCGCTTGATCAAAGAAAGTATATTTTTCATCAAAAATAATTTTTTCAAAGGCAAGCGCGTCTGTGCCTGCATTCACATCGACAAAGCGTAAGCCTTCCACATGATAAGGCAGAACGATACTCAAATCATCATTAAGCACAATCTCAGCAATAAAGGAATTTTCAGCAATATAAGAAAGACCGTCGTACTCCCGATCATCAACACTAAAGTTAATCTTTGCTTCTGACTTGTTAAAGTCTGCCGGGAAAATAGTCGCAAAGGTCGGTGCGGCTTCTCGTACCACATAGTTCTGTGCGTGACGACTTTCTGAAAATTCAACGTCTAATTCGACAAGCACTCTCCAATCAAAAGTATGAGTACCAGGAGCCTCATTAGGAAAGGCGAGGTCATCGAGCAGACTTTGAGTAAAGGTTCTCCTTACATGATTATTAAGAATCTCATGCCCAACTTCTGATGCAACCAGGCTTGGCAAAATCACTTCTCCTGAAATCGTAGTCGTTCCATCATAATCCCTTGAAAGAACTTGACCGTTTGACCAAGTCAATACACGTGGGGTGATATGTGCTTCAAAAAGACTGTTAAAGTCAAAGTCATCATGCAAGACTTGGTTCGGTCCGATCAAGTCATTAAGCTGTTGACGGACCACATTAGGGTTTTCTATCGTTAAACTATTGCCTTCACCCACATCAGGTGAGTAAAAGAGCAAGTCCCAGTCGGTGATATCCAATGTATTGGCTACCAAATCACCCTCAGCATTTTCAACTGTTCCTAAGCGCGGTAAATCCAGAAGATGTTCATCTAAAAAGTCATCCGTATCATCAAAACGTTTGGCAGCACGTCCTGACAGCGCACCAGAGACTTGGTCGCTTTCCCAAGAAGTAATCTGCTGCGCAGAGATAGACCATTCTATCCCTGAAGTCGATAAGCGATAGTTGGATGGATGCGTACCTGCAAGCCTCCAAGCCATATCCAAATCACTGAATGCTGGCCCTACTTCACGGTTATTTCGATGAATAAAACCGCCCGGAACTGGTTCAACACGTCCACTAGCCAAATCTCTGTCCAATACGACTTGAGCCCCACTCTCGCGCGCCCTTAAAGTTGGCAAAGAAAATTCGTCGATTTCGGGCTCTATCGGCATACCTGTATAGGTTCTGTTCGGTTGATTTAAAGCACCGCCTGCGAATTCGACTTCTAGTTGATGAATCGTTGCTTCAAGAAAACCAGGCGTCAAAGCGCCACCCAGAGTCACAAAACTCGGCATCTCAAAGGCCGACTGTCCAGAGAAGAGATTTGCTGGTCTAAAGCCTGCTATACCTGATGGATCAGGGCGTGCGACCAGCTCATAGTTATCCTTATAATATCCACCGCCTATGGTCCAGCTTCCCTGTGCAAAGACCGGCTGAGCGGTGACAAAGTTATCTTCATTAAAAGCAACATTTTCAGACGTGAAATGTACCGTGCCATACTCGAGTTGGACGCGATCTGCTCCTGTACCTTTATCGCCTTCATAAATACCGAAGTCACCAGTACGTGTCGGATAACGTGCAAAGAGTTGAGGCCTTTCGGTCATCTCAGCATAATCATTACCATCATAGTCTTTGTCTGCAACTTCTCCAAAGCCCCAGAAGACTTGACGCGGGGTAATTTCTCCTAAGTAAAGCTTATCTCGCAAAACATCCTGAAGTTCTGGTGAAAGATGGATAGGTTGTAACTCTGGTACAAGTGGTATCCCTAAATGTTTGAGGCCAAAGGCTGTCGTTACACGTACAGGTACATAGCCGTTCGTTACATGACGTCTCTCAAAAGTCAGCGTGTCAAAGGTATCATAGAAAGTAAACTGATAAATATTCTCACCATTCTCGACGCCTTCAATCGTCACATTGATAGGTGATAAAGAACTATAGTCATAAACAGTCGTGCCATTGTATTGCCGTGAGACACGTCCTGCTTCAAAATCAAGACGGGAGAGGTCATCAACATCCAGTATCAACTGACTGATGGTTGCATCATCAAACTCAGGTACCCCAACAATCTCATAGTTAAAGATGTTTCCTGATACTTGGTCTTGACGGTTAAGCATACCGCCATGAAAGTCAAGGCCATGAATCGCCCATTCCCCCGGCAGACTGTCCGCAAAGCGCAAACGCTCTTCTAAAGGTGCAAGCGTATCTCCATTCTGCGATGCCCTGTTAAAGTCAAAAGTGATGATGTTCCTATCACCAGGAACAAAACCTTCCAAGACAGGAGCAACGACCGACGACACACGGGTTGAGCCGTCGTATACCTTATCCGCCACACGACCTCGTGTCCAAGTTACTTGCTTAGGGTCAATATTTGCGTCCTCAAAGAGACCGCCTTGCTTGGCTAAATCCTCAATTTTGTCTTTGACACGTGCGCCGTATTCTTCTAAGAAACGAGGCCAACCGTCTGCAGTGAAGGCGTCATCTACTCCATTGATCAGATCTATACTTATAGAGGCATCAGCATCTACCAATATTTGATGGCGCCCTGCTTGACTGCTTGCAAACTTGAGATCGCTCCCCCTTACTGTTAATCTTGCAGTTGCATAACGTAAAATTCCCCCTTCGACATCGGGATTATGTCCCATGATCGCGAACTCTATCGTATATTGTGCTAAAGCCTCTACAACTTCATCGGTGTTGTCAAAAGTTTTATCTGGCACAGACTGCCGATTGCCAATAATCGTCGGGACAAACTCCGCATCGCCGATAAACATCCGTCCCGAATAGAGACCGTTGGCATTACCGTTGACATCATGCACGGCTGACTGTGTTAAGATACTCTGTGTGAGCTCCTGTAATAAGGACACATCAAGTTCTAGCGAACGCTCTTCGACAGCTTCGACAACAGCATCAAAAACACGGTCGAAATGATTGTGTCCCTCGATATGGACAAAAGAGGCAAAGAGGCCTGGACGATCATGGAGGAGAATATCCAGTGGTAGTCGGACTTCTAGCTCCATGATATTCTGACGCTCCGTAGGACGCGCCATCTGAATGTCAAAATCAAGTGTGATGTGTCGCTCAATAGATTGTACTGCACGACTGGCATTAAAGGCACGGCCAGGGACAATCCCCCGATTAACATGAATATTTTCGATAGCTACAGGTATATTTTCAAGGACTTGAGCATCATAGAAAAGGCTGCTGTTTGCAAAGTTATTGCGTAATGTGTCGGGGATTTCGACGGTGTAATAAACACCTGCTGGAAGATTATCTTGCCTATTGAGCGCTTCTTCAATTTCGCTGATAATCCTGTACCAGTCAATTGTCCCGTAATATATTGCTGAGGACCCTGCTTGTGCTGTACTGGCAAACACAATATCTGCTATTTTACTGGTAAAGTTAACATCCCCAGTAAAGCCCAGTTCTGATATATCCAAGTGCGGCCACTCGATAACTTCCGCATCCGCCACAGCAACATCATCGCCAACAAACTTATGTGTAACTGTTCCACGATGGATATGCTGTTCGTTCAGTACAATAGGACGATGAGGATTTGGACGAAGAACGCCACCAAAAAGCCGGAAGGACGAATCGCTGCCCCCTTGGTGCAGGTCACGACCATAGATGGTTACTTCACCGTATGCATCGGGCGCTATACCTATGAGGTCAAGAAAAACACGGTCTCCCGTCGTTGTCCTAACATTTGCGATATGCATAATATCAGAAAGAACGCCATCTAACTCAACTTTAAACTCTGCTCTTTCCTCAATGTGACTGGTTCCTAAGTTCCCTACAGGATCAGGAAAACGAGTGGAGAATTCAATCCGAACAGTGTCTTCTGTTAACCATTGGACACTATAAATTCTCCCTGAAGGCCAACGGTCACGACCGTCCCAGTTTCCTACCTGCAAAGGTGCAATACCAATAGAGGCTTGCTCTGCTTCAAAAGTTGTTAGTCCGCCCTCTGAAAAAGAAGGAGCTACAAAGCTTTGCGGCGCTTCAAAAGCAGGGAGAGGTTCTGATGTTATCTCTTCCCTTGTTTCCTGTATTTCATACTCCTCCTGTTCTTCCTGTATCACTTCCTCGACGACTTCCTCGGGTAAGAGAACATCTGCGATTTCTTGTTCAGAAAACTCGACAACTTGTTCGATGCCTGTTGTCTCCTCGCCATGTCGTCCACGGATAAGTGTGGCTACAGGTGCGCCTTCCGACATGACCAGCGGCAACATTGCAGCGACAGTGCCTACTTTTTTAAGTCGTGCACGGCGTATGGCCTGCTTCTTCACTTTGATTACTTTTCTTTCTGTCATATATTCTCCTCCTGAAATCTATGTGTAATTTCATAAAATTGTTTGGATATATCCACAGCATTTCTTATATTACAAATTATATCAAAGATTAAAATTATAAAGAAGCAATATTACGCTCATGTGTTTTTAATTTAAAGAACACAAAAAGCAGATTCTCAAAGAATCTGCTTTTTTACTTTTAACATAAAGTCGCTGTTTTAGTGTTTACGATTAATTTCTTGTTTTACTTTATACTCAAGAAAATCTTTTGCCACTTCTTTGTCAAAGTCATTGAGCTGGTTGACCACTTGATTTTGAATCGTGTCAATCTCAATCTTGTCGAATGGAATTTCAGCGATGACTTTCTCAACAACTTTTGCAACATTGTTGGCAATCATATTGGCGTGCAAGGGTTTGTCTTTGTATTTTCCGTTGATTGCAGCTTTAAAAACTGCTGTTTGTATACGGAATGAATCCCAATCGACAACACGACCATTACGTTTTATCACTACTTTATTGAGCAATTTTGCTTCCATATCTTCTCCTTTATGTGCTGTATCTTGCATCCTTAGTTCTAAGGAATTTTTCGAAATCATATTTTGGCTCATATCTTGATTATTTCAAAATATTTTATTGCCTCAAACAGTAGCAACGCTAGTCTTTTCGAGTAGTATTACTTTCTTTTATTATAGCAAATTATCATTTTTCCTACAAAAAAAAGCCCTAAGGCTTTTTTCAATTTATTTTACGATAATGAAACGGTCATCGTCTTCCATGTAAGTTTTTTCTCCAGCTTCATCTTCGATAGAGCCGAATACAAGTTGACCACGTAATTTCCAGTTTGCTGGAACGTTCCATTCTTTAGCAACTGCTTCGTCAATAACTGGGTTGTAGTGTTGTAAGTTTGCACCAATACCAAGTTCTGCAAGAGCTGTCCATGCATTGACTGAAGTAATACCTGAAGCTTGTTCGCTCCATACTGGGAAGTTATCTGCATAAAGAGCAAATTGTTCTTGCAAGCCTTTAACAACGTCTTGGTCTTCGAAGAAGAGAGCTGTACCATAAGCAGCTTTGAAACCATCAAGTTTTGCTTTTGTACCTTCCCAAGCTGACTCAGGAACACCTTGTGCTTTCATTGTTGCTTTCAATTCGTCAGCAACGATTTGTCCCCAAAGTTTTTCTTGAGCATCACCTGTAACGATAAGTACACGTGTTGTTTGGCTGTTGAAAGCTGATGGGCTGTGTTTTACTGCTTCTTTAATTGTTTCGATAGCTTGGTCTGCATCTTTAACATCTTTACCAAGTGCGTAGATTGAACGACGGTTTTTGAGTGAATTGATAAATGACATAGTAATGTCTCCTTTTATTTTCTTATTTATGTTTACAAGTGTAATCTTAACACATAAATTTACGTTTGTAAACTATTTAGCTCAGAATTTTATTTTTTTATAAAAAAACGTTAGAAAGCTTGTCGCTCTCTAACGTTTTCAGTTTTTATTATTTTGTACCGAACAAACGGTCACCAGCATCCCCAAGACCTGGAACGATGTAGCCATGTTCATTAAGGTGATCATCAAGTGCTGCCACATAGATATCAATATCTGGATGTGCTTCTTGTACCGCTTTTACACCTTCTGGTGCTGCGACAAGACAAACGAACTTGATATTGTTGGCATTACGTTTTTTAAGGCTATCAATTGCAAGAATTGCTGAACCACCTGTAGCCAACATTGGATCAACCAAAAAGATTTGGCGATCAGCAATATCTGTTGGAAGTTTAACCAAATATTCAACTGGCTTAAATGTTTCTTCATCACGATACATCCCGATATGGCCGACACGCGCTGCTGGGATAAGTTTCAAGATACCGTCTACCATACCGATACCTGCACGAAGAATTGGCACAACTGCTAATTTCTTACCTGCAAGTTCTTGCGCTGTCATATGCGCAACAGGAGTATCAATTTCGACATCTTGTACAGGTAAGTCACGAGATACTTCGTAAGCCATAAGCATACCAATCTCGTCAACGAGTTCACGGAACTCTTTTGTTGAAACGTCTGCACGACGCAAAATTGAAAGTTTGTGTTGGATAAGTGGATGTTTTACTACTTGACAGTTTGACATAAGAAACCCCTTCATTTTATATACTTTGACTATTTTATCATTTTTCTTGTCATAAGTCTGTTATTATTGTTATTTTAGTCTTTTTTCAAAGAGAGCTTGATGAGGAACGGCGCAATCAGAGTACTGAGGATAATCACAATGACAAGCTCTGAATAAATATCACTATTAATCACTTGCGAAGCAAGCCCAATCTGCGCGATAATCAATGCCATTTCGCCACGTGAGACCATCCCTGTACCGACCAAGGCACTGTCTGAGGTGGTAAGTCCTGTCGATTTCCCGATAAAATATGCAGGGACAAACTTTGTCAATACAGCCAATAACGTAAAGAAGAGAATCAAGATTGGATGTTCAAAGATACTCTCAAAAGTTACGGAAATCGCAATAGAAACAAAGAAAACTGGGATGAAAACGACATAAGCAATAGCGGAGCTGTACTCCTCAATCTTATGAGAAACATCTGTTTGACTCAAGGCTAGTCCAGCAAAGAAAGACCCAATCACAGCCGACATCCCCGCTGCATCAGCAAGAAGACTTAAAACCAAACAGAGAATAAGCGCTGCTGTCGTGTTCTTCGCATAGACCGGAAGTTTTTCCACAAAACGCCAAACTTTCGGGATTGACTTGTGTACCAAGACAAGGAAAAGGAGGAAGAGGAATTCCATGAAAAACTGCCTTGGCAAGTTGCCAGAAGAACTCTGTGTAGATGTGAAGATAGATAAAGCTAGAACTGCCAAAATATCGTCTACAACAGCCGCACCCAAGATAATAGATCCTGCCTTTGTAGAAAGCTTACCGTATTCTTGCAAAACTTCAACTGTAATCGAGACAGAGGTCGCTGCAAAGACAATCCCATAAAAGATAGCCGTTGAGAAAGCATAGCCCATCATCGTTGTTACGCCCCAGAAAACCAGTAAAGGTACGATGACACCCGCTAGGGCAACCAGTAAAGCAGGTTTAAAGTTTTTCTTTAATACCCCAAGGTCACTCTCTAGCCCTGCCAGGAACATGAGCAGAATCACCCCAATTTCGGAAAGGACCTCAATGGTGTGTCCTCCTTGCAACCATCCCAAAGCAGCAGGTGCCAAAACAATACCAATCAGTATTTGACCGACTACTGCGGGAATTCTTATTCTTCTTGCGATTAAAGTTGCGACTAATGAAGCCACTAAAATCAGTGTAAGTTGGAAAATATCATTCATACTCTCTATTATAGCAATTTACGGCTTCTTTTTCTCGCGGTCTTTCTTAAAAATTTAGAAAAAGATAGACTTACTGTCTATCTTTTGGTTTTAATTTATTTCAATGACATATTCGCAGCTAAAGGTTTCATATGGAGCAAGATTATTCATTCCATATTTTTCAGTAAGTTCGCCTGTTGTGCTAAATTCATCTGCTATACCAGACCAAGGTTCGATACACACAAATGGAGCTTCAGCGGGGTAGGGACTCCAAAGGCCAAAGAAAGGCATATTTTCCCATGTTACTTTCACACTTCGGCTATCCAAACGGTTTGTTAAGGCCACTGACATTTTATCTGAGGATGTATAGACGAGCGCGTCTTTTGAAAAACGTTCATGGTTCAGTGCTATATCACTCACCTCAACTTCAGATTGTTCTTCCCTTTTAAGCGTACCTGTTGGTAAATCTAAAGGTATAAAAGTACGTTTTTCGGCAGGAGCAATTGTCAAGGTATAATCTTCAAAGTTTCCTTTTTCAAGAGGAACATTAAAGGCTGGATGCGCCCCAACACCAAAAATCATGGTCTTTTCATCTTTGTTTTCCACTTGATAACGTACACGCACTTGATTTCCTGTTAATTTATAACTTACCTTGAAGCTAAAATCAAAAGGATATTGTACAAGTGTATCAGCATTTGAGGTAATTTCATAAACCAACTCATCCTCTTTTTCCTGTACGAGTTTGAATTCTGTATCACGTGCAAAGCCATGTCCTGACATCTCATAGTTTTTACCTGCGTAGCTGTAGTGTCCGTCTTTTAACTTCCCAACAATGGGGAAAAGCACAGGAGCATGACGTCCCCAGAACGCTGGATCTGCTTGCCAAAGATACTCGATACCTTCTTTTTGAACAGAATGTAATTCTGCGCCAAAAGTGTCAACTGCAACCGTCAATGTATTGTTTTTAAGTGTGTGTTTCATCTTTTCTTCTTCTCTTTAGTTATCCAATGGTTTATAAAAGTTTCGATTTTCCAAGGCAAAGACGCGTTGGCTAGATTGTCCCGGTTCAACATTATTTAGAGCGGTCATCATCATCATCATGCTAGCATCCATCATATCAATCTGATGAATGATTTCTGCCTCCATGATTTTAGGGCGGACAGGACTGCCATACTCTAACTGACCGTGGTGACTCAGTAAGACATGACGTAGTAAAAGCAAGTCCTCTTTTTCATCACTGATGTCAAGTTCGATCGCTGCTTTACTGACTTCTTCATCGATAAGAACTATGTGTCCTAGGAGATTTCCCCGCAACGTATAACTTGTGTTTTCATAACCAGTAAATTCTAAACATTTGGCCATGTCATGCAAAAGAATACCTGCAAACATCAAAGACTCGTTGAGCTGTGGATAAACTTCACATACTTTTTCGGCCAGCTGGAGCATCGTGGTTGTATGATAGGCCAAGCCACCTTCAAAGGCATGATGATTGGTTTTTGCAGCAGGAAACTGATAGAATTCACGGTCAAATTTTTTCAAGATATGACGAACGACACGATTCCACGTTGCATTTTCAATACGAAAAACGATACTTTCGACATATTTACGGAGATCCGTCTCATTTACAGGCGATTTTTCACGATAATCCGCTGGATTAGCTGGTTCGTTACCTTCTGGCAAACGTAGGCTAATTCGATTGACCTGCGGCATGCCGTTGTAGAGTTCTTTTAAGGCTTTCATATGAACCACACGCCCCGCAACAAACTGCTTGACAGCTTTAGGATTGGCATCCCAAATATTGCCCGAGATTGTTCCTGTACGATCTTGAAAAACAATCGCAAGGAAATCCTTACCTGCGCGTGTTCGACGAAGCTCAACTGATTTTATCAGGTAGAATCCTTCAAAAAATTCTCCCATAGCTATATTTTTTATCAGAACCATCTTAGTCCCCTTCTATTTCTAAAAGCGCAGCACTCGTGTCTTTGTCAACGGCATCAATCGTGCGCAATTTACGATTCATGACATTCGTTCTTGTCGTAATCAGCGTATTGATTTCTTTTTCGGACTGTTGCAAACGTTCGTGAACTTTCTTAAGCGAGGTTTCAAACTTACCAAATTCGGTCTTGACTGCCCCAAGCATTTCATAAACTTCACTTGATTTTTGTTCGATTTGTAGAGTTTTAAAGCCCATTTGCAAGCTATTCAAGACTGCTGTCATGGTTGTTGGACCAGTAACATTCACCTTATAATCACGGCTGAGTTGCTCATAAAGCTCTGTATTATTTACTACTTCCATGAAGAGTCCTTCAATAGGTAAAAACATGATTGCAAAGTCTGTTGTCTTTGGCGGTAAGATGTATTTCTCCGAAATTGACTTTGCCTGAGCTTTAACTGCCGTGAAGAGAGCTTTTCTCGATGCTTCAATCGCTAGCATATCGTTTGTTTCAAGCGCAGTTTGCAAACGTTGGTAATCTTCTAAAGGAAACTTGGAGTCGATGGGGAGTAAAACATCACTTCCTGCTACTTTACCAGGCATGACAACTGCAAAGTCTACTGCATTTCGCTCTTGAATGTTGACTTGCTCTTGATACTGACTCGAGGTAAAAATCTGCTCTAAGATACGACCAAGTTGTACCTCACCAATAATGCCTCGTGTCTTCACACCTGTCATTACTTTTTGTAGACTATCAACATCACTCGCAAGGTTACGCATCTCACCTAATCCTTTATCAACTGAAGTCAGAAGATTTGTGACCTGCTCAAAGCTTTGGGAAATCCTTTTGTTCAACGTCTCTTGAAGCTTTTCATCCACCGTATTTTGGATTTGACTGAGCTTTTTATCATTAGCCTCTTGCAGTTCCTGAAACTTACGATCAAATTTATCCGTAATAGCTTCTGACATGTCCGCTAAGTTGAGCGCAATTTTATCTAGTTTTTGTTCGTTGGAACTTTGTAAATCCTTAAACTGATAATCAAATTTAGCATTGATATTTTCTGTCAGATTTGCTAAGTTCCCATTCATATTATGCGCTAAGCTTGAGACCGTCCCTGAGATTTCTTGACGATTTTGCCCTAACTGTTGCGACATCTCTAGACGTAACTCCGTCAAGTTTGATGACAGATTTTCAACCCGTGCATTGAGCTTGGTGTTGGATGTTGGTTTTTTGAAAAAATTAGCTATCCCAATCAGAATGGCTAAAATCAAAAGAATAATAATGACGACGTTCATAATCTATCTCTTAACTTTTGAATGTTATCAGCTACATCGCCTTTAAAGACAAAAGATCCAGCTACAAATACATTGGCGCCTGCTTCTCGGGCCTGGTCAACAGTTTTATCGTCAATACCACCATCAACTTCAATATCAAATTCTAGATTGTTAGCTTCACGCAATTTCACAAGTTCGCGAATTTTATCCATCGTTTCAGGAATGAAGTCTTGACCTCCAAAACCAGGATTGACAGTCATCACCAAGACCATATCCACCATGCCGAGTACAGGTTCAATCATTGAAACGGGCGTTCCAGGATTGATGACTACACTGGCTTTCATTCCAGCTGCTTTAATCTTTTGTAATGCACCATGGATATGTGCAGTCGCTTCAACATGAATACTCATGATGTCCGTACCAGCTTTCGCAAACTCTGTGACGTACTTTTCTGGATTTTCGACCATCATATGCACATCCAAAACCATATCTGTATGTGGACGGAGTGCAGCAACGACACCAGAGCCAAACGTCAAGTTGTCAACAAAATGACCATCCATGACGTCAATATGTACATAATCAGCCCCGGCAGCTTTAATCTTTGCGACTTCTGCTGTAAAAGCACCAAAGTCAGCAGCGAGAATAGATGGTGCGATTTTATTTGTAAATTGTTTCATGTTTCCTCCTATTTTTTCAAGCCAAAGAAAGCTTTATTGATTTGGTATAAGCCCCAAATAGTCAAGATGACGAGCAAGCCAAAGAGTGGCCACTTCCAGTCTCCCAAACTATTTTTAAACAGAATAATAAGGCCCCAAAGAATCACCAAACCTAAAAAGCCGGCTTGCTTCATCCAAATGTTCCCTTTAATTTTGTCTTTTTCTTTGTTTGGCATAAGTTTCCCTCGTGTTATTTATTTCAGTTAATAATTGCAAGTAGTTCTCATAGCGGCTCGCTAAAATCCTACCCTCTTCAAGTGCTTCTTTGACAGCACAAGAAGGTTCATGTGTATGGGTACATTCCCTAAACTTACACCCATGACTTTCTCGTAAAATTTCTGGAAAGGCCGTATTTAAGTCGGGTTGGTTAGAGACATCATAGTCTAGATTTGAAAATCCTGGCGTATCGGCAATCAAGCCTGATGCAACTTCAAAGAACTCCACATGACGCGTGGTGTGTCGCCCACGCCCCAGCTTATCTGAAGTTTCTCCCGTAGCCAAGTTCATGCCTGGCGCGATCAGATTCAACAAGGTTGTTTTCCCAGCACCTGTTTGCCCCATAAAGACAGTGACTTTGTCTGCTAATACTTCAGTCAGCTCTTTCCAGTCAAAGAAGACTTGATAGCCAATCGCTTCATAATTTTTCTTGAACTGTTCATACTCACTTGTATCCTCAAGCAAATCAAGTTTCGAGATGTAGATGAGGGGCTGAATATCTTTATGTTCTAGAAACACAAGAAAACGATCCAACAGATTCAAGGAAAAATCAGGATTAACCATTGACATGATGATTACAGCCTGATCGATATTCGCAATAGAAGGGCGAATCAAGCTGTTTTTACGTTTATGTATATCTAAGATATAACCTTCTGAATTTTCTTCAGCTGAAAAGTCCACAAAATCACCAACGATTGGCTTCATTCCTTTCTTACGAAAGTTACCACGTGCACGCGTTTGATAAACTTGTCCTTCAGATTCTACATTGTAAAACCCTGCTAAAGATTTAATAATACGTCCTTTTTTTACCATACTGATATTTTAACACATTTCATATAATTATTATTCCCTGCTCCTTGAAACTTCTCTGCGTATCTTTCAAGTTTGAAAATGGTAAAGCTATAGAGATTTTCTTTTCTACACCTGAAGCCGTTGACAAAGTCCTTGATTCTCAACCTAAAATATCCCTTGAATATTGAAAGTATTGGTAAAAGGCAAGGAAACACGCTCCCTTCCTTTTATTGATGCATTCAATTTTTCAGCTTGACTTCTATTCTATTTTAGCTTATAATATTGATAAATTCAATAAAAGAGGATGAAGCATGAATCTAGGACAAACTTTAAAAAAGCTACGTAAAGAACATCAGTTTACTCAAAAAGAAATTGCTGAGATGCTTGACATCACTCAGGGGACTTATGCGCTTTGGGAAAAGAAAACCAGTAATCCTGCTTTAGAAATGATTTCTAAACTGGCAGATATTTACAAAACACCTATCGATCTTATCCTTAATGAAAATCAAGGTAACTCTCCTTTTATTGAGCTTCTCGATATTTACAAACAGCTCGATGTTGAGCAACAAAAGAATGTTTTAAATTTTTCGCAGTTTCTTGCTAGCCAGACCCCTCAAACTCCTCCAGTCTCAGACAATATCATTCCTTTACGCACTTACCGTCGTGAGGACCTCTATACGATTGAGGTAGCTGATGAACAACTCTCTGCTGGTTTTGGTCAAGCTTTGAATGATACTCAGGAGACTTACACCATCTTTACAGATGTACGTCCAGGCCGTTATGACGGTGCCGCACGTATTAAGGGAGATTCTATGCAACCGGAATACCCTAATTTCTCTATTGTCACCTTTGTTACAACAGGTTTTGATAGAGATGGTGATATTTACGTCATTTCAGAAGGTGGACCAGGCGAAGAACAACTGTATTGTAAACAAGTTTTCCGAGATGCGGACAGTTTCCGCTGTCACTCACTCAACACCGATCCACAATATAAGGATTTTTACTTAGATGAAGAAACTTCACGAATCGTCGGTCCTGTCGTTGACTGTATCGAAGAAATAAACCCCGAATTAATCGAGAACTAAGAATATTATAAAAGAAGGTCACAATGGAATTTATAGAAATTGTTTTAATGTTTGGAGGAATGGGACTAGGTTTTGCGGCGCTCTATGAAATAGCCCTCTGGTTCAGTCCTGAGGAGCGAGATTTTCGTAAGTCGAAAAAAGCAAAACAAGTCAAAGCCCAAAAATTCATTACGCTACCAACAGTAATCAAGTTAAAAACAGGTCAAAAAGTTTCATGAAAGAAAGTTGGGTCAGAGCCTGTAGATGAAAAAGACGTTCACCGAGAGTGAACGTTTTTTGTTTTAGTTTGCTTGGTTAATGATGAGGGCTGGACGAACTCCTCCATTGGCAGTGCTAAGCGTTCGAGGACGACCGCCAATCAAGTAGCCAGTGGTACGCACACCCCAAACATACGGGTAAGACGCAGGAGTACGTAGCCTCCACCAGCCTAGTGCAACGGAACCACGCTGTGCATGATTAGGAAAAGCTAAGCCTTCGCCAGATAAACGGGTAACATCCGCAAGAGAGAGAGCAAAGGCACGACGTGTCCCTCCCGAAACAACTTGAGTAATATCTGCCGCAACATCCCCCTCTAAGTTTTCAGGGAGCCAGCTTGCACCTCCTGTAAAAGTAACATTTTCAGCCGCAACTTCACCTGTCGTGAATTCATTTGCCACAGGCTGAACCATAGCTTGGACTGCAGAATCAAGTTGTCCATACCAAGAAGTAAGTTCAGCTTCTTGCTCCTCCCAAGAACGATTACGGATTGCATCATTACGGATGATTAAGTGATTGCCGTCACCCATATCTTCAAGATAACGGTACTGTTCATTTGCCATCGTAAAGACACGGCCTGGAAGCATAGCATCAAAGTTAAAGGCAGATGGTGGAGAATCAATATCAGCACGTGGATTAGAGCCTTCACCGTCCATAGCATTATTCTGTATACCTGTAAGGAAGTCTGCTAAACGGCTATCGCCACCTGTAAGAAATTCATTCATATTTTCGGTGTCAGGACTAATCAACTGACTGTCCACATGGATACCGTAATAGTAAGAGCCGTTGAAGACTGTATCTTCGATAGCAGCGGTCATTTCTGCTGCATCCAGTAGATAAGAGCTTGCTTCACCTGGTTCTAAGAGTGAAGCCCAATAAGCCCAGCCTGTCGTGTGGTCAACCACCCAGAAGTCACCGATTTGTTGGAAAGGTTGAAGTTCTGACCATTGTTGGATGGTCATGACGGGACGTTGTTCTTGCAAGTTTTGAGCTGTTTCACGTGTTGCACCGTCTGAGCCACCATGCCAAACAGTGCCATTGTCGCCATTGGTATAAGTCACACCTTCTTCCCAATATCCATCTGTTCCATCTCCGGGATGGGTCACGTCATCTGAACCATCTGCCAAGTCACGGGCATCCCCCGCTGCGGCTGTACTAAGGTCTAAGTTGTTATGGTTAAAGGTTGGCAGATACCAAGGCGCTACTCCTGCTCGTCCAAATCTTAGGTTAGAGTATCTATTAAAAGCAACACCTGCTCCTGTACGTGTGCCAATCGCTGTCGCACTCGGGATGTAAGTGGTCCATGTGTTGAGTTGGTCTCTTTCTGTCCCCTCGACTAATGGTGTAGGCGCTGAAGCTCCTGTTTGTTGGGTTTCCAAATACTCGGAGAGGCGGATACGTGCCATGATGGGACGCTCGCCATAGTTTTCCACGAAGACATCCTTGTTTTCTGTGTCACGGTTATAGTAGTCATGGACACGGCCTCCGACATTGACTTGGACTTCATTTTCCCGGTCATTAATGGCTTGTTGGTTAAAGGCTGTGAAGGCGAAGGTGCCGCCGATAAGCCCTAATAGGGACAGGATTGCGATATTCCGCAGTTTCCGTTTTTTATCTGGTGTCATAGGTTTTCCTCATTTCTATTGATTGATTATTGTAAATGC
>NZ_BOVP01000006.1 GCF_018403745.1 Lactococcus formosensis | reverse complement strand
TGAGGAAAACCTATGACACCAGATAAAAAACGGAAACTGCGGAATATCGCTATCCTATCTCTGCTCGGCTTAATCGGAGGCACCTTTGCCTTCACAGCCTTTAACCAACAAGCCATTAACGACCGGGAAAATGAAGTCCAAGTCAATGTCGGAGGCCGTGTGCATGACTACTATGATGTAGAGACTGAAAACAAGGACGTCTTTGTTGAAAACTATGGCGAACGTCCCATCATGGCACGTATCCGCCTGTCGGAGTATTTGGAAACCCAACAAACAGGAGCTTCAGAGGCTACACCATTAGTCGAGGGGACAGAAAGAGACCAACTCAACACATGGACCCCTTATATTCCGAGTGCAACAGCGATTGGCACACGTACAGGAGCAGGTGTTGCTTTTAATAGATACTCTAACCTAAGATTTGGTCGAGCAGGAGAAGCGCCATGGTATCTTCCAACCTTTAACCATAACAACTTAGACCTTAGTACAGCTGCAGCAGGGGATGCCCGTGACCTGGCAGATGGTTCAGATGACGTGACCCATCCCGGAGAAGGAACAGATGGCTATTGGGAAGAAGGGGTGACTTATACCAATGGCTCAGGACCAACGAACACTGTTTGGCATGGTGGATCAGACGGTGCGACACGTGAAACAGCTCAAAACCTTCGGCAAGAACGTGCAGCAATGACCATCGAACAATGGTCCAATCTTCGATCTGACCAACAAATCGGTGACTTCTGGGTGGTTGACCACACGACAGGCTGGGCTTACTGGGCTTCCATGCTAGAGGTAGGAGAAGCAACTTCCTACTTATTGGATGCAGCAGAAATGACCGCCGCTATAGAAGATACAGTCTTTAATGGCTCTTACTATTATGGTATCCATGTGGACAGCCAACTTATTAGCCCCGACCATAGCGATGACTTCTTAGCTGGAGGAGATAGTCGTTTGGAGGATTTCTTAACTGGTATTCAGAACAACTCAATGGATGATGAGGGAGTAAACCCAAGTGCAAGTGTAGATTCACCGGTCTCAGCTTTCAACTTTGATACGATGAACCCGGGCCGTATCTTTACGATGGCGGGAGAGCAATATCGTTATCTTGAAGATATGGGTGACGGCAATCATATGATTATTCGTAACGATGTTATCCGTAATGTTTCTTGGAATGACCAAGAAGCTGAACTCACTTCTTGGTATGAACAACTTGATTCTGCAGTCCAAGCTATGGTTCAGCCTGTAGCTGATGAATTTACGTTAGGAGCGATATCTTCTGGTCCGGCTGGATTAGATGAGAATTTCTGGCTTGCCAATGGTTTGGATTCTAATCCTGAAGTTGCGACAGATATCACTCAAGTTGTATCCGGAGGGACACGCCGTGCCTTTGCCTTATCTTTAGCTGATGTGGACCGCTTGTCACGTACTGAAGGCATTGGCTTTGCTAACCGTGCCAGCCGTAGTGGGCAGAACCACAGTTGGTGGTGGCTACGTACCCCTAATTTTCTAAATGCAGTTTCATGGGTGGTGCATGGGGATGGATCCTTTAATAGCAGTGTTGACGCCAATCATAGTACTACCGGTGGCGGCGTCCGCCCAGCCCTAATCATTAATCAACAAGCCAACTAAACCAAAAAAGACTAGGAAACAATTCCTAATCTTTTTATTTTATTTTTATTTTAAACCAATCATATAGTCGTCATCGGACATGGCTTCAACTTCACCGAGCAAGTAAGAGTTACCGACTTGGCTAAAGAAGTCGTGGTTGGACGAAGAAGTAGAGATACCGTTCATTACAACAGAGTTGACATCCGCTGCTGTATCTGGGAAGAGAGGATCTTGACCTAAGTTCATAAGTGCCTTGTTGGCATTGTAACGGAGGAATTTCAAGACTTCATCTGTCCATCCGATTTCATCGTAAAGCAAGTGTGTATAAGCTTCTTCATTCTCATAAAGTTCGTAGAGCAAGTTGTACATCCAATCACGGAGTTCACTTTGTTCTTCTTCGGACAATTCGTTGAAACCAAGCTGGAACTTGTAACCGATATAAGTGCCGTGGACACTTTCGTCACGAATGATAAGTTTGATGATTTCAGCAGAGTTAATCATCTTATTGTTGCCAAGATACCAGAGTGGTGTGAAGAAACCAGAGTAGAAGAGGCAAGTTTCAAGGAAGACACTTGCAATTTTCTTCTGAAGGGCAGTACCATTTTGGTAGATATCGTTGATGATTTCTGCTTTCTTTTGCATGTAAACATTTGTATCCACCCAGTCAAAGAGTTCTTCAATCTCTGACTTTGTATTTAAGGTACTAAAGATTGTAGAGTAAGATTTGGCGTGAACGGACTCCATAAACTGGATGTTGTTGAAACATGCGATTTCTTGCGGTGTACGTGCATCATGTTTGAGCACCTCTGCACCATCTACAGATTGTAAAGTATCCAAGAGCGTCAAACCAGCAAAAGCCTTCGCAAAAGTATCACGTTCAACTTGGGGCAATTTGCGCCAATCGTCAAGGTCATTAGATACAGGGACACGTGTGTCCAACCAAAACTGGCTGGTCAGTTTTTCCCAAGTGTATTTATCAATAGAATCCTCAATTGCATTCCAGTTAATGGCTGCATAGTAAGTAGGGACTTTTTGGTTATTTTGTTCAGACATAGTATTTCCTTTTTTTAAACAACACAGCTTTCACATTGGTTTGAGCCAACTTCCTCTTCATCGTCTGTAAAGGTACGGACGTAATAGATAGTTTTGATACCTTTATTGTAAGCATAGTTACGTAGGATACTCAAATCACGTGTTGTCATTTTATTATTTGTAATCTTCCACTCATAAAGGCCTTCAGGTAAAGTTGAACGCATGAAGAGGGTCATAGACAAACCTTGATCGACATGTTCAGTAGCAGCGGCGTATACGTCAATGACAGCACGCATGTCTGTGTCGTAAGCAGATTTGTAATAAGGAATGGTATCTGTTGAAAGGCCAGCGGCAGGATAGTAAATCTTACCGACTTTCTTTTCTTGACGTTCTTCGATACGGTTAACGATTGGGTGAATCGAAGAAGAGCAGTCGTTGATATAAGAGATTGAACCATTAGGTGCAACAGCCATACGGTAAGAGTTATAAAGTCCACCTTGCATGACTTTTTCTTTTAAGGCAGCCCATTCAGCTGGACCAGGTACAGCAATACCAGCGAAAAGTTCTTGGATTTCGGCTGGAACAGCGGCGAAATAGTCATGGTTAAGGTATTTATCGAAGTAAGAGCCGTCCGCATATGCAGATTTATCAAAGTCTTTGAAGGTTGCTTGGCGTTCAACTGCAAGTACGTTTGAAGCCACTAAAGTATAGTAGTTCAAGAGCATAAAGTAAACACTTGTAAAGTCAACTGCGGCTTTGCTGTCGTAATGGATATGGTTTTTAGCGAGGAAAGAATGAAGCCCCATAGCACCGAGTCCAATGGCGCGCATTTCGTTATTTCCTTTACGTACAGTCGGTACAGAGTCAAGATTTGAAGTTTCAGAGATGAAGGTCAGGGCACGAACCATTGATTCGATTGAGCTTCCAAAGTCTGCGCCTGAAGTCATCATGTTCATGACATTTGTTGAACCCAAATTACATGCAACGTCAGTTCCTAATGTTGAATATGTTTGATCGTCATTGAGGACTGAAGGTGTTTGAACTTGAAGGATTTCAGAACAAAGATTACTCATGGAGATAACACCATCGACGGGGTTAGCTTTGTTTACTGTATCGATGTTCACGATATAAGGATAGCCAGATTCTTGTTGGAGTTTAGAAAGTTCTTGTTCCAACTCACGCGCGCTGATTTTGATCTTACGGATATTGTCGTTTGCGAGCATGTTGTCGTATTCTGCTGTAATATCAACATGGGCAAAAGGCATACCGTATTCTTTTTCTACAAAGTAAGGCTCGAAGAGATACATATCTTCGCCTTTAGCTGCGAGTTCGTAGAATTTATCAGGAACAGTCACACCGAGTGATAAAGTTTTTACACGGATTTTTTCATCCGCATTTTCTTTTTTCGTTGAAAGGAATTCCATAATGTCAGGGTGGAAAATGGAAAGGTAAACTACACCTGCACCTTGACGTTGACCAAGTTGGTTGGCATAAGAAAAGCTATCTTCGAAAAGTTTCATTACGGGAACTACACCTGCTGCAACTCCGTCGTAACCTTTGATTGGAGCACCAGCACCACGTAAGTTAGTCAAGTTAAGACCAACCCCACCACCATTTTTTGAAAGTTGGAGGGCAGAGTTAATAGTACGACCGATCGAATTCATGTCGTCTGTCAATTGTAAAAGGAAACAGCTGACGAATTCGCCGCGGCGTTTACGTCCAGCATTGAGGAAAGTTGGAGTGGCAGGTTGGTAACGGCGATTAACCATAGCAAAGGCTAAATTGCGTGCAAGTTTTGTATCTCCATCAGCCATGTAGAGCGCGTTCATCAAGACGCGGTCTTCAAAGTTTTCAAGGTAGAGTGTACCTTCGTTATTTTTCATGGCGTATTGATTGTAGAACTTGTAAGCTGCCATAAAGCTATCAAACTTAAAGCCAAAGTCCAACAATTCTTGGTGAAGTTGCTCGATGAAACTCATTTCATACTTACGGATGAAGTCTTCTTCAAGGTAATCACCCTCGAGCAATGCTTCGATTTTTTCAGCATAAGTATCTTTAGTGAAAGTGTTAGGCTCAACATTTTCTTTGAAAAAGGCAGTGATTGCTTCTTTGTCTTTTGCTAAAGGAATAGAGCCGTTAACGGGTATATTGATTTGATTGTTAAGCGTGAAGTACGTAACATCTTCAAGATTTTTAAGTGACATATATTTCTCCGGGGCTTTGCGCCCACATGCTAATTTTTATTTTTAGTGAAATTTACGGTTTGAGACTGATGTTTGCTCCAGACTCTAATCGAGCTGCAATGTCTTCAACAGCAGCTACATCATTCGGTGTTCCATTGAATTCGAAATCGTAAACAATAGGAATTTGGAAGCGAGCAGATAATTCTTTTGCAGTAAATATATATAAGGAAGCAAAATTTCGATTTCCTGTACCAACAATACCTTTACAATACTGTGCGTTATTGGCATAGGACATGAATTCAAAGACAGGGTCCATGATATCCATGCTTCGTTCAGCCCCTGGAGTTTCATCCGCATAACTCGGGACAATAATCAAGAAGTCTTCATTGACTTCAAACTCAGGATCGTTGGGCAGAATTTCTTCATGCTCTAAATTGGTTTTATTGACAAAACGGCGTGTTTGGCCAGTTATACTGAAATAGATTAATTTCATGCCAATTTTGCCAATTCGCTTGGGTTAAAACCAGAGAATGAAACGTCGCCTTTGACCACAACAGGTGCAGCACGGTACCCCATATCAAGCACTGTTTGAACAAATTCTGGTTTTTCGTCAATGTTAATTTCTTCAAAGTCCACAGTGTGTTCTGTGAGCCATTTTTTTACCATTTTACATTGCATGCAGTTGTTTTTTGAGTATACAGTGACCATAAATATTCTCCAATTTTTTATTATTTTTGTTCTTTTATTTTAGTATAAAAAAAATACCTAGTCAAGTTATCGATACTAGATATTGTGGTTCTTAATTATGTAAACTACTATATATTGTGTTGTTTGCTGAGGTTTAAGCCAAAAGGTACCAAAGATTCTTCTTTATTTTTTATTCTCTTAATGTTGCTCTTGTGTCGAACGATAATAATGGAAGCTAAGGCTAAAATAATTATCGAGAACAAGGGGTCGTAATGGGGTAAAATAAAGTGAAAATATGGAAAGACAAGAACGCCAATCATTGCAGCAGTAGCTCCTAAAATAGAAGATAGGCTAATCATGCTGAAAAGGTAAAGGACGAGGAAGAAAACAACGGCAAGATAAAGTAAGAAAACGGGGTTAAATCCGAGAACAACACCTGCTGAAGTCGCAACAGCTTTTCCTCCCTTAAATTTATCAAAGACTGAAACGGTATGGCCTACGACAGCTAATAATCCGAAAATAAGTGGTGAAACACTATGAACATGGAAAATGAGAGGCAGAAGAGTTGCCAATGTACCTTTGAGGAGGTCAAAGATGAAAACGATGATGCCAGCTCTTTTTCCAAGAATACGGAAAGTATTCGTTGTACCAGTATTTCCAGAACCATACTCGTGCAGATCTTTTTTAAAGAAAATCTTTCCAATCCAAAGTCCTGCAGGAATCGCTCCAATGAGATAGGCAGCGATGCATAAAATTATTATAGTCATATCATCTTTCTTATACGTTTGTAATAGCTCTACAATTATAACATAAAAGTTAATGAATTTTAGCTATTTTTTGAAAGAAAAACTTTTCATTTTAAAATTTTTGAGGAGAATAGAGATAAAATGGGGGAAAAAGCTTCATTTGTTTTATAAAGACTTTTGACAAAGACCTTTGAAGAATGTAGAATAGGAAAGATGAATATTTCTGCTGGTTTAGAGCTGGCTTAAATGGAGAATAATGAATGGTAGATATAAATAATTACGACGACAGCGCGATTCAAGTCTTAGAAGGGCTTGATGCCGTAAGAAAGCGCCCAGGGATGTATATAGGCTCAACAGATTCAACAGGCTTGCATCATCTGATTTGGGAAATTGTGGATAATGCTGTCGATGAGGCTTTGTCGGGCTTTGGAACAAAAATTTCAGTTATTTTAAATAAAGACGGTTCTGTCACTGTGGAAGATGAAGGACGTGGAATGCCTGTAGGGATGCACGCTACAGGGAAACCAACTGTTGAAGTTATCTTTACTGTCCTTCATGCAGGGGGTAAGTTTGGTCAAGGGGGCTATAAAACATCAGGAGGCTTACATGGTGTGGGTTCTTCTGTCGTAAATGCTTTGTCCAGCTGGCTTGAAGTAGAAATTACCCGCGATGGTAATGTTTATCGTCAACGCTTTGAAAACGGTGGTCACCCTGTAACAACATTGGAAAAAATAGGTAAGGCACCAAAATCAAAAACAGGTACAAAAGTTACCTTTATGCCAGATGCTACTATTTTTTCTACAATTGAATTTAAATACCAAACGATTTCAGAACGTTTAAATGAATCAGCTTTCCTCTTGAAAGATGTTACTCTGTCGCTTGCAGATGAACGCGGAGAAGAGGAAGTTAAGGAAGAGTTTCACTACGAAAATGGTGTACAAGATTTTGTAGACTACCTTAATGAAGATAAGGACACACTTACGCCTGTTTTATATTTTGCGGGTGAGCAAGATTCTTTTCAAGTAGAAGTAGCATTACAATATAACGATGGTTACTCAGAAAATATTCTTTCTTTTGTAAATAATGTGCGGACAAAAGATGGAGGCACACATGAGGCTGGTCTCAAAACAGCCTTGACAAAAGCTATGAATGATTACGCGAGGAAAACGGGTCTGCTCAAGGACAAGGATAAAAACCTTGAAGGCTCGGACTATCGTGAGGGCTTGACAGCTGTTTTATCTATCCTTGTACCAGAAGAATATCTGCAGTTTGAAGGGCAGACAAAAGATAAGCTTGGTTCACCCTTAGCACGCCCAGCAGTGGATGCACTGGTCTCTGAAAAGTTGACTTTCTATCTTTTGGAGAATGGCGAGCTAGCGCAAAATCTGATTCGCAAAGCAATTAAAGCGCGCGAAGCACGTGAAGCTGCGCGCAAAGCACGTGAAGAATCTCGAACAGGTAAAAAGAACAAGAAAGATAAAGGACTGCTTTCAGGAAAATTAACGCCTGCGCAAACTAAAAACCCTAATAAAAATGAACTCTACCTTGTCGAAGGAGATTCTGCCGGTGGCTCTGCAAAACAAGGACGTGACCGTAAATTCCAAGCGATTTTACCCTTGCGTGGTAAGGTTATCAATACTGAAAAAGCCAAAATGCAGGATATCCTTAAAAATGAAGAGATTAATACGATGATTTACACTATCGGTGCAGGTGTTGGAGCAGATTTCACACTTGCGGATCGGAACTATGATAAAGTTATTATTATGACCGATGCGGATACCGATGGTGCGCATATTCAAACTTTACTTCTCACTTTTTTCTATCGCTATATGAAGCCTCTTCTTGAAAATGGCCACGTTTATATTGCCTTGCCACCGCTTTATAAGATGAGCCAAGGTAAGGGTAAAAAAGAAAAAGTTGCTTATGCTTGGACGGATGCTGAACTTGAAGAACTTCGTCAAACTTTTGGCAAGGGCGCAACCCTTCAGCGTTATAAAGGTTTGGGGGAAATGAATGCCGACCAACTGTGGGAGACAACCATGAACCCTGAAACACGCACATTAATTCAAGTTACCATTGATGATGCTGCGCAAGCCGAAAAACGGGTTTCGGTTTTGATGGGAGACAAGGTTGAACCTCGTCGTAAATGGATTGAGAATAATGTGAAGTTTACATTGGAAGAAAACACAATCTTTTAAGTAATTGTATATTTTAAGGAAAAATGAGAAAGGAACGTGATAAGGTGGAGCATTACGTAGTATTTGACTTTGAGACAACGGGATTCAGTCCTCAAAAAAATGAGATTATTCAAATTGGTGCTGTCAAATATGACCAAGCTCACCAAGAAATTGCGCGCTTTAATCAGTTGATTAAGCCGACGCGTTCTTATCTTCCGACTAAAATTTCAGAACTGACTGGAATTTGGCCAGCTTCCTTACTGGATCAACCTGTTCTTGCTGAAGTTTTACCTGATTTTATTGCTTTTTCAAGGGATAGCTTAATGGTGGCTCATAATGCACCTTTCGATGTCAGCTTCCTCTATCAAGCGATTGTTGATTGTGAGATTGGTGATGCCCCACATTTTCAAGTCTATGACACGTTATCGGAAGCAAAAAAATTAGTGCAGATGCCCAACTATAAGTTGGAAACCTTCAAGGATGTTTTAGGTATTGATTTGCGTAGCCACGATGCACTTAACGATTGCCTTATCACCGCCCGTCTCTATCAGTATTTGCAAGACTTGTCACGGCCGCCAAAACCGCAACCTGTGTCAAATGAAAGTTTGCAAATGGATTTGTTTGGTGAGGTTGATACGAGAATCACGGAAGAAGTCCGCCGAAAATTGAGCTTACCAATTACCAAAGATTTGGTTTATTATCGCAGAGATACACAGCGAAATTGGCAGAAATTCGAGGTGACAGGTCTAGCAATAACGGCAGCATATTCAACGGGTTACAGCTTAACTGCAACACTTTATAATAATGATACAGTAACCATTCATTCTGATTTTTTGAAGGAAATGCAGAAAGCTAACTTTACAAATGAAATAGAAAAAGAGGGATAAAAGTATGGAATGGAAGATTAAAAATTTCGAAGAACTTACGCGATCTGAACTTTATAAAATATTACAAGTCCGTTCTGAAGTTTTTGTTGTTGAACAAGAATGTGCTTATCAAGATGTCGACGGTAAGGATCAAAAGTCATTGCACTTGTGGTTAGAAGATGATGAAGGTGCCATTCAATCCTACTGTCGTATCTTACCGGCGGGGCTTTCTTATCCTGAGGCCTCTATTGGCCGTGTACTGGTGAAGGAAAGCCAACGTGGCAAAGGAACGGCGCGTAAAATGATGCAACAGGCTCTTGAGTTTCTGGCTCAATCATGGCGAGAACCTGTAGTGCGTATTGAAGCCCAGTATTATCTCCGTGCATTCTATGCTTCCTTTGGTTTCAAGGAAGATTCAGAACCCTTTTTGGAAGATGGCATAAAACATGTTGAAATGATTTTGGACTTAAAGGATTTTGCCTCTTAAAAAATATTTTGTAAACTTAAAAATGAAATAACTGTTGGAGGACTAATGTCTAATATACAAACTCTACCTTTAGAGGATATTATGGGCGAGCGTTTTGGACGCTATTCAAAATACATTATTCAGGAACGTGCCCTGCCTGATATTCGAGACGGCTTAAAACCCGTTCAACGACGCATCCTGTATTCAATGAATAAGGATGGTAATACTTTTGATAAAGCTTATCGTAAGTCTGCCAAGTCTGTCGGAAATGTTATGGGTAATTTTCACCCTCATGGAGACAGCTCAATTTATGATGCGATGATTCGCTTGTCGCAAGATTGGAAAATGCTTGAGCCTTTGATTGAGATGCACGGGAATAACGGATCGATGGACGGTGATCCACCGGCTGCTATGCGTTATACAGAGGCACGTTTGGCAGAAATTTCGTCGTATCTATTAAAAGATATTGAGAAAGATACCGTTGCTCATGCGTGGAACTTTGACGACACAGAAAAAGAGCCAACTGTACTGCCCGCAAGTTTTCCTAACTTGTTGGTGAATGGCTCAACGGGTATTTCTGCGGGTTATGCGACAGATATTCCACCCCATAATCTCGGCGAGGTTATTGATGCGACAATCTATATGATTGACCATCCTAAAGCTGATGTCGAGAAAATCATGACCCTCATGCCTGGACCAGATTTTCCGACGGGTGCTATTATTCAAGGACGTAGCGAAATCAAAAAGGCATATGAAACAGGAAAAGGGCGCATTGCTGTTCGGTCCAAGGTAGAAGTTGAAAAGCTTAAAGGTGGTCGTGAACAACTTGTTGTTACGGAGATTCCTTATGAAATCAACAAGGCGACTTTAGTTAAACGGATTGATGATGTGCGGGTAAATGCTAAAGTACCTGGGATTTCCGAAGTACGTGATGAGTCTGATCGTGAAGGATTACGTATTGCTATTGAGCTAAAAAAAGAAGCCAACAGTCAACTGGTGCTTAACTACCTCTATAAAAACACAGATTTGCAAATTAATTATAATTTCAATATGGTGGCAATTGACAATATGACGCCACGTCAAGTCGGTGTTCTTCCTGTTCTGCGCTCTTATATTGCCCATCGTCAGGATGTTATCGTTAAACGTTCAAAATTTGACTTGAGTAAGGCTGAGAAAAGGTTACATCTGGTAGAAGGTTTAATCCGTATGGTTTCTATCTTGGATGAAGTCGTTGCTTTGATTCGTGCATCTGAAAACAAAGCTGATGCTAAGGAAAACTTGAAAGTGAGCTATGCTTTCAGTGAAGAGCAGGCAGAAGCCATAGTAACTTTGCAACTTTACCGTTTAACCAATACAGATATCGTAACTTTAGAGAATGAACAAGCCGAACTTGAAGCTAAGATTTTAGAACTCCGTGCGATTATCAATGATGAACGTACACTTTATAACTTGATGAAACGCGAATTGCGTGAAGTCAAGAAAAAATTTGGCAAAGAAAGACGTTCAGAACTGCAAGATAATGTTGAAACGATAGAGATTGAAGCGCAGCAACTGATTGCGGAAGAGGAAACGGTTGTTTCTGTAACACGTGGAGGGTATATCAAGCGTACATCGCCACGTAGCTTTGCCTCTTCTAATGTTGAAGAAGTCGGTAAACGTGAGGATGATGAATTAATCTTTGTTAAAGCAGGCGCTCGGACGACGCAGCATCTCCTGATGTTTACTAGTCTTGGAAATGTTATCTATCGTCCAGTCCATGAATTATCTGATGTTCGTTGGAAGGATATTGGAGAGCATATTTCCCAAACTTTGAACAATTTTGCTAGCGATGAAGAGATTATCTTTGCACAGGTACTGGATAATTTTGAGACTGGTGAAAACTACATGGTCGTCACTGCGGCTGGTCAAATTAAGCAAGTTGAACTCGCTTCCTTTAAACCTTGGCGGACATACCGTTCGAAGTCAATGGCTTATGGAAAACTCAAAGGGGACAAAGACAGTATTGTAACCATCGAGCCTATTTTTAAAGGCGATGAAGATGTGATGCTGATTTCTGAAAATGGATATGCCCTTCGCTTTAACATCTCAGAAATTCCTGTTGTGGGGGCTAAAGCAGCTGGTGTTAAGGCAATGAATCTTAAAGCGGGTGATAGGGTGAAAGCTGCCTTCTTTGTGCAAACAGACAGCTGGTACCTGCTTACACAACGTGGTTTTATCAAACGGGTAAAATCTGAAGATATTCCAGAAACAAGTCGCGCGAATCGTGGTCTTCAGGTTCTACGTCCTTTGAAAACCAATCCACACACCGTATTTGCAGCTGGTAGGGTGATAAATACTGCTAAGACACCACTTTCAGAGACGGTTGATCTTTTCAGTCCTGCAGAAGTAGAAGAAACACAAACTGATAAGAGCCAGATTTTAGAAGTGACCTCAGCAGTGGGCAAAGTCTACCAAACAGAATTAACAGACTTGAACTTATCTGATCGCGCAAGCAATGGTCATCCTTTAGCTGAAGATATTGATCGTGTATTAGAGGCAAAAATAAAATAAAAAAATAATCCTCGGATGAGGGTTATTTTTTTATTGAGAAAAAGTAAATTTATCCTTTCAAAGAGAGGGTCGGACAAGTTTAAAAAAGGTAGCCCAAAGATTTAAAAACAACTGTAAACAGTAAGAAATTATGGTATAATAGAGACAGTGTTTATACATTGAAAGAGGAGAACATGGAAGATAAAAATATCATAAATGTCAATCTTGCTGAGGAGATGAAAACCAGCTTTCGTGACTATGCAATGTCAGTTATTGTGGCACGTGCCCTACCTGATGTACGCGATGGTTTGAAGCCAGTTCATCGCCGCATTCTTTACGGAATGAACGAGCTTGGTACAACGCCTGACAAGCCACATAAAAAATCTGCCCGTATTACCGGGGATGTCATGGGTAAATATCACCCACATGGAGATAGCTCGATTTATGAGGCAATGGTACGTATGGCTCAGTGGTGGAGTTACCGCCATATGCTGGTTGACGGACATGGGAACTTTGGTTCCATGGATGGAGACGGTGCTGCCGCTCAACGTTATACTGAAGCACGTATGTCCAAAATTGCCTTGGAGATGCTTCGAGATATCAACAAAAACACTGTTGACTTTGTTGATAACTATGATGGAACTGAGCGTGAGCCAGAGGTACTTCCAGCACGTTTTCCTAACCTCTTGGTTAACGGAACAACGGGGATTGCCGTTGGGATGGCGACAAATATCCCACCTCATAACTTAGGTGAAACAATTGATGCGGTTGATTTGCTGATGGAAAATCCAGAGGCAACAACGCGTGATTTGATGGAAGTTTTACCAGGGCCAGATTTCCCAACAGGTGCTCTGGTTATGGGGAAATCAGGTATTCGCCGTGCTTATGAGACAGGTAAAGGCTCAATTACACTTCGTGCGAAAACAGAAATCGAAGAATTACCTGGTGGTAAGGAACGTATCATAGTCACTGAGTTCCCTTATATGGTGAATAAGTCAAAAGTGCATGAGCATATTGTGCGTTTGGCACAAGAAAAGCGTATAGAAGGTATTACAGCCTGTCGTGATGAGTCAAGCCGTGAAGGTGTGCGTCTAGTGGTTGAAGTCCGTCGTGATGCATCTGCTCATGTGATTTTGAACAACTTATTCAAACTTACACAATTGCAAACATCCTTTGGTTTCAATATGTTGGCGATCGAAAAAGGGACGCCGAAGATTCTGTCATTGAAACAAATCTTGACCGACTACATCGAACACCAAATCGAAGTTGTTGAACGTCGTACGCGCTTTGATAAAGCTCGTGCAGAAGCCCGTGCGCATATCTTAGAAGGTTTGCGTATTGCCTTGGATAATATTGATCGTATGATTACAATTATCCGCGAATCTGCAACGGATGCTATTGCGCAAAAAGCGATGATGGATGAATTCCAATTGTCAGACAAACAGTCGCAAGCTATCTTGGATATGCGTTTACGTCGTTTAACAGGCTTAGAACGTGACAAGATTGAAAATGAGTATCAAGAGCTTATTGCCTTGATTGCCGATTTGGCAGACATCTTAGCTAAACCAGAACGTGTCAAAGCTATTATTCGTGAAGAGTTAGGCGAGATTAGACGTAAATTTGCAGACAAACGCCGCACAGAGCTTTTGGTGGGAGAAGTCTTGAATCTGGAAGACGAAGATTTGATCGAGGAAGAAGATGTCCTTATTACGCTCTCAAATAAAGGCTATATCAAACGTCTCAGCAATGACGAATTCCGTGCACAAAAACGTGGCGGACGTGGCGTTCAAGGTATGAATATGTCAGACGATGATTTCGTACAGCATCTTGTGTCAACAAGTACGCATGATCATTTACTCTTCTTTACAAATCTCGGACGTGTCTATCGGATGAAGGGCTATGAAATCCCTGAATACGGTCGTGCTGCTAAAGGCTTGCCAATCGTCAATCTTTTAAAACTTGATGAAGGTGAAAAAATCCAAACAGTTATTAATGTTGTGAAGTCAGATGAAGAAAGATATTTGTTCTTTACGACACGTAATGGCTTGGTCAAACGTACAAATACACAACAATTTGCAAATATCCGAACTAATGGTCTAAAAGCTTTGAATCTTCGTGAGGGTGATGAACTTATCAATGTTCTGCTTACATCAGGCAAAGAGAATATCATTATTGGTACGCATAATGGCTTCTCTGTACGATTTGAAGAAGCAGTCGTTCGTGACATGGGGCGCTCTGCCACTGGTGTTAAAGGCGTGAGCTTGCGTGAAGGCGACTTTGTCGTTGGTACAGCGATTGTTCATGATGAACAGGAAGTCTTAGTGATTTCTGAAAAAGGCTTGGGTAAGAGAACCATCGCGAGTGAATATCCAGTCAAAGGCCGTGGTGGTAAAGGGATTAAAGTCATGAATATCACTGAGCGTACAGGTAAGCTTGCTGGCTTAACTGCTATCAATGGTGATGAAGATATTATGGTCATTACCGACACAGGTGTTGTAATCCGTACAAGTGTCGACAATATCTCACAAACTGGTCGTGCAGCACAAGGTGTGAAAATCATGCGTTTAGATGATGATGCCCAAATTGTGACATTTGCTCTTGTCGAACCAGAACAGGAAGACGAAGAAGTAAGCGATACAGAGGTAACTTCAAATACGGAAGAATAAAATGAAAAAATTATTTATCTTCTTAACTGCAGCTGTCAGTATATTTTTACTGGCAGCTTGTAGTTCAAATAAGGAGACACGTGATCTTTTAGAGCAGCCAATCAAAAAGGACGCCACAACGATGGGAACTTATATCCAAGTTACTGTTTATGATAAAGGTAAGGAAAAAGCGGTTGAAGAAGCGCTAAATATTGCCAAAAAATATAACGATTGGGTATCTGTGGATCAAGCAAACTCAGTTGTTGATGAAATCAATGACAATGCTGGTATTAAACCTGTCAAAGTAAATGCCGAAATTTATCAGTTAATCAAGTTGGGATATAACTATTCTGCTAAGAATATGGGCTATGATATTACCATTGGTCCTTTGAGCAAGCTCTGGAATATTGGTTTCCCTGATGCACGAAAGCCATCACAAAGTGAAATAGACAGTGTTTTGCCGTTGATTAACTATCAATTTATTGAATTTAATGAAAAGGAGAGTACCGTCTATCTAAGAGAAAAAGGTGCCCGTTTAGATTTAGGTTCGATAGCTAAAGGTTATACAGCCATGAAGATGGTGGAAAGCCTTAAAGATAATGGCGTAACAACAGGGATTGTTGATTTGGGATCAAGTTCTATTTATGTGATAGGACACTCCCCACGTCAAACGAATGATGCGTGGACGATTGCTATAAAAGATCCTAATGATCCAGAGAAATCGCAATTGGGTATTTTAAAAGCGAGCGACCAACATGTTAATACCTCTGGTATCTATGAACGTTATCTAGAAATTGATGGGCATCGTTACTCGCATATCCTTAACCCTAAAACCGGTTTCCCATTTGATAATGATATTGCCAGTATTACTCTTTTAATCTCTGGTGAAGATGCTACAAATGGAGATGGTTTATCTACGATGATCTACGCTATGGGAACAAAAAAAGGTTATGAATATGTACAAAGCCTGAAAAATGTTCAAGCTGTGTTTGTAGACAAAGATAATAAAGTCTATATTACTGATGGTTTAAAAGATAAATTTGATTTAACCAGTGAAAACTATAAGATAGGTCAAATTAAAGACTTAAAATAGAAAGAGGCAACATGGCGAAAAAAAACAAAAGCTGGAAACGTGTGTTGGTTAATTTGCTTATTTTACTTCTCTTTCTTGTGGGTTTGGTTCTTGTTTTTAATAAGCCTATCCGAAACTGGTTAATCGGTAGAAATACGGCGCATTATCAGATACATAATGTGACGCGTGAAACGATTAAAGAAAATAAAGAAGTAAAGGGAAACTTTGACTTTGATAGCGTGGAATCAATAAGTTTTGAGCAAGTGATGCGGCATCAGTTAAACCGTCAACCGATGCCAGTAATTGGGGGAATTGCGATTCCTGATGTTGGTATTAACCTGCCAATTTTTAATGGTTTAGCTAATGAGAATCTCGCCTTTGGTGCGGGAACGATGAAAGAAGATCAAGTGATGGGGCAGGGGAATTATGCCTTAGCCAGCCATAATGTCACTGGATTTAGTAGTGATGTTAGTCTCCTCTTTACACCCCTTGAGCGTGCGAAAGAGGGCATGGTTATCTATGTCACGGACAAAAATAATATCTACCAATATCGCATCAACAAAATATCTGTTGTTTCTCCAGAACATTCTGAAGTAATCGATGATACTCCAGGAAAGACAGAGATTACCTTGGTAACTTGTGCTGATCCAGAAGCCGTCAACCGAATCATTGTGCATGGCATATTTGAGAAAAAGGTTGCTTATGATGATGCAACAAAAGAGATGACAACTGCTTTTAGCCGTAGTTATAATCAAGTACTATAATAAAAAAACTTCCAGAAAATGTTCTGGAAGTTTTTTTGAGGTTTTTATAAGTCTTGTTTGCGAAGATAGAAAATACCAATTAGACCGAAAACCAAAATTTCTATAATATGATAACCAATACTGAAGAGGCTATTATTGCTTACAAATGTCGAACTAAAATCCGAAGTGCCAACTTGTGCAAGAAAGAGGAAAAATAGACTCATTAAGACTGTTTGGAGAATACGTGAGGCAAAATTAAAAGCGATGTATACAAACAAACCAGAAGTGCTTCCGCGCGTGATAATAACAGCTAAAGCCATCGTGACCATCATTGCAATAAGTCCTAAAATGTAAGACAGAAGTCCCGAAAAAATATCGGCGGAATGAACCAACAAATCAAGCGATCGAAAGAGAGAAAAGACCGTTTCTTGGTTGAAGATAAAGAAAGTAACAAAAGGAACAACTAAGATAAGAAAAAGAGCAATTAATTGAGTCAAAATTGTTGTACCGATTTTGACAAAGTAATATTTGACCCGAGAAACACCACTGGCAATCATCAAACTCATGACTTTATTTTTGTAATCGACATTGAGTAGATGAAAAGGGTATAAGAGAGAAAAGATAGCTAGACCAATGATGGCAAAGACAGTTGTAATCAAAAGAAAAGTGAGGAGGATGGGGAAGTTTTGAAAATCAATGTTTGTCAAACTTACAGCCAACCATGAAAAGTTAAGCAATAGACTTAAAGAAATGAATACAGTAAGGACAATCATGTAGGTTTTATCCATTATGTTTTTGTACATTTCCATTTTAAAAATATTTTTGGCATTCATATTGAGTTCCTCCTATTTCACAAGTTCAATGAACTTGCTTTCTTTTTTTATCTGATAAAACTCAATATCTTGAGCAACAGCTTGCTTGAAGAACTCGCGGTAATTGTCTTCATTCATTTCAAAAATCGTCCAGTTTTCGGCTTGCTGTGAAAACTTAACGTGTAACTCCGTTAGGAAGGTGTGAAGTGCTTGAGGTTGATTTGTTTGGACACGGTAAATATAGGTCTGATTCTTCTTATGAAGATCGAATTTTTCAACAAAATTACCATTTTCTAGGACTAAAACTTCATCGGCTAGAGTTTCAATGTCTTCTTGAACATGACTTGAAATAAGGACCATTCGTCCCTCTGTCTTTAAATGAAGCAGGTAATTTTTAAACCATTCGACAGTTCCTTTATCTAGGCCACGGAAAGGTTCATCAAATATGAGGATATCTGCATCGCTCATCAGGGAAATTAGAAGAATCAGCTTTTTATTCATTCCCAAAGAATAACGGCTTACTTTTTCGTTCAGGTTGTTGTCAATATTTAATTCTTTAGCTAAGATACGTGTTCTTTCTTCATCAAAATTTCCGCGGAGGCCACCAAAATAGCGAAGATTAAACCAACCTGAATAATTTTTATAAAGTTCCATATCATCAAGAACAATACCTACAGATGTCAGTATCCTAGGATTTTCTTTAATGTTTTGGCCGTCAATCTCGATGCTGCCAGAATAGTTGGTAATAATATTGGTTAGCGTTTTAAAAAATGTCGTTTTTCCGACACCATTTCGTCCCACGATTCCATAAATTTTTCCTTGTTCGAAAGTTACAGGGGATAAATCAAGGACATTGTGCGCCTGATAAGAGAAGCGGAGATTTTGAATGTTCAGCGTCATGTTTTTCCTTCTTTCATTTTATGAATAATTCTATCATGTGTGAGTCGCTTTTACAAGCCAATCGAGCAACTGTAATCCAGTATTTACAGCTTTGTTTATTGCGAGAATTATTACGCTTAATGAAATAGAATTAAGGGGAAACAGATGTGCATGAAAGTCCCTCTTTTGTTATAATAGGAGAGCAAGACTAGACTGGAATTGAGAGAATAAATGAATCCTTTATTAAATGGAATGAATGAAAAACAAGCAGAGGCAGTACAAACTACAGAAGGACCACTTTTAATCATGGCAGGCGCGGGATCAGGAAAAACTCGTGTTTTGACACACCGTATTGCTTATCTTATCGATGAAAAAATGGTGAATCCATGGAATATTTTGGCGATTACCTTTACCAACAAAGCTGCGCGTGAGATGAGAGAACGTGCGCTTAATTTAACCCCGGCAGCTCAAGATACATTAATTGCAACATTTCACTCTATGTGTGTCCGAATCCTCCGACGTGATGCTGACCATATTGGTTATAATCGAAACTTTACGATTATTGATCCAGGGGAACAAAAAACCTTGATGAAGCGTATTTTAAAAGAAGCAAACTTGGATCCTAAAAAATGGGAACCTAAAACGATCCTTAATACAATTTCAAACGCTAAAAATGACCTTCTAGATCCAGAAGCTTACGAAGGACAAATCAACGCGCGTAATCCTTATGAGTTATTGACCGCGCGTGTTTATAAAACTTATCAAGCAGAACTGCGTAAAGCGGAGTCGATGGACTTCGATGATTTAATCATGCAAACTTTACGTCTTTTTGATAAAAATCCTGATGTTTTAGCCTATTATCAGGGTAAATTTCAATATATTCATGTTGATGAATACCAAGATACAAACCATGCACAATACCAGCTCGTCAAGTTAATGGCTCAACGTTTTAAAAATATTTGTGTTGTGGGTGATGCAGACCAGTCCATCTACGGTTGGCGTGGCGCAGATATGCAGAATATCCTTGACTTTGAAAAAGATTATCCAGATGCGAAAGTTGTTTTACTTGAAGAAAATTATCGTTCTACAAAAACAATCTTACAGGCTGCCAATAATGTGATAAATAACAATGTGAATCGTCGCCCTAAAAAATTATGGACCCAAAATAATGATGGGGAGAATATCCTTTATTACCGCGCCAATGATGAGCGGGAGGAAGCAATCTTTGCAGCTTCGACGATAAATGAGCAAGTGCAAGCTGGTCGGAAATATTCTGATTTTGCTGTCCTTTATCGGACAAATGCACAATCACGTACAATAGAAGAAGCCTTTTTGAAGTCAAATATTCCCTATAGTATGGTTGCAGGAACAAAGTTCTACTCACGTAAAGAAATTCGTGATGTTATTTCTTACCTTAACGTGATTGCCAATCCTCGAGATAATATGAGTTTCGAGCGGATCGTCAATGAACCTAAACGTGGTGTTGGTCCAAGTGCTCTGGAAAAATTGCGAAACTTTGCGGATATGCAAGGTAAGTCTTTGGCAGAGTCAACTTTGGATATTACTTTATCGGATATTCGAGGTAAAGCAGCTGGTGAAATCTACAATCTTGGACTGATCTTTGACTTCTTGCGTAGCTTTATTGAAACGTCCAGTATCACGGAGCTTGTCGAAGAAATGCTCGACCGCACGGGCTATATGAAGTTCCTACGAATGCAAGCAAATCTTGAAGCTCAGACACGGATTGAGAATATCGAAGAATTTCTCTCTGTGACAAAGAATTTTGATGAAAAGTCAGAAGTACCACTAGATGAAATGACCGGAGAACCAATCAAGGAAACTGGCTTGGACCGTTTGAGTCGTTTCCTTAATGAAGTGAGTCTTCTTTCTGAGGTTGACGAATACGAAGAAGCGAGTGATGCGGTTACCATGATGACTTTACATGCTGCAAAGGGTCTAGAATTTCCTGTTGTATTTCTTATCGGTATGGAAGAAAACATCTTCCCGCTTTCTCGTGTCAATGATGATCCTGATGAATTGGAAGAGGAACGTCGTCTCGCCTATGTGGGAATCACGCGCGCCGAAGAATTTCTTTATATGACAAATGCAAATCAACGTGTACTCTACGGTAAAACCAGCTATAACCGTCCGAGCCGTTTCATCTCGGAGATTGATGATGAATTATTGGACTATGGCGGGATTGCACGTAAGGCTAACTCAAGTTTCAATGCTAGTTATAAAACGGCTGATGGTGCGACACGATTTGGTACTGGCATGTCTATGACAGATGCTCTACATCAACGTAAAGCAGCAGTCAATCCTGGTACAGCACGTGTGATTGAAAAAGCAGATATTGCAACCGAAGACTGGACGATTGGAGACACCGCCGTCCACCGCAAATGGGGCGAAGGGATTGTGTTAGCTGTTACCGGAACTGGTAAGAACATGGAACTGAAAATTAAGTTCCCAGAAGTAGGCATGAAACGCCTTTTGGCTGCGATGGCACCTATTGAGAAAAAGGAGTAAAAATGGATAGGAAACGATGCAAATGGTGCCTTTCTTCGGAGAAGATGATTCATTATCATGATACTTATTGGGGAACCCCGGTCCATGATGATCAGGAACTTTTTGCAAAACTTGTTTTAGATATGAATCAAGCGGGCCTCTCTTGGTCAACCATTTTAAATAAACAGGAAAGCTTCTATAAAGCTTATGATCAGTTTGAGATTGAAAAAGTAGCCAGCTACAGTAAGGAAAAGGAAGAAGAACTGCGCCAAAATGCAGGGATTATCCGGAACAAGCTAAAGATAGCAGCTGCAGTCAATAATGCTCAAAAAGTTTTAGAACTTCAGAAAGAATTCGGTTCTTTTGATAAATACATCTGGTCTTTTACAGAAGGGCAAGTGTTGCAACATCAAATTACTGATGAAAGTTTAGTACCTGTCACCAATGCTTTAGCTGAAGCCATGTCTAAAGACATGAAGAAAAGAGGAATGAAATTTGTTGGTCCAACAATCATCTATGCTTACCTTCAAGCTATAGGTGTGATTAATGACCATGCCGAATATTGTTTCCGAAATAAAGAACTACTGTAAATACTAAGAGTCTGATATCGTTCAGGCTCTTTTTGATGCTTCTTAAAAATCAGTAAAATACTTGAAGTTAAGGTTTAAATTGCTTTGAGAACTCTTCCTTTTTTGATATGCTAATATTTAAAAAGGAGACGAATATCTGTTGGCTTACGGATAAAATTTTAGGCTCTTCAAAGAAGATATAGAAAAAGGAATCCTATGAACACAAAAGTACCAACCAACTGGCGGAAAAATTTTTATTTGTTTTTGATTGGTCAGCTTCTAACGGGTGTAACGTCAATGATTGTCCAATATGCGATAATTTGGTATTTAACCCTTGAAACAGGCGAAGAATCCGTTCTTGCTATTGCCACACTAGTAGGTATGTTACCTATGGCGATTCTGAGCCCTTTTGTTGGGCCGTTTATTGACCGTATCAACAAGAAATTCTTACTGATTTTTTACGATGCTGTGGTTGCAGTAATCGCTTTAGGACTATTTATTTACGGAATTAATAACGATGTTTATCCACTCTGGATGGTTTTTGTGACTATTGGTATTCGTGCGGTAGCACAGACTGCTCAGATGCCTACAGTCCAATCTATTATGCCCACAATGGTACCAGAAGAAGAAATCACTCGAGTCAATGGACAGTTCGGTATCATTCAATCTCTGATATTCATTGTTTCACCTGGGATTGGAGCATTCATGGTAGCAACTCTGCCGATTCATTGGGTTATTTTACTTGATGTGATTGGCTTCATCCTTGGTGCTGGAATGCTGCTTTTGGTTAAAATTCCGGAAGTCGCTTCACAAGGTGAAAAGATTTCTGTTATTAAGGATGCACTTGAAGGGTTTAATATTCTCCGTGAGAATAAACCGATGTGGAAAATGACTCTCATTGGCGCCCTTTTCATGTTACTTTTTATGCCCGCAATGAGTCTCTATCCTCTTGTGACCACGAAATATTTTGGAGGTACAATTGTTCATGCGGGCTGGGTTGAAGTTTTATTTGCCGCAGCGATGCTGATTGGATCTTTTGCTGTCGGTATTTTTGGAAAGACTAAGAACCGTATGCCTTGGATTATTGCTGCCTATCTTATTGTCGGCTTAAGTATCGGTGGTTCAGGCTTTCTTCCTGGAAATATGAATGGGTTTTGGATTTTCCTTGTTTTGAATGTTTTTGCTGGAATCGTGGGACAGATTTATACCACAATGAATATGGCAATTACACAGCAATCATTTGAAGCCCAGTATTTAGGACGTGTTATGGGAATAGTTTCGGCACTGATGAGTATTGCTGGGCCAGTTGGGTTAATCTTCGCTGCCCCTGTAGCAGAGTCTATAGGTGTTCAAAATATGCTCGTGATTGCAGGATTTGGAGGCATATTGTCTGCTTTCCTCTTGTATGTTACACCCTCAGTCCGGAATTATGATAAGTTCTTACAAAGAAAACTAGAAAATGAAGGACAGTGAAATAAATATCAAACCAATAGTTGAAATGGATCCCTTATGATAAAATGAAGCTATCACATCAGGAAGTAAAAAAGAAGTAAAAAAGAAAGAGGCGCTTATGGCTAACATACATCCTTATATTGCACTTAATAATACAAAAGAAGCACTCGATTATTATGAAGAAGTACTTGGTGCAAAAAATATCCGACGTGTTCCTGTCGCAGGTGAACAAGCAAAAGAATTTGGCTTGTCTGAGGAACAAGCAGCAGAAATGACAATGCACAGTCAGTTTGATATTCTAGGAACGACTGTTATGGCAGCAGATAATTTTCAACATGAAGTTTTAAGTTATACGGGAATATCGATTTTATTAGATCTTAACTCTGAAGATAAAGATGCAATGGCAGAAGCGCAAGAATTTTGGAAACACTTATCTGAGTCAGGACAAGTGACAATAAATATGCCTTTTGAAGAACAATTCTGGGGTGGCGCTATGGGAGATTTTACCGATAAATATGGTGTGCGATGGATGTTACATGCACAACCTTACTCTAAACTTGGGGAAATCTAAAAACATTATAAAAAATATATTTTCCTAAAAACGTAGCTAAAAGCTACGTTTTTATTTTCATTGATTTGTATCAGTACAGAGAAAGAAAATAAGTAAGCAGCCAGCGAGTTATGAAATTCTCGCTGAAAAATTAAGAGAGATACTCCTTTATCTGAAATAAGTCTGAAAAAGTGCTATAATTATGTATCTATGAATGGAATTTTAAATGTATATAAAGAAGCGGGTTGGACATCTTTTGATGTTGTTGCCAAACTTCGAGGAATTTTAAAAACGAAAAAAATCGGCCACGGAGGAACGCTTGATCCACAAGTGACAGGTGTGCTGCCTGTCGCCGTAGGTAAAGCCACGCGTCTTCTCGAATACATGGAGGAGGCTGGAAAAGTATACGAAGGTGAAGTGACGATCGGCTTCTCTACAGAAACAGAAGATGCTGAAGGTAAAGTCATTGAAACTACATCTGTTCCGTTAACCCTTTCGGAAAAAGAAATTGATGAAGCAATACGCCTTTTTGTTGGTGAGATTCAACAAATACCGCCGATGTATTCAGCGGTTAAGGTAAAGGGGAAGCGCCTTTACGAATATGCACGTGCGGGGGAAATAGTTGAGCGCCCCGCCCGCAATGTTACAATTAAATCATTCGTGCGGACAAGTCCGGTGACTTTTGAAAATGAATGCGCACGATTTACGTTTCGTGTAGCTTGTAGTAAGGGCACTTACATTCGTACTTTGGCAGTAGACCTCTCTGCTGCTTTGGGTTATGCTGGACATATGTCTAAGTTACAACGGACTGCGGCTAACGGATTACAGATTGATAAAGCACTGACTTTGGAAGAAATTGAGGCTTTTGTCCTTGATGATAAACTTACTGAGATATTGCAGCCCAAGGAAGTTGCAGTGTCTGATTTACCTCGTATTGATGTAACAGACGAACAGGCAGCAGCCGTGCGTGTAGGTAAAAAGTTTGAGGAGGCCGAATTTGGTGAGCTTTGTGAAGCCAAACGCTGTGCTTTCTTTTATCAAAATAAATTGATCGCTGTCTATATGAAACATCCCGAAAAACCAGGAATATTAAAACCAAATAAGGTAATAAATTAAAATGAAAACTTTGTATTTTGACGAAATTGAAAATTGGAATGAACCCACTGTTCTTGTCTTGGGCTATTTTGATGGTTTGCATCGCGGCCATCAAGCACTGTTTGCTGAGGCAAAAAAAATCGCAGCTGTTCTAAATTTGAAGATTGCCGTCTTAACTTTTCCAGAAAAACCGACACTTACTTTTCAAAAATTCGAACCAGATATGTTGCTTAAGTTAACAAGTGATAAAAAACGAGAAGCACTTTTTGCAGAAAATGGTGTGGACTATCTAGTTTTTAAAGATTTTACTTCAAGTTTTGCTAAGCAAACAGCAGAAGAGTTCTCTAAAAATATAGTGGAAAAGTTCTTGCCGAAAGTTGTTATTACTGGATTTGATCATAAAACCGGGTCAGACATGACTCAACTTAAAAGTAGTGAGCAATATAAAGTGGTTGTTGTCCCTGAGGTTGCAGATGATGAAGGAAAGATTTCTTCTACACGGATACGTGAACTTGTGAAGACTGGCGATATCGAAGCAGCAAATGAACTTTTAGGTTATCCTTATGAGACAACGGGAATAGTTGTACATGGCTTTGCTCGTGGCCGAACAATAGGTTATCCCACTGCTAATTTGGCGATTAAAGACTTTATTCACATCCCATCACCTGGTGTGTACACAGTTGATGTTCTTTGGGATGGTAAACGACAACGTGGCTTTGCTTCGATTGGCTATAATGAAACCTTTAACGGTAAAGAAAAAACAGTTGAAATTCATATTTTTGATAAAGATTTGGACTTATACGGGGAAAATTTAACAGTACTCTGGTTAGACAAGATTCGTGAGATGATTAAATTTGATAGCATCGAAGCCTTGATTGTTCAGATGAAAGACGACGAAGAAAAAGCACGTCAATATAAAGTAAAAGAAGCCTAATTTTGATTAGGTTTTTTCTGTTGCTCTTTATTCGGTTTATGAGTTGGGTGTGAGAAAGTTTAAAACGTTAATTCAAGCAGAAAGGGCTAGATTGTGATATACTTAATAAGAACAATTTTTAAGGAGAACATTAATAATGTCACGTAAACCTATTATCGCTGGTAACTGGAAATTGAATAAAAACCTCAAAGAGGTTAAAGAATTTATCGCTAACATTGACGGTAAATTGCCATCAGAAGACAAAGTAGAAGTTGCTATCGCAGCTCCTGCACTTTACCTTGTATCAATGGTACAAGAACGTGGAAATAACCCACTTAAAGTTGCAGCAGAAAATGTTTACTTTGAAAATTCAGGTGCATTCACTGGTGAAATCGCTCCAGCTATGCTTGCAGCAGAAGGAATCGAATATTCAGTAATCGGTCACAGCGAACGCCGTGAGTACTTCCACGAAACAGACGAAGACATCAACAAAAAAGCTAAAGCACTTATCGCAGCTGGTGTAACACCAATCCTTTGCTGTGGTGAAACACTTGAAACTTTTGAAGCTGGAAAAACAGCTGAATGGGTTTCAGCTCAAATCGAAGCTGGTCTTGCTGGTATCGACGGTAAAGATGTTGCAAACATGGTTATCGCTTACGAACCAATCTGGGCTATCGGTACAGGTAAAACTGCCACTGCGGAAATCGCTGACGAAACTTGTGGAGTTGTTCGTTCAACAGTTGAAAAACTTTACGGAAAAGAAGTTTCAGACGCTGTACGTATCCAATACGGTGGTTCTGTAAAACCTGAAACAGTTGCTGAACTTATGTCTAAAGAAAACATTGATGGCGCTTTGGTTGGTGGAGCTTCACTCGAAGCTGATTCATTCCTTGGCTTGCTTGAAATTTACAAATAAGATAAAAAAAAGAAACCTCGATAGGTTTCTTTTTTTTATCTTTTTATCTTTATGAAGTTTTTCTTTTACATCTATCTCTTCTTCAAATAATCTGAGTAATATTCCTTAAGGAGATTAATAATTTGCTTACCAATCAAGTAATAATCCTCTGTAGGCAAGTTGGCTTGGGAAATGCGGAGTGTACCACTAGAAGCACCAAAACCTGTCCCATCCATTAAGACAACACCATTTTTGTCAGCGAGATTGAGCAAGAACTCTAAGTAATCAAAATTTTCTTCCAAATAGATACGGAATTTTTTACCAAAACGGATTTCGGCAAGTTGATAAATATCTACGAGCGTATAATATTTAGCATTCTCTTTCGAGTTGTCTGGCTCTAATTTCATAGCTTTAAGCAAATCTTGATAGCGCTCATCGATAAGAGCATCACAAGCTTCAAAGTAAGGATCTGCCTCTTTACGATGAATCAAATGCGTAAAGGCAAAAAGAACTTCCATGATTTGTTGCGGTGTAGAGAGGCCAGCTGTGTGATAAAGACCAACAGAACGTGAATCAGCAACAATACGTTCGATAAATGGCAACTCTTTAGTGTCATGTGTTACAATATCATAGCGCTTGTCTAGTTTCTCAATATCCTCAGGATCAAGTTCAGAGATAAGACGATCAAAGACATTATCTTCCTGCATAGCAATAAGCCCTAAACGCCAACCTGTTGCACCAAAAAGTTTTGAGAAAGAATAAACGAGAATGGTATTATAAGGGACAACACTATAAACAGATTGGAAATCTTGAACAAAGGTTCCATAGACATCGTCTGTAATAATGATAAGATCCGGATTTTTTTCAACAGCTCGTTTTAAAGCGTCAAGTGTTTCTTGACTGAATGCTTTAGAACCCGGATTTGATGGATTAACTAAGAAGAATGCCTTAATTTCAGGATCTGATAATTTTTCGATTTCTGTTTCGGGAATGCTCCAATTATCACTTTCATCTGAAGTAATCAAGGTTTCGACGAGATTGAACTCACTTAGACCAGGAAGTTGCAAGTAAGGTGTAAAGATAGGTGTGTTAATAGCGATTTTATCACCTGGAACAACTAATTTATTACGCTTGAGTGAGTTGAAGATATAGACAATCGCAGCTGTACCACCTTCCGTTGGGAAGATTTGTGTCTTATCTTCGAGATGAACGCCATTATACAGAATTTTTTCCATAAAACGGTTCAAGACAATTTCGGTATTTCTCAGACAGCGGCTAGGAACAGGATAGTTATTTCCGATAGCGCCATCGATAAATTCCTTAATCACATCGTCAATATTGAGTTTAAGATCAATTTCGATATAATCCATGACATCAATCAAAAATTTGTCAATCTCATCATCGTCAGGTTCTAAGAATGCTTCAAAACGTTGCCCAATACCTTTCAATGTCGTATATCCAGCCATATCAGCTTTTTCAATCGTACGAAGGGAGTCTTTAATACCAAATTCAATTAAGCGATTAAAGGCTAAACGTGCTTTAGTATTAATCCAGTTTGGATTACCGCGACCGGCATTCAAAAAGATATTGGCTTTTTTATTTTTTTCTGCCAGTTTAAGCATTTCAAAGCTAACTTCAAAAGCTCCTAAACCGGTGTAATCATTAATGGTAACTTCTTTTTCCATGTGTTCTCCCATTTAAATTTATTGAACTTTTGTTATTAATTATAACACAAAGAGAGCAAAAGTAGTTATAAGTATCAAACTGGTGAAAATAAGGCTATTCTTACATTACCGAAGATTTTCTATAGAAGTGGTAATTGTTCACTGTTTAGTAAATTTACAGACAGAAAAAGGTCAAAAGCATTATGATATAAGCTGTCTCACTTTTTTGAAAGCCTAGTTTAGGATAAGAAAATTTATTTATCTTATCCTCTTCATTGAATAAAAATCTTGATTATAGAAACTTTTCATGGTATTATTACAGCCTCTCATGTACATTAGGTTAAAAAGTCTGATAGGTATAACGTTTTAGGGATTGAATATGATATACTTTAGTTATCAAACATTATGGAGTAAAAGATGGCATTGCATACTTATGAATTTTATAAAAATAGAAGACACGATCCGAAATGGAGAAGTGCTTATATAAAATTCAGGAATCAGCGGATAATTCAGATGATAATTGGGATTATCGTCGTGTTATTTCTATTAACTCTTGCAGCACTATTCTTAAACTATATGACTACTTATAATTTGACATCGAACGATTTAAATTTAGAGGTAGCTAAAGATTTCTTTGGCTACTGCCTAAGATCATTTGGACGAGCTATTGATAAAATATCTAGTCTGTTTTAATAGTGTCTAAGTTAAATATATTTTTAAAATGAGAGCGTTCGATCGATTAATCGAACATTTTTTTGTTACAATAGTAAGATATGAGTTTTTACCAGTAAAGGAGAGCGGCGAGATGGCATATTTACTTCTTCTAAGTGCTGCTGTTACCTTGTATTTTGCTTTAGGCTACGTTAAAGCAATACTCAAAGGCTGGGTGATTCCCAATAAAGTAACTTGGTTTCTCTGGGCTTTAGCGCCAATGATTGCTTTTTTTGCCACCTTTTCTTCGTCGGGGTTTAGCCTTGGTCAAATTCCTGTTTTCATGGCTGGCTTTACGCCCTTACTTGTTTTTGGCGCTTCCTTTATAAATAAGCAGTCTTTTTGGAAAATAACCTTTTTTGACTTGTCCTGTGGAATAGTTTCACTGATCACCTTAGTTATCTGGTATTTGACACAGAATTCTAATGTGGCGATTTTATTGGCCATCATGAGTGATGCTTTAGCAGCTTTGCCTACCTTGATTAAAGCTTGGAGATATCCTGAAACTGAAAGCATTAAGCCCTTTGCTGCGGGAATAGTGACCACGGGAATTGCCCTTCCCGCTACAAGTACTTGGGATTTTGCACACCTTGCTTTCCCTGTTTATCTTTTTCTGCTTAACATCTTAATGACAGTGATTTTAAAAGTGAAAGATAAGTCAATAAAAATAGAATAAAGTGAAATCTGTAAAAATTATAAAACAAATAATGAAGAGGTAATAAAGTGAAAAAGAACGAAACAAAAGCAGCTTATATACATATCCCTTTTTGCTCACATATTTGTTACTATTGTGATTTTGCTAAAGTTTTGATGACGGGACAACCGGTCGAAGCTTACATCGATGAGTTGCTTAAAGAGTATGATAGCTATGGTATTAGTAGTTTAAAAACGCTCTATATTGGGGGCGGAACACCTAGTGTTTTGCCTGCAGATCAACTTGAAAAATTACTCACGCATTTGACGAAAAATCTTGATTTAGAAGAACTTGAAGAGTTCACGGTGGAAGCAAACCCTTCTGATTTAACAGATGAAGTTCTTGCTGTTTTAGCGGATTCGCCTGTGAATCGTATCTCACTTGGCGTACAATCCTTTGATAATAAACTCTTGAAAAAAATTGGGAGAACACATACTGAAGCAGAAGTCTATTCTTCAATAGAAAGACTACGTGCTGCCGGATTTGAAAACATCACGATAGATTTAATATATGGCTTACCGAACCAAACAATGGAAATGGTTGAGAGGGATGTTCATAAATTCTTAGAATTGGACCTTCCCCATGTTGCCTTATATAGCCTGATTCTAGAAGATCATACAGTATTCATGAATCGTCAACGTCGTGGACGCCTCCGTTTACCATCTGATGATCGCAATGCGGATATGTATGAGTATATTATTGAAACGCTGACTTCTAAAGGTTATTCACATTATGAAGTTTCAAACTTTGGAAAAGTCGGCTATGAAAGTAAGCACAATATGACCTATTGGGATAATGCGGAATACTATGGCGTTGGAGCTGGAGCTTCAGGTTATCTTGATGGCATTCGTTATAAAAATCATGGACCTGTTCATCATTATTTACGCGAGGAAAATAAACGCGTAAATGAAGAAGTATTGACAAGGAAACAAATGATTGAAGAGGAAATGTTTCTAGGATTACGTAAAAAAAATGGTGTATCTATAGAACGTTTCCAAAAGAAATTTGGCCAAACACTTGAAGAAGTTTATGGTGCAGTTATTGCGAAATTAAAGATTCAAAAGATGTTGTTTGAAGCTGATGGACGTATACGGATGACAGAAAAAGGATTTGAATTAGGAAATGAAGTTTTTGAACAATTTTTGTTAGATTAAGTATGTATATCTGAAAAAAATTGTCCTAATCTGTGTTACAATAGTGTGAATGAAGAGTGAAAATAGTAATATGAGAAAAAAGCTTACCCCTCTGGCAACCGTGATTGTTGCTGGAATTTTTACTGCTCTGGTCTTTGTTTTTGGTAACTTAAGGTATCAGGTTCCCGAGATGGCATCGACGCATGAAAAAGAGGAAACGGTGGTTGTAAATAAATCATTAAGCAACGAAGATGTTGATTTAAACCGATTTGTAGTGGATATCTCCGCATGGCAACGACCAGAAGATATTGATTATAATTTAATGAGTCAAGAAGTCATTGGTGCTGTCGTACGTGTACAGACAGGAAAGTCAAGTAAGGACAATGCAGCAGCTTATAAAAGTGGTGAAGATCGTCAATTTAAAACGCACATGAGCGAATTGCAAAAGCGTGGTGTTCCTGTTGCTGTATATGCCTATGTCAATGGTAAAAATGTTGAAGAGATGAAAGAACAGGCACGTCTTTTTTATGAGCGCGCTCATCCTTTTAAACCAACGTATTATTGGCTGGATATTGAAGAGGTCAGCATGGATAACATGAGCGAAGGTGTGGATGCTTTCCGTGAGGAGCTTAAGAGCCTAGGTGCAAAGAATATAGGTATCTATGCTCAAGATTGGTTCTTGACTGACCATAAGATTGATTCTAGTCATTTTAGCTCAATTTGGATGGCTGATTATGGTCGAAATACGGGAATGTGGGATACATCTCCTAAAACGGATTTGAACTATGATATGCACCAATTCACGGACCGTGGACAATTGTCGAGCTATGGTGGGCATTTAGATTTAAACATGATTCGTACGCAAGAACAGTACGATAAACTTTTTAGAAATCCCTAATAAGATAAAGGGAAGTAGCAGTAGACGAAAGTCTATTTTCTTTATGTTATTTTTGAGATAATAAGAAACGAAACAATTGAACAAGTAATAAGATAAAATCAGGAGCGAAGATGGCAAAGAAAAAACAAACAGGATTGAAGGCAGGGGCGGGTATTCTAGGGACAGTTATTGTTCTTGGTTTAGGATTTCTAAAGTCAAATCCAGAAATACTGTCGACAGTTACAGGAACACCCTCGCTGAATCAGCCAGCACAAAGCCAGCAACTTAAAAATTTTAGCAAGGTCGATTATGGCAGTATCAAAGACAAAGTGCCGACACAGTCTTTAGCACAATCGGTTTTAACACCTTCAATTAAAAAGAATCTCAAAGATTCAGTAACTTACAATGGGACAGGTGCTTTTATTGTCAATGACAATAAAACAGATTTGGATGCAAAAGTTAATAGTGCACCTTATGTCCAACTGGCTAAGCAAGATGCTTTAGGCCGTCCTAAACTTGCCAATGCGCTTCTCAATAAGACGAGTCGTCAGTACAAAAACCGTTCAGAAACAACGGGAGCAGATGGGAAGTCTAACAGTGCGAAAATAAATCCTGTAGGCTGGAAACAACTCATGATTCCTTCCGGTTCATACAGCACACTCTATAACCGAGGACATTCGATTGGCTACGCGCTAGCAGGAAATATCAAAGGCTTTGATGCCTCAGAAGCAAACCCACAAAATATCAGTACACAAACCGCTTGGGCCAACCAAGCAAGTAATGGCAATGACGAAAATACAGGACAGAACTACTATGAAGGATTAGTCCGCAAAGCTCTCGATAAGAATAAAACAGTCCGCTATCGCGTAGAACCTATGTATGACGGGAACGATCTTGTTCCTTCCGGTACGCATATGGAAGCTAAGTCGAAAGATGGAAGCTTAGAGTTTAATGTTTTCATCCCTAATGTCCAGCCTGGGATTCAAATTGATTACGCCTCAGGTAAGGGAACAATATTGCAGTAGAATTGTATACTCACTATTAAATAAAATAAAAAACGTAGAAACCCATACTCTGTTTTTACGTTTTTTTATATCTTTTGAAAAGAAGGACTAAATCTTATCGTATTGATCTAGACCGTAGCTTTCAATCATTTGAATGAGCTTCTCGGTATAAGCAGGGTCTGTTGCATAACCAGAGGTTTGCACGGCTTTAGCAGCTTCTTTATAGTTTTTCGCAGCTAAAACACTTGCGTATTGCTTAGGGTTCCATGTTGTTCCTTTAGTAAAGAGATAGGCGTGTCCTTCAACAGATTCTTTCCAGCCATCATATACCCGAAACTTTGCTTTTACGGTAATCCACTTATCATTTTCAAATTCTTTCGTATCTAAAGTAACAGTTGGTACATCACCATAAGCTTTGATCCCAAAAAGATTGTAGTATTTTGCTGCAAGTCCACTTTGACCAAAATTACTTTCTAAAGCAGCCTGAGCCAAAGTCAGAGAGGCGAGAACATGGTACTTTTCTTGCGATTCTTGTGCGTAGGGAGCTATAGTGCGAATGAAGTTGTATTCTGTAATTGTTTCAACTTGGTTAGCGAGCTCAGTGTCATTACGATTATCACTGGTTTGTATAATTCTAAAGTTCAAGAGGTTTGCTGCAACAAAGAGAAAAATCAAAAGCTGCAAAACAATGCGAAAGAAACTTCGGATTTTAGAAGTAGACTTGCGACGCTTTTTATCATATGTCATGACATTAGTATAACAAAAAAGTCTCAATTTGTGGATAGGTTCAAAACTTATTACGCTAGAAAAAATGACAGCTGATTCGTTTTTGAACAGAAATAAAAAAGCTTCCTTTTTGGAAACTTTTTATTTCTTATTTTCTATTTCGCTCTTTAATGGCTTGAGTACCAAATTGTGGTAGGCGAATGACTGAAAGTCGTTGTAAGAGCTCTTGACGATAATCCGCACGACCAACAATTAAAGTGACTTTACTGAAGAGATAGCAAGACAACAATGTGACGGCAAAGTTGGGCAAGGTAAGGTATGTGAGAAGAGAAAGACTTAAGACAATGACATCGCCACCAAATAAAACTTTATCCACTTTGAAGCTCCATTTTTCTTCTAATATTCGGCCCAAAAGCAAGGTGCCTCCAAAAGTACCTTCAGAGATAATGACTAATCCAGCAGCTGTTCCTGAGAGAATTCCGTCAAAAATACCAGCAAAGACGATATTAGAAAACTGGATTCCTGTAATCCCGATTGCTTCGTAAATTATCATCCAGACACTCATAGCGGCTGCACCCGGAATACTGAGAAGAAGCTCACGTGAAGATAAGTATTTACGGCCAAAAGTAAAGAGTGGCACATTAACGAGGAAGAAAGTTAGAGCAGGATTAACACCAAAGACAAAGTCCATCAATACAGAAAAGCCAGCAACGCCATTGCTGGCTAGTCGGTTGGGGATGACGAAAAGCTGTACAGATAGGACATATAGCCCTACGCCGATAAGTAGTATCAGTAAATCCCGCATAAAATATTTATCTATTTTTACGCCTAAAAGTGTCATAAGTTCTCCTTAACAGTTCATTATTTCTAGGATATCCTTAAAGCTTCGAATAAATAATTTCGTATCTTTGTAATTGCTTTAAAGGAGCCTACATTTATCAGTGTTGTAACTATTATTATTACATTTAAAACTTAATTAAACCTTGTATTGGGCAGAAATTACTATTATATTATAGTAAAATCATAAAGATTCAGACAAATATAGAAAAAGATATTGATTCATTAAAAAAGCAGTCTTTTTTAGTCTTGGTTAAGAAGACGAATGTATAATATAACTATTCCAAATAATACTCTTTTTGTAACATCTTTAGTCCTCACCAATGTGAGGACTTTTTAAAATCACAAAATGTTATAATATAAGAATTAGTTAACAGTTTAGTTTAAAGGAGGGAAATACACATGAACAATATAAAAAAAATAGGTGTTACAAGTGAGTTTGCGCCACTGAGACGTGTAGTTTTAACACAATCGGAATTTATCTTACCTCACGAAGAGCATACCAATGATGACGGTTCTTTCCTTGAAGCCGATGTCCTTGATATGTTTAATAATAAAGACACCAGCGGAAAAAATTATGCAGAAGTGTTTCCCGAAAGACAAAAGCAGTGGGAAGAAGAGCGTGCAAATCTGCAAGCTTTGCTAGAAAAATATGATATTGAAGTTTTGCGTCCACGTCTTCTCACGGATTATGAGAAAGAACAAGGAAAAGTCTATGGTGCTGCAAACTTTTTTGTACGTGACCCGTTCTTTACGATTGGTGACTCCTTGATTGAAGGGTCTATGCGCTTTTTCCACCGCCGCAACGAGGTTTTACCCGTAAGAAACTTACTCACTGAACAAGCCTATTCTAGCGATGCTTTTTACGTTTCTCTTCCAATGGCAGATACTTCACAAGGAGAAACGGATGAGAGTGGACCTTTCTTAGAAGGTGGCGATATCCTCGTTTTAGAAAAAACAGTATTTGTAGGAAATTCAGGTAAAGCGAGCAATCATAACGGCTATTTATGGCTTAAAGCTTATTTAGCACATTGGGGCTATCAGGTGATTGAGGTTAAACTCCATCCTGATGTTTTACATCTTGATTGTGCTCTAAGTCTGGTCAGAGATGGTCTAATGATTGTCTGTGAGGAAGCCTTTTTAACAGGTGTACCTGAGCTGCTTAAAAATTGGGATAAAATAAATGTTCCTTTCGAAGATATTGCAAAGCTTGCGATTAATGGCCTCCCAATAAATGAAGAAGTATATATTTTAGATTCAGAGTTTAAATACATCGGTGAAGCCCTTGAAGCACGGGGAGTCCGTCCGGAATACCTTGATTTCAAAATATCCCGAAGTTTAGGTGGATCATTTAGATGTAGCACACAGCCCTTACTTCGAAAATAAGAAGCATAAGTTTAAAACAGAAAGCCAGCCCTTAGCTGTGATATAATTATCAAATGAACTACGAAAACTATATCTGGGATTTAGGTGGCACTTTACTTAATAATTACGAAAATTCTAGTCATGCTTTTGCTGCAGCACTTTGGCAAAAGGAAGAACGAGTCGTTTTGCATGACGATGTATATGCAGCGCTCAAAGTTTCCACTGCTCATGCTGTGGAGCAATACGCGAGCCACATACCAGAGTTTCTTGAAACATACCGAAAACTGGAAGCAGAAGCTTTGGTCAAACCAATTTTGTTTGAGGGGGCTTCAGAGCTCTTGGGTACTATCGTGAATCAGAACTGCAAGAACTTCATGATTTCTCACAGAGACAAACAGGTACTGGATATTCTTGAAGCAGCCCATATTTCTCAATATTTTACTGAAGTTGTCACGGCAGATAATGGTTTTCCGCGTAAACCAGCACCGGATTCAATTAATTATTTAGTGCAAAAATATAACTTAGACCCCAAGAAGACGGTGATGATTGGTGATCGTCCTTTGGACATTGAAGCCGGTCGTGCAGCGGGTATTGCGACTATTTTCTTTGATACTCAGCAGGAGTATTCCAAAGCAACGCGAAGCATCAAAAAATTATCAGACATTATGGAGTAAACTGAACCACAATGAATACTTTTCTTATATCGAATGAAAAAGCTGTTGGGCCAGGCTTTGGCCTTTTTAGTGCCGATCACTTTTTTGCCCTTGCTGTTCTAGCACTGCTCAGTTTTGGCTTGATTCGTACGTACCTTCGGGCAAATGAGGAGAGACGTAAACTGTTACGTCTACTTGTTGCTTCAGTTACCTTATTGCTTGAAGTCATTAGAGATATTATTTTAGTTATGACTAATCAATTTTTGTACGCAGATTTGCCCTTTCAACTGTGTGGACTTGGCATATTCATTATTTTATTTGATGCAGTGCGCTCAAATAAAACGAGTCGTGAGCTCTTGTATAGCTTGACTTTACCTGGTGCAATTTTTGCCCTTGTAACTCCAAACTGGGTAACTAATAACTTTATTAACGTCTTTGTATGGCAGAGTTTCTTGATTCATTGCTTACTCATCTCGTATGTTTTAATGCGGTTGTTTGCTGGTGATCTGATTCCACAATGGCGAGAACTCTGGCGCTCTGCTGCATTTTTGACGATTGTTGTGCCTATTTGTGCCTTTCTCAATCAAGTTTGGAATCAAAACTTTTTCTTCCTAAGAACACCAGTTCCGGGAAGTCCACTTGAACCCATCTATAATGTATTCGGTTCTTATTATATCTTAGGTTTAATTTTTATTGTATTGATGTTTTGGCTTGTTATTTATCTTCCTTGGTCATGGAAAAAATCACCGAAAGTTCGGATGAATTAAGAAAAAAGACGAAATATATTAAACAAAAAAGCAGCGTAAAGCTGCTTTTTTTCTGAAATTATTAAGATGGAATAAAAGCTTTTATGGCTCGCACTATATAGTAAAAAAAGCTAAAATGTGCTATAATTATAAGTAAGTATTTTCAAAGAAATGAGATTATTTTGAACGAAGAAAATAAAGAACAAATTGAAAAAAAGGCAGAAGAATATGATGCCAGTCAAATTCAAGTTTTAGAAGGACTTGAAGCGGTTCGTATGCGTCCTGGGATGTATATCGGATCAACTTCAAAGGAAGGACTACACCACTTAGTGTGGGAGATTGTTGATAACTCTATCGATGAAGCGTTAGCGGGGTTTGCCAGTCATATCGAAGTGTTTATTGAACCTGACAATTCTATTACAGTTGTGGATGATGGGCGTGGTATTCCAGTAGATATCCAAGAGAAAACGGGACGTCCTGCGGTTGAAACGGTCTTTACTATCCTCCATGCTGGGGGTAAATTTGGCGGTGGTGGCTATAAAGTTTCTGGTGGTTTACACGGTGTTGGTTCATCCGTCGTGAATGCTCTCTCTACACAGTTAGATGTTACCGTACATAAAGATGGTCAAAAATATTATCAAGAATATCATCGTGGTGTTGTTGTCGAAGATTTGGCTATTGTCGGTGAAACAGAGAAACGTGGTACGGTCGTTCACTTTACACCAGACCCAACGATTTTCACTGAGACACAAATCTTTGACTATGATAAGTTGGTGACACGTGTCCGTGAATTAGCTTTCTTAAATCGTGGCTTACGTATCTCTATTACCGACAAACGTGAAGGGCAAGAAGACAACCATGCTATGTTCCACTATGAAGGTGGGATTCAATCTTATGTTTCCTTCATTAATGAAAATAAGGAAGTTATTTTTGACACACCCATCTATACAGAAGGTGAATTAGATGGTATTACTGTAGAAGTTGCTATGCAATATACAGGGACTTACCATTCGACAATCATGTCTTTTGCAAATAATATTAATACACACGAAGGTGGTACGCATGAACAAGGTTTCCGTACTGCTTTAACGCGTGCGATAAACAACTATGCAAAAGCTCAAAAGCTTCTTAAAGATAATGAAGAAAATCTTACAGGAGATGATGTCCGTGAAGGCTTGACTGCTGTTATTTCTGTTAAACACCCTAATCCACAATTTGAAGGTCAAACTAAAACCAAATTGGGAAATAGTGAAGTGACAGGTATCGTCAATAAGCTCTTCTCAGAAGCCTTGCAAACTTTTATGCTTGAGAATCCTCAAGTTGCGAAGAAAATTGTTGAAAAAGGTATTCTTGCGAGCAAGGCACGTATCGCGGCTAAGCGTGCGCGAGAAGTGACACGTAAAAAATCAGGTTTAGAGATTTCTAACTTGCCTGGTAAACTTGCTGACTGCTCTTCCAATGATCCAAAACAAACGGAACTTTTCATCGTCGAAGGAGACTCTGCTGGCGGTTCTGCTAAGTCTGGCCGTAATCGTGAATTCCAAGCGATTTTGCCTATCCGTGGTAAAATCTTGAATGTTGAAAAAGCGACAATGGATAAGATTTTAGCAAACGAAGAAATCCGCTCTCTCTTTACAGCGATGGGAACTGGTTTTGGTGCTGATTATGATTTATCTAAAGCACGTTATCATAAGCTGGTTATCATGACCGATGCCGATGTGGATGGTGCGCACATTCGTACACTCTTGTTGACACTTTTCTACCGTTATATGCGTCCTGTAGTTGAGGCGGGATATGTCTACATCGCTCAACCACCAATTTACGGAATCAAAGTCGGCTCAGAAACAAAAGAGTATATCCAACCCGGAGAAAATCAAGAACGTGAGTTGAAACTTGCACTTGAAAAATGGTCTCAAGGACGTGCAAAACCAACAGTACAACGTTACAAAGGTTTAGGGGAAATGGATGACCATCAGCTTTGGGAAACAACTATGGATCCTGATGCTCGTCTTATGGCGCGTGTATCTGTAGAAGATGCCGCTGAAGCAGACAAAATCTTTGATATGCTAATGGGCGACCGAGTTGAACCACGTCGCGAATTTATCGAAGCAAATGCACAATACTCTACTATTGACGTTTAATAATTAAAAACCCTTGTATTTGCAAGGGTTTTGTTATGTCGATTTTCTTGTGTTATTAAAAAGGGGCATGGTGTTGAATGTCATTCAGAGCCTCAATAACTTCTTCACGAATTTTTTTAGTGACATGATTGTAAATATTTAGTGTTGTATTAGCGTTAGAATACCCTACACGTTCCATTATGGTTTTTAAAGGAAGATTTAACTCTGCAAGAAGTGAAACGTTAGAATGACGGAATATGTGGCTATAAAGTGGTTTACTTATATTACATTCTTTTTTTGCTTTTTTTTTGAGATACGATTAAAGGATTGAACTCCTAAGGGTAGATTTATATTTGAAAGAAAACTACCTTAAAGCAAAGAGAATTAAATCTTCAGCTGGTGGAAACACCAATAAAAATCAACGTTTAAAAAATGTGTTTAAAATATCAAATAAATCTCTCTGGTTAACAATGTTTTATGCTAAATTATTTCGTTTTTTTTGTTCCCAAATTGGATATCGCAAAGCTAAAATTTAACCTTTTTTATTCAGCTTACCTTAAGATATAAGCTCTATAATACACACATTCCATAAAAAAGAGTTGGAGATTTTCTAAAAAAGATTTTCGCCTTATTATTCTTCTTCACTCGTATTATCTATTATCTATTATCGAAAAAATGGCCGTAAAAGTAGACCACAATTAGGAGGTCTCTTTTTCTATGAAAAATTTTCACTAGTATTACAAATAAATAAAGAGGAGAAAGCCTTGAAGAAGTAAGCTTTCTTTATCATAGTAAATTTTTGACAATTTATAATAAAGAGAATATAATACTAACAGTGTTAGATAATTAATAGTGTTAGGAATGAAAGATATGGATTACAATCAAGCAGCAGAAACTTTTTTGTCTTGTGTTAAAAGTCGCAGTAAAACTGAAATGATGAGTCGTTTTAGTAAGTATGCGCATGGTGAAAAACTCGTTTTGGTTGGCCTTTATAAAAATACCGGCTCACCGATTTTGCCTAGTGATATTGCAAAGCAAACCAATATGAGTACTGCACGAGTAGCGACAATTCTCAATAATCTTGAGGAAAAAGGACTTGTTACACGTGAGATTTCGCGTACGGATCGCCGTAAAATTTTAGTTGCTATCACAGCTAAAGGACGTGAGGAAGCAGAACAATCAAGAAAAGAAGCAGTAAGCCGTATTGTAAAAATCCTTGAACGAATGGGTGAAGAACGTACCAAAAGTTTTGTTGAAAATGTCCAACTATTTTTTGATTTAGCAATGGAAATATTTGAGGAGGAAAACGAAAAAGTATGACTGAAGAATTAACTAAAGATCAGCCACTCGATATTCATGGTAAACCCTTTAATCGAGGGATTGTTCTTGCACTTATTTTGATTGCTACTTTTGGAGGGATGCTTATGCAAACCTCATTGGGTACAGCAATGCCCACATTGATGAATGATTTTAATATCTCTTTAGCTACAGGGCAACAAGCCACAACATGGTTCCTATTGGCAAACGGTATTATGATTCCTGTATCGGCATATTTGACCACAAAATTCCCAACACGCTGGTTATATTTGATTTCTTATGCAATTTTACTGGCTGGAATGTTTGTCGCATATTCGGCGCCAACATCGACATGGAGCGTCTTTTTAGGGGCACGTATCATGCAAGCTATTGCCGTTGGTATTTCGATGCCCTTGATGCAGGTCGTTATGGTAAACATGTTCTCACCAAAGCAAATGGGAGCTGTTATGGGGGCTATGGGGCTTGTTATTGGTCTTGCACCAGCAATCGGTCCGACTTATGCAGGATGGATTTTAGATAAAGATCATGTCATTTTAGGCTTTACTCTGGAACAATCATGGCGCACAATTTTCTTGATTCCAATGGTTGTTATTGCCATTTGTTGGGTATTGATGCTTATTTTCATGCGTGATATTGTGCCAAATCGTGACATGAAGTTAGATTTTATGTCATTAGTTGAATCTGTGCTTGGCTTTGGGCTCTTTTTATGGGGCTTTACAAATGTAGCCAGCGATGGTTGGGGCGACCTTCAAACGGTTATCCTACCTATCATAGCGGGGGTAGCAATCATTGCGCTCTTTGTCCGTCGTCAATTGCATCTGGAAACACCTTTCTTAAATGTTTCCGTATTTAAAAATAAACAATTTGCTTTGACGACTGTTGTTATGGTACTTTCGATGATGGCTATGATGGGTGTTGAGATGATGTTGCCTTTGTATATGCAACAAGTCCATGGTCTCTCACCTTTGAGTTCAGGTTTGACGCTCCTACCTGGTGCTTTGATGATGGGGGTTGTGAGTCCACTTGCGGGTGCTGCCTATGATAAAGTAGGTGCGAAACGCTTGGCGCGTGTTGGTTTTACCATTTTGGCCATCGGTACAATTCCATTTATGTTTTTGACAACAACAACACCAGAACACTTTATTACTGTGCTCTATGGTTTGCGTATGTTTGGTATTGCGATGGTAATGATGCCTTTAACTGCCTCAGCCATGAACGCTTTACCACGCGAACAATCGGCACATGGTACCGCAGCAAATAGTACAGCACGTCAAGTTGCTTCAGCTGTTGTTGTGGCGCTCTTAAGCTCTGTTACACAAAATATTATTACCAATTCACAGCCTGCAGCAAGCTTGAAAGAGTCCAATCCACTTGCTTTTGCAGGAGATATGTTAGATGCCATGCTTAAAGGCTATCACGCCTCTTTCGCGATAGGGTTAGCCTTTGCTATCCTTGGGCTCGTACTTTCATTTTTCCTTCAAGGGCATATTGTTAAAAACAAAAAAGAAGTAGGAGGTGAGAATTAATGATAATCATACTTATTGCTTTATTTACAATTTTAACCTTCTACGGCTTTATCCACATTGATAAAATATTTTGGCGTGGTCTTGTTGGTGGTTTATCATTAATCCTACTTACAGCATCAGTTATGGCTTTGACAATACACATTAAAGATAACTGGGGTATGGAGAAAGTAACTACTACTGAAACGAAGAAAATTTACACAGCAGGAGACACCAATGCTGCCTTTGGTCTGCTTTTAAAAGCAGAAATCGGTCAAGATACCGATAATTATGCTTTAGTCTACCGTACAAACAAAGAAGATAAAGAGCCTAGAGTTCATTTCCAACCTGATCAAAAACATATGGTTGAAACTTTGAAAAAAACGGCAGACTACAAGCTAACGTCTGAGTCTGAAGCCAAAGTTGTTACAACAACAGTCAAATGGAAATTTAAAGATAACTTTATGAAGTTCCTTTTCGGTATTGGGGGAGAAGAAGGAAAGCTTATTTCTCAGCACGCGCGGGCATATGTGCCTAAGGATACCTGGCTCGTCTTGACCCAAGATGAAGCCAAAAAACTTCAACAAGAAGTACCAGCGATGCAAGCTCAGCAAGAAGCAGCACTGAAAGCAAATCCTGCGCAAGCAAAAGCAATGATGGAACTACAAAAGAACAGCCCAGAGGAATTCACAAAACTGCAAGTTAAGCAGATTAAAGAACGCCTAGGCCTTAAAGAATAACAAGAGAGTCTGAATTTATTCAGACTTTTTTCTTTTAAAGTGTATAGAAAACTGAACTCTTCCCTAATATACGTAAAAAAACAGGAAATGTAACTAAATTGTAATTTTATTCGCTGGGAAATATTGTAAAATAGTGAACATAGAAAGGTTGGTATTATAAAAGTGAACTCTGATAGTAGAAAAAGAATCAGGAACTTGGTGATTGGTGCTCTTCTTACGGCTTTAGGAATTTTAATTCCGATGATTATGCCGGCAAAAATCGTAATTGGCCCCGCATCATTTACTCTTGCTTCACACGTGCCAGTTATGGCCGCTATGTTCTTTAGCCCTTATTTAGCAGCGCTTGTAGCTGTTGGGACCACACTTGGTTTCTTTATTAGTGTCCCAGTTCCCCTTATCTGGATGCGCGCGGCAACTCATATTGTAGTAATGACTGCTGGTGCTTGGTTCTTGAAGAAGAATCCAGATTTAGTTGACAAAAAAGTTAAACTACAAGTTTTTAACCTGATTTTGGGAGTTTTCCATGCAGGCTTGGAAGCCTTGGTTGTTTTAGCCTTTTATCGTATTGGTTTTGCAGATCTTAACCCTCAAGCCTTAAATAGCTTGCTTATGCTTGTCTTCTTCGGTGGAATTGTTCATAGCTTTGTCGATTTCAACCTTGCATTTGGTTTATGTAAAGTCCTCAATAAAATTTATACTATTGATGTCTTTAAAAATTCAAAATTAAAATCATTAGCAGAATAACAAAAGACATTTGCGCTTGATAAGAGCGCTTTTTTGTATCTGCTTCCTTCTAGGATGTGGTATAATTGAGTAACTATGGAAAAATTATCAGATGCGGAAATGTATACTTGGGAATTTTTGGAAGAAAATAAGTCCAAAGTCCAATTGATGTCGATTACTCAAATTGCGGAAGAAGCACATGTGAGTACAGCCACAATTGTACGAACTCTCAAAAAAAGAGGATTTGATGGCTTTGCCGATTTCAAAAATTCTCTCAAAAGAAATAAAAATGGAGCCAATGCGGAAGAAAACAAGATAGTTGGTTTGTCTGACGAAGCCAATCAATACGTTTTTAAAAACTTGATTGAAGTTTCACGGACGATTGGCTTACTTAACCCTGCCGACTTGGAAGCTATTTCGAAAGCTTTAGTGGAAACGAAGATGATCATGACAGTAGCGCGCGGCGCAAGTGAAGCTGTAGCGGATGATATGATTCATCGGTTTCAAACGCTGGGGAAAAATGCAATCAGTCGTTACTATGATGATATGGAAATGTATGCTGAAAAACTGACAGCAGAAGATATGATGCTTATTGTTTCCTCAACAGGTGAGGAGAAAATCATTGTTTCTGCGGCTAAAAAAGCAAAGAAAAAAGGAGCTAAAGTAATAGTTCTAACAAGTAACCATCGAAGCCAACTTGCCCAAATGAGTGATTACTATTTGCTTGCTTATCAAAGCAAATTAGAAAAAGAAGAACTCTATGGGGACGCAGGAAGTATTCTACCTTTAGAAGTCATCTGTCGTATTATGGTTGATATGTTTACCATTTATCGTGCCAAAGGTACAATCAGGTAGAAAAAGACAAGTGAGTAGCTTGTTTTTTTTTGTAAAGTTTTTCAAGGTATTTCATGAGAAAGCGAATACATTTTCAGAAATGTTTAAGATATAATAATTATATTCTTTAAAGATAGCGTTTACATAGAGCGTTTAAATATATCATATCGGAGGACTAACTGTGGAAGCACAACTCTCTACAAGTCAGCAAAATACAACACAAGAAGTACAGGTAGGCAAAGCCGTTCCTGTCATCCTTTTATTGATGATTTTTTCTTTGGTCATTGATAATTCTTTTAAAATCATTTCCCCGAAACTGGTGGAGTATTTCCATGTTTCTGCCAGTACAGTAGCCTGGCAAGTGACCTTAGCTGGATTAGTTATTGGAATGGGAGCAGTCGTCTATGCATCCCTTTCTGACAGCATTAGTATTCGTTCATTACTTATTTTTGGTATTCTTTTAATTTCTGCAGGTTCTTTTATGGGCTACTTGGTTCATGATAATTATTGGTTGGTTGTTTTTGCGCGTGTCATTCAAGCTGCTGGACTGGGCGCTACTGAAACCCTTTATCTTATCTTTGTAGCTCGCTATGTTGCACCAGATAAGCAAAAAAAATATTATGGCTTTTCAACTTCTAGTTTTCAAATTGCGACAGTCATTGGTACTTTGACTGGAGGATTTATCACTACTCATTTGGCTTGGCAAACGCTTTTCCTTGTGCCATTACTTTCTTTATTGGTTATCCCCTTCCTTTTAAAATATCTTCCCAAAGAATCTGGTGAGAAAAAATATATTGATGTGATGGGAATTATGCTTGTTGCAGCTGTTGCTGTTACTGCAATGGTTTACCTGACCAACTTCTCGTGGCTTGTTCTGATTGGTTTTATTTTGGCAACAGTTGTTTTCTTACTCTATATTTCGAAAAAGAAAAATGCTTTTATTACGATAGACTTCTTTAAAAATAAATTGTTTGTCTTTACCTTGATCGCTGCTCTTTTGATCTACTCAACACAAGCTGCCTTTACCTTGAATACATTTTCATTTTTGCTTACAGATGTGTATCAAATGCAATTAGATAGTGTATCTTTGATGTTTATTCCTGCATGTTTAGCAGCTGCGATTGTAGGTAGTCTTTCAGGAGCAATTGCTTCCAAGCTCGATTCATTTAAAGCTGTTATTGTTTCAATGGTGACTATTGTGGTGACAATTGTGCTTGCTGCATTATTTATGGGAGCCTCTGTTTTCCTCTTCACTGGTTTGCTTATTTTAAGTTCATGTGCTTTTGCCATGATGTATGCACCACTCATGCACACAAGTTTGGGAAAAATGCCAGAAGAAAATAAAGGAACAGCAATTGGTTTCTACAATCTTTGCATCAATATTGCAATGTCAATCGGCTTTACTTATTCTTCACGTTTTATTGATGGTGTAAATCTTCATGTCTTTGCGGCAACAGTCAAAGGACATTATAGTGAAGTTCTTCTCATGATTGCATGTGTAGCAATTGCGGCTTTAGCAGTTTTCGTTTTTCTCATCAAAGGGCAACTTCCGAACGAGAAAAGTTTTTCTGCATGAAGGTTTAGCTCTGGAAACCTATTCATCACTAAATAGTTTATAATGATAATATAGAAAGTTCACTAAGTAAGGAGAAAATAATATGCCTAAGAAATTTAATCGTGTTCACCTCGTAGTTATGGATTCCGTTGGAATCGGTGCTGCACCAGATGCAGACAAATTTTTCAACCATGATGTAGAAACACACGAAGCAGTAAATGATGTGAATTCGGATACAATTGGTCACATCTCAGAAATCCGTGGTTTAAATGTTCCTCATCTTCAAGAAATGGGGTGGGGGAATATCCCACGCGATACAGCCCTCAAAACTATCCCAGCTGCTGATCAGCCTAAGGCTTATGTGACTAAGTTACAAGAAGTTTCTAAAGGTAAAGACACAATGACAGGGCACTGGGAAATCATGGGCTTGAATATTCAAACTCCCTTCCCAACATATCCTGAAGGATATCCTGAAGCCTTACTTCAAAAAATTGAAGAATTTTCTGGACGTAAAGTCATTCGTGAAGCCAACAAACCTTATTCTGGAACAGCTGTAATCGATGATTTTGGCCCACGCCAAATGGAAACAGGCGAGTTGATTATTTATACTTCCGCTGACCCTGTGTTACAAATTGCGGCACACGAAGATATTATTTCACGTGAAGAATTGTACAAAATTTGTGAATATGTGCGTTCAATCACACTGGAAGGTTCTGGTATTATGATTGGTCGTATTATTGCTCGTCCTTATGTTGGTACACCAGGAGATTTTACCCGTACTGATGGCCGTCGTGACTATGCCTTGAGCCCATTTGACGAAACAGTGTTAGAAAAACTTTATAATGCTGGCGTAGATACATACTCAGTAGGTAAAATTTCTGATATTTTCAATACGGTTGGCGTGAAATATGATATGGGACACAATAAAAACGATATGGATGGTGTAGATCGTCTACTCAAAGCAATGCGTAAAGAAGAATTCGTTGAAGGTTTTAGCTTTACCAACTTGGTTGATTTTGATGCAAAATATGGCCACCGTCGTGATGTAGAAGGTTACGGAAAAGCTATTGAGGACTTTGACGGACGTTTGCCTGAAATTCTTGAAGCGATGCATGAAGATGACTTGCTGATGATTACAGCTGACCATGGGAATGATCCAAGCTATGTAGGTACAGATCATACACGTGAATATATTCCACTCGTTATTTTCTCACCATCATTGAAAGAACCAAAAGTTTTGCCTTTGGGACATTTCGCAGATATCTCGGCTACTATTGCAGACAACTTTAACATTGACAAGGCTGAAATCGGGGAGTCCTTCCTTGAAAGTTTGGTCTAATTCATGGCCAAAAAAGTTTTTTGCCAATCTTGCGGTATGCCTTTAGCACAAGCGGTCGATTTTGGAACAGAAAGAAACGGGCAAGCAGCGACCGAATATTGTAGATATTGCTACCAAAATGGGACGTGGATACAACCCAATATTACTTTGGAAGAAACAATTGCTTTAGGAAATAAGGCCTTGGATCAACTTGAAATATCAGGATTTAAAAAATGGCTCCTCAAGACACTTTACCCGATGCAAATAAAAGGCTTGAAGCGCTGGAAAAAATAAAAATAAAGGAACACAAAAATGGAATTGAAAATGAAGTTAGCTGAAACGACAAAATACCTCAAAGATCAAGGTGTTGGCGCTATTGATGTCGCTCTTATCTTAGGGTCAGGTTTGGGAGAATTAGCAGGAGAAATTGAAAATCCTGTTATTATCAAATATGAAACAATCCCTCACTTCCCTGTTTCAACAGTTGTTGGTCATGCTGGACAACTCGTCTATGGTGATTTATCTGGTAAGAAAGTCATTGCAATGCAAGGACGTTTCCACTTTTATGAAGGAAATACAATGGATGTTGTGACTTATCCTGTACGTGTGTTCTCAGCTCTTGGTACGCCATCAATTATTGTTACCAATGCTGCAGGTGGAGTAAATAAAGACTTCGCACCTGGCGACTTGATGATTATCAACGATCATATCAATTTCATGGGAACAAACCCATTGATTGGTCCTAATGATGATGAGATCGGTCCTCGTTTCCCAGATATGTCACAAGCTTATGATAAAGCTTATCAAGAACTTGCTAAGCAAACAGCAGCAGAGATGTCTGCTAAAGTGCAAGAAGGTGTCTATATGGGCTTCACCGGACCTACTTACGAAACACCAGCAGAAATTCATATGGCTCGCACGATGGGAGCTTCAGCAGTAGGTATGTCAACTGTACCTGAAGTTATTGTGGCTGTTCATTCAGGAATGCGTGTTCTAGGTATTTCATGCATTACTAACTTAGCTGCAGGAATGCAAAGTGAACTTAATCACGCTGAAGTTGTTGAGACAACAGAACGTGTGAAAGAAACATTTAAAACACTTGTTAAGAATGTTTTAGCGAAAATGTGATAAAATAAGAGAAAACGTGTTAGCGTTTTCTTTTTTTAGTGAAGAAAGCTGGCACCAAAATAACCTAAACATAAGGAGTAACTATGTCAGTTCATATCGAAGCTAAAGAAGGTCAAATTGCAGATAAAATCCTCTTACCAGGTGATCCACTACGTGCCAAGTTTATTGCTGAGAATTTTCTCGAGAATGCTCAACAATTTAATAATGTGCGAGGCATGTTGGGCTATACAGGGACTTATAAGGGACACCGTATCTCAGTTATGGGAACAGGCATGGGAATGCCATCAATCTCCATCTATGCACATGAATTAATCACCGAATACGGCGTGAAAAAATTAATCCGAGTAGGCACAGCAGGTGCGCTAAATGAAGATGTTCATGTACGAGATTTGGTCTTGGCACAAGGCGCTGCCACAACTTCACGCATTATTAAAAATGACTGGCCACAGTTTGATTTGCCGCAAATTGCTGATTTTGATTTGTTAGATAAGGCCTATCACATTGCAAAAAACTTAAATATTCCAACCCATGTAGGAAATGTTCTTTCGGCTGATTTATTCTACAGTGATATTGATACGCTGGCTATAGGTAAATTGGGCGTAAAAGCAGTAGAGATGGAAGCAGCAGCTCTTTATTATTTGGGTGCAAAGCATAATGTCCAAACATTAGGAATCATGACCATCTCTGATAGTCTAGTGACAGGGGAGTCAACAAGTTCAGAAGAACGTCAAACTACCTTTACTGATATGATGCGTGTAGGGCTTGAAACACTTATTGTTTAGGAAAAAGTAAAAGTTAAACCCGAACATTCAAAGGGTAAACTTATTAAATTTAGCATTTACAAAGGAAATTTCCAGATGTTTCTGTTAAAATGATAAGAAAGTTATGGAGATTAGGGAGTTATTTAAAAGATGAAAACAGATATCGAAATTGCACAAGAATGCAAGATGGAAGCTATCACAGACGTCGCTGAAAAAATTGGTTTAAGTTTTGAAGATATCGAACTTTACGGAAAATATAAAGCAAAAATACCACTCGAAAGCCTTAAAAAGTTTGAGGATAATGCTGAGGGAAAACTTGTCTTGGTTACATCTATTAACCCGACTCCTGCTGGTGAAGGAAAATCGACGGTGACAGTTGGACTAGCAGATGCTTTTGCACGTTTGAACCAAAAGGTAATGGTGGCGCTACGTGAACCTTCATTGGGCCCTGTGATGGGGATAAAAGGTGGTGCAACAGGTGGAGGATATGCTCAAGTTCTTCCGATGGAAGATATTAACTTACATTTCACTGGCGATATTCATGCCATGACAACAGCGAATAATGCTATTGCAGCACTTTTAGATAATCATATCTTCCAAGGAAATGCTCTAAACATCGATAGTCGTCGTGTTGTTTGGAAACGTGTCTTAGATATGAATGACCGCGAGCTTCGTCATATCGTTGCTGGCTTAGGCAGTGTAGTTAATGGTGTGCCACGTGAGGATGGTTTTGATATCACTGTAGCCAGTGAGATTATGGCTGTTTTATGTTTGGCTACTTCATTGACAGATTTGAAAGAACGTCTTTCACGTATTGTTGTGGCTTATACTTATGATCGTCAGCCGGTCACTGTGGGTGATTTAGAGATTGAAGGTGCAATTACAGTCCTATTGAAAGATGCACTTAAGCCAAATCTGGTCCAAACTATTGAAGGGACACCCGTATTAGTACATGGCGGTCCTTTTGCCAATATTGCGCACGGCTGTAACTCTGTTCTAGCTACAAAAACAGCCTTAAAATTAGCCGATGTAACTATTACAGAGGCTGGATTTGGAGCAGATTTAGGCGGCGAAAAATTCCTTGATATCAAAACACGTCAACTGGGAAAAACCCCTGATGCTATTGTAATTGTTGCTACTCTTCGTGCGTTGAAAATGCATGGCGGTGTAGCTAAAACGGAACTAACTGGCGAAAATGTTGCTGCCGTTACCCAAGGGTTTGCAAATCTGAAACGTCATATTAAAAATATGGCGAGCTATGGTGCGCCAATCGTTGTAGCCATTAATCAATTTGCCAGTGATACTGAGGCGGAAATAGCTGAGTTAACACGACTTGTTGAAGCAGAAGGTGTTGCTGTGAGTTTGACACAAGTCTTTGAAAAGGGCGGCGCAGGTGGAATTGATTTAGCCGAAAAACTAACAAGTATTTTCACGCAAGAAGCAAGAGAGTTCCATTATCTTTATGATTTAGAAGCATCAGTAGAGAGCAAGATTACAACAGTTGTGACACAAATTTATGGTGGCAAGAAAGTTAATTTTTCTGCAAAAGCAGCGCGTCAATTAAAAGAAATTGAGGAGAATGGTTGGGATAAGTTGCCTGTTTGTATGGCGAAGACACAATATTCATTTTCTGATAATCCTAAACTTCTGGCAGCACCAGAAGGCTTTGAAGTTACCGTGCGTGAGTTGGTGCCAAAGATTGGAGCAGGTTTTATCGTAGCTCTCTTAGGCGATGTGATGACTATGCCTGGCTTACCTAAAAAACCAGCAGCTTTAAATATGGATATTAACGAAGCAGGGAAAATCACAGGTTTGTTCTAAGTAAAGGAGAACGATGGTAAAATCAAAAATTACCCCTTTTATTACATTAAATGGGAAAGCCAAGGAAGCCATGACTTTTTATGCTCAAGTTTTACCAGATACAAAGATTATACGGATGGAATTTTATCATGAAAGTCCAGCTTTTTCTGAAGTGAAAGAAGAGCTAGTTTTAAATGGGAGTTTGGAAATAAAAGGTACTGAGCTTTTCTTTCTTGATATGCAAAAAGAATATGCAGCACCAATACCTAACTGGTCAAATTCTCTTTTTCTGGACTGTGCGACTGAAGTTGAGTTTGATCAAATCTTTGCAGCTTTATCAGAACAAGGAAGCGTGATGATGGGACCAGAATCTGTAGGAGATATTCGCAAATGTGCCTGGATCACTGACAAATTTGGTATTACTTGGCAACCGGTCTGGAAATAAAACAAAAAAAGTTATCCTCTTTAGCAGATAACTTTTTTTGTTTGCTGATATTAAATAAATAAAATTCCGCCATAAAAAAATCTTAACCCCTTGATAAACAAATAATATGACAAAGCGGGAGGGGGCGTGATAAACTTTAAATATCAAAAAATTAAGGAGAACATTACTATGAAAAAGTCACTGAAGCTTTCACTCGCGCTCGTTTCGCTTATTGCCGCAGGAGCTTTAGCTGCTTGCAGTAATGGTGGTTCATCAAGTAAAGAAGAATCAAAAACCAAGCAAACGGAGATTGTTGTAGCTACAGATGGAGCAACTAAACCATTTACCTATTCTGATAATCAAGGAAATTTAACAGGATATGACATTGAGGTTGCACGTGCTGTCTTTGATAAGTTGCCTGAATATAAAGTAACGTATCAAGCGGTTGACTTTTCTGGGATTGTTCCAGGTTTGGACAGTGGCCGTTATCAGATGGGAGCCAATGATTTTGGTTGGTCAAAAGAACGTGCGGAAAAATATAATTTTTCATCACCAATTTCTAAATCGAATAATGCAGTATTAACGAAAGATGGTGATTATAAAACCCTAGAAGATCTTGCAGGTAAAAGTACAATCGGTAATCCAGCTTCTAACTATACAAAGATTATCAATGATTGGAACAATGCGCACCCAGATAAGAAAATAAATATCAGCTACTCTTCAGATAGCACATCTATCAATACACGCTTTAACCAGATTGAATCAGGGAAGATTGATTTCATGCTTTATGATAAAATCTCTCTGCAATCAAGTATTAAGGATCAAGGGTTTGACAGCTTGAAAATTCAAGATATCGATACTTCAACAGGTGATCCTGAACATGACGGTTATGAGTATTTCCTCTTTGCAAAAGATGATGCTGGCAAAGAACTTCAAACTAAAGTCAACAAAGTACTTGCGGAGCTTGAAAAAGATGGTACCTTGAAAAAACTTTCAGAAAAATTCTTTGATGGAGATTTTGTACCTGAAGCAAGCAAGTTTAAATAAATATTTCACAGACAAGAAAAAATTTTTAGTTTCTTGTATAATAGTAGGAGTAGTGTAAAAGCTGTCCCTGAGTCTCTCACACACAAATGCTTGTGGCACGAGTGAGGGGTTCAGACAGCTTTCTTTGATGAAGAGAATAAAAATGAATAAAAATAAAAAAATAATTTTAGGCTTGGGAGTTTTGCTCCTGTTGATTATTTTGCCTATGCTTCCCTTTTTGATCATGCAAGGGCAATATAGTTTTGACGAATTTTGGACGATGTTTTTCACCAAAATTTTTAGTTGGAAAGACTTTACAGCAGCCTTTGTACCAATCATTAAAATGATTCCTATCTCATTGCAGATGACACTTATCGCAATGTTCTTTGGTCTTATTTTGGGATTGCTCCTTGCACTTGTCAGAATAAATAAAATTCCCATTTTAGACCAGTTACGTGCCCTATTTGTTTCCTTTACACGTGGGACTCCTATTTTGGTGCAACTTTATTTGACTTATACAGGGATTCCGTTGATTCTTAAAGCAATCAATATGAATTATGGTACGAATTATACGGTTAACTCTGTTCCTGCCATGCTCTTTGTGATTGTGGCTTTTGCCCTTAACGAAGGTGCTTATAATTCAGAAACAATTCGCTCAGCCATTCAATCTGTGGATAAAGGTCAAATTGAAGCAGCACGCTCTCTTGGAATGACTAACTTTCAAGTTTTTTGGCGCGTAATCTTACCTGAAGCAGCTTCTGTTGCAACGGCGCCATTAGGAAATGCTTTGATCGGCTTACTCAAATCGACTTCACTGGCTTTTGTGGCTGGTGTAGTCGAAATGACCGCTCAAGCTCAAATCATCGGTGGTTCAACCTTCCGTCTTTTTGAAACCTACTTAGCTCTGGCTTTAATTTACTGGCCAATCTGTATTGTTTTGGAAATCTTGATTCGTAAGATTGAAAGTAAACTAGAAATCAAAATGCCTAAAGCAGCGCGAAAAATCTCACTTGGACGCAATCCTTTTGATAACGGGGTGACCAACAAATGATAAAAATTTCAAATTTAAGTAAATCTTTTGCCGGTAATGTTGTTCTTGACAATCTTAATCTGGAAATTAAAGAAGGTGATGTTATTGCGCTTATTGGTGCCTCAGGTGCCGGTAAGTCAACTTTTCTACGTTCAATTAACTATCTGGAAGAAGCAGACAGTGGTCAGTTAGAAATTGATAATTTTAAAGTAGACTTTGAGCATATCAGTAAACAAGAAATTCTTGAACTTCGCCGTAAAACAGGAATGGTCTTCCAGCAATTCAATCTCTTTGAACGTCGTACAGCCCTCCAAAATGTGATGGAAGGCTTGATTCAAGTTAAGAAGATGCCCAAAGCAGAAGCACAGAAGCTCGCTGAGAAGAACTTAAGAAAAGTAGGGCTTGAAGATCGCATGGATTACTATCCAAAATTCTTATCTGGTGGACAAAAGCAGCGTGTAGGAATAGCACGAGCTATGGCGATGCAACCGACTTTACTCTTACTTGATGAGCCAACATCAGCACTTGACCCAGAACTTGTTGGCGAGGTTCAGGATACGATTCTAAATGCAGCCAAAAACAAACAAACAATGGTTTTAGTTAGTCATGAGATGGACTTTGTCTATAATGTTGCGACAAAAGTTCTTTTCCTAGAAAAAGGAAAAATTATTGAAGAAGGCAGTCCAGAGGAAGTGTTCCATCATCCTAAAAATCCGCGGACGAGTGAATTTCTCTCTCGTCATGTTAAAACCATTGATATAGGAAGTTCAAATGATTAATTTAGTTTTACAGTTTTATCTTAAAGGTTTACTCATTTCTTTTTTAGTTGTAGGTTTACTCAGTCTTTTGTACGGTTTTATCTATTGGCTCCGTAATCATCATAAACCCCGAAATGTCTGGCGCAATCGCTTATTTGACATTATTTTGGTGGATATTTTGACGATTCCGATTTTGAGTTTTGCAGTTGTTGGTATACTGATTATTTTAAGAATCAGATGATTGTAAATCAAAATAATGGCAAATAATCAAAAGAGAATTTATAATGGTTCTATACTTGAAGAGGTGAATTATGACAGAAAAAATTTACGATGTAGTAGTTATCGGTGCCGGGCCTGCAGGCATGACCGCAGCTATGTACAGCGCTAGAAGTGAAATGAAAACATTGCTTCTGGAACGAGGTGTTCCTGGCGGTCAGATGAATAATACAGCAGAAATTGAAAACTACCCAGGCTATGGTCAAATCATGGGCCCTGAACTTTCGATGAAAATGTATGAGCCTTTAGCTGATCTTGGTGTTGAAAATGCTTATGGCTTTGTCACATCAATCGTCGATAATGGTGCAACAAAAACTATCAATACTGAAGAAGAAGTATTTGAAACAAAATCAATCATCATTGCAACAGGAGCAAATCATCGAAAATTAGGTGTTCCTGGAGAAGAAGAATATGGAGCTCGTGGAGTATCTTACTGTGCTGTCTGTGATGGTGCTTTCTTCCGTGATCAAGATATCTTGGTTGTTGGTGGTGGAGATTCTGCTGTAGAAGAGGCCATTTTCTTAACACGTTTTGGTAAAACAGTAACAATCATGCACCGCCGTGATGAATTACGTGCTCAAAAAATTATCCAAGAGCGTGCCTTTGCTAACGATAAAATAAAATTTATTTGGGACTCTGTTCTTGAAGAAATCAAAGGTGACGAACGCAAAATTGAATCTGTACGTTACAAAAACGTTAAGACAGGTGAAGTTACAGAAGCGGACTTCGGTGGTCTCTTTATCTATGTAGGTTTAGATGCTGTATCTGAATTTGCTCGAGATTTGGGTATCACTGATGAAGAAGGTTGGATAATCACAGATGCAACGATGAAGACAAGCATTCCAGGTATCTTTGCAGTTGGTGATGTACGCCAAAAAGATTTCCGCCAAATTACTACTGCTGTAGGTGACGGAGCTCAAGCTGCTCAAGAAGCCTATAAATATGTAGAAGGATAAATCAAAAAGAACGTGCTTGACTGCCGTTCTTTTTGATTTATCGTTCGTATTCTAGTAACAAATGTGTTATAATCATATTAGTGCAATTCTGATTAAGGAAGAAAATATATATGGATAAAGTAATTTACGACGTACTACTCGTTATTATGTTAGTTATTTCTGCAATTTTAGTTATTTCAATTTTGATGCAGCCATCTAAACAAGATGGTGCAGCAGATGCCTTTTCAGGTGGTTCAGGAGAACTGTTTGAAAGACGTAAAGCACGAGGCTTTGAAGCTGTCATGCAACGATTTACAGCTATTACTATTGGCATATGGCTTGTGCTTGGTTTTATCTTGGTAGTTCTCTCTACGAAATGAAAAAATATTAACATGTGAATGAAGGGCTTCAAAATAAGAGGCGCTTTTTTTATTAAAAATAAAAATAATAGACAAATGTTAACCAATCATGTAAGTTTTTTGATACAATTTAAATACATAATTTCATAATTTCAATTGACTCTCCAACGCGGAGAGCTTTTTATTTCAAAATAAAAAACTCTCTTTAATAGTAAAGAGGAGTTTTTTTATGTTCATTAAGAATTTAACGATAAATTTTGGCAAAAATAAAACGTGAACTTGGACCTACCAAAAATAATTGGAGGGGTAGTGCAACAATAACGTTCAAAAACCAGGTTTTACCGTACAGTAGAAGTAAACTATCTACCGTTGGTGTACCTTCCATGACAATTCCGAAAATAGACATAAGGGTAACCATTCCCAGAATCATGAACAAGGAAATAAAAATTCCAAGTTGTGCAGGAGAAGGCTGTAAGTTCTTTTTACTGATGTGAGAGAAAACAATTTTTTTCGCTAGTGGGCCGACGAGTGCAAGGTCAAGTATGACAGCAACAAGTAGAGCGAGCGGAAAACCAGTTGCTACATTTCCCCAACTTTCCATATTTATACCACTAGCTTTAAAAACATTATACATGGTCATTACAAAAACCATCATTCCTGCAATTAGTCCAGTAAAAACAAGTTCTTCTTTAAAATTTTTAGGCATCTTTTTCTCCATTCTTTTTAAGTGCACTATATCTTAACATAAATGATCCTATCTTCGTAAGTGAAAAGTTAAAAAAGAACGAAAAAAGTGAAAATTTAATAATGATTCTGGTCGATATTGGTGTTTTTATCATTCAAAAAATTTTTTGAAAAAATAATCTTAAATACTTGACGTTTACATAAGTAAACGACATAATACAAATATAGTTTACAAACGTAAACGGAAGAGGTCGAAAAATGAAAATTAAGACACATATAAAACGATGTTGATACTATATTAAACTAGGTAAGATAAATTAGTATCAGAAAGAGGAGATAAAATGACCAACTATATTTTCAAACCAGGTGATAAAGATCTTACACCTGTTCTGGTTTTGCACAGCACGGGTGGTGATGAAAAACAGTTGATTCCCCTGGCTGAAGACTTATTCCCCAATCACCCTCTCTTATCTATTCGTGGGCGAGTCAGTGAGCAAGGAATAAACCGTTACTTTAAACTCAAGGGACCTGGCTTTACGAAAGAAAATTTTGACTTGGAATCGTTGAATCAAGAATCCCAATGGCTGGCGGCAGAAGTTGTACGCTTGGGAGAAGAATATGAGCTGGATCTTAGTAAACTTGCGGTGATTGGTTATTCCAATGGTGCTAACGTTGCACTTTATATGCAACTGAAGGGGCTCATACAATTCGATAGAGTTTTGGCTTTTCATGCCATGCAACTTACAGATGTAGCCACCCCCGTAATCGCAGATGAAAGTAAAATCTTCCTAACACATGCGGACAATGACCCCATCGTGACTCGAGCTAATCTTGAAGAACTCTCTTCTGACTTGCAAAAAACAGAGTGTGAACTTGAGGTATTTAAAGCCAGTTTTGGTCATCAATTAAGCAATGAGGAGCTTGTAGCAGCCAAAAAATGGTTAGCCGTATGAAGAAAAAAATAAGCATACATGAACATGTCTTTCCAATCAAAAAAATTATAGAGAAACTAAAAAAAGAGGAAAATCCCATGAATACAGAAATCGAAACACAAAACATCCTTGGTGGAGTTCACCACGTTACAGCAATCACATCAAGCGCACAAAAAAATTATGACTTTTTTACAAATATTTTAGGTTTACGTTTAGCAAAACTTACTGTCAATCAAGATGATTATGAGACTTATCACCTTTACTTCACAGGGGAAGACGGGAAAAGTCCAAACATGACCTTCTTTGACTTCAAGGATATTCCTAAAGGAATGCACGGTGCAAACAACATTGAACGCGCTTCGTTTCGTGTACCAAGTGACGCCTCTCTTACTTACTGGACAGAGCGTTTTGAAAATGCACATGTTAAACATGGCGAAATCAATGTCAAATTTGGCAAGAAAACACTGGAATTTGAAGATTTCGATGGTCAAAAATACCAATTGATTTCCGATCAAGACAACACAGGTGATGCTGCACTTGATCGCTCATGGCTTCTCTCAAATGTAGCGCCTGAACACGGAATCATTGGCATGGGGCCAGTCTTTGTGAAAGTTACGGACACTTACAATTTGCGGATTATTTTGGAAACAGTCTTTGGCTTCCGTTATGCTGGTCAAGAAAATAATTTGCATCTTTTTGAAGTAGCCAATGGAGGCAATGGTGCAGCTTTGATCATTGAAGAAGCGGAGGAAAATGAGCGTTATGCTTATCAAGGCTACGGTACAATTCACCATTTGGCATTGGGAACGACAAATCCTGAAACTTTAAATTACTGGATTGAACGTATTCAAGCCTTTCGTTTGCCACATTCTGGCTTGGTGGATCGTTTCTACTTCTCTAGCGAATACGTGCGTGTAGCGCCAGGGGTTCTGTTCGAAATCGCAACATTTACACCAGGTATTGGGGCCCTTGATATGGCTGAGTCAGGTGATGGTGCTGTCGATAGTTATGAAGAAGCGTTAATTACTTCCGGTTTCTGGATTGACGAATCAAAAGAAGAAGCAGGGAAAGATTTAAGCTTACCTCCTCATCTCTTCCCAGAAGATGAAGCTATCAAAGCACGTACAGCAGCAAGTTTACGTCCTTTAGATACTTCGGATACCATGCGTGATCGTAGCCATGATGAACTATGGACAGTTGAAAAAGTTGTTGAACGACGAGAAGGTGAAAGTCTTGAAGCCTTTGAACAACGATATCTTGGAAAATAAAAGGAAAAAACGTTTCTATCATTATGACAGAAACGTTTTTTTATTATAAATTAAAACGATATCCAACACCCCAAATGGTTTCTATAGGTTGAGTAGACGACTGAGCATTTTTTAACTTTTCTCTTAGTCTTTTGATGTGGACCACAACGGTAGCAACATCTGTATCATAAATATCCATCTCCCAGATTTGTTCGAATAAACTTTCCTTACTCCATACTCGATTTGGGTGTTCGGCTAAAAAGAGCAGCAGTTGGAATTCCTTGTTCGTGAGGATAATTTCTTTGTCTGAAACATAAACCTTGTGTGAATCCTTGTGGATGATAAAATCATCTATCTTAAGCATATCGGTGTTTTCTTTAGGTTTTAAAAGTTTATAGTTCTGGATATGAGCTTTGACTCGTGCCACCAGTTCATTGGGACTGAATGGTTTAATCATATAATCGTTAGCCCCTAAGCCAAGTCCGCGAATTTTATCAATATCCTCTTTTCTCGCGGAAACAATCATGATGGGCGTTTGTTTTTTATTTCGAATTGCTTTACAAATCTCAAATCCATCAACCCCAGGAAGCATAATATCCACGATAATTAAGTCAAAATCTAGATTTAGAGCAGTGATTAAACCAGCTGTTCCATCTGTTTCAATCACAGCATCCATTCCGTTAATTTCCAAATAGTCCTTTTGTAAATTGGCAATACTCACATCGTCTTCGATGATTAAAATTTTATCTTTCATTGTTGCTCCTTATGCTTCAGGTAGAATTATTATAATACGTGTGCCTTTATTTAAAGTACTTTCGGCATGAACAGACCCTCGATGTTGTTCTACGATTTGTTTGACAATACTCAGCCCTAAACCACTGCCCTTTATCTGAGAAGTACGCGACTTATCAGATCGGTATAAACGATCGAAAATATAAGGTAAGTCCTCAGGTGAAATTCCTCTGCCATTGTCTTCAAATATAAACTGGATACCTTTTGAGGTTTTAAATAAAGTGAGTATAATCTCTAACTGCTGCTCTGCTTGGGCAAATTTAAAACTGTTTTGGATGAGGTTTTGCATAACTCGGTCAAAGTAAGCTGTATCCAACAGCACAGGAAGTTCATCTTGTGGGAGTTGGAGGATAACATTGACATTTTCGTGTCTGGCAATTTCGGATTCAAACTTCTGGATATAAAAGGTAAAGTCGATTTTGCTAAAACTTAAGTTGACACTGTCCATATCCAGCTTCGAGTAAAGGAAGAGTTCATCGATAAGTTCATTGAGTACCAAGCTCTTTTCATGGATGGTTGCCAAATAAAGTGCTCGTTTTTCTGGCGTCTGAGCAATGTTTTCCTGCAAACCTTCGACATAACCAAGGATTGAAGTTATCGGTGTTTTAAGATCATGCGAGATGTTGGCAATCAGTTCTTTACGATTTTCTTCATACTTTTTCTGAACCAAGCGTGCAGCTTGAAGATCCGTCCACATCTGGTACAAACTTTCTTTTAGCTGTTCAACCTCTTTTGCACCCTTCGAATCATCAGTAAATGGATTTCCCGTAAGTATATCATCCTGTTCGACCAGATAGCGGGCATTTTTTTCTAGAGTAACTAAGGGTTTGATGACGGTTTTTGAAAGCCTCTTACTGATAAACCAGAAAATAAGAGCAGATAAAATGAGAATGAACAGAATCATCCAGATGCCCCAACGAATGAAGAATTCAAATAAGTTAGTTTGTCTTTTTAAAATCATAAAGTCACCAAAAGTTCCATCTTCATATCTAAAGCTGTACTTGATGTAATTATAAAAACGTCCATTGTTGTCCATCGTGCCTGTCGGATTAAGATTGCTTTCGTCGAACGCAGGCATATGAACCCGGAGTGAAGAAGCTTTCAGCTCTTCGGAATGATAGAGGACATTATTGCCTTTACGAATGACGATATTAATATTTTGCTTTTCGATGCTCTGAATAATATCTTTGACTTTGTCCTTTAAAGGAGGCTCAAGAAGATTTGGCGAACTTTTTACCAATGTTTGCAAAGTCAGAAAACTTTGCTTTTCTTGCTCTGAGAGAGGCTGGTTTGTCGTTAACATACTGTAAATATTTTTTATAGAAGGAATCTTACCCAAAGTACTGTAAGATACAACAGAAAAAATTAAGAAAACAGAAACTAATGTCACCGCGATAGCACTGATGTAAGTAGTGATAAATCTATGTTTTATTGTCATATAGCTCTTTCTCAACCAAATGCTAAAAGTTTATAATTTGTTCATAATTTAGCCATTTGGAGTTTATATTTGCTTGCTATAATAAATTATACAATAAAAAAGGAGATTATCTTATGAAAGTTCAAAAAATAGTATTGTTCTCATCTATCTTAGCACTTGGTGTCTTTGTAGATACTTATGTGTCAGATCATTCAGCCCAAGCCGATCAAGTGTCTCAACATTGGTCTTCACATAAACCCGATTCTTCATTAGGAAATCGATATGAAAAAACATTGTCACAGACCAATTGGCAAGGCACAAAAGTTTATGATGCTCAGGGCAATGATTTAACGAAAGAAAATAGTAACTTTATCGGTCTTGCCAAATATGACAACAAAACAGGTTACTATGAATTTTTTGATAAGGCAACCGGAAAAACCAGAGGAGATGAAGGAACATTTTTCGTAACAAATGATGGTACAAAACGTGTGCTCATCTCTGCAACACAAAACTATCAAGCTGTCGTTGATATCACAGAGTTGAATCACCACAAATTTACTTACAAACGAATGGGTGTGGATAAAAACGGCCAACCAATAGAGGTGTATGTAGAGCATGTCCCATACAAATCGAAAAATCTTAAATTTACACATGGACGTGAAAAATTAAGCAGTCAAACAGGTAAAATTGTGAAGTCAGAGCCCGGAAGTCAAATTCTTGGTAATAGTTTGTGGCATGGTACAGTTGTGCGCGACGAGCAAGGAAATGACGTAACAAAAGAAAACCAAATGTTTATTAGTCTTGCAAAATTTGATACTCAGACAAGCAAATATGAATTTTTCGATATCAATACAGGAAATACACGTGGTGATTTTGGTTACTTTGATGTGATTTTCAAAAATAAAATTAGAAGTCATGTTTCTATTGGTCAAAATAAATACGGTGCTGCATTAGAAATCACGGAGCTAAATTCTCAAAAATTTACTTACAAACGTATGGGGAAAGATGCAGCTGGCAAAGATATCGTAGTCTATGTAGAGCATGAGCCATACAGAGGGGTTTTTAATCCAGAATTTACCTTCTAATAAAAAAAATAGAGTGAAATCCTCTATTTTTTTACGTAGCCTCAAGAAGAAATAATAAAAGGACACTTTATTTACATTCATTCTCTTTTGTTTTATTAATAAATACTTGCATAAATATACATATAACTGTATAATAAATCCAAAGAAAAACATAAAGAGGAAGTAAATGTCGCAACTAAAAAAAAATAAATTAACAGCAATTTCTTTAGCACTGATGATTTTTACATCGGTGTATGGCTTTGGGAATGTTCCGCTCGCCTTTTTTCAAATGGGCTACGGATCAATCATTTGGTATATTATTAGTGCCTTAGTCTTTTTCATTCCATTTTCTTTAATGGTCACTGAATTTGGTTCAGCTTTTAATGCTGAGAAAGGCGGTATTTATACATGGATGGAAAAATCAGTGGGGCCATCCTTTGCCATGGTTGGTACTTTGATGTGGTACATGTCATGGGTTATCTGGTTTGTCTCTGTGGGTAACCGGATACTTGTACCTATATCGAACATGATTTTTGGCACAACGATCTTACCGAGCACAGTTATCGTGTCACTTTTGGCCATTCTTATCATGTTTCTCGTGACGTTCATTTCGCTTAGAGGGCTTGAAACCATAAAAAAAGTGGCCTCAGTTGGGGGTATTGCTGTTGTTTCACTTAACTTTATCCTCATCATCGGTGCCTTTATTATTTTAGCTAAAAGTGGTTTTCAACCTGCAACACCTTTAACGATAAACTCATTGATATCAACACCAAACCCAACATTGCAACCTGCAAGTTTTGTTACTTTTATTGCTTTCTTAGTTTATGCTATCTTTGCCTACGCTGGAGTAGAATCTGTGGGAGGACTGGTTGATGAAACAGTGGAACCGAAAAAGAACTTTCCTAAAGGTATCTTACTTTCGGCCGCCATTATTGGTATTGGTTATTCTTTTATGATTCTTTGTACAGGTTTTTTCATTAATTTTGATAAAGACTGGATTCCGGGGATTATGGATGGTTCAGTTAACCAAGGCAACATCACTTATTTTATGATGCAGCAGCTGGGTGAAAAACTGGCAGAATCCTTCAATCTATCGTCTGGTGCGGTACATACTTGGGGAACAGTTTTTGCTCGTTATGTAGGACTCTCGATGTTTCTCACTCTTATAGGGGCACTCTTTACTTTGATTTATTCTCCACTTAAACAACTGATGGAGGGGACACCAGAAAAAGTATGGCCAGGAAAACTTGGAAAAATCGAGAATGGAGTGCCTAAAAATGCTATGAAAGCTCAATTCATCATTGTGACCCTGATGATTTTATTGAATATGGTGATTTCACTTATCAATAAGGGCGCAGCAGATAAATTCTTCCTAGTCATTACTAACATGAGCAATATTGCTTCTAGTCTTCCTTATGTCTTTATCGTCTTTGCTTATATCAAATTCAAGAAAAATCAGGCAATTGAGAAACCTTTCACGATTATGAAAAACCAAGCCTTTGCTATCGGTATCTCTTGGATTGCAGCGTTGATGATTATTCTGGCAGACTTCTTTACAATTATCGAACCCGTCATAAATTATCTCCAAGCGCCAAGTGAAATCCCTTTGGGAAGTGTGTATTCGGATATTATCTCAATGATAGCTGGACCAGTTGTCTTCAGTATATTAGGCTGGTGGCTGATCCGAAACTATAAGAAGCAAAATGTTAAGATATAAAATATAAGGAAAAGACGGAAATCTTTGAAGAGATTATTACAATTTTAGGAAATTCCTAACATTTCTTTGGAAATATTTCCCCCCACAATTTATTTTGAATTGATTAATGATATTATATGCTATAATAATATCCTACTAAAACATGTGAGGAACACAATGGATGATCGAATCAGAATAAGCAGTACATGGCTTGTCATAATAGCAGTTGGTCTTGTTTTATTTAGCTATGGCGCACACTCTCACAAATTATCTTTAGAAGGGCTGGGAGCGATAGCTTCCGTTGGTGCTCTCTTTTGTGGCTTATCGGGTGTAGTTATTCGGTTGATAAGACGAAAGCGTGGACAACGTTTTAAGTAATCCCACAAAAAAACATCCTTATCTTTTGAAGATGAGGATGCTTTTTCATTTATCGTGAATATTTACCATCGATAAAGGTAATATCGTCTGTGTCACTATATGTACTGTAAGCTTTCACGAGGGAGATTATCCAGTCGGTGAGTGACCAAATACCAAAAGTCATCCAGTTACATAGAAGTTTAAAGATACCCATGCCGATTTGACCACGCATAAAGCGGTCAACGCCAAAGTGTCCAACTAAAAAGTTTCCAATCCAAACAAAAATATGTTTGTTAATCTTCTTTTCATTCATAAAAGTTTCTCCTTGCCCTTTTAGCGTGATTCGCGCACGTATTTCATTCTTCAAGAGACTAGCTTGCGATATGATTTGTTCCCATTTTTTTATCTCTTACTCTTTTCATTATATAGACAAGCTCCCCAAGATTCAAACATTTAATAAAAATTTTTCAATAAAATATACTCTTTCATTTAGTTAATAATAAATACTTTTTGTATCATCCCGTACGTGTGATAAAATGAGAGAAGGAGGATAAAAAATGGATACAACTCAAGCTCTAGCAAAACTTAAAGCTCTTGTAAACACTTCTTTGTATTATAATAAAGATGTGTATGACCGAGAAAGATTAGAAGAAATGAAAGAAATTCTCTTTGAAATTTCTCAAAAGTTGACCTCTTACTCAAAAGATGAACTGGAAGCCTTCTTTAATGAGGATTTAGGTTATGTCACACCCAAAGTGGATGTAAGAGCTGTTGTCTTTGAAGATAACCGTCTCTTACTTGTGAAAGAAAAGGCCGAAGGACAATGGTCTTTACCTGGAGGCTGGGCAGATATCGGTTATTCCCCCGCAGAAATTGCTCAAAAAGAAGTAAGAGAAGAAAGTGGGCTTGAAGTGATACCGTTACAGTTGTTTAAGTTGGTTGATAAGGCCAAACATCCTTATCCTAAAAGCTTGAATTATGTTTATAAGCTCTTCTTTTATTGTGAGCCCAAAACTTTAGAGTTGCATCCGGGATTAGAAACTTCGGAGGCACGCTTTTTCTCGCGGGAAGAAGTTGAAAACTTGCAGAATATTTCTGTGGATCGAAACACACGTGAGGATCTTCTGGAAGCTTTTGAATATCATAATCATCCGACAGCAGGGGCAAAATTTGATCGCGTGTAGTAAAAGGTGGTTCACGAAAATATCAAATATGTTATAATATCATTATTCCATGCGGACGATGAAAAAGATTGGGCTGTTTAGGATGATTGCCCCTATTGAATAAACGATTACGGAGAAATCAGTGGAGATTTTATCGTTTATCGAGCCAAAAAGTAGCGGGCTGCTAACAGTCCGCATTTTAATTTTTAAAATAATAATGTATGTGCTTGGGATTGAAAAGAATCACCAAAGTGCATAGAGAAAAAGAAATATTGGAGAAACATGAAAATAAAAGAAGTTATATTGGATGAACTTAAAAAACATCCAAAGAGAGCCTATGCTGTAGAAGAATTGGCAATGGAACTGGACCTAACAAAGGCTTCAGATTTTAAACTATTTGTTAAAACTTTAGCTGCTCTTGAAGGGGAAGGATTACTGGAATTTACAAAAAATGGAAAAGTCACACTAGCCGAAGTAAAAGCAGAACTTGTCGGAATCTTCCGTGCTAATGCGAACGGTTTTGGCTTTGTAACAGTGGATTCTGATGAGCCTGACGTTTTTATTCCTAAGGGAAGAACGGCTTTTGCTCTTGAAGGAGATGAAGTAAAAGTCGAACTGAAAAGTAATGCCAATCCTTTAAAGGGCACAAGTGCTGAAGGGGTAGTTACAGAGGTTTTAAAGCGCGCGGTCACTCAGCTTGTCGGAACTTTTGTCAAATTTGACGAAAAAGAACGTCAAGAGTTCAATCGTATCGGTTACGTAAAATCACGAAATAAAAAGTTGCCTTATCATGTCTTTTTGACAGATAAGGGTTTGGTACCAGAAGATAAAGCAGTAGTGCGTGTTGACATTACCGCTTATCCAGATAAGAAAAATCCCAAAAGTATGCAAGGTTTGGCTGTCGAAATTGTCGGACAAGCAAGTGATAAAGGAATCGATGTTCTTGAAGTTTTAGCTTCACTTGGTATTCGTTCTGAATTTCCAGAAGACGTTTTGGCGCAAGCGAACGCTGTGCCAGAAGAAGTTGATGAAAAAGATATCATGGGACGTGTGGACTATCGTAATGAGATTACTTTCACCATCGATGGTGCAGATGCAAAAGACTTAGATGATGCTGTACATATCAAGCGCTTAAGTAATGGCAACTATGAGTTAGGGGTTCACATCGCCGATGTGTCTCATTATGTCACTGAAAATTCACCCTTGGACCGTGAAGCTTTTGAGCGTGGAACATCCGTATATGTGGCCGATCGTGTCGTGCCTATGCTGCCTGAACGACTCTCAAACGGTATCTGTTCACTCAACCCTCGCGTTAATCGGTTGACGCAGTCTTGTGTGATGGAAATTACACCTGAAGGAAAAGTCCTTCAGTCACAAATTGGTCCTTCCATTATCAAGACGACTGAACGTATGACTTACGATGATGTTAACTTGATGCTTGCTGGTGATGAGGGAGCATTGGAAAAATATGCTGCAATTAAAGAATCCGTAGAGATTATGTCTGAACTTCACGAAGCTTTGGCAGCAATGCGGAGCCGTCGTGGAGCGATTGATTTCGAAACGATGGAAGCACGGATCATCGTTGATGAGAATGGCTTACCTATCGAAATTCGCAAACGCAGTCGTGGAACAGCAGAGCGCATGATTGAGTCCTTTATGTTGATTGCTAACGAAACAGTTGCAAGCAGCTTTGAAGCACGTCATTTACCAGGGATTTATCGTATTCATGAGCATCCAAAAGAGGAAAAAATGACCCGCTTTATCGACTTTGCTGCAACCTTTGGCTTGCAAGTCAAGGGAACATCAACAGAAGTCAGTCAAAAAGCTTTGCAAGAATTTTTGAAAAAAGTGAAAGGTCAACCAGGAGAAATGGTCCTCTCAACGATGCTTTTGCGTTCGATGCAACAAGCACGCTATTCGGAAGACAACTATGGTCACTTTGGCTTGGCAGCAGAAAACTATACGCACTTTACCAGTCCGATTCGTCGTTATCCTGACCTGATCGTTCACCGCTTAATCCGTGAGATGGATCAACCAAGTCCAAAGACCATCGAATATTGGGCAGAAAAAATACCGGAAATTGCCCAACAATCAAGTAACCGTGAACGCCGTGCTGTCGATGCTGAACGCGAAGTTGAAAAGATGAAAAAAGCTGAATTTATGGAAAAACATGTCGGCGAACAGTTCGAAGGTGTTATTGCCAGCGTTACTCGCTTTGGAATGTTTATTGAGCTTGAAAATACTATTGAAGGTTTGGTTCATATTTCTACTATTAAAGGTGAATATATGAACTTCCATGAACGTATGATGGCACTTGTGGGAGAAAAAACAGGACTTGTCTTCCGTATTGGTCAACCCATCAAAATCCAAGTCACTAAAGCGGATAAAGTTACCGGTGATATCGACTTTGAATATATCAAGAGTGATCTAGATGTTGTCGAAAGTAATTTAAAATCTAAAAAAGAAAAAGGCCCACGCCGTCGACCAAAAGCAAACCGTTCTGAAAATAAAGAGGAACGAAAAGCCTCAAAACACGGAAAAAATTTCTCTGAAAACAGCAGAAACAAAAAATACAGAGGAAAATCCAAGGATGAGGATCGAGAACGTAAAAACGATTTCGATAAAAAACCAAATAAAAAGAAAAAGAAGAAGCCTTTCTACGCGGATGCAGCAAAAGGAAAGTTCGGAAAAAATACGAAGAAAAAAGCGAAAAAATAAAAATACTTTAGAGGAGAAAAGCCTATGTCAGAACAATTGAATCTTGAGAAAACGGCCTTGGTCCTGATTGATTTACAAGAAGGCATTGTAAATCGTCCACAGCTTGAACCCTATAGTAAAGAAGAAATTCTTGCCAAAAATGATAGATTGCTGGACAAGTTCAAGAATACAGCAGGACTTATTGTTTTTGTACATGTGAAGAATTATGGGCCAGAAATGCTCACTCCGCTTACAGATACAAATATAAGTGCTTCTGGTCCACTTCCTGAAAATTATAGCCAATTTGTTTCTCCTTTGGCTTATGATGAAGAGGTTAAAAATAAAATCCATGTCAAAAAGCATAATTGGGGCGCTTTTTATGGGACAGATCTGGATGTGCAGTTACGTAGACGAGGCATTGAGAATATTATCTTGACAGGTATCGCCACAACGATTGGTTGCGATACGACGGCGCGTGAAGCTTATCAACATGGATATAATGTGATTGCTGTTGAAGATGCAATGACAGACTTTAATGGAGCGCTACATACGGGTATTGTTAACGGTATCTTTACACGCTTAGGACGCGTCCGCTCGACAGAGCAAGTCTTGAGGATGGTACAGGATTAGACCATAGAGAGCAATAGTTTTTGGTGATTTGAAAAGTTTAAGATGTAGAAGAATAAACGCTTTTCTGCATCTTGAGCTTTTTATATTTTCAATTTTTAAGGGAAAAGTTGGGAGAGATTAAGAGCATCACCTGTAACAATATGTTAATCTCTTCATAAAGTAAGATTGTGTCATTTTTTTGCTATAATGTTATCGGTGATTTTTTCACATTTATTTGATAATGTAAGTTATTGAAGATTTAAAATGAGAAAATGTCTGATAGTAAAATAAAAAAATTTTAAGCCTATACTTTGCTGACTTAAAATGTAAAGAAAAAGGAAGTGACTTCGTGAAGTCATTTAAAGGTGTCACATATGAATAAGCGGACAAAATTCAATTTTCTAAGTGATTGGAATATATTGCGTACAATAGCAACTTTAGTAATTCTTTGGTTGACTTTTATTTTTATTTTGAACCTCAACCACTTTACAGGCTACACGGGCGATGATTTTTTGTATCACTTTATCTATACAGGTGCTTGGCCAAGTGAACATCTGAGTGAATATCATAATATTGGTGATTATATCTCAGCAGTCTATACGCACATGACACTATGGAATGCACGCATGACATCAATAATTTTCGAAATCTTAGCGATGCAGCTTCCTAAAGGAATTTTCAATATCCTTAATGCCGGTATTTATGTATTGGTTGGACTCTTGTTGAATGTGGTAATCAGTGGGAAAAAGGTACTTTTAAAACCTTTACATCTGGCACTAACCTTTCTTTTGATGTGGTTTTTTATTCCGGGGATGGGAAGTACGGTGCTTTGGGTCAGTGGTGCTGCGAATTACCTGTGGGCCACAGTAATTATACTCCTCTTTTTATTACCTTACCGTTTTAATGTAAGTACAAAACGTAGCTGGGAAGAATACTACCTCCCAGTTTTGGGACTTTTAGCAGGCTTAACAAATGAAGTCGGTGGCGCGACAACTGTATTGCTTGCTCTCATTTTTACGGTTTATAATTTTAAAAAATCGACAAACGGAAACACGGTGGCGCAGATTTTAGGAACCTTAGCTGCCGCCTTTGGTTTTGGGACGCAAGTCATCTTATCATCAGGATCTGCTGAAACTCAGAACTACGGTGCTTCTTCCGGTTTAGGCCAACGTTGTCTTGATATCGTATCGGGAACTGCGCATTATTCTGGTTTTCTTATATTGCCCATCCTTGTGTTTGGGGGAATTCTTTATTTTAACCGGAAGCAACTCCAAGAAAAAGCATGTTACCTCTGGCATGGAGGACTTATCTTTCTGGTATCAGGTCTTGCAGGTTGTGCTGCAATCCTAGCCTCGCCGATCACACCCGCCCGTCTTTGGTTTGCAAGTAATATTCTGTTTATCATAGCTTTATTAATGATGATTGAAGCATGGCAAGAGTTACGTACACAAAGCTTTTGGACCAATCTTCCTTTGTGCATTGCCATTCTTTGCTTAAGCTTTGTGAGTTTGCCAAGCTATGACTATAATTTAAAAGACATCAAAAATTCATATGAATATTTTTATACAGCCCAATCTATAGCTCAAAAAGCAAAGGAAGAGGGAAAAACTTCGATCCGCGTACCTGGGATTCCGATGACTTCTAACGACTTTAATGCTTATTTTGGAACGCCTTATTTGGTTTCAAGTGAGCACCCAGAAAAAGAATGGTCCAACACATGGTTTGCCAAATATTATGGGCTAGAGAAAGTCTATTTGGATGATACAGTGCCAATGGCAAAAGTAAACTTAGAGAATGCTCAACCTATTGATAACATTCTGAATGCTTACAATAAGTATTTTGGTTATTTCCAACGCAAGATTCTTCCTTTCAATACTGATAAGGTCTTAAAACGTGAGCAAACCGCTAAAACTTCAACATCAAAAGCAACCATTACTAAAGACCCTAAACCCGATAATAAAAACTTACCGGTAGATAAACCTTGGCTGCGTAATGCGCTCATTCGCTATATTGATGTAAATAAGGATGAAATCGTTGCAACAGAGCAAATCACTTCCCCTTATAATGAAGCTTACGATATCTCTCATGCAGCAACATCTGGGTATGAAACACTATCAAATAACCCTAAATCTTACGTTTTTAATAAGCGTTTTGATCAAGCCATAGATATTCACGTCAAACCGACGCTCCATAACATTACGCTATTCTTTAATGGCAAAAACCAAAAAAATGTTTCCATCACAAATGTTGAAGGCCAAACAGGAGAAACGATCACTGTACAATTGCCACGAGGCTACAGTAGCAATGGATCAAAAACAACACGTGTCATCATTGATGCAGAGACGACTTGGGATAAAACAGTAGAAGTAACTAAAATTCCATTTTGGAAAAATCTAGGAAGCTTCACTACATTTTACAGCGTATTTGGTGGATTGTTCATCTTTGTGGTTTATGATGCCTTTCTTAAGAAACGTTAAGAAGGGTAGTTTTGTAAAGTATTTAGAGATAAAAAAAGACTAACTTTAGTTAGTCTTTTTTGTTAATTTCCTATTTTTTATAAATTTAGTTTATTTGTTCTTAATGCTTACCGCTATTTTTGAATGAAGTAATAAGATGATGCTTCACCTGAAGCGAGGAGAGCATTCGCTTTGTCTTGAAGTTCCTTGTAGGATGTTGAGACTGTTGACTCATGCTTGTTTCCTGCTTTATCTACGTAAACCAAGACCCAAGCACGTCCGTTTGGAGTTGCTTCAGAGCTAGATGGTGTTGCATTAGGGTCAGCCTGAGGACTATGTCCACCTGCACCGTTATTTTCTACAGGATTATTTGAGTTATCGACCCAACCTTGATCTGAACTTTCTGATGTTGCAGGTTCAGACGGCTGTTCAGATGTTGCTGGGGCTTCAGAAGTAGCTGTTGTGGAATCTGAAGTTGAACTGGCATCTGAGCTTTCAGATGTTGATGTTTCTGAACTGCTGGCTTTACTTGTACTTTCACTTGAGCTTTTAACAGAGCTAGAAGGTTCAGAAGATGTGTCTTTCTTTGCGCTAGTTGTATTGCTGCAAGCTGTCAGTAGCAAGGCAGCAGCTAATGAACTAACTAAAAGTAATGATAATTTAAATTTTTTCATATGTAAGACTCCTTAAAATTCCTTTTTGTTACTTCCAGTATAACATATTGTCTCTTAAAAACCTGATTAATTATCTATAAATTAAAAGTTAATGAAGGAAAAACTCTCATCTAAAAAAGATAAGTCGAATAATTTGTAAGCGTTTTTTAACTTTGTTAGAATTATTATATAGAAAAAATAATAATTAGAAAGAAAGAGGTGCTTTATGATTTGGTCATTAATCGTTGGTGCAATTATCGGGGTGATTGCAGGAGCAATCACAAGTAAAGGGAAATCCATGGGTTGGATTGCTAATATCTTAGCTGGTCTTGTGGGTTCTGCTGTTGGTCAAGCCTTGCTAGGATCATGGGGCCCTAGTTTAGCAGGTATGGCTCTTATTCCTTCCATTATCGGTGCCGTTATCGTGGTAGCTGTTGTTTCTTTCTTCTTAAGTAAAATGGGCGATTAAACAGTAGTTGCAGTAACACGGGAGGAGGAAATGTGTCAAAAGGAAAAAAAATTATTCTAATTTTAGTTGATTTATTTCTTATTACAACCATCCTACCACTGTTTCTATACACACTCGGGAAATTTGATATAGACCAGCCAATCAAAGATATGTCACAAGTTCCTTACATTGGTCCCTACTTGCCTACATATTTCTTGTTTGCAACAGGAATTTTAGGAATTCTCTTACTCATTCTCTTACTCGTTATTATCTTCTATCCAAAAAGATATACAGGCTTTGTCCTAGGAGAAGGTAGAGGAGAACTGCTTCTTAAAAAATCTGCGATTGAAGGTTTTGTGCGAGAAACGCTCAAAGAAAATAGTTATATCAAAGACCCGAAAATCGATACTTTGTTAGGTAAAAATAAGATTAAACTTGCTATTAAAGGTGAGATTATACCTCGCGTGCAAATTTCAGAAAAGTCCCTACTTATTGAAGAAGAAATTCGTAAAGGACTTAAAGAGTTTCTGGGGGTAAATCATCATTTAAGTTTGAAAATAAAAGTGAACGCTGTAACACCAAAGAGTAAGAGCAGTTCACGTGTATTATGATTGGAGGTTAGATGAATCTTTTAGAAGAATATCAATATCCAATTATAGGTGGGGCAACTGGAGCGGTCATCGCCATATGTATCTTTACAATTGGCTTTTGGAAGATGCTCTTACTGTTTTTACTCATCGTGCTTGGTAGTTACATTGGTTTCTATCTCGAACGTACTGGATATCTTGATAAAATAAGTAAAAAATAATTAAATAATTTATAAATCAAAAGGAGAAGCTATGGTACAAGAAAACAAAAAAACTTTGGATAACTCAGTTGATGCAGTAAGTGGAACTTTAACTTATGAAGATAAAGTGATTCAAAAAATCGTAGGACTTGCCTTGGAAAAAGTAGACGGATTGCTTGCAGTTGATGGTGGCTTCCTGTCTAATCTCACAGGAAAACTCGTAAATACGGACGATGTAACTTCTGGTGTAGGTGTCGAAGTCGGTAAACAACAAGTGGCGGTCGATCTTAAAATCGTAGCTGAATATAAGAAATATGTTCCAGATATTTATAAAAATATAAAAGAAGTTATTTCAAAAGAAGTTAAAGGCATGACAGACCTTGAAGTTGTAGAAGTTAACGTAGATGTTATCGATGTTAAAACGAAAGAACAACAAAAGCAAGATGAACAAAGCCTCCAAGATAAAGTAGGCGATGCTGCAAAATCAACAGGACGATTTACTTCGGAAAAAGTTGATCAAGTAAAAGACAAAGTCAGCGATGATGATGAACCACGTGTAAAATAAAAAAATAAGGAGATTTTCTCCTTATTTTTTTATTAAATCTCTTCCTTTAGTTGGACAATTTTGACTTGATAGACACTTGATTCATGAAGCATTTTTTGGAGAGCATTAATCATCAGAACCAACCATGTAAAGGAAATTGCAAAGGCGATAATTTCGAAAACGGTCAGAGATAGATAATGCACTTTTAGAAATAAAATTGCTGAAGTAACAAGAGCGACGAAAACAATAGCTGACATGCTGAGAAATTCCTTCGAAATTTTGGGTAAAAGATATTTACTTAATACTATCAGGATAATAATGCACAAAACAATACCATACGCAGAAGCATTGTGAAAGGCCATTGTCCATGATTGAGCGGGGAAAATACCTACACCAGCAATAAATAGTGCGATGACATAGTAAAAGGCCTGAACAATCTTGACTTTGAAATTATATAAGTCGCTTTTTTGAAAATCCATAAATAAATAATCAGTAATTGTTAATAGCATCAAGGCAGAAAAAATCATCGTAAAATTAAATTGCCATTGATTTTTAGCCTCACCTGTTCCTAAAAAGCTAAAGTTGTATTGCCACCAAGCATTTTGGCCATTCATAGCCATGGAAAGAAAAATACCACCGATGAAGGTAATAAACAATAAGATAATCAGATGAGAAATTTTAACAGAGGCTGCAAAGAGAATTAAAAAGTAAAAAACAATAGCTGAAAAGAGTGCAGCTACAAAAGAAGCTGTGAAGCGATCGAGAGTTACTCCGACGAAGGTCATTCCCAAAATGTACCAAATTAATGCTTGAATCGCAAAAACAATCAAGGTATAGGCAAGGCTGATTGTGACAAGTTCTCTTATACGGCTAAGCATGCGTTTTTGAGGTGAGGTATTTTGCTTGGCGTAAACCCAGAGGAAGGTTGCAAAGCCAATAATTGTCGCACACAGCATGCTGATTCCAGCGACAGAATGATACCGCCCGCCTGTAAAATTAATCTGAGAATGGCCACTTAAAAAGAAAGTAAGTAGCGAGATAATTAAACTTAATAAACTGGGAATAAGCATATAGTGTAACGAAAAATTTTGTGCATCAATTTGACCAGCGTCACTTTTTAAGACAATCTGATTTTGCTCGATTGACATTTTATAGTTTTGTTTCTCAAATTTATCCGCAACTTCATCCGGGATTTCAATAATTTTTTTCATTTATCTTCTCCATTTTTTTAACTCCTATTTTTATTATTATATCAATATTTTGACGATTTAAGTTCTCCGATTCATTTAAGAAATAAAAATTTTCTGAATTGAAAGATTTGAGTTAAGTTTTTCGCTAATTTTAAAGAGAAGTGTTAAAATTAATGAAATGAAATCGGTTGCCGAGTAGGATATGTAGTGGAAAAGGGGTATAAGATGTTTCAATTTCTAAAGCTGTTTTTAATCAATGCAGTAATTTTCCTTATTTTAGATAGTTTATGGTTAATCTTTGCAAATAAAAAGTTTTATCAACCGTACATTGGCCATTTGATGGGGCAAACCAAACTTTTGCCTGCCATCATTTTTTACCTTATTTATGTGGCTGCACTTGTATTTTTTGTTTTGGTACCTGGACAAGTGAAAGAAAGCATTTCTTACGTTCTTTTAGCCGGAGCTTTTTTTGGAGCAGTATGTTATGCCACATATGATTTGACAAGTCTTGCGACATTGAGCGATTGGCCATTGAAAATTACAATTGTTGATATTATTTGGGGGAGTTTTGTGACTTCCCTTAGTGCAGCACTCACTTATATAATTGCTGCAAAGCTTTAGAAGGAGAAAGAAGTGGGAGAAAAAAATGAAAATTATCGCTTGTTACAGAGTTTTAGAGCTGGGGCAGAAAAAGTAATCCTTCAGAAAGAAGAGCTGAATAAAATAAATGTTTTCCCTGTGGCAGATGGAGATACAGGTAGTAATCTTGCCTCACTAATGCAAGCTATTATTGACAATGTACCGATGAAAAATTATCCTATGGATATTCTTTTAGATGAAATATCAGCAGCAGCACTTATTGGCGCTCGAGGAAATTCAGGAATCATTTTTGCCCAATATTTAAGTGCTGTGGCTGAGAACTATCAGAAAGCAGAAACGAATTTTGAAAGTTTTGTGGAAGCTTTAGAACAAGCTGTAAACAAAGCTTATAGTTCGTTAATAGATCCTAAGGAAGGGACTATTTTAACAGTAATGCGTGCCTGGTCTATTACACTGGTAAAAAATTATAGATTGAATCACTCCTTTGAAGAGGCCTTGTTAGAAGCAAAAGCAGAAGCACAAGAAGCACTAAATGCTACGCAATTTCAGATGACCTTATTACGGAAAAATAAGTTGGTAGATGCAGGGGCGAAAGGTTTTTATTATTTTATCCTTGGTTTTACAGACTTTTACTGCGGTAGAGTTTTAAAAGTTGGGGATGAAGAGGCAGATGACGGTCTAGAGAGGGTTAAAGAACTTTCGGTAAATCATATCATAGCTGAAGCACCGCGTTACAGATACTGTTCCGAATTTATCATCAAAGCACCCCAAATCTCTGAACTTCAATTACGAGAAGTACTGCAAGAAAAGGGCGATTCAATGGTTACTGCCGGAAATGCTAAACAGTTAAAACTCCATATGCACACTAATGAGCCTCAAAAGATCTTGGCAAAGCTAGAAAAATACGGACAAATTATCTACCAAAAAGTAGACGATATGCGGCTACAGTACGAAATTTCTCAACAAATGTTAGCTCCAATAGCGATTGTTACAGATTCTATAGCTGATTTATCTCAAGAATTTGTGCTTGCCCATCAAGTGCATGTTTTACCTGTAAATGTCACTGTGGGAGACCAAAATTTTCTAGACAAGTTGACAATTAATGCACAACTTATCAAAGAAAAAGCAGGTGAAAATCTTAAGATGAGTACTTCACAGCCAAGCATCCAAACTATTGATGCACTTTTCTCCTTTTTGGAAGGTAAGTATGAACATGTGCTTGTTATCACGGTAGCGTCACAACTTAGTGGCACATATCAGTTGATTGAGCAACGTATCAAAGAAAAAAATTATTCGAAAAACTGGATTCATCTCATTGATTCACGATTAAACTCTGTTGCTCAAGGTTTACTTGTACAACAGGCAGCCCTACTTGCGGAGAGGAGAGTTCCTATCCGACATCTTGTGCAAGAAATCCAGCAGCTACGTGAAAGAATATTCATCTATGTGGCAGTGGCTGACTTATCTCCGATGATACAGTCAGGAAGAATTCCTCAGTCTTTGGGAGCAATAGCTCAAAAACTCTCACTCCATCCAATAATTAGTCTAGACAAAACGGGCAATGGGAAACTCATCGGTGCTTCCTTAAGTCAGAAGCAAAGTATGAAAAAAATACTCAAAAAAATCCAATCCTTAGCAAAAAGTGGACAGATTGAAGATATTGCTCTGACTCATGTCTTGGCCCAAGGTGATATAGAAGATTGGCAGAAAATATTAAAAGAAAAAACGGGCAATGATTATAAGGTGATTGAGAGTTCATCTGCCATTGCTATCTCTGCGGGAGCGGGAAGTATCGCTGTCGCTGGCATTACAAAGGAGCGGTTATGATTTATGGAATAGTTTTAGGGGTTTTACTTGTTTATTTCATTTGCTGGTTTAAAGTAGCAGACCAGAAGAAAAACTATGGATTAATCGATATAGCATGGGGTGGTGGTTTTGTTTTGACAGCGTGTTTAAGCTATTTCTTCAATACTCAAATAACCATGCAAAATAGAGCAATTTTGGTTTTGGTTGGGCTTTGGGGTGTGAGGTTATTCGTTCATTTAGCTCGACGCAATTGGAACAAACCCGAAGATTATCGCTATACCAACATGCGCCGCAGATGGGGAAGTCACGCGCCAAAACTAAAGGCTTTTTTCTCCGTCTTTATGGTTCAGTACCTTTTACTTTTTATTATTGCGCTACCAATCATGCAAAGCAATCACCACCCGGAAAGTCAAATTTTTTGGTGGCAAATTCTTGGAGTAGTGGTTTGGCTGATAGGTTTTGTTTTTGAAGTAATAGGTGATTGGCAACTGGGACAGTTTAAGAAGAATAAAGAAAACAAAGGAAAATTACTGACCAGCGGCTTGTGGTCAGTGACGCGACATCCGAATTATTTTGGAGAAGCTGCATGTTGGTGGGGCATCTTCTTGATCGCTTTTACAGACATTTCTGATCTTTGGTTGATCGTGAGTCCACTTTTAATCACTGGTTTACTCTTGTTTGTTTCTGGAGTCCCATTACTTGAAAGGAAATACAAAGCACGCAAAGATTTTCAAGCATATGCACAAGTCACCCCTAAATTTTTCCCTTTCATCGGCAAGAAAGGACTGTAAAAAAATCCCAAGATAAATTTCTTGGGATTTTTATGTCACGCCTCAGTTAACGTTCAAGGATAAACTCAGAGTTAACAGAGGTCTGTTTATTTACTTTTGAAACAGCCTGTTCAAAAGCCATCCGCCCGACTTGACGGCAATGGTTGTCAATGGTGGGTAATTTGAGCAATTGTCCAGCCAGCAGACGTTCTTGTCCTACAATAATCGGTTTCGGAAGTCCTTGCTCATCAAACCAGCGCCATACATTGGCCGCAATTTCGTCGGAATTAGCAAAAATTCCGTCAAATTGTATTAATTGTGGAGCAAAGCGATAAGCATCCTCAGATGAGATAAGGCCTGATTTGATCTGCTCGGGTCTTGCCTCAAGTTGGTAAACATCCTTGTAAGCCTGTAGAGTAGTTGAAATTGTTGGACTTTTACCTCTGGATAAGAGAAAGCCAATATTTGAACAGTGTTGCTCCTTGAGCCATTCAAAGGCTTCACGATAAGCAGGGATCCGATTTGCATAGGTTGCTGGAATCCCTGAATTTTCAGGTTTGTAGCAGAGCACGATAGGACCATATTTCTGATATTTAAGAATCGTCTCTTCAGGTACTTGACGTGAAGTGAAAATGATGGCTTCAAAGGCCTTTTTACGTAATTTTTCTAGATATTCAATTTCTAAATCCTGATTATAGTTTGAAGGGAGAATAATGATTTTATATCCTGTTTCAAAGCTTTTCTCAAGGATTCCTTCTAAAATTTTGCTGAAAAAGGGTGACTTGATATAAGGAAGTACAACACCGATATTATGTGTAGCTCCATATGCCAATTCTTGAGCAATCGCATTTGTCGCATAGTCTAATTCGGCAGCAACTTTCAAGATTTCTTCACGCGTGTGTTGAGAGGCATAGCCATTACCAGAAAGCACACGAGAAACGGTGGCTTTGGAGTATCCAGTAAGTTTGGCAATATCAGAAAGAGATGTCATAAGGTTACCTGTTCGTTGATTTCACGAATAGCTGAGAGCGCCTCAGTTACACCGTGATCTGTATTTTTAGCTACCACTATTTTAACATGGGCTTTCACTTCTTCGCTAGCATTATCTACTGCGATAGGAAGACCGGCAACCTTCAAGAGTGGAATATCGTTATTTCCATCACCAATTGCAGCAATTTCCTCAAAGTCAATTTCCTTTTCTTCCAAAATAGCTTCCGCAGCATCAGCCTTAGTTTTTTCAGCAGATGTAATCTCTAAAGTATGTGCTGTGGAACGAGTCACATGGATATCAGGAATATCCAGCTCTTTTAAAGCATGCTCAATTTGTAGCATTTCTTCAGGATTGAAAGTCATCAGCATAATTTTGTAGATTTCAGATTGTCCGTCAAATGCTTTAATACGTGGTTCAGCTCCAGTAAGGGCTTTTTGGAAGAAGACTCCCTTGTCCTGTTTCTTAATGTACCAATGTGCCAAGCTGTACCAGCTGAGACTTACATTTGGAAAGTTTGAAGAGAAGTAGTCCAAAAGAGCGGAAACAATATCAGCTGGTAAGGTGTGCTTTTCAATCACTTGAATCCCAAAATCATTTTGAGTAAAAGTTAGATTGCCGTTGAAAGCAATCTGTGGTGTTTTCAGCTGAAGTTTATTCAATGTAGGTCCCATCTCAATCGGGCTTCGTGCGGAAACAAGGGTAACGGGGATATCACTCAGACAGACTGACCAGCGATTTGTATCAGAAAGGCTGCCGCGTGTGTCAAGAAGTGTTCCATCCATGTCTGTAAAAATGTGTTTAATCATCGTTAAATCTCCTTTATGTTTTTTGATGCTTTCATTGTAATTTATGAAACGCGTTCCATGTCAAGCGATATGCTTTTCCGATTTGGAAGATAAATTGAGGCGAAAAACTGGAATTTCATAAATTTTCACATAATTCTGTATAAATTCTTGCAATTTAAAATATTTTTACGTATAATAAGTCTTAAATTCATAAAGGAGAAAATCACATGAGCAAAACACTTCCATTGACAGTCTATTTCTTTTGGCGCAGATAAGTTGTGTTTATGCTTGGCATAGATACAACTTTTGAGTATTCTCAAAAAGTATCTGTGCCCGTGATAAAAAGCCGGGTAATTTACCCGGCTTTTTCTTTTTGAATTTAACCGCTCTTTAGTTTTTGTTAAACCATTAAAGTTAATCTATCGTGATCCAAGCAGGGCTTTACCTTTTTTATAAAAAACTAAAGAAGCAAAAAAAATAGAAATGAGGGATTTTACTTGGAAAATTCTAATCAAGAACTGAAGTCTTCAATGAAGACGAGACATGTGATTATGCTATCACTTGGTGGCGCCATTGGAGCGGGCTTATTTGCTGGTTCCAGTAACGCCATCCAAGCCGCTGGTCCAGCGGTAATGATTGCTTATCTTTTAGCTGGCGTAATTTTATATGTCGTGATGCATGGTGTTGGCCAAATAATCATTCATCAAAAAGAGAACACTGTTGGTTTAGCAGGGCTCATCTCCCCTTATGTGGGAAAAAGATTTGCCCACTTTACAGACTGGGTTTATTGGTCCTTATGGATGGCTGTTATGGTAGCAGAATCAGCAGCCATTGCTCAATTTTTAGGAGTTTGGCTCCCCCAAATTCCATCGTGGATTTTTGTACTTATAGTAGCTATTATTACCTTGGGGTTAAACCTTTATTCAGTACGTGTCTTTGCGGAAACAGAGTATTGGCTGGCTTGGACAAAAATTATTGTCATTCTTATTTTGATTGTTGTGGGACTTTATTTAGTCGCAACTCAAGTTTTCCACCTCGGCCTCAGTGAAGGCCTTGGAAGAATGAACACTTATGGTGGATTTATGCCCAATGGTATGCAGGGAGTGTTTAATTCCATGCTTATCGTCCTATATTCTTATGGGGGATCAGAACTCATCGCCTTGACAGTTGCAGAAGTAGAAAACCCTAAGAAAGCTATACCAAGAGCGATTCGAGGAGTTATTATCCGTATTTTCTCTTTCTATGTTATTCCAATGTTTATCTTTGTAGAGCTCTACTCATGGAAGTTCTTGAGTACAACAAAAGAAAGCCCATTTGTTTTGATTTTTGAAAAACTCGGGATTCCAGGAGCAGCTTTGATTGTTAACTTTGTTATTATTTTAGCTCTTTTTTCTGTAATTAACTCAGCGATTTATGCCACATCGCGTTCGGTCTATTCACGCGCCAAAGATGCAAAGGGTCCAATCGGACAAACGCTAGGTAGACTCTCGAAGAAACAAATTCCTGTCGCAGCAATTATCTTTTGCTCAGGTATGCTCTTTATCGGAGCTATTCTTTCCTTTATTTTTGGTGATAATCTCTTTGTCTATCTTGCGGGATCTATCTCTTACACGATTCTTATTGTGTGGATGATGCTCTTGATTGCTGCAATTATTTTCTATTTTAAAACAGGACTTGGTGGTTGGTTTATCAAGACGGTTTCTATCTTCACTTTAATTGTGCTGCTTATTGTGGGCTATAACGTTGTGATTTCAAATCCATGGGGAATTTCTGTATTTGCCTTAGTTGTCTGCCTCCTTAGCCTTTTAAGCTATCGTAAAAAAGAAGAATAAATAAATGAAACACTAAACTGTCAAGTATTTTTCTTGACAGTATTTTTTTGTTTTGATAAACTATTCTTAACAATAAAAGCGAGGTAAGGTCTATTGAAATTATAAGTCATGAAAATTGAAAAAATGTTAAAGGCGATTCTGAAAGAAAGTTCGCAGATGTTTTTTCGCATTCATGATTTATAGAAATAGACTTTCAAAAATAAAGCCCTTTTTAGGCTCATTTTGAACTCTTTTTCTCTATTTTTGTGGATGCGAAGATAGAGAAAAGGAGTTTTTATTTTGAATAAAAAACAGAAAGAGATGCAAGCTCGATTAGATAAAATCAGAGCGGTGCAGAAGAAAATGCCTGTTCAGACAGGACAAAAAATACAGGCCAAAGGACTTAAACACGCAACAAAGCCACATACAACTTCACAACATTATACGATAGGTTTTAATTAGAAATTAAGAACAGGGTGACATAACAAAAGCCCATGAGCTTTTTTAGTAAAGGAGAAGAATGTCGAATATTAAAATAAATAATTTAACATTTGGTTATACCGATCAGCTTATTTTTGACAATGTAAATATCAATATTGATGATCAATGGAAGCTGGGATTGGTTGGCCGTAACGGGAGAGGGAAAACTACACTTTTAAAAATCCTTCTTGGAGAAGTGGATGTACATCTTGAAATTAAAACCAATAAGAGCTTTGTGTATTTTCCTCAGACGATTAATGATAAAGACCAGTTGACCTTATTTGTCTTGCAAGAGTTAGCTGACTTTGAGCAGTGGGAACTTGAGCGTGAATTGACACTAATGGGCGTAGATTTAGATACTTTATGGCGTCCTTTCAATAGTCTTTCTGGTGGAGAGCAAACAAAGACACTCTTAGCACTTTTATTCTTGGATGAGCATAATTATCCGCTCATCGATGAGCCAACCAATCATCTTGATAAAGCTTCACGTGAGAAAGTTGCAGCCTACTTGTCAGAAAAAAAGGGATATATTTTAATCTCACATGACCGTAATTTTCTCAATAAGACGACAGATCATACACTTGCGATAGAGCGTGCGGACTTACAAGTATATGCAGGTAATTTTGCTATCTACGAGGAGGAAAAAAGATTGCGAGATCTCACGGAAAAGGCACAAGATGATAAACTCAGGAAAGAAATCGGTAGATTGAAGCAAACGGCGCGTGAAAAAGAAGCGTGGTCGCGTAACTTAGAAGCAACAAAATCCCGCAAGAAACGAGGTTTTGATTCGGAAACAAAACGTGTTGATAAAGGTTTTATTGGACGAAAAGCAGCAAATATGATGCAAAAGTCTAAAAATCTCGAAAAGCGCATGAAAGAGGATATCGCTGACAAGGAACTACTTCTAAAAAATTGGGAAGAAGTACCTGGATTGGAAATGAGTGTCTTAGAGAGTCATCAAAAACGCTTACTGACAGTGGAAAATTTAGCGGCTGGATTTGAAGACTTTCTTTTTGAACCTGTGTCTTTTACACTTGAACAAGGTCAGGTGCTTGCACTAACAGGAGAAAATGGTAGAGGAAAATCTTCTCTAATGAAAGTCCTCACAGGTGAATTTACTGGCCGTTATGTTGGAACATTTGAGTTGGCCCATAACTTGGTCATTTCCGAAGTAAGACAACTTGCAGATAATAAAGGTTTCCTAAATGAATTTGCTAAAGAAGAAAACTTAGAATTAGAACTTTTCCTCAACAATTTACGTAAATTAGGCGTAGAGCGCAAAGTTTTTGAGCAAAAAATCGAAAATATGAGTCAGGGACAGCAGCGTAAAGTTGAACTTGCCCGCGCTTTGAGTCAGCCGGCGCATATTTATCTCTGGGATGAACCGCTCAACTATCTTGATGTTTTTAATCAAGAGCAAATCATTCAAATGATAAAGAGGAGCAAGCCTAGTATGCTTGTCATTGAGCACGATCAGTATTTTGTTGATCAAGTAGCAGATGCCCAAATCGAACTCGTAAAAAGCAGCGTTTAGCACACTGCTTTTTTTATTGAAAAAATTCAGAGATTTCTTGACATGTTCCTTTTATTCATGTATACTAAAAGAGTCGAAAGAATGAAAGCGTTTTACGTGCGCGTTATTTTGAAGACACAGCTCTTTATCCAAAGAGCAATCTTTCCTATAAAATGTTTACAAAAGTAAGGACGTCCGTTGGTGAAGCGGGCGTTTTTACTTTAGAGTAAAAATTAGATTTTTATATCGTTCCAAGGAAATAGCTTACAAAAGGTACAAACTCAAGTCTAGACCGATGAGTAACAATAATGGTCGGCAAAGTATTTCGTTTTTAATATTGGAAATCTTATTGTAAAATAAAAGTAGAATTAATGAAATGGAGAAAAAAGATGTCTAAGGTCGGAAAGATACTGATTTCACTGTCAGGCGTGCTACTAGTTACAATTTTAGTAATGACTGCAGTAGTTTTTACACAAAATCGTGAATCAATGAAAAAACTTACAGCAATCGAAGAAAAATGGGAAGAACAAGGCCAAGGCGGCATTGGAACATATACTTTTTTAGTTTACTATGCCCCATCACCTGAAGAAGTTGAAAGTATGAAGACTAATTTTGAGACCAACCCTGATACTTTGCGAGTTTTTGTCGAAGCAAGCAGCCGCATTGAAGCTAAACAAGAAGCTATGAATCGCCAGCATATTGATGAGGCTCAAATTTTGCATATCGTCAATCCAGATGGTACAAGTAAGGATGGGTGGTGGCCACCAGTGCGTAATATGAATTAACTTTTGGAGAACATCTCAAATTGAGGTGTTCTTTTTTGATACCTCATTTCATCTAAATGTAAACATTAGAAAACCTCAAGTTACATTTTGCGCATTATGTTAGGGAAATAATTCTTATTTTAATATAATTAGTATTAAGTTAAAATAAGGAGACGTTTTATGAAAATTGTAATTATTGGTGGTTCTCATGCTGGTATTGCTTGTGCCAAGCGTGCGCGTGAAGAGTATCCAGAGTCTGAAATAATAATTTACGAAAGAAAAGCGGAAGTGAGCTTCATTTCCCAAAGCATTCCGCAATTTTTGATGGGGAAAAATAATCTGGCGAGCCAATCGACTTACACCTCTACTAGAGAGCTTGAAGATTTGGGGATCCATGTCAAAACGCGGACAACTATTGAAGATATTAATACAACAACTAAGCAGTTGACTTACACTGAAAAAGACGATGAAACCCCACTCACAGATCATTTTGACAAATTAGTCCTAGCAACTGGGTCATACCCTGTCATTCCCCCAATTCGTGGTGTGATCAATGACAACGTATATTTTGTTAAAAACAAACAAGATGCTTTTGCTCTTCGCAAATTTATGGATAAGAAAAAAGTTGTTGCGGTCATGGGAGGCGGCATGATTGGTGTTGAGCTTGCTCGTATTTTCCGAAAAAAAGGTATGGAAGTTTATATTGTCCAAGCTGGAAATCGCATCCTGAATAAGTATGTTGATGAAGAAGTTGGTGAAGAAATACGGAGCTTACTTGAAAAGGAAGGGATCAAAGTGCATACTTCATCTTTGGTTCTGGACATCAAAGATATTTCATCATCAAAACTCAGTAAAAAAGGCCAAACTATAGCTGTTTACACAGAACATAAACAAATAAATGTCGATGGTGTTGTTGTAGCTATAGGTTTTCGACCAAATTCGACTCTATTAATGGATCAGGTCCTCATTGGCGATAGGGGTGCAATCGAGGTTGATGAATATATGCGTACCAGTGCAGATGACATTTTTGCAGTAGGAGACTGTGCCACCACAACTATGAAGCAAGTAGAGCACAAAATCTATCTTCCCCATGCCTCAGATGCTTTCCGTGAAGGAGCCGTCGCTGCTATTAATCTTATGGAGCCTAAACGGATGATTACGCCGTCTCAAGGCACTTATTCTATGAATTTAGAGGAATATAGCATCTGTGTCTCAGGTCTAAGTAAAGAAACCGCTCGAAAAGAAGGCTACGAAGCTGAGCTGGTTTATCTAGAAAATCACTTTATCAACTCTGATGACTATGTCAAGGTATGGCTTACCTATGACAAAGGAAATCATAAGATTTTAGGTCTTCAAGCTATGGGCACAGTCTCTAATCTCTCAAGCTATGCCAATATTGTCTCAGTTGCTATCCAACAAGATATGACGATTGAAGACATGGAATTTGCAGATCTCTACTTTGAGCATGGGTTCCAAAATCCCGATAACTTTCTAAAAATTGCAGCACAAAAAGTAAGAGAGCAGCTTCACCAAAAGCAAGAGGGGAGAAATCCAGATGCTAAATAAGCGATCATCAACTGCGCTTGTTCAGCTTGACAATTTACTTCAAGCACTTGAGCGACTAGACAGTTTACGCATTCAGCGCACACAACTGAAAAAGGCCATGAAGCGTGAAATTAACGCTACTCGTAATCGTTATGCTTTTATCACAGGTTCAATTGCGGGGATATTTATTGCGGTCGCATTTTTCATCGTTGCTGGTGAATATATGCTTCAGCGGATGGACTTTGAATTTTTGATTCTTTTTGACGTTTTCTACTTTGTTTTTTCTAGCATGATTTCTATGGTGATTTTTCTACTTCTATGGGAGAAAGGGTTACTCAAGCGGTTTTCCAGCCCTACAGTAGCGAGGATTAATAGTGAGACTCAAACAGAGCGTGAGCGCCTTCTAAAAGAAACTAGAGAAATCTTAGATTCGGAAACAGTATCTCAAACAAATATTTCAGTGAATTACTTAACGCCTAAAGCTATCGAAATTTTTCAGAGCTATATTCAAACTGGTCAATGTGATACTGTACGCGAGGCAGCCCATATTTTTGAAATTGATTTAAAAAATAGTAGAAACCGCTATGCGAAGTTCTTCCAAAATTATGAGTCTTTAGTTTCACAAGAACGGAATTATATTGAAAAGAAGGGCGGAAACTAGATGGTTGGTTGGTTTAATCTTAGCAGCATTGTTGATGTAATGCTCTTCATTTTTATTTTTTATCCGATTGTTGGTGGGATATTCTGGATTATTGGTGGTACTTACTATCATTTCCGGACTAAAAATCGTCTTCCCAAGTTTCCAGAAGGTACTAAAGAGCCGTTCATAACCATCATGGTCCCTTGTCACAATGAGGAAGTTGTTATCGAGCGTACGCTGTATTACTTGGACACACAGATCAATTACAAAAATTATGAAATTATTGCTATATCTGATGGTTCAACAGACAATACCAATGCTATCTTGCGAAACTGGCAAGAGGCGAAGCCCGACTCACATTTAAGAGTTATTGAAGTACAGAAGAATAAAGGAAAAGCACATGGACTTACGCAAGCAGCCCTTCATTCGAAAGGGGACTTTCTCCTCTGTATCGATGCAGATTCTTTCGTTACTGGAGATGCACTTAAACATATGGTGGCTTGGTTCATGAAAGATTCTATTTTTTCTCCAAAAGAACTGGTTGCTGCAGTCACAGGAAATCCTATGCCACGTAATTTGACTTCTTTGTTGGCGAAATTACAATATGTGGAATATCATTCGATTATCGGAATGACCAAGCGTGCACAATCGATGATTGGACGAATTTTCACAGTTTCAGGGGTCTGTGTCATGTATCGGCGGGAAGCTTTGATAGACATAGGGCTTTTTGATCAATCCAAAATCACCGAAGATATCGCTGTCAGCTGGGCATTGCAGCTTAAGGGTTGGCGGATCCAATATGCACCGAATGCCCGTTGTTATATGGAAGTTCCTGAAAAAATTAGTGTCCTTTACAAACAGCGGCGGCGTTGGGCACAAGGTGGCCTTGAAGTTTTTATGTCTCACACTCTGGATGTGCTTTTACATCCTGTGAAAACTTTTCCATTCATCTTTTTGCTCATGGACCAATTTTTATCAATCATGTGGGCCATTTTCTGGTTTATCTCGTCACTATTTGTCATCTACTGGCTCTTTTTCTGGGTGGCACTTGGGGATGGTTTTCAGATCAGGCGTTTTATGATTAGTGCCTTGATTTTCATCATGTATGAATTTATTGTTGGTGTGACACAGTTGTTAACTTCAATTTGGTTTAATGATAGTGATAAAGCTGCCATGAAGTATTCCCTTTTCGCAGGCTGGTACACATGGATTTATTGGCTCATTTCACCATTCACTTTGCTCGCGGCTTTGCCAAGAGCGATTAAAGCACAAATAACAGGAGGAGGAGGAACATGGGTATCCCCAGAGAGACAGAAGACAGGAGATTAAATGGAGAACCACATGTTGATTCAGAACGTCCGCGCATCCTGTCACGTAAGGAAATCGAGAATGAAGTGGTTTACGATGCATTCTTTGATCCAAAAGCAGCACCAGATTCGAAGTTGATAACAACCCGGTTGCTTAATGTTTGCGGGATAATCATTGTCTGGTTAGTAACCTTTGTACCTGGGATAGTTACTTTATGGCAAGTCTTTTTGACTGAAGAGATATTAGAAACAGAGGAGCCCTTCTTTTATTTGGAGTCCACAACACGACTTTTCTATACCTTTACGCAATCAATCCTTATGACCCTACTTGTAGTGTCGATCATTATTGCTTTGCTTGCGTTCAACCGTAAATGGTTTAGAACTAAGGGATATTTTTCTGATAAATTCCAGGACAAACGAAAGAACGCTTTGGAACAAATTGAGATCAAAGCTGATATTTTAGAGTTCCATTTCTCAAGAAAATTAGGTGAGGAAGCAGTACGCCGAAATATCAAGTGGGTCGTTATTTTACCCGAAGAAAATATTGATACCGACGAGATTGAGCTACTTTATGATGATTATATTAAGAAACCTTGAAGTATATTCAAGGTTTTCTAAAAGTATTATTATCTAAAATGAAAGCGAAACAGTCCTTAATTTGCTATAATTAGATAAGAATACTTTTAGAAAAAGGAGTTTTATTTTGGGGATTCTTGCCATTGTTGAACTATCTATTTTTGTCCTAAACTTCTTTTTATCATTGACCATCATTTTTCGGGAGCGAAAAAGCACCTCAACAACATGGGCTTGGCTCTTTGTGGTCAACCTGCTACCGGTCTTTGGCTTTATTTTATATATCTTGGTTGGTCGTGGCATTGCACACTATCGAATTTTTAAAGTGCAGCGTGCCTTTCGTGTGGGATTTGAGGAACAATTGAAACGTACTTGGAGAGTATATAATGAAGAGGGCTTCATAAAAAAAATAACGCGGAATCATGGTATTACACAGCTGATTCATATGCTTTTTGTTGAAGAAAAAGCCGTTATTTCAGCAAACACAGGAGTGAAAATCTTCACAGATGGTCGTGCAAAGTTTGATGCACTGCTTGACGATATTCATAATGCCAAACACCATATCCATTTAGAGTATTACATCTTTCGTATGGATCATCTGGGAAGGGAGCTTACCGATGCTCTTACTGCAGCTGTAAAACGTGGTGTTGAAGTGAAAGTCCTCATTGATGCTTGGGGAAGCAATAAAACGAAAATGCATGAGTTTGATGAATTGACGAAAGCTGGGGGAGAGGTGTCCTATTTCTTTCCGCTGATTTTATCCCTCATCAATCCCCGAACAAATTATCGTCTACATCGTAAGATCGTGGTTATCGATGGTCAAATTGGTTACACAGGTGGTTTCAATGTGGGAGACGAATACGCAACAGAAACGGCTAAATTTGGTTATTGGAGGGATACGCATCTCCGTTTAACAGGAGATGTTGTGTATTCTTTACAGAATCGCTTCATTATGGATTGGAACAGTCAACATAAGTTTGAAATATCAGAAGCAGAAGAGTACTTCCCAGTAGCCTTAGAAGAAGACCGTATCATCACACAGTTTGTGACCTCTGGTCCAGATGAAGTTAAAGCACAAATCAAAATGACCTATATGAAAATGATAAACAGTGCAGAACGTGAAATCATCATTCAAACACCTTATTATGTTCCAGATGATGCTTTACATGAATCTTTGAAATTGGCACTTTTATCTGGTGTAGAAGTTCGGCTTATGATTCCTAATAAGCCAGATCATCCGCTGGTGTATTGGGCAACCTATTATTATGCGGCAGACTTGCTTAAGATGGGGGCAAAGGTTTATACTTATGAGAAAGGGTTTGTGCATTCTAAAACGCTCATCATTGATGGAGAGTATGCATCTGTAGGATCAGCAAACTTCGACAATCGAAGTCTCCAACTTTGCTTTGAGGGAAATATGGTCCTTTACGATTATGATATTTCGCAAAAATTACGTGAAGACTTTAAGAAAGACCTTGAAGTCAGTAAACGATTGACCATGGAAATATACGAAGAGCGTAGTACTAGTATTCGCTTTAAAGAGGGGCTTGCAAGACTCATTAGTCCAATGCTTTGAACAAAATAATCCTATTTATACTTTATAAGAAAGAGGAGAAAAACATGGATAACAAACTGAATATTGTCATTATTACAGGTATGTCAGGCGCAGGTAAAACTGTAGCTATTCAATCTTTTGAAGATATGGGCTACTTTGCCGTGGATAATATGCCACCTAACTTAATTGAAAAATTTGTTGAGCTTCTCAATACACCAGATAGTAAGATAAACAAAGTCGCAATGGTTGTCGATATGCGCTCACGTATCTTCTTTGACCGCTTGCGCGGTATCGTTGCAGAACTTTCTAATCTTCCAGAAGTGAATTTCAAACTTTTATTCCTTGATGCAAGTGATGTTGAACTGGTTGCACGTTATAAAGAAACACGCCGTTCACATCCGCTAGCTATTGATGGACGTGTACTGGATGGGATTACACAAGAACGCGAAATTCTCTCAGATTTGAAGTCCTTGGCTGAAGTTGTTATTGATACAAGTGAGCTCACACCACGTAATTTGCGGGCCCGTATTCTTGAGCGTTTTTCAGAGACAAAAGAAGCACCATTTCGTATTGAAGTTATTTCCTTTGGCTTTAAGTATGGTTTGCCGATGGATGCAGACTTAGTCTTTGATGTGCGTTTTCTACCAAACCCACACTATATTCCAGAGCTTCGTGATAAAACAGGGCAAGATAAAGAAGTCTTCAACTATGTTATGAACCAGAAAGCTTCTGAAGATTTTTATAAAAATTTAATGAATATGCTCTTGCCGATTATACCTGCCTACCAAAAAGAAGGAAAATCTGTATTGACAATTGCTTTTGGCTGTACAGGTGGACAACACCGTTCTGTCGCATTTGCTGAACGTGTATCCAAAGCACTTCTTAAAGAAGATTGGCATTTAAATACTAGCCATAGAGATAAGGATAGACGGAAAGAAACGGTTAATCGATCATGAGTAAATCAAAAGTAGTAGTTATAGGAGGCGGGACTGGGATTCCCGTTATTTTGAAGTCTTTGCGTCAAGAAAATATCGATCTTTCCGCAATTGTAACAGTAGCAGATGATGGCGGCTCTTCGGGCCGTCTGCGTTCAGCAATTAATATTGCTCCACCTGGAGACTTGCGCAATGTTCTTATCGCAATGAGCGACATGCCAAAATTTTACGCAGATATTCTCCAATATCGTTTTGATGCAAGCGATGGGGAACTTTCTGGTCATCCTTTAGGAAATCTGATTATTGCAGCGATTGGTGAGATGCAAGGATCGACTTATCAGGCGGTGCAAACTCTGGCTCGTTTTTTCCATGTGCGTGGAAATGTTTATCCCTCAAGTGATGTAGCTTTGACTTTGCATGCTGTCTTTAAGGATGGACATGAAGTTGAAGGTGAAAGTAAAATTGCTGATTATGAAGGTTTGATTCATCATGTATATTTGACTGAGACAAATACGGGACAGAGACCACGTGCCTCTAAAAAGGTTGTTCAAACTATAATGGAAGCAGATACGATTGTTTTAGGACCTGGCTCCCTCTTTACTTCAATCTTGCCAAATATTGTCATCCCAGAAATTGGTGAAGCCTTATTAAAAACAAAAGCCCGTATTGTTTATGTCTGCAATATCATGACACAACGTGGGGAGACGGAGCACTTCAGTGACGCCGATCATGTACGTGTCATCCACGAACACTTAGGTACTCGTGTGATTGATACCGTTCTTGTAAATAGTGCTGAGGTGCCAGAAGAGTATATGAATTCTAATAAATTTGATGAGTATTTGGTACAAGTTGTTCATGACTTTAAAGCACTCAGAGAGGAAGAAGTTAATGTTATTTCAAATGATTTCTTAGAATTGATTAATGGTGGAGCCTTCCACAACGGGGATGCAATTGCTTCAGAAATCATGGGCATCAGTACACGTTGTGAGAGAAAAAAAGAATGAGCTTTACAAGTGAAATAAAAAAAGAACTCACGAGTCAAAAAGCAAGCCGAGGAACTTTGCTTGCATTAATTCGGATGAATGGCTCTCTGGGTATTTCTGGTGGTTTAACCTTGTCCTTGTCTACAGAAAATGCAGCAACCGCAAAGTATATCTATCAGATGCTCCTCGAAATTTACCAGATACGTGCCGAGATTCGGGTGCATCAGAAAACAACATTATCCAAAAATAGAGTATACACGGTTTTTATCGAAGAGAAGGTCAATGCATTGCTCAATGAGCTACAACTTTCGGATTCGCTGATGTTTCTGGACTCTGGTATCCCTGAGTCAGTCAAATATGACCAACAAGCACAAGAAGATTATATGCGGGGGGCTTTTTTATCGAGTGGTTCAATGCACAACCCAGAAAAAGGCGATTATCAGTTGTCTATTTCTAGTGTATATTATGAACATGCTGAAGACTTAAAAGATATTTTTAATAATTTCGGTTTTGATGCGCGTGTCATTGCGCGGAAGAACCGCTACATCCTCTATTTATCTAAAGCAGAAGAAATCATGGATTTTTTGACTTTGATTGGTGCGATGAAGGCACGTTTAAAATTTGAAGATGCAAAAATAATGCGTGAAATGCGTGGCTTGGCAAACCGTCAATCCAACTTTGAGTCGGCAAATATAAACAAATCAGTGTCAGCAGCGCAAGATGTAATATCGGCCGTCAAATATTTAGCAGAGAAGAAAGAGCTGGAAAACCTGCCCCCTGCACTCACAGAGGTTGCACATGCACGGATTGCTCATCCTGAAGCAACAATTAAAGAGTTAGGGCAACTCTTGGACCCGCCTCTGGGTAAATCAGGTGTGAATCACCGGTTACGAAAACTGACAGCTTTAGCAGAAGAAATAAAAAAAAGCGGAAATTAATCCGCTTTTTTTAGAGCATTTAAAAACATTTCAGTAAGAATCTCAGGGCGCTTCAGTGCCCTTTCTAAAGGGATTCTTTTCATGCCTTCACTCATAATATCGATAAAAAGAATCAAATCCTCATCCGTGTAATCAGGAGAAATTTGACCTTCTGCACGTCCCTTTTGAAAGAGTTTTTGATAAACAAGATGTTGAATATGTCGCATATCTGTATCAAAGAAGTTAGGATCAGTAGCGTATTGATTCATCATGTTTTGCAAAAAAATATCAGTCATTAAATGAATCTGTCTTATTTTAAAACGCGAAACCTGACGAAAAGTCTCACGAAAATTTTCTTTCGTGTTTACCAACTGTTGAATTTCTTCAATCATAAAATTAAGTGCATCTCGTATAACGATATTCATCAAGTTATTTTTATTCTTGTAATATTTAAAAATTGTGACCTTAGAGACTTGTGCCAGTTGAGCAATTTCATCCATAGAAATATCTGAAATTAAGCGTTCTCGTAGTAGGTTAGAAGTCACTTCAAGAATGGCTTTTTTCTTTTTTTCTGTTTGATTCATTTTCTTGCCTCCACAAAAGAATACTTTATATGTATTATATCTTTTCGTTTGTACTCTTTCAACTAAAATAGTACAATATGAACTATAAAAGTAAAAATAGTACATATTAGTATGGAGTGAGGAGGCAAAGCAATGCAAAAGATTGTTGAAATAAAAAACTTGCAGAAAAATTTTGGTAAATTTCAAGCTTTGAAGAATGTTACATTAGATGTAAATGCCGGAGAAGTTTTGGGCTATATTGGTCCCAATGGTTCAGGAAAATCAACAACGATTCGTGTTTTGTTGGGGATTATTAAAAAGAGTGGAGGCTCAGCCACAATATTTGGTAAAGATGTGTGGACGGATGCCATTGAAATTCATAAGAAAATTGCTTATGTGCCCGGCGATGTCTATCTTTGGCCCAATCTCTCTGGGGGCGAGATTATTGACCTTTTCTTGAAATTACATGGTCATGCAGATTTAAAAAAACGTGATGAACTTATCAAGAAGTTCGAACTTGATCCCAAGAAAAAGGCGCGTAGCTATTCCAAAGGAAACCGTCAGAAGATTGCCTTAATTGCTGCCTTAGCCACGGATGCTGAACTTTATATATTTGACGAGCCAACCAGTGGTTTGGATCCCTTGATGGAATCGGTTTTCCAAGCTGAAGTCCAGCGCCTCAAAAAATCGGGGAAAGCCATTATTTTGTCCAGCCATATCTTATCTGAAGTCGAGCGTCTAGCAGATCGTGTTGCTGTTATTCGAAAAGGAGAAATCGTTGAAACAGGGTCACTTGATGATTTACGTCATTTGACACGTGATACTTTTAAAGTCGAAACTACTCAAGCGCCAGAAGCGTTGCATGGATTAGAGGGCGTCCATGATTTGCACCTCAATGGCAATAAGGCTGTTTTTCAAGTGGATTCGGATAAAACAGATGTTATCTTAAAAACTTTACTTAAGTATGGGGTGAAGAAGTTAGAGTCTACACCGCCAACTTTAGAAGAGCTCTTCATGCATCATTATGAATAGGAGGTGAACGTTATGGACAAACCTTTAAATAAAACCTTTAGTATGCTGAGGGCTTTACTCAAGAGAGATTGGCTAAAACTTGTCTTTTGGATAGTTGGTGTGCTGGCCTTTGCAGCGTCGGGAGTGGGTAAATTCGAGCTTATCATGCAGACTGATAGTCAACGAGAAACCATGTTTAATGTTTTTCAGGGACCAGCTATGACGGCATTGTTCGGTCCTATGACGGTCGCTCAAGGTAAGGACTTTACCGCGGCTGCAGCTTATGGAACGACCATGCCTTTAATTACGGCAATAACATTCGCTGTTGTTGCGATTATCTATGTTATCAATCGTACACGAAAAGAAGAAGAAGATGGAATCGCTGAAGTTTTTCGCTCTTTTCAAGTCGGAAAATTAGCCAATACGACAGCCGTTGTTATTGAACTCTTTGTTTTACAAGTCTTGATTACTGTAATCTTGGCGATTTCAATTCAGTTGCAAAATATTCCAGGTATGACTTCTTTTAGCGAGAATCTCTTGTTTGCCTCTGCTATAGGTGCTCAAAGTTTACTTTGGGGCTTGTTTGCACTTGTTTTTGCACAAATCTTTTCCGACTCAGGCAGTGCCAAAGGTGCTACTTTTGGCTTGCTTGGTTTGCTCTACCTTATTCGTATGGGAACAGATACACAAAATGTAAATTGGGGCTATTGGAACCCTTTAAGTTGGTCCTATCTAACCGACCCTTATGTTAAGAATCATTGGCTTCCCATCTTCTTGGCTTTAGGATTGAGCCTTATTCTTCTCGTTCTCGCTTATTTCCTTGAAATTAGGCGAGATGTCAATGCAGGATATATTCCAGAGGTAAATGGTAAGGCTCATGCATCGAAAAGCTTGCTCAGTTTTACAGGGCTTACGCTGAGGCAACAACGTACAGCTAGTATCGGCTGGATTTTAGGGCTTTTTGTTCTAGGCATTACTTATGGATCAATGATTGACCAAATCGGTGGCTTTGTTGAATCCAGTCCAACTATATCCAAACTCTTTAATATTGACCCTCATCTGGCTAATGAAGCCAGCAAGGTAGCAAGTAAAGCGATGATTGAAAGTTTTATGTCGACAATCTTTATGATTTGTGCTGTAATGGTTGCTTGTTTTGCGGTCACTTCTCTCATGCGGATGGTAACAGAAGAACGAAAAAATCGGCAAGAACAGCTTTATGCTATGCCAATTAGTCGTTATAAAGTTTATGCCACTTATATGATTATCTCTTGGATATTGGGAGGTCTTGCTCAATTTGCAGTTGTGCTTGGTATCTATCTCGCCCAAGCCAATAATGACAATGCATTCAGTTTTGCTAAAGTAGCTGCAGCGGGAATGTCTTGGACTGCTGGGATTTTCTTTGTCCTTGGGATTTTAGGTTCTCTAATGGCCGTGCTTCCACGCTTGAGCACATTAATCTGGGTTTATCTTGGTTTTGCTTTTTTCATGAGTTATATTGGTAACATATTGAATCTCCCTGCTTGGTTGAATAATTTTAATGTTTTCCACCATATTTCAAGACTTCCGGTAGAAACAATGAACTGGGGCAATTTTGTATTTATACTTGCTTTAGCAGTAATATTTGCTCTGATTGGCATGTTTATTTATCGGCAACGTGACTTGATTGGTGATTAAATAAAAAAATAGTCCGTCTGGACTATTTTTTTAATTGATGATAGCGATTGTACCAAATGTCAACATACTCTTTGGAGAAAGGTCCGCGTTCATTATTTATCCAATCAACAAGAATTTTTACATTTTCTTTCAAAATGTGGTCAATTTCAGGAGAGTAGTTCATTTGTTTCCTGTGACGTTCATATTCCTCAACGTCTAGGAGTTTTTTCTCGCCATCTTTAAATACTTTTACATCGAGATCGTAGTCGATATATTTCAGTGCCTCATTGTCTAAGACAAAAGGGCTCGCAAGGTTGCAATAGTAGCTGACGCCTTCCTCACGAATCATAGCAATGATGTTAAACCAAAACTTTTTGTGGAAATAAACGATTGCAGGTTCACGTGTGACCCAACGACGGTCGTCTGACTCGGTTACAAGTGTGTGGTCATTTACACCAATAATTGAATTTTCATTTGTTTTCAGTATCATCGTATCTCGCCAGGTACGATGTAAACTGCCATCATGTTTATAGCTTTGAATCGTGACAAGGTCGCCTTCTTTCGGAAGATTCAAGGCTTCACCAACTTTCCAAAATTCAAAGTTCTCGCTTATTATTATAGCATAATATTCAAAAAGTTTCTGGACTCAGGTTGGTAGCTCAAAAAAGCTTAAGCTCCTGAGGAGCTCCCTTGACAGATGCTGTGCACGGTAATCTTCCCAAATATTAAGTGATCTAATCGCCTGGTATCTTTTACGCAAATGATAATGTTCTTCGATTTGATATTCGGGATAGTCTTGCAGAAAATCGCTGACCATTTGCCACTCGTAAATATAACCTAAAGGACGTGAATGATAGACAATCTCATCGATAGTTTGAGCAGAAATTCGGTGGTGTGCGTGTCCAAAGACAACGTCCGTGATTTGAGGATACTGAATGAACAATTCATGGAAAGCTTGTGATCCAAGATAAGCATTGAAGCGCTCAAATTTTTTATAAGCTGTATTAATGGAAAAAGCTTTGTGTGGAACAAAATGCATGGCAATGATGATACGGCCAGAAAAATCTAGATTTTCCAAAATTGTTTCGAGAGTGTTGAGAGTATGTTGTGTCGTAAGGGCATCGCTATAATCACGATGGATTTTGCGATCAAAGTAAAAGCTATTTTTAAAGGATAAAAGTTTCTCATCTGAGTAATCTTGAACGAAAGAGTAATCATACCAACCGTGAAAACTAACTAAAAGTGTATCCCCAAAATACTTAAGCGAAAAGTCCTGTGCATTAATTTCTTTTTCGGATAAATGTACCATATCGTGATTGCCAAGATTATGGCTAATATCAAAGTTTTTTGATAATTGCTTAAAAAAAGGTGTCGTAATTTTTTTATAGTCGTTGGACATATCTCCTGCAAAGTGCAAATCAGTCACAGACTGCTCTTGCAGGGTATCAATTAAAACTTGAGTTTCAGAATCTGTAAATTGATTAACATCCAGATGCAGATCTGAAAGCAGTGCTAATTTTTTCATAGTTAAATTATAACAGAACCGTAAATCAAGTTCTAATTGTGTTAACCGAAAAAAGATTACAGGAATTTTTGGTTTATTGATAATTTTGGACTAATTTTTCAATTTCTTCATCCAATAAGGTATAAAATGCTGCAATGTGTGCTCCGTCCACAAGAGCGTGGTTAGCAAGAACCGAAAGGGGAAGCAACAGTTCCTTGTTTTGTTCAAAATACTTTCCCCAGGTGATTCTTGGATTGCTGTCCGCAGGAACTGGTGTTGGATTAATCATGGAAGTAAAGGAGAACCATGGAAGTGTGGAGATAAATAATTTATTTAAAGTCCCTTTAGGCTCCTCCTCGATTGAGGGAATGGCTTTAGCTTTTTCTTGCTCTTCCATGGCATAGCTCAAAAATGCAGCAAAATCAGGTGTGAAATCAAGATTGCAGTAAGTATAGGTCCCGTCGTCTAAGGAAACTGTGTGTGATGTCTGACAGTTATCAAATTCTATAATTTTATCTTCAACGATACGTTGTTTAAATTCTGAAACACCGTTTGCTGCTTGGGATACACAGTAACAGATCGTTAAGAAAAAAGGAAATTTATTCTTTTCTATCGTTGCGATAAGTTTTGTAATATTTACGTTAACGGTCACTCCAACATAGGGTTGGGCAAGACTTTTAAAATATTCAAAATGAGAAAGACGATTATAGGAAGCCATGTCAATATGTTTATAATTCATTATTTCTCCTCGGAAATCACTATTAGAAGTGAGGGTTTTGTTAGAGTGTACCATAGATTTCTATAATTTTGAAGTACTTATCCAGCTGTCAGATAAATTCAAAGTATTTTTATTTAAACCAGGTCTAATTTTCGTGCAAGGCGGGTCAAACAGTCCTGCTGAGGAATATGTCTACAGAAAATAAAATTGTGAGCTTATAGATTATAGCTAACTAGAGTCCGAACGATAATTTTGATATAATAGGGGGAGATCAAAATAAAGTTTAGAATTTATATAGGTTATAGATGAATAATACGGTAAAAATACTGCAAGGGATTTCAAGAATTCTCTTACTCGTTGTTGGCTTAGCATTAATCTCAGGCTCTCTCTTTTTTACTGGGGTTCATATGGCTAATAAAAACGTCACAAAAACTGAAACTCAAGGTGCGATTGTCCGCGGGGACGAAGCACTAAAAGAGGTGAACTACACTTTTGAAGGTGTTAGTCACCAAGTACGCCCTTTGGATACTTACTTTAGAAACTTGGGCACTGTTGATACAAAAATCAAAATTTATGTAGACAATGAACACCCAGAACGTATCTTTTTGACTTATCGTGGGGATGGGCTGATGCGTACGGCAGGGGTATTGGCAGGTTGGGGCCTATTATTGTTGGTTATTCTCTTGGGAGAAAGACAGCTGATGAGTCGTATGAAAAAACTTGAAGAACTTGCCGAAGAAGAAAAAGAAACACTTCCTTGATTGTGTTTTTTTTGTATTGAGCTTTGTGCAATAAAACACAAGCGCATTTCTTAAGAAAAATATAAAGCTGTGCTACCATAGAAGCATGACTATCTTACACAATAAAATTTCAAATAAAGAATTAAAAGAACGCTTAGAGGCTGAAACAGAGCCCCGTACAACAATTTCTTTTTATAAATATTTTAATATTGCTGATCCTCAAGAATTTCGTGATAATCTCTACATGAAATTCGAGGATTTAAAAGTTTTTGGCCGTGTTTATATTGCGAAAGAAGGAATTAACGCACAAATCAGTGTACCTACTCCTAATTTAGAAAAATTTAAAACGACACTTTACCAAACAGCGCCAGAATTGGATGGACTTCGTCTAAATTATGCAATTAAAGATGATGGTAAATCTTTCTGGGTCTTACGCATGAAAGTCCGTAACAAAATTGTTGCAGATGGTATTGATGATCCAACGTTTGACCCTTCAGATGTTGGGCAGTACTTAAAAGCTGAAGAAGTGAACGAAATGCTTGGCAAAGAAGACACTATCTTTGTTGATATGCGTAACCACTACGAATATGAAGTTGGACATTTCAAGGATGCCTTAGAAGTACCATCTGCAACTTTCCGTGAACAGCTACCAATGGCTGCAGATATGCTTAAAGACGATAAAGATAAAAATATTGTCATGTACTGTACAGGTGGAATTCGTTGTGAAAAAGCCAGTGCTTTTATGAAGCACGAAGGTTTTGAAAATGTTTACCACGTGGAAGGTGGAATTATTGAATACGCACGTAAAGCCAAAGAGCAAGATTTACCTATTGAATTTATTGGTAAAAACTTTGTATTTGATGAACGAATGGGAGAGCGTATTACGGATGACGTTCTCTCAACATGTCCACAATGTGGCGAAGCTTGTGATATGCATACGAACTGTAAAAATAAAGCTTGTCATCGTTTATTTATCCAATGTGAAAATTGTGCCGAGCGCTTTGAAGGTTGTTGTTCACAAAGCTGTGTGGAAGAACTCAGCTTATCTGATGAAGAAATCAATGCTTTAATCGCAGAGCGTGCAGCGGATCCAACATTCTTCACAAAAGGAAGAAGCTAACAATTAGAAAAAGCAATCGTTTAAACGATTGCTTTTTCTAATTGTTCCCTGAGTTCTGTTTCAAAATCAAGCACGTGCCCCAAAGATAAGGCAAAATCTGCATCGGAAATATTCATTCGTACAAAGAATTCCCCAGACTGATACCGAATCATAATATTTGGACGTACTTTTTCATGCAGAGCATCCTGTGTCTGTTCATTACTATATATATACCAGAAATATTCAGTGGCTTCTTTTTTATAGAAATCATCTTTTACCAGTAAAAGAACAGTTTTAAGTTGGTCAGAGAGTTGGAGTTCTTTTGCATAAGTTCCATCTTTATAAATCGGAAGTCCGTCATACCAAAAGTGAATATTCTGACCAAAGATTTCTTCAGCAAGTTTATTCATAATCTTTCAAAACCCATTCGTTAATGGCATGCGCGACACCAGATTCAGCATTAGATTTTGTGACATATTTGGCAATTTTCTTCAAATCTTCTTTACCATTGCCCATGACAACTGGGTTTCCAACAGCTTCTAGCATAGAACGGTCATTTTCCTGGTCACCAATAGCCATTAACTCGTCCACATCTAGGAAGAGTTTTTTAGCTAAGTGCAGTACAGCATTTCCTTTGCTGGCTTTTTTATTCATAAATTCAAGATAAAATGGAGTTGATTTGACCATGTTATAACGCTCGAAAAATTCAAAAGGCAAGTAGGCGATAGCATTGTCTAAAATTTCAGGTTCATCAATCATCATTACTTTTGCAACTTCAAGTGCTGCAATTTCCTCAGGCTGACGGAAATAGAGGGGCATATTAACCAAGGAAGCTTCGTGAATAGTGTATTTGCCGATGTCACGGTTACTTGTGTATATTCCTTTTTTAGTAATGGCGTGCATATGTACACCGATTTTACGAGCGGCAGCATCAATATCAAGAACATCTTCTGCCTCTAGGGTTTCCATGATAAACTCTTCACCAGTCGCACGTTGTACTAAAGCACCGTTATAAGTAATAACATAATCACTGTAATCCGTCAATTCAAGTTCTTCCAGAATATCGTGAACACCCATGAGTGGACGTCCTGTTGTAATGACAACTTTTACCCCAGCAGCTTTGGCCTCTGCAATTGCCTGCTTAACTTCAGGCGTGATTTTGCGTTCTGGGTCCAATAATGTACCGTCGATATCAATAGCAATAAGTTTAATCATTTTATTTTTTCTCTTTTCTAATTAAAGGTTGGTTTGCATAAAGGTGATGAATTCAGGATTCTCCAACATGATTTTTGGGAAGTAGAAGCGGCTGTTTCCGTGAATGGTACCCGCTAGGCTTGCCACAATAGGAGAAACCTCGGAGAGCTCAATGAGACTGCCATCTTTTTGTAAAATTTCAATCTGTGTTCGTGGTTTATTTGAACTGGGACGATAAAAGTCATAAGGCAGATCGAAGTTACTGTTGGTTCCCGTAAAGTATTGAGGGTCAAATCCAGCTTTCTCAACGAGATTGCGCAGCTTATCCAAAAGCGAAGCATCAGAGTTAAAAAGATCCAGCTGTTTTTCTTGTCCTTGATTGTACTCCAAGGATTTTAAGAGGTGACGGTTGATATACATCTGAGCAAGCTTAGACAAAATATCATCTTCGTTAGCCATCCATGTTTGAAAATAGGTATTCATCACACCGTCATCTAAGGCAAGATAGTCTTGCAAGGTTTGTTTATTCTCAAAAAAAGGAACTAGACACGGACTTGTTCGCGCAAAGTAACTATGGTTAAATTGGTATAAATATTTAGCACGTTTAAGCAAGTTTTGGAGAATGACTTCCATGGAGCGACTGGCTGGGTGAAAGTAAACTTGCATGTACATTTGATAACGGCTCACGATGTAATCCTCCACGGCATGCATCCCAGAGATTCTGAAGACAATGCCGTCTTCATGAGGTGCAATTACACGGAGAATACGCGTCAAATCAAACTGTCCATAAACTGCCCCAGTATAGTAAGCATCTCTTAAGAGATAATCCATCCGATCCGCATCAATTTGACTGGAAATAAGTTGCACCACTTGTGGATTAGGATAGTCATGGGAAATAACAGAAGCGACTTGCTCTGGAAAGTCGGAACTTACTTTGCGTAAAACCGCATTGATTTCAGTAGTTGGTGAGGTAATAATCTCACGTGTTATAGCTTCGTGATCTGTACCAAAGAGGCCTTCAAATGTATGAGAATAAGCGCCATGGCCAACATCATGTAATAAAGCCGCGCACTGTGTAACTAAATTTTCTTCTGGATTCCAAGTTTCAGGATAACGTTTAGTGAACCATTCAGTGATTGTCTTAGCGATATGATAAACACCCATACAATGTGAGAAACGACTATGTTCGGCTCCATGAAAAGTATAAGAGGAAGTTCCCAGTTGTTTTATACGACGTAGGCGTTGGAATTCCGCAGTGTTGATTAAATCATAAATCGTTTGGTTTTCGACATGAATATAATCATGGACGGGATCACGAAAAACTTTTTCGAGCTGTGCCATACAACCTCCTTTGTATTTTGCATGCAATTATCTTGATGTGACTGAATGTGTTTTAGTTTCAAGATAAGTTTTTCGATGAAGAGTCACCAAATGAGACTCTTATTTAATGAAAACTCTTGCATTACTGTAATACAATTATAACCGAAATTGACATAAATTGCCATTTTACTAATAAGGCAAGTTATAGTAAAATAACAGTTATGGAAATTACTATTCGGAACCGTATTGTTATTGATGGACAAGAAGAATTTATTCGTGAAACTTTTGAAGGGGATGTGAAAAAGTTAGGGAATAAAATTGCATTATATTACAAAAATGCTGAAGAAGAAAAAGTCTTAATAAAGTTTGATGAAACAGAATTAAGTATGACACGTTATGCTGATAAACCAGTTACTATGCGCTTTCATAAAGAGCTTTCAACACACACAGTTTATGAAGGATTGGGTCCTTTAGAGATTTTAACTGATGATTTTCATATGAATGAAGAGCTAAAACATGTGAAGTTGAAATACCGTTTAGCTCAAAATACAATCCCTATCGGAGAATATCGGATGAGAATTGATTGGAAAATAAGTTGAAATGAAAAAAATATTACTCCCTGAGGAACTGTACGACCAGCTGGAGTTGTCAGGTGAAAAAGAAATCGAAGTTGTTGAAAATAATAAAAATAGTTTTACTATTCGTGCTAAAACACCCAATAAGAGAGAAGATGCCGCGCGGGTCTTTCTGATACCCACAGCGCTCAGCACATTTCTCTTTTTTGTTGCCAGTCAAGTTATGGGACTGACTCAGATTAGACTATCAGGTACGGCATCAATTTCAACTGGAGTTCTAGTTATTGCTAATGCAGTCGCGTTGACATCTTTCATCATTGCATTTATTAAAAAGCGAAAAGAGCTTTATCATACTATGGTGCCGCGCGTGTACTGGCGAACTTTCCCCTCCGTTATTCTTTCTGTTTTTATTATTGTGACTTTAGGTTTGGTTGCCTTATTTTGGTTTTTAAACCAACTCTTTTATGGGTTGAGTTTTGATGTTTTTACGTCAATGATGATTTTTGCCATCTTCTCTGGAATTTTAAATTATCTTTTGATCTTTGCCGTAGACACATTTTCTATCCAAATGATGATCAATATGCTTATTTTGGTTTCTGTTGGCGGACTTGTGGCAAGTATGGCTGCCAATAATAATCAATATTGGTGGCAAAAGAATTTTAGTCTTTTGGGAACGAGTGAATCTAACACAAGCTTGCAATTTAATATGACCTTGGTTGTTTCAGCTGCCTTGATGATTGCTTTGTTTGATTATATATTTGTATCAATACGCGAGAAGTTAGGGCACCGTATACGATTTATGATTTTGCAAATCTTATTAACTTTGTGTGCTGTTTCTATTGCTTTAGTCGGTTTAATCCCTAATAATGGGGATGGTTTAGCGCATATTATGCATGATGTGGCAGCCCAGCTCATAGTCCTATTTATGAGTCTGTCTATCTTGGGAATTCGTTGGTTTTTACCAGACTTAGATAAAAACATGTACCGTATTTCTTATGGTTTAGCGAGTCTGATTGTTTTTGGTTACTTTTTATGGCATCCACTCTATTATTTAAACTTAACTGCATTTGAAATTCTTTCCTTTAGCCTATCCTTTGCATGGATTATGCTCTTGATTAATACATTAGTGAGGATATTGTTTAATCCACGTGTCGTTTATCAAGTTGATATCGTAAAAGACGTAGAAAAAATCACAGAAAAATAAGCTGTGGTTTTTTCATATACTAAAAGCAGAGCAGGTTTTTTTTACCTTAAGTAAAAGCTATGGTAAAATAAAGACGATAGGGAGGTCAAAATGAAAGAAGTAAAAGTATTTTATAATGAAAAATCAGGAAAAAATGACGAAAACGAAATATTAAATACAATTAAAAATTTTTTTGGAAAAGAAGAAAACAAAGCCTCTCATGTGGAATATATCAATCCAGATAGCCCAGAAGATGCAGTACGTTTAGCAAAAAAAGCAAGTCAAGAAAACACAGATCTTGTAGTGGCACTTGGTGGAGATGGAACGATCAATAAAGTATGTGGTGGCGTATTTGAGGGAGGAAGTAAATCTATCTTAGGTATTGTTCCCAATGGTATGGTCAATAACTTGTCAAAATCACTTCATATTCCTCAGGATATAGAAGCTGCCTTGCAAAATCTCAATGAGGGGAAGTTGCAAAAATTTGATATTGCCAAAGTGAACGATGACTATATGATTTCCAGCTTAACATTGGGAATCTTGGCAGATATCGCTCAAAACGTGAGCAGTTCGGAAAAGAAAAAATTTGGACCTTTTGCTTACTTGAAGGATGCTTATAAAGTAATTCGTCATAATAAAAGCTATCGTATCGAACTCAAATATGATGGAAAAACAAAGGCCTTAAAAACAAAATTATTATTAATTACGATGACCGATACGATTGGCGGAAGACAGGCTTTATCCCTTGATGCTAAGGTCGACGATGGTCTCATCCGAGTGTATTCTTTGAAGGAAATTAATTTGTTCAAAATATTATTTCACCTCAACAAACTACGCAAAGGCCAACTCGAAGATTTTATGGAAATTACTTATTTTGACACCAATCACTTAGAAATAAGTGCTCAGTCCAACAAAAAACAGGACATTCCTTATTCAAGAATCGATGGGGATAAAAGCTCGCCGCTTCCATTGGACATAACGGTATATCGCAAAGGTTTGACTACGGTGGTTCCTAAATAAGAACTTTTTCTTGTATTATTTATAAAAACACCTGATGAATGCAAACTTAACAGTAAATGACAAATAGAAGTAAAAAAAACCTTGCATTCCACTTGAATTGAAGAATATTTTCTGCTATACTTATATAGTTGTCTTTGTGGTCTCCCATAAAGTACAACCGCACGAGGTACCGTTTAAGTAGCATTAGCTCACGGTCCAAGGCGAGTCTTACAGCCGTTTTACGGCACAAAATCTAACAAGGAGGAATCACAATGTCAAACTACGCAATCATCAAAACTGGTGGTAAACAAGTCAAAGTTGAAGAAGGACAAGTTATCTACGTTGAAAAACTTAACGTTGAAGCTGGTCAAACTGTAACTTTTGACGAAGTTGTTCTTGTCGGCGGTGCTACTACTAAAGTTGGTGCTCCACTCGTTTCAGGTGCAACAGTTGTCGGTGAAGTTGAAAAACATGGTAAACAAAAGAAAGTTGTTACTTTCCAATACAAACCTAAAAAACACTCACACCGTAAACAAGGTCACCGTCAACCTTACACTAAGGTTGTCATCAAATCAATCAACGCTTAAGGCATGATTGAAGCGGTTATCAGGACAAAGCGAGATAAAATAGTTTCCTATGAGATCTCTGGGCATGCTGAATCAGGTGAATATGGCCATGATGTGGTCTGTGCAGCTGTGAGTGTGTTGTCAATTACAACAGCAAATAATCTCTATGAAATGGCAAAGATTAAACCTATTGCCAACATGGAAGATGGTTATCTTTATGTTGAAATACCTTTGAGTACTCCTGAAAGACAAGGCGAATTGGCTCAAACACTTCTCCAAGCGTTTGAAAATGCTATGCGAGAAGTATCAAATAATTACAGCCAATACATTACACTTAAAATTGAAAATGGAGGGCAATATAATGCTTGAACTTAATCTGCAACTCTTCGCCCACAAAAAAGGTGGGGGTTCTACTTCCAATGGTCGTGACTCACAAGCTAAACGTCTTGGTGCTAAAGTATCTGACGGTGAACTTGTAAGCGGCGGTTCAATCCTTTTCCGTCAACGTGGTACACATATCCATCCAGGTGCTAACGTTGGTCGTGGTGGCGATGACACTCTCTTCGCTAAAATCGAAGGACACGTTAAATTTGAAATGAAACGTGGTAAAAAACACGTTTCAGTTTACCCAGCAGTAGCTAAATAATGGTGAACGAGTCTCTCTTCGGAGAGGCTTTTTTTATAAATATAAAAGAAAAGACGATGGGAAAAGTCCGCTCTAAATGGATAGTTTCATGTCTTTTTTACATGAATACTCGGGTTTCCTGGATTAATTTTTGTGCCTCCCTAAAATTTAGGACATCATCAAAACCATATTTTGAAAGAAAATAGACTTGGTCGCAATGCTTTTCAACCTCCTCTAAGATATGGGAAGTAAGTAGGATGATTTTTGTTTTGGAAAGCTCTTTTAAGATTTGGAAGGCTTTGGCGCGCATCGCATTATCAAGTCCATTCATCAGCTCATCGACAATGATAAGATCTGCTTCGAGGCTTACAGTGTTAATGAAGGCCAGTATTTCTTTCATTCCTAGAGAATACTTTTTGATTGGTTTTTTAAAGAAGCGTGAAGCAGAAAATATGGGCATGTATTTTTCTGCGTTTTTTAGCTCTGCTTTTGTCAAAACCTTAATATAATCGATTGCTCGAAGATTAGGCTCAAAAATATCAAGTGTCGCAACATAGGAAACTCTACCTTGATGCCAGCCATCAGAAATCTGAATATCTCCCTCGTAGTTCATTTCCTTATTAATTGCCGTGAAAAGCGTAGATTTTCCTGTGCCATTTCGACCGATAATACCATAAAGACCTGGTTTATCAAGTGTGAGACATATGTTACTCAGCGTACAGGTTGTTAGATTGTTTATTATAAGTTTCATAAGTTACTAGGCCTTTCTATAGATGTACTTTGTGAATAAGAAATGGCTGATGCCATAGAAAAGAATACTGCAAGAAAGCAGTACAAGAGCACCAATCCAGAGGGAGTCTCTTCCAAAGAGAAAGTTCCCAGAAGTTGGCCAAGAATTTTCACCGTTGGAAAACTGCAAGACAGTGTTAATGTTTAAGTAGGTTAAAGGGATCCATTTAATGATTGTTTTCATCGCTTCATGCGTATGGATAATAGAATAAGTGACCAGCAGTAAAGCGATAACCGCTGAAGGAATATAAGCTTTTCTGATAAACTGTGAGAGGAGCTGTCCTAAACTTGTAATAAATAGGATGGCCAGAAGTAGATAGAGCAGACGCCAGAGCAACTCCTCGCCCTGAAACACATCATAAATCGCACCAACGACAAAGTTAGGGAAGTTCCAAGATCCGATGCCAAACTGGAGTCCAGCGATGAGCGCAAAGACCAGTAGGGTAGAAAGAATGAGCAGTAGCACAAAACCAATAGGAATAAACAGATGTTGGAAATGAAGCACTTTTTTATCCTTTTTCATCAAATGGTAATAACGCAAACCATTAGGCATTTCCATCGCTAAGGCATCTCCACAGATAAAAGTCAGCAGGATTAGACCATAAAGCCCTCCTAAGCCAATCAAAATATAGAGGGCAGCGCCAATACTGGATGGGTTCATTCCCGGAAGTTGTGAAAAGTCTTGCCCACTGGCTAGGACTTGGTGGTACCATTTAGAGGTTGCCTTGAAATGCTCATATCCCCCACCAAAAGGAAGCTCTTCACCATTTTTTTGTGCTTCCTCTAACTTTTTAATTCTTTGTTCATTATAAAGTTTATCTAAACGCCAGAATTCATTGTAATTATTTTCTTCTAATGCTTGAAGTTTTGTCTTATCTAATTTTAACTCGTCATTGAATTCTTTTAAGAGTTCTTCAGCGTTTTCTGGGGGATCTCCAGATTCACTAAAACTTTTGAGTTCCTTGATACTCTTTTCGCTGGCTTTGATATTTTCCTGTGTTGTATTTTCTAATCCTAAACCATGAGGAAGATGAGTTCCTACAGTTTTAAAAGCAACAAACTGAAAGATTAAGCCGATGAACAGTAAGGAGAGCAGAATTTTATTTTTAATATTGCTTACAAATTTTTTTAGTATAAACATATTTTTTCCCCTTAAAAAGAATGAAGGGAAAATAAAATATTTTCTCCTTCCGCCATTTTTATTTCTTAGTAAGCATTGTAAATGTAGTCTTGATAGTAACGTGTTCCACTTCTATCAGGATAGAGTGGAGTTCTTCTGACCCTATAGCCATTTACAACTCTTAATTCACGATAAAAGGTCTGAACAAGTCTATCTTGTGGCGTGTATACTCTTTGTCGAACAACAGTTCCTACCCAGACTCGAGGTGCAGGCCTTTGAATGTCATTCGCTTGTACTAAAGCAGAACCTGACGTGAGTGCAAGAGCTGTGAAAGCAAGTAATAAGCAGTTTTTTAAGTTTTTTGTTTGACATGTAATTTATTTCTTTTTCTATAAATATTGATGTTATATTGAGTGCCTCCTTTCAATGCCTAACCTCTTTTTTTGCCTTACACTGTATAAGACGTAAATACATCTTGCTTTTCACTAAAAATATATCTTGTAGAATAGAAAACATAAATATCTTATTATTCTAAAAAGATAGTGTTATTTTCCCTTTCTATAATTTAAGCGCTTTATTTATGGTATATTTACTCTATAATTTTGAGTTGCATTGAAGGAGAAAATAATGAAAATTGGTGTAGTAAAAGACTTGAAACAAGGGGAAGCACGTGTCGGAATGACGCCGGAAAATGTAAAAACTTTGGTAGAGGCCGGGCATACGCTATATGTTGAAAATAATGCAGGTTTTGGTGCTGGTTTTCCAAATGAGCAGTATATCGCAGCGGGAGCCAAGATAGTGGAACGTGAAGAAGCATGGGAAGCAGAAATGATGGTTCGTGTAAAAGAGCCCTTAGAGGAAGAATATCAATACCTTAAAGAGGGACAAATAATCTGGGGATTTTTACATTTACCTGCAAATAAAGCTTGTGTTGAAAAAATGATGGAAATGCATGTAACTGCTTTTTCGGCTGAAAATATCGCTGTGGATGGAATTTTTCCATTACTCAAACCTTTGAGTGCAATTGCGGGACGACGCGCTGTTAATATTGGACAATATTATCTGGAAAAACAACATTGTGGACAAGGGATTCTACTCCCTGGTATTCCCGAAAGTGGTATCGAGGCAGGGCATATTGTCATATTTGGTGGTGGTACTGCAGCAGAAAATGCAGCAGATATTGCTTTGAGTATTGGTTGTTCTGTCCTTATTTTAGAGTTGAATGATAGACGTATTAAAGAGCTGGAAACACGTTACGCTGGTAAAAAGTTACAGGTTGTGAAGTCAACAACAGAAGCACTTGAAGAGCACATAAAAAAAGCAGACGTTTTTATTTCAACAATTCTAATTCCTGGTGCTAAGCCCCCAAAACTTGTGAAAGAGTATATGGTGAAATCAATGAAACCAGGTGCTGTGATTGTTGATATCGCTATTGATCAAGGGGGGACGGTTGAAACGATTGATCACGCAACAAATCATGCGGAACCGGTATTTACAAGACACAATGTCATTCATTATGCAGTGCCAAATATGCCAGGGGCAACACCCCGTACTTCAACTTTGGTCATGTCTAAAGGGAATATAGAATACTTGAAACGAATTGCCGACAATGGTTTAGAAGAAGCACTTAATCTTAGTGAGTCGCTTCGCTCTGGTATGAGTGTTTATAAAGGAAAAATAGTTTCATCTGCACTGTCTGACTCAATCGGACTTCCTTATACAAAAATTAAGTAAAAGTTATTGGGATTTCCCAATACTTTTTTATATTCAAGAAAGGTGTGGAAGCGTATAAACCTTGAAATATGGTATAATGAGACAAAGATTATAAATAAAAGAACAGGAAGGTATTTGTTTGGCTAGACATTCCGTAGAATTTAAGTTGGAAAATCCAGAAGATGCAGTTTTACTTTTTGGTTCACAGGATAAAAATGCACAGTTGATTGAATCTCAACTTGCTGTTGATATAAATTATCGCGGGGAGCGCGTACAGATTTTTGCTGATAATGAAGTAGCGCCTGAGCAGGCACGTAAAGTTTTACAGGCTCTTTTAGTTTTGATTTCTCGTGGTTTACCTGTTCATAGTTCTGATGCGATGATCGCAGTTAAAATGGTGCTTGAAGATAACATCGAAAATTTCATCACACTTTATGAAATTGAACTCACTAAAGATGCTGTTGGTACGCCAATTCGGTTAAAAAATGTGGGGCAAAAGCTTTATGTAGACAGTGTGAAACAGCACGATGTCGTCTTTGGCATTGGTCCTGCTGGGACTGGGAAAACTTTTTTGGCTGTCGTTATGGCAGTTCAAGCATTGCGTAATGGTCAGGTAAAACGAATTATTTTGACACGTCCAGCCGTTGAGGCTGGTGAAAATCTGGGGTTCTTACCGGGAGATTTACAAGAAAAAGTAGATCCCTATCTGCGCCCTGTTTATGATGCCTTGTTCCAGATTTTAGGAAAAAATGCAACAGAACGTATGATGGAGCGTGGGATTATTGAAATAGCACCTTTAGCATATATGCGCGGGCGTACCTTAGATGATGCCTTTGTTATCTTGGATGAAGCACAAAACACAACAACGATGCAAATGAAAATGTTCTTGACACGTTTAGGCTTCAACTCAAAGATGATTGTTAATGGTGATATTTCACAGATTGATTTGCCTGCTAAGGCCAAATCTGGTTTGATTGACGCAAAAGAAAAACTTTCTGGTTTAAATAGTATTGATTTTGTCTACTTTACAGCTAAGGACGTTGTCCGTCATCCTGTTGTAGCTCAAATTATTAATGCTTACGAGAAAAAAGGAGAGTAAGATGTCTGAAGGTTATGTTCTCGACTTACGTAAAATAGTGGGCCCGCGCCCACTTGTCGTTGCATGTGCCAGCATAATTATCTATAATGAAGATGGAATCTTGCTGCAGAAACGTAAGGATACAGGGTGTTGGTCTTATCACGGCGGTTCAATTGAACCTGGAGAAACAGCGGAAGAAGCTGCAGGCAGAGAGCTTTTTGAAGAAATAGGTTTGACTGTAGAAAACATGGAGTTATTTACCGTGTGTTCTGGAGAGGAACAGCATTTCTGCTATCCAAATGGTGATGAAGTACATATCGTGGATACTGTTTATGCCAGCAAGGATTTTTCAGGACAAATGGTTTTTGAAGAAAGCGAAGTTCTGGATGCACAATGGTTTGCATTTGACCAATTGCCAGAAAATATTATGCCTTCGACAAGAACACCGCTCTTAGATTTTGCGAGAAAAATGAGAGAGAACATCGAAAATATATAAGGGAAAAGAATGTATATAGAATTAGTTGATGAAACGGAAAAAGTTTCAAAAGAAATTATTGAGCAAACTGAAAAGTTATTAAGCTTTGCTGCAGATTATATAAAGCTTGCCGACTCAAAAGAAATGTCTGTTACTTTCGTTGATAATGCACGTTCACAAGAAATTAATCTGGAATATAGGGAGAAAGATGCACCTACGGATGTTATCTCGCTTGAATATAAACCGGATGAAGATGAGTTTTTCTTTGATGAAGATATGGATATTCCAGAAGAGTTGATGGATGAGCTTGATCCTTTTATTGGTGAGCTCTTTATCTCAATCGATAAAGCTGCCGAGCAAGCAGCAGATTATGGACATTCCCTTGAACGTGAATATGGCTGGTTAGCTGTACATGGCTTCTTACATATTAATGGCTACGATCATTATTCTCCAGAAGAAGAAGCAGAAATGTTCGGACTTCAGGAGGAGATTTTGACTGCTTATGGACTTAAAAGATAACGAAAAAGATGTAAAAATTTTTAATAAGGAAGACTTTGCAGACGGTGACGTCCCTGAGAATACTCAGCGTAAGCGTTGGAAAAATACGAATGTTATTTCCAGTATGGAGTTCGCAATCACGGGTATCTGGACAGCATTTAAAGAAGAAAGAAATATGCGCAAGCATACACTTTCTGGTGTTCTGGCTTTAATCTTGGGTGTTGCTTTGCAAATTCGAGAATTTGAGTGGCTCTTCCTTTTTCTTGCCATCTTTTTGGTTTTTATGGCAGAGCTCTTCAATTCAGCTATTGAGAATGTGGTTGATTTGGCTGCTGATTACCAGTTTCATTTGCGCGCTAAAAGAGCTAAAGATATGGCCGCGGGAGCTGTTTTAGTCATTTCTGGTTTTGCCGTGATTGTTGCTGCGTTTATCTTCTTACCTAAAATTTGGCACCTATTTTTTTAAAGTCAACGACACAAAGAGAAGGTTTTGATTTCCTGAGCCCCTCCTTGTTTTAAGACAGCTATAGCATGTTGGAGCGTTCGACCGGTAGTATAAACGTCATCCACCAGTAAAATTTTATCTGGTACTTTTACCCTTGCTTTTAAAGTAAAGGTATTTTTGTTTTTAAGACGTTCATTTCTGGTACGTGTATTTTGTGTAGGGCCTTCTTCTTTTTCTAAAAGAGAAGAGAAGGGAAGGGAGTGTAGAAGTGCAATAACTTGATTGAAGCCCCTCTCCTGAAAACGTTGCTTACTCACAGGAATTGGAACAATTGTATAGCCTCTTTCTGTTTTAAAATATTTGTTAAAAACATGATGTAGGCGATAATCTCCCATAAATTTATAACGACTAAAGAAGTCTTCCATAGCTGTATTATAGGTAAAGACAGCTTGATGATTTACAATAATGCCTTCCTTTTCCCAAATCTTGCAGTCAGAGCAGACATCTTTTATGTCTGGCTTATAGCAGCGGCTGCAATAAGGAGTAGTAATCTGTTGAAACTGATTGTGACAACTTGTGCAAATTCCGGGAGAGGGTAATTTTAAGAGCAAAAGCTGATGAAAGGTGGGTTCAAGAGTGTACTCAGCATGGCAAAGCAAACAAATCATTGGAAACCTCCTGCTTTATTCATATTTCTGATATCTTTATAAGCTTCCAACATTGCTGTTGTTTTTCCTAAATGAAAGAAAATCACTTTGCCGTCAGGTCTTTCGGTACTTCGACCTACTCGTCCGGCAATTTGGATGAGGCTTGATCTTGTGAAATTATGGTGGTGACTTTGAAATACAAAAACGTCAACCTTAGGGAAGGTTACGCCACGTTCTAAAATAGTCGTTGAGACAAGGATAGAAACTTTTCCGTGTCGAAAACGTTCCACAGACTCTAAGCGTTCAAGACTCGTTGATGCAACAAAGGCAATTTCTTCATGAGGAAAACTGCTTTGTAAGTCTTGGCACAGTTTTTCTCCCAGCCTTATTTCAGGGGCAAAGATAAGTAATGGTAAACCAGATTCGCGTTGTTTTTTGATCATCTTGTAAAACTTGCTCTGCCAAAAAAATTGCGGAAGTACTAGTGGAAAACCATGAAAGCGTCGGGGAAGTTGTAACTTTTCGATTTGCCCCAACTTGACTTGTTTTTCCAAATTGTTGGTGGTTGTTGCAGTAAGATAAATCAAGCTTGAAGAAGGTTTTCGAGCTTGAGCCAGCGCAAAATAAAGCATTTCATTATCTGGAAATGGAAAAGCGTCAACTTCGTCGAGAATGAGTAAATCAAAGGCATGACGAAAACGTAAAAGCTGATGTGTGGTTGCAATTACAAGAGGAGAACGGCTGTATTTCTCACCCTTTCCATGCAAAAGCGAGATGGGACAGGAAAAATCCCTCTTTAAGCGATAGTAAAGTTCTAGACAAACATCAATGCGTGGACTCGTCAAACCCACAGCTTTTCCTTTCTTTAAGGTGGCATCAATGACTTGATAAATCATTTCCGTCTTTCCTGCCCCTGTTACAGCCTGTACCAGCACTGTTTTTTGCTGCCGATGCAGATTAAGTAAATTATCGGAGAGATATTGCTGAGGACCTGTGAGCTTTCCTTGCCATTTTAGACAAGAAACTGCAGTAAAATTTTTCTGTGGAAGGTGATAAAGTTTTTCATCAGAGCGAACACGCCCCATCTGAATACAATGCGGGCAATAATAAGCACCAACGGGGAGATAAACCTCTTTTTTCTTACTCTTTTTACCACAGCGGTTACACATGATAATCGTTTTTGAAACTTCTTTCATACCATCAAAAAGTATGACTTCGTCTGGTATTTTCGTCAATTCTTTTTGCAGAAGAAGTCTACCGTATAATTCATTCATATCTTTAAGACGAAAAAAGTCGCATGTTTTCACTATTTTTGATAAAATTTATTTATGATAATTACCATAAAAGAGGATTTCACTGCAGAAGAAGAAATCAAAAAATCGCGCTTCATTTGCCATTTGAAGCGCGTTTATACTGAGGAAGAAGCACGATCCTTTATTTCAGAAATCAAAAAAGAGCATCATAAGGCAAATCATAATTGTTCAGCCTTCACTTTAGGCGACCGTCAGGAAATTCAGCGTTCAAGTGATGATGGAGAACCTTCTGGCACAGCTGGTGTACCTATGCTGGAAATTCTTAAGAAAAGAGAAATTACCAACGTTTGTGCAGTTGTTACTCGATATTTTGGGGGTATTAAACTCGGTGCTGGTGGTTTAATCCGTGCATACGCGGGGAGTGTCGGTCATGCTCTAGATCAGGTTGGTTTGGTCAAATTTGTCACACAGGAGCAATTAATCTTGACTCTTGATTACGGGAACTATGACGGGCTGCAACGCTTTTTGAGCGCCCAAGGCTTAATTATCTCAGAAAGTGAATTTCTCTCCGATGTTACGGTCAAGCTCTTTGTTGACTTGGATAAGTCCGACCAACTTTTGGCCGATTTGATTGAACAGTTCAGTGGAAAAATTTCCGTGGCAAAAGGGGACAAGCACCTGGTGGAAGTTGATATTTAGAAAAAGGAATTTATGAAAATTTTTAGAAGCTCGTTTATTGTTAGTATTATTGCATTGATTATTGCTTACCTCTACGCTGGATGGGATGGCTTAATGATTACAGCTATCCTAGCGGTATTGGAAATTTCACTTTCCATGGATAATGCCATTGTTAATGCACGTATTTTGGAGCGTATGAGCCATGCTTGGCGTAAAATATTTTTGACGGTGGGGATTTTGATTGCTGTTGTGGGGATGCGTTTGGTCTTTCCGCTTTTGATTGTTGGTGTCTCCGCAAAACTGGATCCGATAAGCGCCATGCGCTTAGCTTTAGAAAAAGGTGATCCCAGTGTTCCAGGGACCTACGGTTATATTTTGCACCATGCGCATCCTTCAATCGCTGCATTTGGTGGTATGTTTCTTTTGATGCTTGCACTTGGTTTTTTCTTTGATCAAAGGGCACATACATGGCTAAAATTACCCGAGAAAGTCTTGCAACAGATTGGCCATTTCCCCGCAGCAAATGCGATAATTTCAATGCTTATTCTTTTATTGACTGCTGAATTTATTGCAGCTGATGCACACACTGTTCTTTTCTCAGGTGTTTTGGGGATTGTAACTTATATGTTGGTGAATGGCTTTGGCGATATGATGACCGAGCATATGCCTACCGAAACAGCAGGTCAGACGACTTACGCTGTGGGAAGAGCAGCTTTCTCGCTCTTCCTTTACCTCGAAGTTATTGATGCTTCCTTTAGTTTTGATGGTGTTATTGGTGCCTTCGCTATTACCTCAGACCCTATTATTATTCTACTTGGACTCGGTGTTATCGGGGCAATGTTTGTCCGCTCACTGACCCTTTACTTGGTAGAAAAAGGAACACTGAATGAACTTGTTTATTTAGAACACGGTGCGCATTGGGCGATTCTTACCTTAGCCATTCTGATCTTGGCAAGTATCCATTGGGAAATTGGTGAGGCAGTGACAGGTTTACTTGGCGGGATTATTATCGTGTTATCCTTTATCTCAAGTATTATTTACAATCGAACACATTAATCAAATAAAAAAAGTTGCACCCCTTGTGCAGCTTTTTTAATGTTGTACGGTATTTTCTTGAATGAATTGGAGGGTTTGCTCGTAGCAGAGTTGTGCTTCTTTCGTACGGTAATCAAATTGGTACTCATGTCCAATTTTTTTATTGGAATCACTAAAGAAAAGCTCGGATACAGGAACGTTTAACTCCCTTAAACGCTTTGCCAATGCTTCACCTTCTGGAGCGAAACTAAGAGTATTTCCATCCGTAATATAAGTGGGCGGATAGTTTTCTGTTACGGCTGGAACCACGCTTGCTTGTTTTAGATGTGTATCGGTTTTCCAATCTGTTGTACCTAAGAGTGACCAAGCCACAGTTTTGGTGAATGCTTTAAGCAATAAATTATTTGAGTTATCATGTGCCTTTTCCTGTAAGTTTACAGGGCCGCAATAAGAGATGACACCTTTTAAATTTTGCTTAGTGAGGAGGGGGCGAAGTTTAATGCGTTCGCATAAGGTTTATTGGTTTGGATAGCTGCATATTGGGCTGCAATTTGGGCACCAGCGCTATCACCTCCAAGAATAATTTGAGTGAAATCAAGAGAAGGATATTTATCTTGATGATGGAATAAATCCTTTATCAATTCGTTTATTTGCTGAACTTGGCTGGGATATTGTGCATCAGGTGCAAGTGCATAATTAGGACAGATAACAGCAACTTGAGCATCATGCGCAATCCTGGTGGCAAATTCTTTAACATCAGTTTTATTTCCTCCGACATAAGCACCACCATGAACCCAGATAATTACTGGAATAGGGCCTTTGGTATTTTGTGGCATGTAAATGTCAAAGGTATTTCTTTTTTTGTCTGAATTATAGCTGATGTCACTTTTCAAAAGGACCTTTTTCTTGTTAGCCTCATAGGTATTTTGATCTGTTATCTTTCCGCCACTTTTAGCAAAAAGACGGTTGATCACAAATGCTCCGGGACGTGGGGAGATATTAAACACCAGTACCACTCCTAAAATTAATACCACAAGAAAGCCTAACAATAAACTTATAATCTTAAATATTTTTTTCATGATGGACTCATTATATCAAATTATTGCATGATGCAAATGATTTTTGAAACAGGGTTCAGCAAGCTGAATCACAGTTTTAGTGCTTTAAATCTGAAACTTTAAAAACTTAAAGCCTAGCCTTGACATTTCGAACAAAAAGGACTACAATTTTAAGGTAAAGCAAGCGACTCGGGACAGTGAAAGCCGAGATTTAAAATGGCCCAAAATCATCGCAATACGAATGAAGTAAAAAATAAAGGTGGAACCGTGCATAGCACCCTTTGTCTTAGGACAGGGGTATTGCGCGGTTTTTATATTATTTTAAGGAGTAGAATATTATGATGAATCCAGCAGAAATACTGGCTGCAACTATTCACCATGGACAAGAAAAGGTCAAACGACCGATGTTAGAGAAAGCTGTACTTGGCTTTATTGGAGGAGCGTTAATTTCTTTAGGTTATCTGCTTTATATCCGTGTCATATCCAGTGTAGTCGATGATCTTGGAAGTTTGGCAAGTTTTATCGGTGCAGCAGTGTTTCCTATTGGTTTGATTGTTATTCTCATGGGCGGTGGCGAGCTCATCACATCGAATATGACGGCTGTTTCTGTATCATTCTTTGCAAAGAAAGTAAAGTTTTCAGATTTGCTCAAAAACTGGATTGTCATCACGATTTTTAATCTTCTGGGTGCCTTCTTTGTGGCTTTCTTTTTTGCACACATTGTTGGGTTGACTAGTACAGGTGTGTACCGTGAGGAATTAATCACCGTTGCGCACTCGAAAATAAATGCAACTTGGCTTCAGACTTTGGTTTCTGGAGTAGGGTGTAACTGGTTTGTAGGCCTTGCGATGTGGCTTTCTTACGGAGCCAAAGATGCGGCTGGAAAAGTAATGGTAATCTGGTTCCCGACAATGGCTTTTGTGGCGATTGGTTTCCAGCACAGTGTGGCAAATGCTTTTGCCATCCCAGCAGCAATTTTTGAAGGTGGCGCAACATGGATGGAATTCATCCGCAATTTCAGTCTTGTCTATGCTGGAAACATCATCGGTGGTGTGATTTTCGTTGCTGGTTTCTACTTCCTTGGATATAAACGCCAAATGAATGAACTTAATAAATAATAAGGAGAATTAAATGTCAAATAATAAATTATCATTTCAAGATATGATTCTGACTTTGCAGGCTTTTTGGTCTAAGCAAGGTGCAAACTTGATGCAAGCCTACGATAACGAAGTTGGTGCAGGAACGATGAGTCCTTATACTTTCTTGCGTTCAAATGGTCCTGAACCTTGGTCAGCGGCATATGTTCAACCTTCACGTCGACCTGCAGATGGACGTTATGGTGAAAACCCTAACCGCCTTTTCCAACACCACCAATTTCAAGTGGTGATGAAACCTTCGCCAAAAAATATCCAAGAACTTTACTTGGAAAGTTTAGCTGCCTTGGGTATTGATGCTTTGGAGCATGATATTCGTTTTGTTGAAGATAACTGGGAAAATCCATCAATGGGTTGTGCCGGTATTGGTTGGGAAGTTTGGATTGATGGACAAGAGTGTACACAGTTTACTTATTTCCAACAAGTTGGTGGTATTGAAGTGGATTCTGTAACTTCTGAAATTACTTATGGTCTAGAACGCTTGGCAACAGCTATTCAAGAAGTTGACAGTGTCTACGATCTTGAATGGGGAAATGGCGTACTCTATGGTGATATTTTCAAAGAACCAGAATTTGAGCACTCAAAATTTGCTTTTGAAGAGTCTGATCAAGATATGCTTTTAGACTTGTTTAACAAGTACGAGGCAGAAGCACTTAAATTACTGGACTTAGGTTTGGTTCACCCTGCTTATGACTTTATCTTGAAGAGCTCTCATACCTTTAACCTTTTGGATGCACGTGGTGCTGTTTCTGTAACTGAACGTGCGGGTTATCTGCACCGTGTACGTACAATGGCGCGTAAAGTTGCCAAAACATTTATCGAAGAACGTGCTAAACTTGGCTTCCCACTTTTGAAAGATGAAGATTTACGTGAGAAATATTTGGGAGAAAAAGGGAAGTATACAAAAGTTCTGGCACAATTGGCAGAAGAACAGGAGGCAAAATAATGGCAAACTATTTACTCGAAATTGGCTTGGAAGAAATGCCAGCCCACTTGGTAACACCTGCAATCAATCAATTGGCAGAACGTCTTTCGGACTTTTTGAATGAAAACCGTTTAGAATTTGATGCTATCCGCAAATTTTCAACACCACGTCGTTTGGCTGTTTTGGTGGAAGGACTTGCTGAAAATTCCGAAGCAATGGACGAAGAAGTCAAAGGTCCATCTGCTAAAATTGCTAAAGATGCTGAAGGAAACTGGTCAAAAGCCATTCAAGGTTTCTCTCGTGGACAAGGCGTAACACCTGACGAATTGGTCCTCAAGGGCGATTACTATTTCGCAAACAAACATATCGCGGGCGTAGCTGCACAAGAAATATTGACAAAAGTTGGCGATGAAGTCATTTCTAAAATGCAGTTCAAAACTTACATGAAATGGGGAAATAATAGCTTCCTTTTCGTGCGTCCAATCCAATGGATGATTTCTTTACTAGATGCCGAAGTGGTTCCCTTTGACATTCTTGATGTGACTGCAGGAAATACAACACGTGGTCACCGCTTCCTTTCAAACCAAGTATTTACGCTTGAACATGCGACAGATTATGCCAAAGTTTTGACTGATAATTTTGTTATGGTTGATGCTGGAGCACGTAAAGCTGAGATTACCCAACAAATCAAAAAAATTGCAGTTGAACGTGGCTGGAAAGTTGAGCTCTCAGACGAAAAACACGTTGAACTTCTTGAAGAAGTCAATAACCTAGTCGAGTACCCAACAGCTTTTGTCGGAAGCTTTGACGAAAAATATTTAGCAGTTCCTGAAGAAGTTCTGGTTACGTCAATGCGTGATAACCAACGCTATTTTGAAGTTTATACTGCAGATGGCAAGCTTGCCCCGCACTTTATCTCCGTGCGTAATGGTAATGCTGGAGGCATGAAGAATGTCATCTTAGGTAATGAAAAAGTTTTGGTTGCTCGTTTGGAAGATGCTGAGTTTTTCTGGAAAGAAGATCAAAAATTAAACATTGCAGATCTTGTGAAGAAACTTGAAAATGTAACTTTCCATGCAAAAATCGGTTCAATCACAGAACATATGGCCCGTACAAAAGCTATTGCAGCACATCTGGCAGATATTGCCAATCTGACAGAAACTGAAAAGACGGATGTAGCGCGTGCAGCAGATATTTACAAATTTGACCTTTTGACAGGTATGGTTGGTGAATTTGATGAACTTCAAGGCGTTATGGGTGAAAAATATGCTCTTCTTGCAGGTGAAAATGCTAATGTAGCAGCAGCAGTTCGTGAGCATTATATGCCTGTATCTGCTGAAGGGGATTTGCCGGAAACTGCTGTCGGAAGTGTTTTGGCTGCTGCAGATAAAATCGACAGCATTCTTTCATTCTTTAGTGCAGGCTTAATTCCCTCAGGCTCAAATGACCCTTACGCTTTGCGTCGTGCAGCGCAAGGATTGACACGTATTATTGAAAAATTCAACTGGCACTTTGACTTTTCTGAGTTTATCGCCGCACTTGATTATGAAAATAAAGAGCAAGTTATTGATTTCCTCAAAGGTCGTGTGCAAAAACTTCTACTGGATAAGAAAATCCGTCACGATATTGTTGAAGCAACAATTGCGGCAGATACAATGGATATTGCTAACATGATGGAAATTGCGCCAATGCTTAACAGTTATAAGGACGAAGAAACTTTTAAACCAGCTATTGAAAATATTTCACGTGTGATCAACTTGGCGAAAAAAGCCGATCATGTCGGTACGGTTTCTTCTGAACTCTTTGAGAACGATGCTGAAGGCATGCTTTACGAAGCTACAGAAGAACTTAAAGCAGGTTGGGCAAACTTGTCTGCCTCTGAAAAATATGATATTCTTGTCAACAAAGGTGTTCCAGCTATTAACAATTTCTTTGAAAATGTAATGGTTATGGCAGAAGATGAAAAAGTACGCCACAATCGTCTGGCCTTGCTTACAGAGCTGTCAGCACTTACAGGAACAATGGCTGACTTTAGTTTAATCAATACAAAATAAGGAGGATATTGGTCTTATGGCAATCACAAATGAACAAGTAGAACGTATCAATGAGCTTGCACGTAAACACAAAGCAGAAGGACTAACAGAAGCCGAAACTGCAGAACGTGCTGAATTGCGCCGTATTTATCTTGATAGCGTACGTGAAAATCTCCGCGGTCAAGTTGAAGCAGTAAAATTGGTGGATGAAGATGGAAAAGACATCACACCAGAAAAACTTAAAGACATTCAACGTGCCAAAGGTATGCGCGATTAAAGCTGGTCGAGCATTGTGCTCGGCCTGTTTTAATATGCTCCCAGATTAGCTCCTGAAGGAGTTAATGCTGCTTGAAAATTCCTATGAGAATTTCTAGAGCACCTTATTGGTCAGGAATCTATCTTGACAAATTGATAATGTTAGATGACAATTCCTATCAGAATTGCCTGGGCATTTTATTTAGGCAGAAATCAAGTTAGTTTGATTTCTGCACCCTTGTTATTATTTAGACAGGTAAGAGGAATTACTTTTAATGAAAAATATAAAAATTGGAATATCAAGATGGGCTATACTTTATGCCGTATTAGCTCTTGTGATTGGGGTAATCATTGGAGCTGTTGATGCTTTATTTGGGCGTGGCTTGATTTATATTACTGAAACACGTGATGCACATCCCTTGTATTTTCTTCCTTTTTTAGCATTAGCTGGTCTTTTGATTGTTTATGTTTACCAACGTTTTGGTAAAGAGAGTCAAAAAGGAATGGGTCTAATTTTTGAAGCTGGAAATAAGGGGCGAGAAGATATCCCTAAACGCTTAGTGCCCTTGATTATCTTTTCAACTTGGCTGTCACATCTCTTTGGTGCAAGTGTCGGTCGAGAAGGAGTAGCTGTCCAGATTGGTGCTACGATTGGTCATACAGTGGGAAGTAAACTATCTTCCAAAGAAGCACAAAAAGTGCTCTTGATTACGGGGATGGCAGCTGGTTTTGCAGGACTCTTCCAAACCCCTATTGCTGCAACTTTCTTTGCTATTGAAATCTTGATGGTGGGCAAGATCGAATATATGGCTCTCTTCCCCGCCCTGGTCGGTTCTTATGTAGCTAGTGCGACTTCTCATGCTTTAGGCTTAGAAAAATTTTCCTTTGCGGTCAATACCGACTTAACTATTGATCCGTTGGTGCTTCTAAAGCTTCTTATCGTGGCCATTTTTTTCGGCTTAGTCGGTCGCATCTTTGCCCAAGGTTTAGCCTTTATGAAGACTTATATGGCGAGCAAGCTATCTAACCCTTATCGCCGCATTTTACTTATGGGTCTGATTTTGAGCTTGGGTCTTATCTTTATCCATCTTGATCGTTATGCAGGACTAGGGACGAATCTAATTTCGATGAGTTTTAATGGGCAGCATATCAATGCCTACGATTGGCTTCTGAAGCTGCTCTTTACGGTCTTAAGTATTTCAGCAGGTTTTCAAGGTGGGGAAGTGACACCGCTCTTCGCGATTGGTGCAAGTTTAGGTGCGACCTTGGCTGTACTTTTGGGCTTACCTGTCGGCTTAGTTGCTGCTGCCGGTTATGTTTCCGTCTTTTCTTCAGCAACAAACTCTTACTTTGCTTCCATATTCATTGCTGCAGAAGTCTTTGGCTTCGGTACGGTCCAATATATCTTACCGATCGTTACAATCGCCTATATTCTCAATGGCAATGCTTCGATATACGCACAAGGGAAACTCAACTTAGATGTTTAAAAAAGAATGAGACTTTTGGTCTTATTCTTTTTATTGTCTATTTTCGTATGTCTAGAATGAGCAATTTTTGATCACAAATTATAGTGAAGTGATAAAATAGAATAAGAATATGAAAACGCCTACGAAAAAATATTGGCTTAGAAAAGAAGAGGTCAGCTGTGAATATTGAAGCTTTACTTGAAAAGAAAGAGCAAATACAGGTTAAGATTCTACGTCAGTTGGTCATCAAACATGATAAGGTAACAGCACAAGAACTGTGTGATTGGGTAAATCTCTCGCGTCCATCAGTTGAAAGTTACCTAGAGGACATCTCTTATCTGGGAAAGGTGATGGGGACGCCTATGGAAGTTCTGCGACAGGATAATAAACTTGTCCTAAACATGGCGGACACCCAGAGCTTAGATGAGATTATTAGTTTTTTAATCCACGATAGCGTCAAATATCGTTTGCTTCTCTTACTTTTTGAACAAAAGAATTATATGATTTTTGAATTGGCAGAAGCCTTACTACTCAGTGAATCTACCTTGTTTCGCAAAATTAAAGAGCTCAATAAACTTTTAGAAGAGTTCGAGATTCAAATCAAAAACAATAAGTTGGTGGGGGAAGAAAGTCAGATTCGTTATTTTTACTATTTGCTATTTGACTCGATTCATCCTAATTTTCGTCCAGAGTTGCTTCAAGTCACGAAGTTTCAAGTTGATTTTGTTCTGCAACTCGAAGAAAGCTTAAAAGTTAATTTTTCGGCAAGCAGTCAGGATAAACTTTATCGTTGGTTAGCAATTACAGAAAAAAGGCGCAAGCTTATAGATATCCAAGTCACTAATTCTTTGGAAATAAAGAAAATCTATCAAGATGACCACCTTTATCAGTTGTTGGACTCTCTTTTTTACCAATATATTTATGATAAACAGAGTAAGAATAATTGTGAGACAATCTTCTTCTACAGTTTTATCTTATCCTTTTTTATCTTAGATAAAGAAAGTTATTATCGCTTTGACATCTTTCGTAGTAAAAAGATCCCTACAGTGCTTTTGAATATTTCTTTAAGAGAACGTATGCTTAACCACTACCGCCCTCATCGTTTGGGTTTTGAAGAGGAAAAAGCCATCAGTTATCAGCTGGCTCAAGTGAATAATAAGTTCGCTTTTTTCCAAGGCAGCCTCTTTACTAAGAGCCAAGAAGCTTTACTGTTGCATAAGCAAAACTGGGTTGATAAAAGTTTTCAGGATTTACTTGATAATCTTAAAAACATTGCCTTAAGTTATATTCCAAAAGAACAGGATTTGCCTGAACTCATCTTTGGCTATCGTAATGCTTTGATGTTACTTGAACTTTTATCTGCTCAACAACTGACGGTGGCTTATGACTTGTCTGATACGCCAGCTTATCAAATCCCTATGGAACACTATCTTAAAAATCGTCTTAGAGCAGTAGAAAAGATAAAGCTAGAGCATTATCATGAAGGTCAGAGTTACGATCTGCTTATCTCAAGTAAAAGAAATGACAGTCGAAAGTTTGTCTATATTCTTTCCGAGTTTTCCAGCGATTATGACTTTGAAGAGTTACTGACCTGTATCGAAGCCTTGAAGAAAGAAAAATTTCAAAAGAAAGCAATTCTCACTTGAGAATCAGAATAGAAAAAGAGGCAGTCTGTCTCTTTTTTATTTGTTTATATGGAAATAATTTTGCTTTTGTTAACAAAAATATTACAATGATGTTATATCGGTGTCTTTTCGTTAACTGAAAGATATCTAGAATTGACAGGAGTAATATTATGTCTTATAATCTAGCAGCACAGCACAGCACAGCACAGCACAGCACAGCACAGCACAGCACAGCACAGCACAGCACAGCACAGCACAGCAC
>NZ_BOVP01000005.1 GCF_018403745.1 Lactococcus formosensis | reverse complement strand
GCTGTGCTGTGCTGTGCTGTGCTGTGCTGTGCTGTGCTGTGCTGACCGATTATAAGTCATCTGCTTTACCCCGTCAAATATTTCGTTATCGTTAAGTAACAACAATAACATCTATATAATATTATTGTAATGTTTTTCTTATGATTTTCAAAATAATTTCAGAAGATAAGAGCGATAGGAGATCCAGATGAAAGACAAAAAACCCCTGTTAAGCAGGAGTTTTTTACTTATTTTTTCAGTAATCTTTAACTGAGTATATTAATCTGTATTGTTTTACGTCCCCAAGCTTGCGCTTGAGCTGTTGTCGGAAGATGCACATCAATAATATTTCCCTTGATGGCTCCACCTGTATCACCTGCGATAGCAATACCGTAACCTGGTACTTCAACCATCTTTCCTAAGGGAATAACAGAAGGGTCAACGGCAATACACATTGGGTTTTGGTGAAGATTTATCCCTGTAGCTGTGATGAAACCTAAGCCGTTATCTGAGGAGTAGGCCGTAGCTGAAACGGTCAAGGAAGTTCCTCCATCACTACTTGGAGTAGTAATGGTAGTATCCTTAGCCTCCGAAGTTTTAGACTCTTCTTTTTTCTTTGAAGCCAAAGGCTCTACTTTAGGCTTATCTCCGTCCTCGTCCACTGTAGTATCTTTAGCCATTTCTGCTTGGGCTTTCATCTCTTCCAGTACGGTCTGGTTATCAGCCACTTTATTTTTTAGTGTATGGATACTTTCTTCGAGATTCTCCGCTTGCTTTTGGTAGTCTGCTTGAGCGGTTTTTAACTCATCTTTTGTTTGTAGAAGAGAGCTTTGCATTGTTTCCAAAGTTTTCTGCGTATCTACTAAGTCCTTAGCTTGCGCATCTTCAGCTCTTAAAATAACACTCAAATTTGTCCAAGCCTGTATCGCTTCATGAAAATCATTAGCATTCAATACTACATTAAGAACAGAAGCTGAAGCTCCACCGTGGGCTTGCATTGAACGCATTTGCTTCGCTACGATTTCTTTTAAGGAATTGTATTTTCCCTCAGTTCTTTCAATCTCTTGATTCAGATTTTCAATCTTTTCTTGCGTTAATTTTAGTTTGTTTTGTGAAACAGTTGCTTTCGCATAGATTGCATTTGTCTGAGAAAGTTCCGAGTTGAGCTGTTGCTGAAAGTTCTCGATATCTTTATTAATCGCACTTTCGTCAGCTTTAGCAACTTGTAGGCCCAATGTCAGCATTCCAACTGAAAGTCCAAGTAGAGTTGCTCCTTTTTTCCAATTGTTCTTTTTCATATTTTACCATTCTAACACAAAAAGAACGCTGTTTGATTGCAATTAAGTTACGTATGGTTATTGAAACTTAATGTAAACCGCTTTTATTAATACTTTGTCTCTTGACTTTTTTTAAAACTCATAATAAAACCTTGGAAGATTCTCCAAGGTTTTTTATTTAACGAATTTCAACTGCTAAAGTTTCTACAAGATTTTTCGTGATTTTTGCCATTGCTTTTGCAATTTCTTCTTCTGTCATTGTCTTTTCACGGCTTTGGAAAGTTAAGCTGTAAGCCATTGATTTCTTACCTTCTGGTAAGTTTTCACCTTGATAAATATCAAAGAGTTCAACTTTGCTTAATGTTTTAACTTTACTTGAAGTGATTGTCTCTACGATTTCAGCATGTGTCTTCTCTGCATCTACCAACATCGCAATGTCACGATGCACAGCTTGAACTTTTGGAATTTCCACGAAGACTGTCTGCGCTGGTGCAAGCTCAAGCATTGCATCTAAGTCCAATGAAGCCACATAAGTTTCTTTCACATCATAAGCTTTTGCTGCTGCAGGATGTACTTGCCCTACGAAACCAACTTGACGGTCACCCAAAAGAATACGTGCAGTACGTCCTGGATGCATCTCTTTGATTTCAGAGTATGCTTCAAAAGCAAGATTGTCATAACCTGCTAAAAGTTGTTCAACAATAGCTTTTGCATGATAAAAGTCCACAGCTACAGCATCAGAACTGTAGGTTTTGTCTTCTACATTTCCAGAAATAGCAAAGGCAAGATGAGGAATTTCAAGAGGACGTGTATCTTTAGAATCTGTCGCTACAAAGATATTGCCCACTTCATAAATCGCAACATCTGCATTTTTGCGGTTTTGATTGTAATTAACAATATCTAAAAGACCTGGAATTTGACTGCCACGTAGGGTCTGACGATCTTCTGTCATTGGTAACATCAACGATGTTGTTGCCCCTTGTGTTTCTACAAATTCTTGCGCTTTTTCTGCTGTAGTTAAAGAGTAGCCAATAACTTCTGAAAGTCCTGCCGCTTCGACGTGTGTGCGTACCTTACGACGCAATTTTTGCATGGCCGTTAATTCACCTGCTGTCGCACCTGAAGGTAAGGTACTAGGCAAATTATCATAACCATAAATACGAGCTACTTCTTCCACGATATCGGCTTCAATCTTGATATCCCAACGGCGTGAAGGAATTTGAATATTAAATTGTCCTTCTTTTTCTTGTGTTTCAAAACCAAGTTGCGCTAAAATCGCAAGAACTTCTGCTTCATCAAGTGATGTTCCTAAAGCCGCATTAATACGGTCCAAAGTAATGTTAACTTCTTGAGGTTCTGGCATGAAGTCATTTGACTCTACTACACCTGAGAGAATCTCTCCGCCAGCCAGTTCTTGAATCATTGCTGCTGCAAAGTCTAGTGCTTCGCGCACTGTTCCCTGATTGATTCCTTTTTCAAAACGACTTGAAGATTCTGAGCGTAAGGCAAACTTATGTGAAGTTTTACGGATTGAAGTGCCATTGAAAAGTGCAGCTTCTAAAGCTACTGTGACGGTTTGATCAGTAATTTCACTGTCAAAGCCCCCCATGACACCTCCAAGAGCTACCGGTTGACCATTAGCTGTAATCACGATATCTTCTGTGCTAAGTTCACGCTCTTGTTCATCAAGAGTAACGATTTTCTCTCCTTGATTGGCTTGACGAACTACAATCTCATCTGCGCCAAATTTATCAAAATCAAAAGCGTGGAGTGGTTGACCGTAGTACATCAAAACATAGTTGGTTACGTCAACAACATTATTGATGGGACGAATACCAGCATTCATCAAGGTATTTTGCAGCCAAAGTGGCGATGGTGCAATCTTGACATTTTCAATCATACGAATCTTGTAGGTTGGGACTTGTTCTGTACTTGTTTCTACTTTTACAGCTACTTTATCTGCTGCTTTTTTGGCTACTTCGGTTACCGTTTTTTCATCAAAGTTGACTGTTTTCCCATAGATAGCTGCGACTTCATAGGCAACTCCACGCATTGACATTGCATCAGCACGGTTAGCCAAGATATCAGGTTCGATAATTTCATCATCTAAGTCAAGATATGGCAAGACACTGTCACCAATCACTGCATCTTCAGGTAAAATATAGATACCATCTTCATGTTTCATTGGATTAACAGATTCAGGAATACCAATTTCATCAAGCGCACATAGCATTCCTAATGAAACGATACCTCGGATTTTTCCTTTTTTGATTTTATAGTTATCCGCGATACGTGCACCAACAAGTGCTGTTATTACTTTAATCCCTGCTTTGACATTGGGAGCGCCGCAGACGATTTGGAGGGATTCTTCTTCACCAACATCGACTTGGCAAATATGAAGATGTGTCTCAGGAACATCTTCACAAGTCAATACTTGACCGACAACAATTTTTGACAAGCCTTGACCTGGTACAGTTACACCTTCAATCTCAATACCTGAAAGTGACATTTTTTCTGCCAAATCAGCAACGGGAATATCATCAAGACCGTTCACTAATTTTTTTAACCATTTATATGATACTAACATTTTATTTTTCCTTTTATTCCGTTTTCTTTTATGTCTTTACTTCTGAAATTATTTTCCGAATTGTTCTAAGAAACGTAAGTCACCTTGATAGAAGCCACGAATATCGTTGATACCATAGCGGAGCATTGCGATACGTTCTTGTCCCATACCAAAAGCAAAACCAGAATATTCCTTGCTATCGATACCGCTCATTTCTAAAACATTAGGATGAACCATACCCGCACCAAGAATTTCAATCCAACCGGTATACTTGCAGACGTTACATCCTTTGCCGCCACATTTGAAGCAGCTTACATCAACCTCAACAGAGGGTTCAGTAAATGGGAAGTAAGAAGGACGTAGGCGAATCTCGCGGTCAGCACCAAACATTTTTTGGATAACAAGTTCAAGCGTACCTTTAAGGTCGGCCATTGTAATGTTTTTATCCACAACTAAACCTTCGACTTGATGGAATTGGTGGCTGTGAGTAGCATCATCAGTATCACGGCGGTAAACGCGACCTGGAGCAATCATACGTAAACCACCTTTACTAAAGTCGTGTTGATCCATCGTGCGTGCTTGCATTGGTGATGTATGGGTACGTAGCAATACCTCGTTTGTCACATAGAAAGTATCTTGCATATCACGCGCTGGGTGATCTTTAGGCAAGTTCATGCGTTCAAAATTATAATGGTCAGTTTCGACTTCATAGCCGTCTACAATCTCATAACCCATTCCCAAGAAAATTTCTTCAATCTCTTCTGCTGTTTGCGTCAAGATATGGCGTGCCCCTTTTTTAGGTGCGTGACCAGGTAAAGTTACATCTAAAGTTTCAGAATTCAAGGCTGCATTCATTGCTGCTGCTTCGAGTTCTGTTTTTTTCTCCTCAAGCTTTGCTCCAAACTCGTCACGGAAAGCATTAGCTAGAGCACCGATAACTGGACGTTCTTCATTTGTTAAGTCTTTCATCCCTTTGAGGATTTCTGTCAGCTCACCTTTTTTACCCATGATTGCTGTTCGCAAATCATTCAGCATTCTTTCTTCCACGGCAGCTGTTAAATTATTCAAAGCTTGTTCACGTAAAGCTTCAATTTTTTCTTGTAAATTCATTTCTTCTCCTAATACCTTCTAACCATGATGACAAAAAATACCACGATTTCAACCCCTAAACAAAGGAGCGAAAACCGCGGTACCATCCTATTTTATCACTTAATTAAAGACTATTTTAAATTAGAACGAGGTGAACTTCAATAACTTTTCCGTGTGATGATTTGCAGTCGACGACATCACTCCCTTAAACGTTCCAGTAACCTACTCTTCTCATTCTTTATATGTTCTTATTTTAGCAGATTTATCTCATTTGTCAATCCTTAATCTTCTGCCTTATTTGTATATAAAAGGGTGACTAAGTATGCGAGCTTCAACGTATTCTTTAAAAACAGAAGCCTACTGACTAAGTCGCATTAATCATGATATCCATTAAGCTTTCTGTAATTTTATTTTCTTGTTCCATTTCATAGAATTCTAATAAAAGACGTGCCTTATGTTTACCATTCAGGTATTGTTTATCCAATGGTATCTCCGTGACTGCATACCCCGGATCAATCATTTCTGAGCGAAATATTGGTTCTTTCTTGCCCTCTACAAGTATGGTAAATCTTAGACGTGTACGATTCGTCGGTAGATTTTGAATGACCAGTTGTCCTGACTTTCGCTGCTTTTCTGCTTTTATTTCTAAAGACACGCGCACCTTTGCCATATTGCTAGGATAATTATCCTCTGTGTGTTCAAGCGTATAGTCACTCATCGATTGCGGTTTACTTTGAACTTCCACATTAGAACTTAGAGGAACATATCTTCCGATAATTCTTAAGAGTTGTCCTCCTCCCATCGCAAGGCCTAGAAGCAAAATGAAGAGGGTGAATAAAATTATTCCACTCCGAACCCACCTTTTCAGTTTTCTTTTCTTAACCTGATGCACATTAGGGGACGGTGGAGGGCTTGGTGATTCTAGCATATAGGACATTTGTTTCAGTAAATCTTCTGATTCGTTAAATAACTCTTCATACTGGCTTTGAACCACTCCTTATCTCCTTTCCGTTAACTTTTAATAATATCTGTGATCTACTCGTTCAAAAAGCGCCTTTTCAGCGCTTTATTTTTCAGATGTCTATGACTGATGTTCTTAAATTCCAAGCTTCATCAATTCACCCAAACGACCAATCAACTCCTTAGCAGCATTCCTTGTTTCTAAAATTTGATTGTTCAACTCTGCTAACTGTTCCTCTGCCTCAATGAGTTTTTCTCGTCCTTTTTCCTCAGCTGCCTTAACTATTGCCTCTGCTTCCTCTTGTTTTTGAGTTATATAGAGTTCTGTTTCCTTTTTCGCCTTTTCAAACTCTTTTTGCCCTTCAAAACGCAAGACTTTATTTTCCTCAGCAATAGCTTTTTTCATCAGCTCTGCCTCACTCGCTGCCTGCACCTTTTCTTGTTCTGCTTTAAGTCTTAATGTTTCTTGTTCTTTAAGCATAGCTGCTTTAAGCGCTTCAGACTTTCTAAACATTTTCTCAACCTCGCGTTGAGCATTTTCTTTGAGTTGATCGGTTTCTTTTTGCGTTTCTTTTTTCAGATTATCTATCTCTTGAAGCATTTTTTCTGCCTCTTTTTTTGCATTAACTTTGAGTGTACTCACTTCTCTTTCTGTTTGATGCTTCATCTGGTTACACTCTATTTTTGCTTGCTCTATAACATCATTTTTTTCTTTTTCAAGTGCTTCTTGGCGTTTTTCATTTTCTTTTTGTAACTCTAATAAATAATCAGCAACCTGAGTACGTATATCTACATTTTCTTTTTTTAATGCTTCGTTTTGCTCTTTCAATTCCTCCAAGGCCACAAGTTCCCCTTGATTATTGTCAATGTTTTTTTGAAGCCTCTCTTCCAATTTTTGTACTGCTTGTTCTTTTTCCAGAAGCTGCTTTTCTTGTTCTACTTTAAGCTGCTGTAGCTCTGTTTCCAGTTTTTTTCTTTCAAAAATTACTTTATGCTTTTCTCCTTCGGTCTTAAGGAGAGCATCTTTCAAACTTTGATTATTCGTTTCCAGTTCCTCACGGACCTTATTAAACTCTTCCAGATGTATCGTTGTTTTTCCTTCATTTTGTTTTACAGTATTTTCTTCGTTGTTACGACTGTTTCCAAATAAATTTTTCATCTTTTCACTCCATTTAAGTCTGACAAACTTAAATTCAATATATTCGTTTTAAATTTGTTTTTCGTTACTTATTTTATATAATACTATTATATATTCGTATCATTCGTAATGTAAAGTAATAACAAAACAAATCAAATCCATCTATTTCTAGCAAAAAAGAACCACAAATAGAACAACTGTTTTGTATTTAAGTATATTTAGTCTAATTTTTAACCATATTCGTCTTTTTTTGCTTTCGTTTTAACACCTAATGATAAATAATGGTAACTATTTTACAATTAGGCAAATTATCAAGTCCAAAATTAAGCCTAACAGCTTCTTTTAAAAAGAAATTCGAGATTACTTCATTTAATATCTTAGTTCAACTCATCTGGTTTTATAATATTTTCTACCCAAATAATATATAGGAGAATGAAAAATGGCTAAAAACACGAAAGAAATAGTCATCAGAACTTTACTGAATATCGCTGCTGAGGGCGGGATTGTAAATATCGAAGAGATTACCCGTCGTACAGGGATTACTCGAAATACTATTCGATATAACTTTGGAAATCAAGGAATTGATGGTATTATCGCATATATCTATAGCGGTATTTTCCAAGAAATCAACACGCAACTTTTTCGTCATAGTCCCAATGAAATTCCTGTTGAAATTTTCGCTGACATAATCCTACACATTCTGTGGCAACATCGAGATGAGGCCCATATCCTAGTAACGAGTAAACTCTTGTACCGGACAGATATTGGAGCAATTGATCTTGTCTACCCTTGGGCGAAAGAACGTTATGATTATCTGGTAAAAGTGCATCAATTAAGCCCCTATTTTTCCTCTAAACAGCTTCTCTCCTTCTGGATTTCGTATTTGGATATTATCTTTACACTTTGGTTCAGCGTCCAAATTCCTCTAACTCCTGAAAAATTTAAACCTATATTTCTCAAATTAGTCAAAACTTCAATGTACGATCTTATCTATAAGGATATCGGTCACTAAAAAGACAAAAAAAGCAATCAAATCAATGATTGCTTGCTTTTTTTAGATTGATTTCCTTATGCTTCCCAAACATTTTCCAAAACGTTTGTTTGGTCACGATCTGGACCGACAGAGAATGTTGAGATGCGAACACCAACGAGTTCTGCAACACGAAGTACATAGTTGCGTGCTGTTTCTGGAAGTTCTTCAAGAGTTCGCATTCCTGTAATATCTTCAGACCAACCTGGCATTTCTTCGTAAATTGGTTTACAACGTTCCAATTCTTTAAGACTTGCTGGGTAGTGAGTGATTTCTTTTCCGTCAAGTTCGTAAGCGACACAGATTTTCACTGTTGGTAATCCTGCCAGAACATCAATAGAGTTCAAGCTAAGATGAGTCAGGCCTGAAACACGACGTGAGTGACGCATAACGACCGCATCAAACCATCCTACACGGCGTGGACGACCTGTTGTTGTACCATATTCATGTCCAACTTCACGGATTTGGTGACCTGTTTCATCAAAAAGCTCTGTTGGGAATGGACCATCTCCAACACGTGAAGTATAGGCTTTACATACACCAACTGCTTTATCAATTTTTGTTGGGCCAACACCTGAACCGATAGCGACTCCTCCTGCCAATGGGTTTGAAGATGTAACAAAAGGATAAGTTCCTTGGTCGATATCTAACATAACACCTTGTGCACCTTCAAAGAGGACACGGTGGCCTTCATCAAGCGCATCGTTCAAGATTACTGAAGTGTCAGCTACATATTTTTTAATTTGTTGACCGTATTCATAGTATTCGTTAAAGATTTCATCGAAATCAAGTGCTTCACTGTCGTAAAGTTTAACGAATTCACGGTTTTTATTTTCAAGATTTGTACGTAAACGTTCTTCAAAAATTTCTTTATCGAGAAGGTCTGCGATACGGATACCGACACGTGCTGCTTTATCCATGTAGGCTGGGCCGATACCTTTGATTGTCGTACCAATCTTTTGATCGCCTTTAGCTTCTTCTTGAAGGGCATCTAACTTGATATGGTAAGGCAAGATAACGTGGGCGCGGTCTGAGATACGAAGATTATCTGTTGTTACACCGTTTTCGTGGAGGTAAGCAATTTCTTTAACCAGGGCTTTGGGGTTGATTACTACACCATTACCGATAACAGATGTTTTTTCTGGGAAGAAAATACCAGATGGGATAAGGTGGAGTTTGTACTTAAAGCCGTCGATAACAATAGTGTGACCGGCATTGTCCCCTCCTTGGTAACGCGCAATAACTTCTGCGTCTGAGCTGAGGAAGTCCGTAATTTTACCTTTTCCTTCATCTCCCCACTGCGTTCCTACAACAACAACTGATGGCATAATAGCTCTCTTTTCTTTTAATATTTGTACGCTCTATGTCTCCTTTTCAGGTGACACAGCTGGCATTTTGATATTGAAAAGCTCCTATCGCACTATTCCTATTATAGCAAAAAAAATAATTTGATTTGAGTAAGAAATAAGTTTTTTGCTATAAATCTCTTTTTTTGTTCGGAAATATCTAACTTTATTCCAGTTTTCTCTACAAACCTTACTTTTTTGCCCCATTTGTTTTTAATACAAAATATCATCGCCAAAATAAAAGCCCAGCAATCAATGCTGTTAAAAATATGTTAAAATAGAAGGAGTTATGACTGATAAAATATTAAAATCCATTTCAAAAAATGGTCACTTTCGTGCTTTTGCTCTTGATTCAACCTTGACTGTCCGTGAAGCTCAGGAACGTCATCAAACGATGCCTACTTCTACTGTTGCACTCGGTCGTACCTTGATTGCTGCTCAAATTTTAGGTGCCAATGAAAAAGGGGACAGTAAAATCACAGTCAAAATCTTGGGTGATGGTGCTATGGGTGCAATTGTTGCCGTAGCAGATGCTAAAGGAAATGTTAAAGGTTATGTTCAAAACAAAGATTTAGACTATAAAAAAGCTTCAACAGGAGAAGTACTTGTTGCTCCTTTCGTTGGGAATGGCTTCTTTGTGGTTATTAAAGATATGGGACTTCGTCAACCTTATACAGGACAAACTGATTTAATTACAGGGGAAATTGGTGAAGACTTAGCCTGGTATTTTCTCTCCAGTGAGCAAACACCTTCTTCTGTTGGTTTAAATGTCTTGCTCAATGACGGAGAAGATAGTGTTAAAATCGCAGGCGGTTTTATGCTTCAAGCCCTGCCTGATGCAACTGATGATGAAATCACAGTGATGGAAAAAAATATTAAAGCAATGCCAAGCATTTCGGAAATGCTTTTAAAAGAGAAGCCACTTGAAGCTATGTTAGCTGCGCTTTATGGTGAGCTCGAATATACGATTCTAGCTGAGTCACCCTTAGCCTTTGAATGTGATTGTTCAAAAGAGCGATTTTCTGAAGGCTTGCAAAGTCTTGGAAGTCAAGCCCTCACTGAGATTATTGAAGAAGATCATGGCGCTGAAGTACTCTGCCAATTTTGCGGACGTAAATATGAATTTACAGAAAAAGAACTCAATGATTTAATCTTGGGAGCTGCTCAAAAATGAGACTATTGATTAAAGATCTTTCACAATCGTCAAACAAAAATATAGGTTTAATTTTTTTAAGTCTATTGGTTGGACTGGCAGCTGGCTTCTTAGCCAGCTTTTATCGTTTGTCTCTTTCCATAGCTGAAAAATTAGGTGTCACCCTCTATCATCAAGTCAGTACGCATCTTATCTATGTTCTTTTTCTCCTCCCTGTCTTACTCCTCCTTGCCTTTATTGTCAGTACTTTGATGAAAAGATATCCTATGTCAACCGGCAGCGGAATTCCTCAAGTCAAAGGGCAATTGCTGGGCTACTTTAAACCAGACTGGTTTTCAACAGCTTGGGCTAAGTTTGTCGGGGGAACATTGGCCATGTTTGCTGGGTTATCCTTAGGTCGTGAAGGTCCATCAATCCAACTAGGTGCTGCGATGGGACAAGCCATCGGTCAAAAATTTTCCTATACTGAGCGCCACCAACGTTTGCTGATTGCTTCTGGTGCTTCAGCTGGGTTATCCGCCGCTTTTAATGCCCCGCTTTCTGGTATCATGTTCACGCTTGAAGAAGTGTTCAAATATTTCTCACCTTTGATTTTGTTAACCTGTATGAGCTCCGCTATCATGGCAGATGCTGTTTCTCGTATTATCTTTGGCCCAGCCAGTATCTTTGATTTTCGCATCGTGAGCAGCTTTCCCCTTTCAGATTATTGGTTACTTTTACTTTTAGGTATCCTTATGGGAATCTTTGGTGCAGTATATAATACTGCCCTTCTAAAGGGGCAAAGCCTTATGAAAGGGAAAATAAAAAGTCCTTTTCTTCGTGTCTTATTCAGTTTCGCTGCTTCGGCTCTTGTCGCACTCTTCTTTCCACTGATCAGCGGCAGCGGCCACCAGCTGATTGACCAATTGACACTTACTTGGGGTCTTGCCTTTCTCTGTCTGGTCTTTGCTGCAAAGTTTTTAATTTCCATTATTAGCTATGCTTCAGGTGTTCCTGGAGGAATCTTCTTCCCCCTCTTGGTGCTTGGTGCTAGTCTGGGTAGTATTTTTGCTACAACAGTCATCCCTCTCTTGCATTTATCCCCTAATCTTTTCCCAAACTTTATTATTTTAGCGATGGCAGCAACATTTACTGCTATCGTCCGTGCGCCAATGACTGGAATTCTTCTTTTGGTCGAGATGACAGGTTCTTTTGATCATCTACTCCCTCTCGCTTTTGTTTCTCTCATTTCCTATCTTGTGGCCGAACTCTTACACTCTGAGCCAATCTACGATTCATTGCTCCACAATCTTCTTACTGCTGATTCGGACATAGCTACTGAAAAAGAAGGGCATATTATGATTGAAGCTTTGGTCCAGTTTGATTCGGAAGCTGACCATCAGGCGGTTCAAAATCTTCATCTTCCTAAAGATAGCCTCTTGGTTTCTATTCAGAGAAATGGGGAAAAAATCATTCCACGAGGAGATACCTTACTCCATGCGGGTGATATTGCAACCTTTTTAACTACTCAAGCGCAGGAAGTTCCTGTTCGTCAAAAAATAAAGCACTTATTTACTGATTAATCTAAAAAATCTTCGTTAAATTACCTACGAAGGTTTTTTCAGTGCAAAGTTTTAGCAAATCCCTTAAAAAATGGTAAAATATTCTCTATGACTATGGATTCAAAATACACACGCCCTTGGAAAATTGGGGATATAGAAATTGCTAATAAAATCGTACTCGCTCCAATGGCGGGGATTAATAATAAAGCCTTCCTGACAACAGCTAAAGAGTTTGGAGCAGGACTTGTCGTTACTGAAATGATTTCTGACAAAGGTATCGAACACCGTAACAAAAAAACGCTCCAAATGATGGACTTTGAAGGCGTACCTCATCCACTTTCAATGCAAATTTTTGGTGGTGAAGTTGATACACTGGTTGAAGCAGCGAAATTTGTTCAAGAAAATACAGTAGCAGACATCATTGATATCAATATGGGCTGTCCTGTTCCTAAGGTAACAAAAAATGAAGCTGGAAGTCGCTTACTGCTTGACCCAGATAAGGTTTATGATGTAGTGAAAGCGGTCAGCTCTGCGATTGACTTACCACTCACTGTAAAAATTCGTATCGGTTGGGACTCTGATCATCTCTACGCTGTCGAAAATGCCAAGGCTATTGAAGCAGCTGGAGGTGCTGCTGTTGCAATGCACGCACGGACACGTGCTCAACTCTATGAAGGTAAAGCAGACTGGACATGGCTTGAAAAAGTAGCAAGCAACATTAACATTCCTTTCATCGGAAATGGTGATGTGAAAACACCTGAAGATGCGAAACGTATGATTGATGAAACAGGTGTCGATGCAGTCATGATTGGTCGAGCAGCTCTCGGAAATCCGTGGATGCTTCACCGTACGGAACACTACCTTCGCACAGGGGAATTGCTCCCTGAACCCACTGTGGATGAAAAAATGCGTATCGCTAAGATTCACTTACAACGTCTTGTTGACCTCAAAGGCGATAACTTAGCGTCACGCGAATTTCGCCAACATGCAGCTTACTACCTCAAAGGTGCAAAACGTGCTGCAAAAGTTAAGGTATCCGTAAATCAAGCAGAAACACAAGCAGAAATTGTCAAGATTTTAGATGATTTCGTTGCCCAAAATTAAGAGATTGGCTTTTGCCAATCTTTTTGTTTATAATAAGGTTAGTATCATAAAACAAGGAGGGACTCTATGCGTACATCAAAAGCTCTTGTCGAAATCGAAAAGGCAATTATTCACCTTAAGAAAGCGAAACGTGAGATCAGTAACTATAGCTTTGAAAATCAAACTCAAAGTCTCATTCAAATCAACCAAGCTATCGATCGCTTACAAATTATTAAGGACGGCGTTAATGCTGACTCTTCTGATGTAGAAGGTGTTTCTTCTGTGGGCCGACTTGAAGGCGAACGTCTAACATCAAAACTTTTTCAATAATAGCCATTAAAATAAAAAAGAACCAAATCTGGCTCTTTTTTATTTTTTCTTACGTTTATATTTACTTTGTGGATAAGTAAAATCTCCCATAACTTCATGAACATTTATTACTGTTGAGAAGGCTTGAGGATCTATTTCAGCAATCAAGGCTTTAACCGTCATGACTTCTCGAGGGTTAAGGACCACATAGACTACACGTTTTTCTGTGCCCGAATATGCGCCTTCACCATGGAGGAATGTTGCACCACGTCCAAGTTCTGCCAGAATAGCATTTGAAATCTCTTGATACTTAGGACTAATAATAAGCATCCCACGAACGGTATAACCACCAGATTGGATAAGGTTAATAACTTGCGCACTTACGAAACTTGCAATTAATGTATAAACCATATGATTAACATCAATGTAAGTGAGAGAAAGTGTCATTACAAAAAGGTCTATCGTGAAAATCACACGTCCCACTGCTGTGCCTCGCTTAATTTGCAAGAGCTGAGCAATGATATCTGAACCTCCAGTTGTTCCGCCAAAGCGGAAGATAATCCCAATCCCCGTTCCGGCAAATACACCGGCAAGGAGAGCTGCAACTAAGTTATCATGCAAAAGATTAATACTAAAATCAAATGCTTGGAAAACTGAAAGGAAAAGCGAGATGTTAACAATCGCATAGACCGTATAGGTAAAGGTCCGTTGTCCTAAGAAACGGTAACCAATAAAAAGCAAGGGGATATTCAGAATGAACTGACTTAGGGCCGGATCCAACTTGAATAATGCGTGCAAGATCAAGGTAATACCGGAAAGGCCACCTGCAGCCAACTGATTGGCCATATTTAACTTTACAAAACCAAAAGCAAAGATAATTGCGCCTAAGCTGATGGCAATAAAGTTACGAAAATGGATTTTAATGAGGCTCATATCCTTCATACAACTCTCCAATCTAATACCATTCTTATCTTATAAAAATGGCTTTATAATTTCTTGTAAAACCTCTGTCAAAATTGACAGAGGCCTTCTCTAATTTATACTAAAACGGTCATTTTGTCAACTTAATCGGTAATCTCACTAAAATTCCCTATTACACGGACATTTTCTGAGATGGAGACAAAAGCTTTTGGATCATATTTTGTGATGATCTCTTTAAAATCTTGATACTCATACATGGTGATAACCGTAAACAAAATTGTCCGTTTCTCGTGTGAGTAAGCACCTTCAGCATTGTTCAAGATTGTTGCACTGTGGTGCATTTTTTCAAAGAGTTTTCGGATAATGATTTCAGGATTCTCGGTAACAATCATCACTTGCATACGTTTTTGACGCGTAAAGATCGCATCTGTAACACGTGAACTTACAAAGATAGCAATCATAGAATACAACATATATTCCCAGCCAAAGAGTACGCCCGCAGTAAAGATAATCACACCGTTAACGATGAAACCCAGTGTACCAACATTATGGCCTGTTCTTTTACGGATATAAAGGGCAATGATGTCCGTACCACCACTTGAAATACCATTACGCATGGCATATCCAACTCCTGCACCCATGATGGTACCCCCAAAGATGGCATTGATAATAGGATCAGGTGTCAGCGTTGTTTCAGGGACAAAGTGGATAAAAATGGAACTCATGGTAACCGTCAACAGGGTAAACAGGGTAAATTGTTTTCCCAAACGGAACCAGGCTAAAATCATTAAGGGAACATTAATCAGAAAGAGCGTTGCCGATATAGGAAGATAATTGTGCCCCATAATCCGCGTAAAAATTTCTGTTGCCACCTGTGCTGCCCCTGTCGCACCGCTAGCATAAACTCTTCCTGGTTGATAGAAGAAGTTCAATGCAAAAGCAGATGTGATTCCATATAGGACAGATGCTGAGAAACGATGTGTCAACTTTTCCCAGCCACCAAACATGTTGATAAATTTAGTCAAGTTTTTCAAGTTTAATTCTCAATTCTTCCAGTTGGCTCTCACTGACTACTGATGGCGCTTGTGTCATCGGGTCTGTGGCTTTATTATTCTTAGGAAAGGCAATAACTTCACGAATATTGTCTTTTCCGGCAAGCAACATAATGAAACGGTCCAAACCAAGGGCCAATCCTCCGTGTGGTGGGAAGCCATAATCTAAAGCTTCCAACAAGAAACCAAATTGCTCTTTGGCATCTTCTAAACTAAAGCCTAGTGCTTTGAGCATCTCTTCTTGTAATTCTCGCGTATTAATACGGAGTGAACCACCACCGAGTTCGTAGCCATTCAAAACGATGTCGTAAGCATGCGCACGGACTTTACTAAGGTCTCCTGAAAGTTCCCCTTGTGTTTCAGCAGTTGGTAAAGTGAATGGGTGATGCGCACTCATATAACGACCTTCTTCTTCTGACCATTCAAACATTGGCCAATCAATAACCCAGAGGAAATTGAATTTCGAATAATCAATTAAGCCTTGCTCTTTGGCAATCGTTTGACGTAAAGCACCCAGTGCTGAATTTGCCACTTCTAAACTGTCCGCCACAAAGAGAACCAAATCGTTGTTTTCTAAGCCCAAAGTTTCAACGAATTCTGCAGTTTTATCTGTCAAGAATTTGGCAATAGGACCAGCCAATTTATCGTCTTCAAACTTAATCCAAGCTAAGCCTTTGGCACCATTTTGTTTGGCTTGCTCTGTTAATTTATCAATAGCTTTACGAGAGTACTTATCGGCATTATTTTTAACAACAATCGCTTTAACAACAGGTGCCTCACTAAACACTTTGAAATCTACAGTTTTCGCAAGGTCTGTCAAGTCTGTCAAGAGCATCTCGTAGCGTGTATCTGGCTTATCTGAACCATAGAAATTCATGGCATCATCGTATTTCATACGTGGGAATGGCAAAGTGACATCGACGTTTTTAACGTCTTTCATAACTTTTGCAATCAAGCCTTCAGTCAAATCTTGAATTTCTTCTTCCCCAAGGAAGCTTGTTTCTAAGTCGACTTGTGTAAATTCTGGTTGACGGTCGCCACGTAAATCTTCGTCACGGAAACATTTTACGATTTGGTAGTAGCGATCGAGACCTGCAGTCATCAACAATTGTTTCATAAGTTGTGGACTTTGTGGCAAAGCATAAAACTCGCCTTTATTGACACGAGAAGGAACAAGGTAATCACGTGCACCTTCTGGTGTTGATTTATTCAAGAAAGGTGTTTCAACATCGATAAAACCTTGATTATCTAAGTAGCTACGGATAGCACGTGTCGTCGCATGACGCATCGTAATGTTGTTCAGCATTTCTGGGCGGCGTAAGTCGAGATAACGGTATTTCAAACGCGTATCGTCAAGCACCTCCACACCGTCTTTAATCTCAAATGGTGTTGTTTTTGAAGTACTAAGAATTTGCATTTGATTCGCTTCAATTTCAATTCCACCTGTTTTAATGTTTTCATTTTTGCTGGCACGCTCAACGACTTTACCTGTAACTTCTAGTACGTATTCGTTACGGGCTTTATCTGCTACCTCAACAATTTCTTTTGTTGCTGTTTCTGGATTAACCACAATTTGGACAATACCTTCGCGGTCGCGCAAATCAATAAAGATTAAGCCGCCAAGATTACGGCGCTTTGCAACCCAACCTTTTACGGTAACTTCCTGGTTTAAATACTCTTCGGTAATATTCCCTGCATAGTTTGTTCTCTTCAAGTTTAATCTCCTTACGTTTCTTTAGTCCTCATGTTCCTTGGAACTACTGGACTTTTTATTCTCCAAGCGTTTCTTCAAAGATAGGTGCAAAACCTTTTGCAACTTCTGCCAAAGTTGTTTTTACTTCTTTACGCGTTTGGTTATGTTTAACTGTAATTTCACCTGTTTCCACTTCATTGTCACCAAGTGTAATTATCACTTCTGCTTTTGCCTTTTCAGCTGATTTAAATTGAGCACCTAGTTTACGGTTAGAAAAATCTCGTTCAACTTTAAAGGCTTGAGCACGAAGACTTTCTGCAAGTTGTGTCGCTGCTAAGCTGGCTTTATTTCCCATAACGGCAATATAAACATCAAGTGTATCTTCTTCATGGAAATCAACACCTTGCATTTCAGCAACCATCAACAAGCGCTCTACACCCAGTCCAAATCCAAAACCTGGTGTGGCAGGACCATCAAAGTATTCAACCAACCCATCATAACGACCACCTGCACAAACCGTTAGCTCTTGTCCTTTTACGTCCACGATAAATTCAAAAATCGTATCATTGTAGTAATCCAGACCACGAACCATATTGGTATCAATGACATAATCAATACCCAAACCATCAAGCAGTTCTCGGGTCATGTCAAAGTGATTTTGAGACTCTTCTGTAAGATAGTCCAAGATAGATGGTGCACCCTTAACAATTTCTTTGTCTTCTTTTTCCTTACTGTCAAGTACTCGCAGTGGGTTTTCGTGAAGGCGGCGTTGGCTGTCTTTGGAAAGCTGACTTTCAAAAGGTGTCAAATAATCAATCAAAGCTGTACGATAAGCCTTACGTGTCTCTAAGTCACCCAAAGAATTCAAGTGAAGTGTTACACCAGAGATACCGATTTGCTCAAATAATGATTGCGCCATGGCGATAATTTCGACATCAATCGCTGGATTTTTTGCACCGAAACATTCCACACCAAATTGGTGGAATTCGCGTAAACGTCCAGATTGAGGACGTTCGTAACGGAACATCGAACCCATATAATACATTTTCACTGGTTTTGGTACTTCTGGAGCAAAGAGTTTATTTTCAATATAAGCCCTAACAGTTGAAGCAGTTCCTTCAGGGCGCAATGCGATATGACGTCCACCTTTGTCGTCAAAATCATACATTTCTTTAGTTACGATGTCACTTGTTTCACCTGTTGCCCGACTAAATAGCTCATAACTTTCAAAAAGCGGTGTACGGATTTCTCTGAAATTATAATCTTCAAATACTGCACGGGCCATCATTTCTACATATTGCCATTTTTGTGACTCTTGAGGCAGAATATCTGCCGTACCTTTGGGTTTTTGTAATTTCATATTATCTCCTTTGTATCAAATACATTTATGATTCGAATATTCTTAAGTAAGCCTTTGTAAGGCTTGCCATAGTTCATTAGCGCCTTCAGGCGCAATGATAGCAATGCATATGACGGTGAAATGCAAAAAACGATGATTTTTTTGCGTTTTACCTAATAAGGTGTTCAGGCAAGGCCCAATAGGGCTTGCCGTCCAGCATTAGCGCCTTTCAGGCGCAATGCTGGTAGCAAATTAAAACGCCCCAAGCATATAAAGCTCTAGGGCGTCAGTAATCTTATCGCGGTACCACCTAAATTTGTCCTGTCTTCCAGAACCTTAGTTTAGCTATAACGTCGCTATCGTTTTTTATCGTCACTTTAAGTTTTGTAAGCTTTCAGCCAAGTCTCACTCTCTCTATCTTTAAGTATAACGCAGACTTCTTTTTTTTTCAAGCTTTAAATTCACATTAGTTTTTAAAAACTTGCATATTTTTAGCAAAGTAATCATAGCCTGAATAAATCGTGAAGATAAGGCAAACATAAAGTAAGATTGTGCCAATATAAATGGGATCCCCGATTAATAAGAAAATAATCGACAACATTTGTGTAAATGTTTTGATTTTTCCTGGCATAGCTGCAGCTAAGACTGCACCACCTTGCTCAACCAATAAAAGACGAAGTCCTGTCACAGCAAGTTCACGACACACAATAATTGCAACAACCCAAGCAGGGGCTAAACCGAGTGCAATTAACATCACAAATGCAGCCATTGTTAACATTTTATCCGCTAACGGATCTGCAAATTTGCCAAAATTTGAAACTACTTTCCATTTGCGTGCTAAATACCCATCAAGCCAGTCAGTGATTGAGGCTACAGCAAAGATAATTGCTGCAACAATCCACGAAACATAGCTTGCACCCACAGCTGCACCATGTGGCAGATAAAGGACAATGAGAAAGACAGGAATCATAAAGATTCTTAGTATGGTTAATTGATTGGGTAGTTTTTCTTTTTTCATAATTACTTTCTCCGATTCTTTGAGCGGAACTGTTCGTGGCTCAATTTTTTATTGGGTTACAGGCGCTGTGGTGCTCGCATAAGTTACCGTCAATTGCACTTGAGCTGCATTACCTGCTGTAAGAGCAGACAAATCAACATTGTTACCGTTAATTGCCATTGTAAGCCCTTGTGTGTTGGACAAGTTGATCACCGAATTTGTCAAGCCTGTCCCTAGCGTTGCCGTAGCTGTATTTTCGGCATCTGACAATGTACGTACTGTTGCCCAGTCTGCATTAGTCAATGAAATTGTTGTTACTGCACCAGCTGCTGTTGTAAAGACAATTTGTGTTGGACTCGCAGCATTTTCTACTTTGACATTGAGCAGTGCGCCCCTTCCAGTAACTGTAATTTGATTTTGTGGTTCTGGTTTTGATTCAACAGGCTTTTCTGATGATTCTGTTGTTTTCTTTTGCTCTTCTGTGGCTTGTTTTGTTTCGCTCGTTTTATAAGTATAAGAAGTATCACTCAAATCTGGTTTTGGCGGGCGTGTGAGCAGCACAACTGCTGTAACACTTCCGACAATAGCTATCGCCACAGCAGAAAGCAAGATAATTGGAACATAATGGCGCCATGCCGGCTTATTACTTTCCTCTTCTTCCTCATCTTCTTCTACACGTTCACTAGGTTTCACAAATCGATATGTTTCTTGGATATCTTCGTGTTCTTCAACAGACATTGACCCGTCTTTTTCATATGCAAGCATGATTTGATCCGCATCAAGATCTAACTTCTCTGCATATTGTTTAAGGTAGGCTTTGATATAAAAATCACCGGGCAAAGCCTTATAATCCCCTGTTTCTAAAGCAATAATATATAATTTCGGAATATTTGTAAGTTTTTCGGCTTCACTTAGCCCGAGGCCAAGCTCCGTCCTCTTTTCTTTGAGGACTTCGCCTATTGTTTTAATTGCCACCATGTCCTCCTCTCAGCTTTATGAAATACATGGATTTATTCATAACTGTTCGTATTATTTAGGGTAGATGATAAAGTCTACCGTTTGCATATTTTCTACAAATTTTTCAGCATGTTTGCTGACTTTTTCAAGCGTTAATCCTGATAAAATTTCAGGAAGATCAAAGAAGTTAATCTCGCCATAAATATTTGATGAAAATTGATTGGCGAGGTATTCTAAAGAGTTCAGGGATTTATAATAATCCCCCAGTGTTTCACGTTTCAGCATTTCTAGATTTTCTTTTTCAAAATCCTTATCTATTTTATAACTTTTTAAAGCTTCCTGCAAAACTTTACTTACTTGGTCTGGTTTTTCAGTGTCTACAGTAATGTTCGCAAAGTGAAAACTTTTATCCATATCAAAGCCATAACCAAACGAATCATCAACTAAACCTGCATTGTACATTTCTTCATAACGATGGCTCGTTTTTCCAAAAAGCATATCGAGAAGCAACTGATTCGATAGCTTGTATTCTAATAATTCACGAGCATCAGTTGGGAGAGTATCTTCTCCCCGAAAACCAAGAGCCAGCTTGGGCATTGCAACTTCAAACGCAAGAGTTTTCCCTGCAATCGGCTGACTACCCTCAACAGTTTTTCTCTGAATCGGTTCAGCTTTAATAAAAGGCTTCGTTTCTTGATTGTCATTTACAAATGCAGCCATTTGCTCCACATCAAAAGGACCTGTTAAAAAGAGGTTCATGTTTGAAGGATGATAAAAAGTTTCATAGTTGGCATACAAATCTGCCGCAGTAATTTCCTTAATAGAGTGGGGAGTACCAGCAATATCGTCTGCCAATGGTGAATCAGGATAAAGTGAAGCTAAAAGCCCAGCAAACAAACGCCAGTCACTGTCATCTTGATACATCTGGATTTCTTGTTGAATAATACCTTGTTCTTTAGCAACATTTTCTTCTGTAAAGTAAGGTTCTTGCACAAAATCAAGCAGTAAGTTCACACACTCATAGATGTTTTCACGTGTCGAAAAAAGATAAGAAGTCCTCGAAAAACTTGTAAAAGCATTGGTTTGCGCCCCATAGGCACCAAACTTGTACATAACATCCCCTTCTTTTTTCTCGAAAAGTTTATGCTCTAAAAAGTGAGCAATCCCTTCTGGAAAAGTCTTCATATCTCGACTTCCCGTAGGAATAAAAGAGGTATCCAGTGACCCAAAGTTTGTCGTGAAAAGACCATATGTACGATTGTAATCGGGCTTGGGTAAGTAATAAACAGTTAAGCCGTTGTCTAAAACATCAGTATATAGGACTTCTCCCGTTTTCTCATAGCTCTTCTTCTGCATAAACTTCTCCTTTCATGAAATATTGAGCCTGTAGTTTTAAACTTTGCGCCAAGCGCATAATGTCCTCTTTGCTCACGGTCTCTAACGCCTTCAAAAAGGTTGCTTCATCAACATAAAGCTCCGGTAAAACTTCATGAATAAAAGCTTGTTCGATGAGATTTGAAGAAGAATCAAGTGACATGAAGTAAGAATTTTTCAGCATTGTTTTGGTTTGCTCAATCTCTTGTGTAGTAAAGTCCCCAGACTGCATCGCTTGAAGTTGTTCTAAAATCAGAGCACGAGCCTGCTCATAATTTCCTGCATCAATTCCTGCATTAACTCTTAGCAAACCTGTAAAACTATCAAAAGCTGAACTGGCATAATAAGCTAGACTTGCTTTTTCGCGAACGTTCATAAATAATTTCGAATGTGCGAATCCACCAAAGAGTCCGTTCATCACTTGTAAAGTCATGTAGTCTTTGCTACCGTATGTCGTCGGTTGCGTAAAGGCCATTTGTAAAATAGACTGCTGCACCTCTTTCTCTTCAATCTTTTCTTGATACTCCTTGGGCTCTTGCTTGTAAAAAATTTCAGAGTGTCCTTGACGATCTTTAAAATCAAAGCTTTGGAATAAACTCATAACCTCAGCTTCCTCTACATCTCCTAGAACAAAAATATCAATAAGATTGTGATTAAGCATCTCGGTATAGTAATTAAAGACAGCCTCTGCTGTTTCTGCCTCCAAAAGTTCCACAGTTGCAACACCTGGGAGAGCTTGATTTTCATCTGTAAAGAAAAGAGCAGCTAACTGACGACTGGCATAATAAGAGCGATCTTCGTTCATGGCTTTAAGATAGTTTATGAGATTTGTCTTTTCTCGTTGGAAGACGTCAACATTATTATCTGGGCAAAAGAGCGCTTTGTGCATAAAATCAACAGCACCTGACAAAGTATCCACATCAACAAACTTAGGATTAACTAGATTCATATGAATACTTAACAAATGTTGGTTACCTTTTTTATTCACTGCAGTTGAGAAGGAGGTCCCATAAAGTTCGGACAAGCGACTTGAAAATGCTTGAGCTGTTGGATACGCTGCATTTGTCGTCTCCCACAAGTTAGAGATAATCACACGCTTCGCAATATTTTCTCGCGAAAGTTCTTCACGAAAGCGCACCATGAGACATATTGTTTTGAATTTTGTTTCTTTTATAACATGGAGATTTACTCCGCTGGCTAGTTTCATAGATATCCCTTGTCTACTCCTCGTTTTAAGTTTAAAGAAAGTTCCTTTAACCCTAAAAAGAGCAGGAGCTGTAATATCTCTATTATAGCAAATTTTCCACTATTTTTGAGACTCTTTATGCTAAAATAGAGTTATGCAAAATTACATTTTATTTGAAGAATACATCACTTTAGGACAAGTCATTAAAGAGTTGGCCATTGTCAATACAGGAGGACAAGCTAAGCTTTTTCTCGCCGAAAATGAAGGCAATATTTTCTTAAACAAGGAAGCCGAAAACCGCCGCGGCAAAAAACTACGTGCAGGAGATGTGTTAGAAATCCCTGAATTCGGACTGATCATCACATTTGTCCAAGCTACTGCGGAAGAAATTGCTGAACGCGAAGAAGATAAAGCCGAAGAAGAGCGCGTCAAAGCACTTGTCAAAAAAATGAACGCCCAAGTCAAAACTCAAAAACCAAAGAAAGCAGCCAAGCCAAGATTCCCTGGCGCTAAATAAGCATGAAACTTAACAATATCCAGCTCTATAATTTTCGAAATTATGCTGAACTTTCTCTTGAATTCCACCCTAATCTCAATATTTTTTTAGGACAGAATGCTCAAGGTAAAACAAACATTTTAGAAAGCATCTACTTTCTCGCTCTGACACGTAGCCACCGCACCCACCATGACCGGGAACTGATACGGTGGGATTCGAAAGAAATGAAGGTTTCTGGTACTGTCGAGAAAGGACACACTAGTGTCCCTCTCGAAGTTGCTTTGACCCCTAAAGGACGTACTGCTCATGTCAACCATCTGAAAGAAAATCGCTTGGCGGACTATATTGGACAACTTAACCTCATCATGTTTGCTCCTGAGGATTTAGAACTTATCAAAGGTGCTCCAAGTATTCGTCGTCGCTTTTTAGATATGGAGATTGGCCAAATACGTCCCGTTTATCTTTATGATTCAGTACGCTATAACCGTGCTTTAAAGGAACGCAATGCTTATCTTAAAATGGAACGTAAACAGATTGATGCTACTTTTTTAGACGTTTTAGACAGCCAACTGGCAGAACACGGTCAGAAGATCAGCACTGAGCGTCAAAATTTCATTGTCAAACTAGAAAAGCTGGCGCAAAAAATTCATTCTCAGCTCACTCATGGGATTGAGGAGCTGCAGATTAATTATAAAGTAAATTCCGCAACCCTCTTAGAAGATTTGAAAAGCGCACAGGATAAGGATATCTTTCGGCATCAGACATCTGTCGGCCCTCACCGAGATGATTTGACTTTTTTTGTCAATGGTATTAATGTTGCGGACTTTGGCAGCCAAGGCCAACAAAGAACCGTTGCTCTATCTGTCAAGCTCGCCGAGATTGATTTAATTTTTGAAGAGACTGGAGAATATCCTATTCTTTTGCTCGACGATGTCATGAGTGAGCTCGATAATAGCCGTCAGTTGGATCTTTTAGAAACAACGCTCGGAAAAACACAAACCTTTATTACTACAACGACGCTTGACCACCTCAAAAACCTGCCAGAAAACTTAAGTATTTTCAATGTGAAGCAAGGAGAAATTGAAACAAATGGACAAGAAAGAACCACCACTGACTAAGGAAAACCTAATCAAATTTAAAGCATTGGCTGAAGAAGGTGACGCGACATTATTAAAGCGTATTTCCCTACTTGTTGAACAAGAACGTGAATTGCGCCAACAAAAAGATAAACTTGAAGAAGATTTACGTGTGTTGGTTCATATCAAAAACAGCCATTACTCACAGTTAGAGCAAAAAAATTCGGAACATTAATTCCGAATTTTTTTTATTGTTTATAAACCAAGTAACTCTCTTAGACCATAATGGTTACCAACCAATCCAAAGACTGCAAAAATAGATAAAACAATAATCACAAGAAGAGCAATAATTTCTACATGAGAAAGTTTCTTACCATTTTCTTTCTTCGCTAAATAGTAGAAAATAAAACCAATCGCGTAGAGAATTGAAGCCATCCAAACATATTGCCAGCCTGATAGCCACAGAGCTAAAATTTGAAAAGCAAGGGCAACAAAACCGATGACTATATTTTTTGTGTTTTTTTCCTCAAGACCATGTTTCATCATATATGCACCTACCAAAGCATAACAGATCATGATACATGCTGTACAGAGATAGACCATTACATTATAAGCATTTGCGACATAAAAAGTAACAATGATAAAAAATTGAACAAAGATTTGTGTAAGCCAAAGAGAATTTGCAGGGGCATTATGTTTATTTAAACGTCCAAACCATTCGGGGAGTAATTTTTGATTGGCCAACTGTGTTGTTGACTCCACTGGAAGCATCGTCCATGATATCCAAGCACCCAAGACGGACACAACAAGACCACTGGCCATCAATGCGCCTCCAAAGCTACCAAGCATATCTTTGAGCATATAAACCATGCCTGGCGTTTTCATGGCAGCTAATTCTGCTTGATCATAATAGCCGAAAGGTAAGAGTGAAAGCAAGATGTAGATAAAAAGCAAAACGACAAGACCGATGATTGTTGCACGCCCTGCATCAGATTTTTTCTTGGCACGATCGCCCATCATTGCTGCACCTTCAATCCCGACAAAGACCCAAATCATGACCATAAGAGAGCTTTTAACTTGATCGAGTAAGCCCCCAGCGGTCATTGACCCTTGAGCTTGAACCAAGCCTTGAGCATTTTCTGTAATATTGTTCCAAAAACCTGAAGTAAAAACTCCTGTTTTAAACATTACAATGCCCGTAAGCATGAAAACGAAAATGGGAATTAATTTACAAACCAGAACAATCGCGTTCACTATGGCTGCAGATTCGACACCTTTACTTACCATCAAAGCTAAAAGCCATGAGAGGGCAGATACGGTCACCACTGCAAAAACACTTAGGCTGCCATTTGCATTTGCGAATTCACCAGGAAAAAAGTAATCCATAGATATCATCATCAGTACTGCAAAGGCAATATTACCGAGCCATGTAGACAGCCAGTAGCCCCAGCCAGAAAGAAAACCTACCAAATCGCCAAAGCCTTCTCGCGCATAATCAGAAACACCTGAAAGTTGAGGTTTGTTAATAATCAGATAGTTTAAGCTCAACACAAGTGCTAAAAGCCCCAAACCAACGAAGAGCCATGCTACAACTACTCCTCCAGCAGTAGCACCATTAGCTAAATCGTTGGAGAGGTTAAATACTCCTCCACCAATAGCACTGGAGACAACGATGGAGACAAGGGCTATCAGGCCCATCCCTTTTTTATTTTCCATTTATTTTTCCTATGATTCCATTTTTATTTATATTGAAATATTTTCTTAATATAACATTTTTTGCATTTTCATGCAACTTTCATCTGGTTTTAATCTTGATTTATTTATAATTTTACATTTTAAAGCGTTTTCTTACAAAAATAACGAAAAAGCAATCCAGATTAAAAGATTGCTTTTTCGTTTGTATTAATATCCATTTGGATGTGAGCTATGCCATTTCCAAGCATTCTCAATAATATATTCTAAATTATTTTTCACGTGCCAATCCAAGATTTCTCCCGCTTTCGTTGAGTCTGCAACCAGCATATCTGGGTCACCTGGACGACGCTCTCCCATTTGTGATGGAATTTCTTTCCCGGTAACGCGGCGTGCAGTTTCCAGAACCTCAAGGTTAGAGTAGCCTTTTGAAGAACCAAGATTAAACTGGTCCGAAGCCCCCCCTGCTTTAAGATATTCTAAGGCTTTGATGTGTGCTTCAATCAAGTCTTCCATATCGATATAGTCACGTACACATGTACCATCAGGCGTATTGTAATCATCCCCATAGATAGTGATAAACTCACGTTGGCCTAAAGCTGTTTGTAAAATAAGCGGAATCAAATGCGTTTCATTTTTATGTGCTTCACCAATACTTCCATCATGTTTAGCACCAGCAACATTGAAGTAGCGCAGTGCTACATAAGTCATATCGGTTGCCTCTGATTGCCACTTCATCATTTTTTCCATGATGAGTTTGCTTTCACCATAAGGGTTGATTGGTTTTTGAGGTGTTTTTTCAGAAATAGGACTTTCTTCAGGTATCCCAAAAGTTGCAGCCGTACTTGAGAAAACAATATGCTTAATACCAAATTTTTCCATGGTTTCAAGAATAACTTGAGCTCCACCCACGTTGTTATTAAAATACATCAAAGGTTTTTGCATTGATTCACCAACCAATGAATAAGCACAAAAGTGCATTAAGCCTTCAATTTCTTTTTCTTTTGTAAAAACATCAGCCAAGAAAGCTTGATCGCGCACATCTCCTTCATAGAAGCGTACATCTGCTGGGACAGCTTCACGATGTCCCGTCACAAGATTGTCTACAACGGCCACATCATAGCCACGTGCTACCAGAATATCAACAGCATGACTTCCCACATAACCTGCGCCTCCAAGTACTAAGACTGTCATTTATTTATCCTCCGTTACTTTGATTTACAAAGTTTTCAATACTATTTATCACTCACTTACAAGTATAACCTTATTCATTTATAAAATCAATGAAGCGCTTAAACCCAGAATGCCCTGCTTTGTTATCTTTAAATACTCCCGCATCTTGCAATACTCTTGTAAAGACAGCTCCAACCGCTTCACGGACACACTCCGAGACATTTCCTTCAGTAAAATCCCCTTGATTTTTTAAATTTTGTGCCCAAGGTAAGTGCATATCTTTCATATGATGCGGCTTTCCTAAAAGATACTGTTCCACTTCTTGCAGTTCACCTTTCAATCTCGGAGGTAAAACAGCTAAGCCCATAACCTCAATCAAACCAATATTTTCTTTCTTGATGTGATGCAGGTCTGCATGCGGATGAAAAATCCCATCCGGATAAGTTTCACTAACATTGTTATCTCGTAAAACCAGATCCATTTCGTAAGCATTACCACGTTTACGAGCAATCGGTGTAATCGTATGGTGTGGTGTACCATCAGCGGAATGCGCAATAACATCTATACTTGTATCCGAATATTGTTGCCACTTCTTCAGAATGAAGTCCGCAAGTGTCAACAACTGCCCTTTGTCCTCAGAGGATAAACGCAGCACACTCATGGGCCAATTCACAATGCCAACTGCTACTTCTGGAAAAGCTTTAAAGGCTACTTGTTCTCTTAACTTAGCTTTAGCCATCGGAAACTCATGACGTCCTGCTTGATAGTGATCATGGGTCAAAATAGAACCCCCAACAATTGGTAAATCAGCATTGGATCCAATCATATAGTGAGGGAACAAATCTAAAAAGTCTAAGAGATTACTAAAAGATTGGCGATTAATTTTCATTGGCTTGTGCAAGTTGTTAAGCACAATTGAGTGTTCATTATAATAAGCATAAGGCGAATACTGAAAGCCCCATTCTTCATCCTGTAATTTTAAACGGATGAGGCGATGATTGCTTCGTGCAGCTTTATTCCCTCCACCATAAAGCCCTTCGTTTTCAATACAGAGCGCACAAGCTGGATAACTAGAATCCTTGACTAATTTAGCTGCAGCGATAGCTTTTGGATCTTTCTCCGGTTTTGAGAGATTGATTGTGATTTCTAAATCGCCATATTTTGAGTGATAGTTAAAGGCAATATTTTTTGCGATATCCCTTGTCTTGACCTGATTAATTTCCTGAGTCAGTCCATAGAAATAATCTGTCGCTTTTTTAGGACTCTCTTGATAATTCTCCCAGAACTCACGATTAATTTGACTTGGTGTTGGACTAATAAAGTCCATCAGAGCCGCTTCATAAAATTCTTCTTCTTCTGGCGAAAAAGCTTGATTGTCGCGTGCAAGGATCATGAGCTGATCCATTAAAGTTAGTGCATCATGTTCTTCTGTAACTTGTGGTTCGTCCCAATCGTTCATCCCCAAGAAATGGAGTAATTGATTACGCCAATATATTTTATCAAGCGTTTCAATTCGATGATTTTTTTCTGCTAAATTAATAAATTCTTGAACAGCTTGATATTTTTCCATTTTTACTTTTCCTACTCCACATCCAGTTTTGTTGATCCTGAACCAATTTGGGCGACATAAAAGCTTGCTGGATAGCCAACTACTTTTTCATATTCCGCTCCAACTGCTTCTTCAAAATCTGCAACTTTATCATGAGCGACTAAAGCAATTGCACAACCGCCAAAGCCTGCACCTGTCATACGTGCGCCTAATACACCTGCCTGTTTTTGTGCGGTTTCAGCCAGCGTATCAAGTTCAATCCCAGTCACTTCATAGTCGTCTTTGAGGGAAGCGTGTGAAGCATTAAGTAATTCACCAAACTTCGTCAAATTACCAGCAACAAAAGCTTTTTGTGCTATTTTTGTACGGTTATTTTCATATACGGCATGGCGCGCACGTTTAATCAGAGTTTCATCACCAATCAAGTCTGTATTGGCATCAAATTCCTCATTAGAAAGTTCACCCAGTGATTCAATAGCTAATTTACTTTGCATACGTTTCAATGCTTCACGTGTTTCAGCAAAACGCTCATTATATTTTGATTCTGTTAAAGCACGTGGTTTGTTTGTGTTCATGATGACAATATCATAATCACGTAATTCTACCGGCACCATTTCATACTTAAGAGTATTACAGTCCAATAAAATCGCTTTTTTCACTTCACCAAAACCAATCGCAAACTGGTCTAAAATACCAGAGTTGACGCCAATAAATTCATTTTCCGTTTTTTGTCCGAGTTGTACCAATTCCAAGCGTGGGACTTGTAAATTAAACAGGTCGTCTAAAACTACACCGACTAAAAGTTCCAAAGAAGCTGAAGATGATAAACCAGAAGCTGTTGGAATTTCACCATTGATAAGTAGTTCAAAACCTTTATCGATGGTATAGCCTGCATCTTGAAGCATCACTATCATTCCTTTAACGTAATTTGACCAACTGTCATCATCTTTTTCCTTGACCTCTGTTAAATCAAATTCGATAAGACCTGCTTCTGGAAAGTTTTGTGAAAAAAGTCGGATTTTTGTATCTTCACGTAAACGGGCCAAACCTGTTGTCCCAATTGTAATTGAGGCTGGGAAGACGTAGCCGCCATTATAGTCGGTATGTTCACCAATCAAGTTAATACGACCTGGCGAAAAGAAGTATTCCACATTTTCTGTATCCCCAAATACTTTTTCAAAACTGTTTGTTAATGCTGTTAAAACTTTACTGTTTTCCACGATTGTTGTCATTTTCTTTTCCTCATTTTTTCTCTTCTTTATGGAGTTTATAAATTGTTTTTGAATAGTATTTCTCACCTGCTTTGAGTGTGATATCACCCAACTCCGGAATTTGTTGACTGCCTGGCGCCACTTGTGTTTCAAAAGTGATTCCGCCATGATTTACTTCTTTTTTCCCTTGATATACTGCACCAGATTCGCCAAAATTTGCTGAAAAAATAACAATACTTGGACGATCAGTATAAACAGAGATACTTAACTCTTCAAAGCTTAAGCGTGCTTGCTCTTTCTCTATGCTTGGCTCATCTAAAAGGAAAGGATGATCAAGGCCATCAACCAAAATCACTTGCTCCATAGTACTTTGAAAGACTTCCGAGAGCTTTTTGCCTGAACGCAAATCTAAGTCTGTACCCGCTAACTCCGCTATATCTCCACGTACTACCTCGCTCTTGTCTAACAAAGGAACAAAACGAGAGGCGCCTAAACGCAAGAAATGGTTGTCTATACTTTGAGCTACATCTCCGGACAAATTAAAGTAAACATGACCTGTAGGGTTAAACACCGTGTCTTTATCAGAAACGGCATCATATTCAATGGACCAAGCGCCATTTTCATCAAAACTGTGAGTCACAGTAACTTGTATCTGTCCTGGATAGCCATTTTCACCATCGTTTGACGTCAAGTAAAATTGAACTTTTGCTTGTTCTGCTTCTTGAAAAACTTCAAACTGCCAGAGTTTACTTTCAAAGGAATCTTGCCCTCCATGTAAGGTTTGCGCAGCTTCATTTTGTTGCAATTGTACGTTCTTGCCTGCTATCTTCACTTGACCGTCTTTGATACGGCCAGCTGTTCGGCCAATTGTGGCACCAGGATAGTTATCTTTTTCGACATATTCTTGTGTAGAATCAAAGCCCAAAACGATTTTCTTACCATTGACTGTCCAATCCACGATTCGGGCACCGTAATTGCTCAATGAGAGCGTATCTCCTGCCTTGTTTGTTAAACAAATCAAATGCGCACCTAAGCCAAAGTCTTTTGTTGTTATTTCCATAATTCACCTGTCTTTAAATAAGGAGAGCTAGCGTCACCGCTAGTCCTTATCTTTATTTTAATTTATTTTCGAGTTCCGCAACAATTTCTTTATGACGTTTCTCTGTTAATTTTACCTTAAGAAGATAAATCGTGAGTGAGATAATCATCAGAACGGCTGGAAGAGCGAAAGCATAAAGCTTAAAGGTTGTTACTCCATAAACTTTATTTGGATCAAATGTTGATCCGGTCATACCAGCTGCAATCGCCACAAACCCAAAGATCCCATTTGAGAAAGCACCGGCAATTTTATCAAGTAAAGGACGCATGGCCAAAGTGACTGCTTCATTACGCACGCCATTTTTCCATTGACCATATTCTACAGAGTCTGTGATTGTCATCAAAACAGATAGGAAAACAAGCTGATAAGGTGTAGTCAAAAAGATAAGACCGAGGATTGTCATCGGTACTGAACTTCCAAAGATAAAGAAAGCATAACCGATAAGCATAGAGATGATTGCTCCTGTCAAAACATTGCGACGCCCAAATTTCTTAGCTAAGACGGGGAAGAGTGGTACTAAAACGATAGATCCGATAAAGCCGACAATCCCTGTAATTGAATACAGTGCAGCTTGTCCTAAAACGAAGGTAAACATCAAAATCAAAGTTGCTGTGGTTGCGACATAGGCCAAAGCAAACAAGATATAAGATAATGACAACCACATCAGCTGGTCATTTTGCAATAAAGCTTTAAACACATCTATAGTGGTTGTTTTTTGTGATTGTTGACGGATAACAGAATCCTTTTCTTGGGTACCCCAAGCTGTAATTAAAGCTGTCCCCCCCGAAACAATCGCAGCAATGACCCCAAAAGCAAACCAACCTGATGCACCTTGTGCATGGTGACCCGTCATGAGTTGGGTGAAACCATAGGTAATCGGAATCACGAGAATCGTTGTTCCTTGAGAACCGATAGCTGAACCAAAACGTGCAAACGTGCCAAGTGTTTCACGCTCTTCATTCTTCTCAGAAAGTGCAGGAATCATAGACCAAAAGGCAATATCCTTGAAGGAATAAAAAGCATCCAGAATAACAAATGAAATGACAAAGACAATGATAAATAAGGTCGTATTTGAGCTTTTAGCTAGCCCAAAGAAGTCTGAGAACATCAGAACAATCATTACAGAGGAAATCAAACCGCCCGCGACCAACCAAGGTTTAAACTTCCCCCAGCGTGTGCGTGTGTTATCAATAATACTCCCAATAATAGGATCAAAAGCAATTTCTATCAATCGAATAATGACGACAAGTGATGTTACAAGGGCAATCATTTTATCTTCATGTTCACTTCCTGCAAACATTTGACTTGTAACAAAAGCAATAAAGAATACACTAATCGCTGCATAATAGGTATCGTGACCCAAGGCACCTAGTGCATACGAAATTCGTTGTTTCATTTTTCCTCCCTCCATCGGGAACCTCCTTTTTTCGATTTCCTTACACCGAAATCGCTTACATTAATATGATAGCATTTTCTTATTTGGAAAAGTTTCCCATCAAGGAAAGAAGGTAGGAAATACTTCCTAAAATACCGCTTACAAAACAAAAAGCGAGTAGACTATTCACAACTCGCTTAGCTTTTATTTGTTTGTCATTGTTTTTTTATAAATAGAGTAAGCATCAAAGAGAACACGTACTAAAATATACAAGGGCAGTCGACTGTGCACATCAAGATCAAAGTAGTTAACCTCTAGGGTACTTTTATAACCAATCAGAGAGACATCTGCGAGACGTACCAATGGGCTTTGCTCCGTTACAGTCAAGGTCAAAATTTTTGCACCATGCGCTTTTGCTACTTCAGTTGCTTCGATCAGTTCTAAAGTTTCTCCGCTCAAGGACAGATTGATAATCAAACTATTCTCATTAACAAAACTTGCATAATAAGTCATATACTTGTAATCATCATGAAGCGTAACCGACTTATGAAAAAGTTGGAGCTTCTTCATCATCTCTACAGCAGCATGAGTGGACAGGCCACGCGCAAAGAGAATAATTTCATCCGCTTGGTCAATTGCACGCACAGCCTGTTCAATAGCAAGTGCTGAAATATTATGAATCGTACGTAAGAGTTCTTCTTCATTTTTGCCAATGGCAGCTAAAACTTCATTTGAAAAACCATTGATATTGGGAAGAGGCTTTTCTTTTATTGAATAGCGAAATTCAGCATAACCTGAGAAGCCTTTTTTCCTCACCGTGCGATTGATCGTTGATAAAGAACAATGAGCCAACTCTGCCAAATCTGTAATAGAAAGTTGGGGGATCTCGTCATAGTGCTCTTGAATAACTTGCCATGTATAGGCTTCAGCACTTGATAACTGTTGGTTAACCATGTTTCCTCTCCTAATATTTTAATCGGTCAATCTGAACTCCTGTATACTGACTAATCGCATCTATAGCATGATAATATCGCCCAAGATAAGCACGCGTGTCACGTATTGTTTCCTCATCATCCAAACGTACTACTTTTTCAGTAAGTCCTTGTTCTGCTATTTTCTTTAAAAGCGCTGCATCATTATCAGATGGAATCAAAAGAACCAAATCCATATCTGGCGACAAGGTATTGTCAATGAAGACAATGCCTTGATTACCAGCTGAAGTGATAGCCTGTTCAATTTTCTCTGCAAAGGGGGCATTGTTAAAAGAACGGGCTAAACGTCTCGCCAAGGTTGATTTGCCACTTTTTCTACCGCCAATAATGCCAACGATTTTGGTGAAGTGCCTACGAAAGACGGGATTTATCTCATTCCAATGCAATAGTGGATTTTCACGTATCTCCGTTGCAGATATCTTAATATCTTGCCTGTCAGCCATCTCTACCTTATAAGTCCGCGTATCTTGCGGAAAACGCGCACCTAGCTCAGTCACATATTCTGGCTCTCCCACATAAAAAGTAATTTCCTGACTCTGATATTTTTTTAATAAGCCAAATAAACGTGTGAACCACGCATCCCATCCTTGGGGCATTGGAGGCAGATCCGTCTCGTCTAACATTGCAACATTGATATCTGCTTCGTCCGCAAAAGCTTCCTGTAAATACTGATAACGCTGAGATAAAGGCAAACCAATCTTATCACCTCGATCATGGGTATAGCCTGATACAACTAAGAGAACCTGATCATTAAGTGCTGCACACTTATAGATTTGTTGTTGGTGCCCCTTATGAAAAGGAGCAAAAGTACCAAAATAAACACCTAATCTTTTCTTTTCCATTGTACTCCCCTAGTTGATCTTTTTAAGCACGTACTGTTTTAGCCGCTCCTGATTTTTCATAAAGATTGATTAACCCTGCACCTGATTTACGAATCATATCTCCAGGTTGTACAGGTGTTTCCACATCGATATGTAAAAGTGTCATTGGGTTTGGTGCACGGTCGATGGATTCTCCTGTTTCTGCCAAACGCAAGTTTTGAATGGTTGTTTCTGAATGACGGAAGCCCGGACCATAAAATTCAATCGTATCACCTTCAGTGATGACGTTACGTTGACGAATTGTCGCAACCTTGCTGTCTTCATCGTAAGCGACAACTTCGCCAATAAACTTGTATTCTGGAATTTTACGACGTGCACCGAAAAGTTGTTTATTTTCATCAGGAATACCATAATAAAAGCCTGTATCCAATTCACGTTGTGCCACTTTCCAAAGTTCATCAACCAAATCTGGCTTAATAGCCTCAAACTTTTCCGGACTTTCTAGATAAGCATCAATGGCCGCTTTGTAAACATTTGAAACTGTCGAAACGTAGTGAATAGATTTCATACGTCCTTCAATTTTTAAGGAGTTTACACCATTTTTGATCATGTCAGGAATATGTTCAATCATGCTCATATCAACAGCAGACATTGAAAATTCTTCGGGAATTTCACCTTTGATTGATTTGCGCTCACTACCAAAAGGCATATCATAAAGGTCATATTTCCAACGGCAGGACTGTGAACATCCACCACGATTAGCATCACGCATACTCATGTAGTTTGAAAGAACACAGCGTCCACTATAAGAAATACACATGGCACCATGGACAAAAGCTTCAATTTCTACAGATGTATGTTTTCGGATTTCAGCCAATTCTTCCATAGAAACTTCACGGGCTAAGACGACACGTTCCAGTCCTAAACCTTGCCAGAATTCTAAAGTTTCGTAATTTGTTGCTGAAGACTGCGTAGAGAGATGGATTGGTAAACCTGGTGCTTCGGCTGCACAAATTGCGATCAATGCAGGATCCGAAACGATTACTGCAGAAATTCCTAAATCACGCAGTGTACGGAACCATTCGCCTGCTCCTTCTTCATTTCCTTCATGTGTGACCATATTGGCCGCAACATATACCTTAGCATTGTGGGCTGAAGCATACTCTACGCCTTCACGCATCTCATCAAAGGTAAAGTTACCTGCGCGTGATCGCAAACCGTAGGCTTGTCCACCGATATATACAGCATCTGCGCCATAATCAATCGCTACTTTGAGTTTTTCCAGTGTGCCTGCAGGTGAAAGTACCTCAGGTCTTGTATAATTTTCTTGCATTTTTTCTCCTATTTTCAAGATAAGATTTTTGATAAGGTCTGCCGACCAAAACTTTTTTAATAATAAACTATGATTTTAATAAATCCTTGCACACATCTTCCTGAAATCTAAATACGGAAATACTTTCTTTCAAGAAAAAATGAACACTTTCGACCTAGTCCTTCTTTTTGTAATAGAAGGTGTGCATCACTTGATTTTATCAGGATCTAAATCATAAAAACCATGGGATAATGTACGTCCAGCTGGATGAAATTTACGCACTTCTTCTTCTAGCTGGAAAGCCTTGTCTGCAGTGAACTTTCCTGCCTCAATGGTATTTTTAGCTTCCACAAACAACTTCGTAATAGCAACAAAATCCGCGCCACGAGTGAAAATACCATCCAGTTTCCAATGGTCAAAGCCCATTTTAACCAAGTCAGAAAGTTCACTCATCATATTAAGATCATCGTTAGCAAAAATGTGTGTACCATGATTGTCTTCAAAGATACTATAGTGGGTATCTTCCCTTTTAGGTTCCGAAACAAAAAGATTACGTTCACGATCTTTTCCCGTCTCTTCTGTCTTAATAAAATTATAGTAATTTTGCACTAAAGGACGTTTACTTTGATGGATAACAGTTGCTCCATAAACCAATACCTCGCCGGGTACATCTAAGTTTCCCGTCATAGCTTCAAGTTCAGGTTTGGGAATCTCACGTGCCAATACGGCTTCGACAGCACCTTGCCCCGCCCAAAAATTAACTTGTCTACTTGAAGTTACCATTGTAGAGGCATCATAAGTAAAAGGAAGGTCATACTTGTCCCTCTGAAGTACGAAGATAACTCCTGCATCTCCTACAGCGATACGGTCTACTTTAATGTCTTGCAAGAAGTCTAAGAAGGGTTTGATTTTAGCCATCATGTCAACGTGCATTAGCGCATTCACTGCAACAGTAACCGTTTTTCCTGCTGCATGTGCAAGAGCTGTAATCTCACGAATTTCATCATAGCTAAGCGCTGTGGGTAAGCGTAACCCAAACTCGGCTTCACCAATATAAAGGGTGTCAGTTCCAGCAGCTAGTAGGGCTTTGGCTTGCTCCACACTTTCTGCGGTAGTAGTAATTTTAATCATAGACTAAATTATATCACTATTTATCGCTCTTGACACGTCAGATTTTCATTTTATTTTATTTTCCGATTAACAAAAAAGTAACATAAGACATGAAATTGTATTGCAAACATTTACATAATTTGTTATGATGTAGTGTAGAGCTTAATTATCAGGAAAACTTAGGAAAAAACTATGGAATTAAAAAATTTAAACGATTTCTATGAGAAGCAAGAATACTACTCATATGATGAGCTACATGCACAAGAAAGTCATCTGACAAAACGTGTCCATGAGCTGACTTTCTTTCTTAATGTCGCTAGCTTTTCAGTAATCATGGCTATGATGGTCTATATTTTTATTACAATCACAAGTAGTTTAGTTGCTGTGCCAGCTGCTCTTGTTGTTGGTTTTATCGTTTTCCTTGTTTGTAAAAAGGGAATTAAAAAGATTGTACATCTACTCATGAAATAATAAATTTTATTTTCTAACGAAAAAAACCTCTGCTGGAGGTTTTTTATTTTTGCCCTACCAAAACTTGCACATGGATAGTTGCTTGCATTGGGGGATTTTTTCTCGCTATTGTTTTTATCTCAGTGGATACTGCCCACTCTAAAGGACTCATTTCCAGAAAATCTAAACGTAATTCCTCAGGAATTTCAAAATTATAATGAAGTTCTTTTTCCACGGCATTAGGATATTCCTGCTTAAAGCGTTGAATAACCTCTGTATTGTCATAGTTAACTGGAAAGCCATAGACTTTACGTAGCTCTTGAAGATAATATCGGTCAGGTACAATCTTGATGATATTTCCCTCTGACTGTAACACACGGTTAAACTCTTTATAGTTTGAAGGTGTAAAAATATTTAAAACACTCGAAATTGAACCATCAGCAAAAGGCAATCTTGTTAAATCTGCCAAACTTAGAAAAGCTGAAAAGGGCAAATCTGTCGCCATTTCAATACCATCTTTGGCAATATCAAAGCCAAATTTGTTCCCTTGGTAAGACAACAACTCCAAAAACTTACCTTCCCCTGTCCCAACATCCAACAAATTACCAGGCAAAAGGGCTGTTTCAATTTCCTTAAGTACAGGTGCGTACATTCCAGCGGCGATTAAGCGACGTCTCGGCTCAAACATCTTCTTTGTATAGTGTTGCGTATCTGCTTTTGTTTGTAAAAAGTTAATATACCCCTTTTTATTCAAGTTAAAGGTGTGCTTATTCTCACAACGCAGTGCATAGGGTTCCAAAGAAAAGGAAGTATGGCATAAAGGACAGCTTAGGCTTTCTAAGTTTTGTTCTAAGTACATATAGGCTTTTTCGATTTTTTTTAACATAGACCTATTTTAACATACAACTGAAACAACATGTAACTCCTCTCATAAATCAATATCTAATCCTACTTCTTACTTAAATAGATAATAAATAGCTTTCAATAAAGTTCAACTAAAATATAGTAAAAAATATAACTAATTTTTTTCAAGCAAGGAGCTGTAAATCTAGGATATGCAGTCTTTTTATTATCCCTGTGATATTTGAATGACCATAGGGTCAGTAGAAATTTCAGCTATTCCTCCCAGAGGGAAGGTGAATATTGGTTGTGTATGGCCAAAATCAACATCATAAATTACGGGAATAGTCTTTAAAATAGGAAATTTATCCAAAATATAGTAAAGAATCTCTTCAGAAATCTCAGTATCTGTAGGAAAACGACCAATGACTAAACCAGATACATCAGTATGAATTTCTAATATTTGTGCCAAATATCTTGAAAATTCTAGAGGTATTCCGCCTTCTGAAAGTTCTAAAAATAAAATTGGAGACTTAACTTCAGGTAAAAATTTTGTCCCAGCTTGGAGGTTATAGGTTTGCATATTCCCACCCGTAATAACTCCCTTTACCTCTCCATGATTATAGATTTTCCATTTTGTTTTTTTGGGGGATCTAGTTATAGATTTATCAAACCACAAGTCGCTTGTCCATAAATCACTAGGTTCTAATGTATAATTTTTATTTTTCATAGCTTTTATCCAGCTTTGGGTCTGAAACTCTTGAAGTTCATCCATTTTAAAAGATGAATAAGAAGGGCCATAATACGTCACAAGACCTGTCTTGGCTCGTATTGCATTATGTAGACTTGTTGTATCAGAATAACCAATGAACATTTTGGGATTTTGTTTAATCAAATTCCAGTCTATATAAGGAAGCAACTCATTACAATTTAATCCCCCTATTGTGGTTAGTATTGCTTTCACGTTTTCATCAGAAAAAGCTTCATGTATGTCAGAAAGACGGGAGTTAATTGAACTAGAGTATAAACGATCATTTTCTAAGATATGCCTTCCAAAAGTTACTTTAAACCCCAAGTCCTCAAGCCTTATTTTAGATATTATATTGTCCTCAAATCCTCCTACTCTTTCGATCGAAGAACTAGGTGAGATAACTCTAATCTCATCTCCGTATTTTAATTTTGATGCGAATATTTTATCCATAGTATTGGTCACTTTCAAATAATTTACATAGTTTGTATTATAACTATATAATACCATTGAGCCTAATAAAACGATTAAAAAAACTCACAGTTTACTTGCTATGAGAGTTTAATTAATCTGTTTATCAAAATAGTTTTAAAATTAAATCTGCGAGATACGTTTCAAAAATTGCTGCAAGTATGATTACTGGAATAACATGTTTTAAATAGTCTATAAAAAGGGCCCTTATTTCAGAATGAAAGGATGTATTCTGTCTGTGTTTTATTTTGTCTCTAACCCATTTATTAATTTGATAGAGCATTGAAGCTAACATACAGTATGCAAATATCTCCAAGAAAAGATAAGGGAAAGCAGAGCATAAAAAAGTAATTGATTTGGCTATTGAGTAACGAAATAAAGCCCCGAATAAGATACCCGTTAAAATAGATGTAATAATAGCATTTGTTAAATATAAATAGCCTATTGGAATCAATGATAGGATGAACATTTGAAATGGAACCCTCACTCCATTATTTATAACATAGGATAAAATTTGATTTAGTCCCTGATTAGAGTTTGATGTTTCTGGAACATTTGTGCTTACTCCATTTAATAAATTTTCTAAATTAGGATTAATTACATAAGTTATTATCATGGTTACCAGAATTAATATAAACATACCCATAGTAAATTTAGTCGCTAATTTTATTCTTTCTATTTTCAATGTCAGTCCTTTTCTGTGTTAATTATATCCTTTTTCGATAAAAAAATACTTAATTAAAAAATAGTTAAAGAGTGAAAGATACGATAATCAAATTAATAATTGCGCGTATTGGCCACGTTTACAATTCATACTATTACTATTTACCTATTACTTTTTTATAAAAATAATATACCGAGGCACCTAAGAGTGAAACAAGAACCCATGCAAGAATTACAGTACAGACAACAATCGTTCCATATAAAAAAGGAGAATTAGAAAATAGTATTTCATTAAAAAATTCTTTTGTTTCTTGAAACTTAAAAATAAGTTTCTTAATCAGTCTTAGAAGTATGATAATAGCAACTACGATACTCGTATTTTTGAGGCTTTGTTTAAACGTAGTTTCTTGATTTTGTTTATTCATTTTCAATCTCCCTAATTAGTACTATTATCTCACAAAACACTCCAATTACACAAAAGTGCTTTGATTATGTACCACCTATACCTTTCACCTTCTTTGTTGCTTTTGATACTCTATTGTAAGCTTTTATCACACTCCTAATCTCAAAGTAAATCGTGGAATGGCGATATTAAAATCACACAAGAGACTCTATTCTACGCCTATAAATTTCTAGTACTCTCTTTTATTTATGTAATAGTTTCCGTAGCTATACTTGCGATAACATCACTTAGCTAATCGTTAAAAACAGTAACGTTGCTTTTTTTGTTATAATATAGAAAAAGTCAGAAAAGGAAATAAAGAAGCCAATGATTATTCGTGAACTTTGTGTTGAAAATTTTACCGAAATTCCTAAAGCAATCGCTGCAGGTGTGGAACGTATTGAACTTTGTGATAACCTTGCTGTCGGTGGAACAACACCGAGCTATGGTGTTATTCAGCAAGCTGCTGAATTTATCGGAGACCAAAAAACTACTCTAGCCGTTATCATCCGCCCACGTGGAGGCAATTTTGTCTATAATTCTTATGAGTTAAAGATTATGGAAAATGATATTCTCAAGGCTATTGAAGCTGGCGCACAAAACCTTGTTTTAGGAGCTCTAACAGAAGACAATCAAATAGACGTGGAAGCTCTTGAAACACTCATGGTCGCCTCTCAAGGACTTCCTGTGACCTTCCACATGGCCTTTGATGAGATTGAAGACCAACATGCAGCCATTGACACACTGATCGAAGCTGGTGTAGAAAAAATTCTTATGCATGGTGACAGTCTCGACAAGCCACTCAATACCGAAAAAATTGCAGATCTTGTTAAATATGCAAAAGGAAGAATTACTATTATTATCGGTGGCGGAGTAACTGTGGATAACTATGAAGAATATGCAAGCTTAACAGGTACACATTTCGTCCACGGAACAAAGATCATTGCAAAATAAAAAAACAGCTTAAGCTGTTTTTTTATTTGCCTTTCAAGCGCATCTTTATATAAAATTTTATTAACAGCAAATTCACCAGTAAAAGGAGAATCAGATAAAGGCGTGCTTGCAGAAAAATTAAGCCAAAAATAACTTCTACAACGGTTGCAAAAAGCATGATACGTGAGAGGACATCCTTAAGGGCTGTAAATTTTGAAGAGTGACGGAGTGGATAAATCCGCGTCAAAATTTGATATTCAAAAGAATCTTGTAGAGCAAAAAGTTGAAAAAGTAATAAGTAATTAAAGACCGATGCCAAAATAACAGCAAGTAACGGGTTGCCAATGAAAGTCAAGGCAAGTACAGCCAAGGCGATTAAACGTAGAGTCAGAGAAAGATAATCTCCTGAACGTAAAAAGGCACGACTAAAGAGGTATTCATAGGTGCGTAATGTCTTAGGCAGGAGAAAATCTAAATATTTTCGGCGGTGACTTTGAGTTTTCAGACCTTTGACATTGGTAAAAAGGGCAAAGAAACGTAAAGTATTCGTTTTGCGGTTTTCTTCATAGGCAATAAGTCTCTCCCAATAAATAATGCCATTGGGCATAAGTTGACGTAAGCGAAGGCCTAAACCTGCTGCTTTTAACAAGACTAAAAGAGAAAACCATAGTAAGAGATAAAGGAATGACCATTTTAAAAGTGGTGCCACAATCCCAACTAAAATAAGACTAATAAGCGCAGGGAAGACAAGCGAACGAAGGTAAGACAAAAGTAAGTGTTTGCGCACTCCTTTCTCTTGTGGTAGGAGAAACACTTTATCCGCAGGTTCCACAAAGCTTGCCAATCTTCCAAAAATCTGGCTTAAAATTGTGATTAAAAGGACTAAACCAACTTTTCCAACAGTAGTTAAACTGTGAGCTTGTAAAAATTGAGCATACTGTACGGCTAAAGCACCCAATAAAATCATCAAAAAGAGGACAAAATGATCATTAAAAACATAACGCAAATATTTGAGATTTTGCCGATAGTATACTTTGCGGCGTTCTTCAAATAAGCTATTCATGGGTATTTACACCTTTCGTCAATTCTAAATAAATCTCATCGAGGCTGGCGTCTTCCTTGCCAAATTTAGCACGTAAATCTTCCATACTCCCCGCAATTAACACCCTCCCTTCATGGAGAATGACAAATTTGTCACAGAATTTCTCCGCTGTTGAGAGAATGTGCGTACTCATCAAAATGGAAGCTCCAGCATCACGCATGGAAAGCATAAGTGTGATTAAATCTTGAATCGCTAAAGGATCCAAACCTAAAAATGGTTCATCAATAATGTAAAGACTTGGGTCCGTCAAAAAGGCACAAATAATCATTACCTTTTGCTTCATACCTTTAGAAAAATTGACCGGGAACCAGTCTAACTTATCTTCTAAACGGAAGGTTTTCAAGAGATTTTCTGCCCGAGGCATTGCTTCTTCTACAGGAACCCCATAAGCTAATGCTGTAAGCTCGATATGCTCACGAAGGGTGAGTTCTTCATACAAACTTGGTGTTTCTGGAATAAAACCAATCTTTTTGCGATAGCCTTCAAGATCTTCTTGGAGCGTAATTCCATCTAATTCAATCTGGCCAGAGTAAGGTGTGAGCAAGCCCATAATTTCTTGAATAGTTGTTGATTTACCTGCACCATTGAGGCCGATGAGACCAACTAACTCTCCGTTTCCTATCTCAAAGCTTACATCTTCAAGAACCGGATTGCCAAAGTAGCCTCCAGTCACGTTATTTATTTTTAGTGCCACGTTAATATCTCCATTTCTATTCGAATTTAGTATAAGTTAATTTTATCATATCACTCCTTCTTTTGCTTTCCTCTAACGCAACTCTTTTTCTCAATTTTAGTCGTTCAAAAATGAGGACAATATAAAAAACTTACTTATCATTCATGCACTTGATTTATTGCATATTTTCTCAAAATCTTTTTGGAAAACTTCCCGCAGCTCTAAGGCTCCAATCTCGGATAATATTTTTAAAGCACGCGCAATGAGTTTTTTCCCCGTAATTTGATTATCAAATGCGTAAATCCAACAACCTTTTACAAAGAGGGTCGATATTCGAATATAGGTGTCAAAGACTATTGTCAATTCCTCAAGTGCTTTGAGAAAACGTTCTGAATAATCCTTATAGCTTTGACGTATCATTGCAAGTGTCGCTCGAATGACAACACGAATAAGCAGGTTTCTAAATTCGGTTATTTCTTTCAAATAGTATTTATTTTGTGAAAGGATTCGCCAAACAATATCTTGCAGTAAAATAGGGTCGATTTCATCTAAGGTATTCACCAAAATATAGAGTTCATAACTATGCCAAATATAGTAACTTTTTAGTTTCGTCTCAATATAAGAAACTTCAAGCGGCGATAAATGGCTATAACAAGCTTTAGCAGAAAGTGCTATAACCTTATTTTCTTCTAAATCATAGGCATTATTTTCTACATATATATGTTCTAACAAATATAAATTCTTGTTAAAATAAGCGTACTCTATTTTTTTAAACTGATTCAACCAATAATCTTCTTCATCATTGTTGAGCATCAGCATGTAGGATCTGAATGTTGTATGCATTTCCTGTAAAGCAAGATCTAGTTTATCAAATGAAATCAGTGTTTTTCCATTTTCAAAGGAAGATATCGTTGACTTTGATAAACCAATGCGCTCAAAATCACGCAAAGAAAGTTTATGTTGGATACGTAATTTTTTAAAAACTTCCCCATATTTTTTATAAATCATAAAATTCATTTCCTAAATTTCACAAACTCAAAAGCTTTATTCAATACACTTCCGTTTAAAGGTTCAACAACTCGTCCACTTGCTCAATCAGAAAGTTAGGTTGCTGTGCTGCTAACTCGGTTGCATCGTGTGCACCCCAAGTTACAGCACATGTCTGTACCCCTGCAGCTTTCCCCATCTGTATATCGAAAATGGCATCACCAATCATTACTGTTTGCTTTGTACTTAAACCATACTGCTTCACAATGTAGAGCACCCCATCTGGCGCAGGTTTATAATTTTTAACTTGGTCTGAACCAATCACACCTTCAAAATAAGAAGCAATCTCAAGAAATTCTAAATTTCTCTTTAAAGCTGTAGAATGCTTACTTGAAACCACGTAAAGCCTCTTACCGGAATGGTACAGGTTTTGAAGAACTTCTTTGATGTGAGGAAAAAGAGTGAGATTTTCTTGCTCATAAACCTTATAGTACTCTCGAAAAGCACTTAACAGTGCCTCAAATTCTTTCTCCTCAAATATATGATCTGCAGCCATTTTTTTAAAAGATTTTTCGATAGGAATCCCTGTGTAGTAGTTAATCCTCTCTTCTGAGGGAATACTTAAGTTAAACTCTTGAAAAGCGGCTCTTGTTGCCAATATACCCGTGCTTCCCGAATTTGCTAATGTCCCATCAAAATCAAAAATATACCCATCCATGCTGAAGTTCTCCTCATTTATAATTTATTAAAAATTATTATAACATATATTTGATTTTTTTAAGATTTTTAATCTATTTTATATTTTGTGGTGAGTAATATTATTAAAGATTACTTATACTTATTAATCTTTTTTACAAAGAATATCACTCCTCCTATTAAAAATAAGAGAATGGCACCAATGATTGTCAAAAATTTTCCGTTATCTTCTCCTGTAGCTGGGAGATTAATTTGATGCGCTTGATTTTTAGTATACAAGTATTTTACTTCTTGTTTGGCATGAGTAAACACACCTTTGGGATTTCCTTGAACACCTTTTATACTATAACCTGAGAGTTCTTTCGGTGTCGAAACATATTTTTCACCAATGTTGCCTGTAAGAACTGTATCTTCTGCTATTTTTTTACCATCATCGCCTGTGTATTTTACAGTTACTGTTTCACCTTTTACTGGTAATTTAGTATAAACATAAGTAATAGTTTCTTCCTGGTCTGTGAAAGTCCCTGTGGAATTACCTTGTACTTCTTTGAGGGTGTATCCTTCAAATGCTTTTTGTTCTGAAGTATAAGTTTCTCCGACTTTTCCAGTTAGCTTCTCGTCATTAGAAAGTTTTTTACCTGATTCGTCAACATATTGAACAATCACATCACCAGCCACCTTGACAGGTATTTTAGTATAAATATAAGTGATTGTTTGCTCCTGATTCGTAAAGACTCCTGTGGGATTACCTTGTACTTCTTTGAAAGTATATCCTTCAAATTCTTTTTGCTCAGAAGTATAAGTTTGTCCGATACTTCCTTTGAGCACAATATTATCCATAAGGTCATTTCCTAATTCGTCAACATATTTGATGTGCACATCACCGGCAACGTCGCCTGTGCCTCCCCCACTTTGACCGTGGTAGGTTGCAGTAGAAACTGCACTATCAATTAGAGTTGCACCATCATAGGAAAAAGCTTGATTAGGATATTTATTATTGAGAGGATTAGATTTTAATTTTGTCTGATAATGTATGACCACTGAATTTGGTTCGGTGAGAGATGCTTCTGTGTCACCATGGAGATGTCCAAGATTTAAGGAAGTGGATTGACTCCCATCTGCATTGGGATTAAAAACCAAATCCGTTGATTCTGTTTTAATAACAGTATTTTTATAGTTTCTATAATGTATACTGGTCGAACCCGGTATATAATCCTGTGTGTTGCCCATCGTATCAACAAAATTCGCATCGGAAACTTCATAACCACCATTGTTTATGGTTATAGTCCAAGATACTATATTATTTGCTTCATAGTGCAATGTTTTGGCAATTGCACTGTTACCTGAACCTTCACCTGAGCTACTTTTTGAAAAATTAACGTGAATACTATTATTTAAATTATTTTTTGTCGGAAAGGCTAAATCATTCCCCATATCATAATTTAAAGTATTTTTATTAAATCCAGACCAAAAGTTAAAAAATAATGTACGGTTAGATAGATTGTTGATGACGGGCTCAAAAACAATATTAAGCATATTATTTTGGATAGTCACTGAACCTAACAATGTACCATCTTCTTTAGTCAGAAAAATTGGAGCAGTTCCTGTGTACTTTAATTCCTGTGGTAATGGCATTGAGTACGTTTGCGCCGTATCAATGACTGTACCGTTTGGAATACTAAGCGTATAGGTAGCGTTGACCAAAGAAACATCGCTTATTTTATTTGAGCTGATTGGTCCATTGTTATTACTTAGAACAACTTGATCTACAAATTGTATTGCACTTGGAGACTTTGTTTCAGCACTCACCAATGGGGTAAGATTCAAAATGCTCCCCAACATGAGGATGAAAAGCAATAATTGGTTTGTAATTTTTTTCATGACTTTACCTCCTATTTTGTTTTTCTTACCATGATAATACCAATTTTAAACATTAAAAACTATTTATTTGTCTTAACGCTTTCTAAAAAAATTTCTTAACAAGTTACACTAAGCAAAAACAGAAGAATTTGTTATAATTTACTTATAACAAAGTAGTGCTCAACTTTTGAGACTCTACAAATGGACAGGGAGATTTCTTATGGATAATTGTATCTTTTGTAAAATAATTGCTGGTGAAATTCCAAGTACGAAAATCTACGAAGATGATAACTTGGTAGCCTTTCTTGATATCACACAGACCACAAAAGGGCATACTTTAGTTGTACCTAAAACACATACACGAAATTTATTAGCAATGGAACCCGAGCAAGCCTCTCAGCTTTTCTCTAAAATTCCTGAAATCGCCAATAAACTTGTGGATTCTCTAGACGCCAAAGGGATAAATATCCTACAAAACAACGAGGAAATAGCTGGGCAAACTGTCTTCCACACTCATGTACACCTCATTCCACGTTATGCTGAAGATGATGGTTTCTCTGCTGCTTTCACAGCACATACTTATGATCTTAATGCAATTGCGGAGGAAATCTTATGAAAGAATTCATCAATGACGTCTCAGAAATCTTTTCACGGTTAAGCAAAGAAATAGATGAGGTCAAAGCAAACTTAGAAAATGTAAAAATTGAAGCAAAAAAGGCTGAGCTTACCGGACAAGAAATTCAAAGAAAGGTAAATGAATTTCAGGCCCTTGCTCAACCTAAGGTTGATAAAATCAATGAAATTTTAGAAAAACTTTCAGAAAAAAGTAGTGAAGAATGATTCACTACTTTTTATTCGGATGAATATAAAATTGACTGCCCCAAAAGATTCCTAAAATTTGGGAGATAACAAATGATCCAGCGATAATTAAAATTTCAGTCACATCGCTATCATATTGGATATATGTGAAAAAATAACGAGAATTATAAAAGGTAAAGAGGAAAAACACCAAGAAAATATCGATAATGAGTAAATAGGGCCATACACGAGTTCCGTCGAGTTTTACCAAGTGAAAAGTCGTAAAAAGTAATAGTAATGAAATTATTTGTAAACTTATCAAGGGGAATTCAAATACTGTTCCGATATAAATAATTATCCAAACGGCTGCTATAAAGCCTATCAGTAGGGTTATTCGTTTCATATTACCATTGTAACATGAAAAAGATTATTTTTCTAATTCAAATTACTTTAAATTACATAAATGTTTCTTTCAATATACAAAAAAAGCTCCCTAGGAGACTTTTTTAATTTTTAACTTAGAAGCTTGTTGTATCAACTTTAACACCAGCACCCATAGTTGTAGTAACTGAAAGGTTTGTGATGTAAGTACCTTTAGCTGTAGCTGGTTTAGCAGCAACAACTACGGCATTGATAGCTTTGAAGTTTTCGATAAGTTTTTCGTTGTCGAATGAAACTTTACCGATTGGTACGTGGATGTTACCAGCTTTATCAGCACGGTAGTTAACTTTACCAGCTTTTGATTCTTCAATAGCTTTAGTTACGTCCATTGTTACAGTACCAGTTTTAGGGTTTGGCATGAGGTTACGTGGGCCAAGGACACGTCCAAGACGACCTACAACAGCCATCATGTCAGGTGTTGCGATTACAACATCGAAGTCCAACCAACCACCGTTGATTTTAGTTACAAGTTCATCAGCACCAACGAAGTCTGCTCCAGCTGCTTCTGCTTCTTTAGCTTTTTCGCCACGAGCGAAAACAAGAACACGAGCAGTTTTACCAGTACCGTTTGGCAATACCATTGCTCCACGGATTTGTTGGTCAGATTTTTTAGTGTCGATGTTAAGGTTGTATGCAACTTCTACAGATGCATCAAATTTTGCGATTGAAGCTTCTTTAGCGAGTGCTACTGCTTCTTCAACGCTGTAAAGTTTAGTTGCGTCTACTTTTTCGATAGCAGCGCGCATTGATTTGCTTTTTTTAGCCATTTCTATATTTCTCCTTGTGGTAATATCGGTTGTCTGTTATTATAACAGCCTTCCACTTGTGTGGAAAATGAGCGATGATTAATTAAGAATTAACCTTCTACTACAAATCCCATAGATTTCGCAGTACCTTCGATCATTGACATTGCTGCTTCAAGTGAACCAGCGTTAAGGTCAGCCATCTTAGTGTTTGCAATTTCTTCAACTTGTGCTTTTGTTACAGTTGCAACTTTAACTTTGTTAGGTTCACCTGAACCTTTTTCAACTTTAGCTGCTTTTTTCAAAAGAACTGCTGCTGGAGGAGTTTTTGTAATGAATGTAAATGATTTATCTTCATATACTGAGATTACAACTGGGATAAGCATACCAGCTTGGTCAGCTGTACGCGCGTTGAATTCTTTAGTGAATCCCATGATGTTGATACCTGCTTGACCCAAAGCTGGACCAACTGGTGGAGCTGGTGTTGCTTTACCGGCAGGAATTTGCAATTTAACGAGTTTTTCTACTTGTTTAGCCACGATAAATTTCTCCTTATAATATTGTTTTCGTGATGTGGTATGATGATAGACCATTCTATCTTCCACGCCTATATGCTAAAAACATACTTAAATAGTCTATCAAATATGGATGCTTTTGTCAAGTCTCTATATTTCAATAGATTCGTCACATGCCGCAACAACAGCTGGGTCATGCGTGACAATGATGACTGTTTTTCCCTTTTCTACTTCTTGGCGTAACAATCCCAGTATCAAAACTCTATTTTGTCCGTCTAAAGAACCGGTCGGCTCATCAGCCAAGATAATCTTACTGCGTTTCAACAAAGCACGCGCCAGAGCTACACGCTGTTTTTCCCCACCAGACAAAGCGTATACTTTTTCGCTTAGCTTATGAGCAATACCTACTTGATTTAAAATCTCTCTCATCCTACGTCGCTTTTCTTTGCCTTTTATTTTCTCATACACTAGAGAGATATTGAGATTTCGCTCAATGCTCTCATCTTCAATCAAGGCAAAGTTTTGAAAAAGAAATGCTATCAGGTTGCGCCGCATAAGTAACGCTTCTTTGCTGTTTATCTTAGGTGCTTTTTTCCCTGATATATATAACCTCCCAGAATCTGCGCCTTCAATCAGTCCGATAAGATTAAGAAGCGTAGACTTTCCGGCACCACTTCTTCCGAGTATCGCTGTCATTTTCTGAGCTGGAATACTGAGGGAAAAATTTTCAAAACTCTGATGTTTCCCAAACTTTTTACTCACTTCTTGCAGTTCTATCATGTGTTTTTATGCTCCTTTCAAGGTGGTGACCAGTTCTTTCTTTTCGAGACGGGTGAGGAGGTGGAAGACTAAAAATAGCTCAATCAAAGCATAGAGTACGTAAGCTTCAACAATCACTAGTTCATGTCCGCGTAGCGTGGAGTGAACTAAGAAAATCAAATTTTGAATAACAATGAGGATAAACAGTATTTTATATGTTCTAAAATATGAAATGCCTTGCACCCGTCTAAGTACTAACTTCTTCTTATTCACCTTAAAATAGATTACCGTTGTGGATAAAATCATCAGGATAAAAAGCACAAAAGCTAAAACATTCATAAATACCCATGTTATCGGTTCACCAATAAAACGTTTGACCTCAATTTCTGCAATTTTTGATGTAGGAACAAAGGAAACAAAACTTGCAGCTACTAGGTCTTTCTTCAAACTTGGCAGTATCTCTAAATACGTTTTTTCTATGTTCTCTTTTATTGGAATCAAAACGCCTAGGGTATTATTTCCGTAAAACATATTACTATAAGTATTAACCCCAGCGTTATTTACCGTATGCACCTCAATTATATCTGCTACAAGTTCTTGTTTTTTACCATTGGAATAAACACCGCCTGCTTCCCCTTCAAATATAGGCATACTTTGTTTATCTTTCATCAAGAACACCTTGATTTCTGTTGCTCGAAACCAGGCGCCCTGCATCTCTAACAAGTCATTATAAGCTTTTTTTATCTCCTCTACTTTACTTTTATAGCGTTCGTTGACAAGTATAACAGCTTCTTTAGTGCTTTTATCTATGTAAATTGGGTTGTTTTCTCTATCTCTAACGGAATATTTATCGATATAGGTAGAGTTAACCTCTATCCCTTGATAATCTTTGAGGTTCTCATGCCCTAAGATTTTTTTGGTTGCGTGCAAACCACCGTTACTTTCGATATATTTAAATATCTCCGTGTGTCTCGAGCTATCTTTAGCTTCAGAATAACCTAAATTCCAGCCTGCAAAAACACCATAGTCGTCCAAGGGTGTCTTATGCATCAAACCCAAACTGCTATTTAATAAAAGGATAATCCCCATACTTGTAGAGACACTGGCCGCAAAGATATAAACTTTAACCAGATAAACCAAAATGTGGACGCGCTTTAAGAAAGACTTATTATTAGTTTGAGCCACTAAAGATGCTCGATTCACGATACCAATAACAAGCATTACCAGAATCAGACTTAGTCCCATCAACAGGCTGAGACTTATCAAATATTGAAAATCGAAAGCTTTCAGAAGAAAGCTACTGTTTAATAACCCTACAAAAAGCTGTACAAACAGAAAACTCTTCATATAAATCCGCAGAAGAATTTCCCAGTTCCCCATCCCATTAAGAGCATATATAGCAATCTCCTTACTGCGCAAGACCATCCAAACAAGAAGGAAAATAAAATAGAAAAAAAGAATCATCTTGATGAGAAAACGATACATATCGTTCCCACGAGTGATTAAAGGCTGGGGATTGTACCATTCAGGTTGAGAGGTTAAGCTGCTTGAACTGGTTGCCAGATTAAATCTTTGGTTTATTTTTTCACTCAAAGCTTCTAATATTTTTTCTTTCTCACTTGATTCAAAAAATACTGCGGCTCCTTGGTACTCTTCATCAGTTATTTTTTTTAGCGGTTCATTGATCACCGTTACTTTTGAACCGTGATCCATAAACTCTTTTTGACTTTGCTTTTTATAAGCGGTTTGAAAGTATGTGATACTGGCTATTGGTCGACTATAGTAGATATTTCCCTTACCATCATAGTCGGCACCAATAAAGCGGGAACGAACAGTAAAAGGAGTGTTGAACTCCCTTGATACTTCCTCTATAACTGAGATAAAATCTTTTCGTTCAAGTATTTTTACATCATCTGTCTCATAGCACTCAGTATCTCCTATCTCAGGAGGATAGATTTGGGTATAACTTGGCTTACTCACATAACGCGTAAGCCTATCTGACTCAATATCATTGTAGCGCATATAGGCAAGCATCACACTAACGAAAGAGAATAAAAGCAATAATGTAAGCTTTAAGACTTTATTCATTATTACTTACCACTTATTACCCCTTGCTTCATATCGCCACTCCATTTTTCCATAATAATCACCTGTAGAGGAAGTCCAAACTTTCCAACCAGGACCATACCAGCCACTCTTTTCTCGTTTCCCCCCAGACACATAGGCATGACTTTGATGAGACACCGCCCAGTTATAATACTCCGCTGTTAAGGTCTTTTTGCCCCATGCGGCATCTGGCCAAGTCCTAGAATAAGCCACCTGCCGTCCATGACGTGTAAAATTATTCTGTAAGATACGGACTGCGCGCTCTAGCTTTTCAAGGCTATCGCCAAAAACACCATCAGCAGAAGCTTTTTCAGCAGTGGCTAACTGGCTTGCCCCAAACAAAGCGAGTCCTAAAGTTGATAGTGCAATAAGTTTTTTGATTTTCATATAGCTCTCCTTTCAAATATGAATCTTTTTCTTACCTAACAATATTTGTTCATCTCCTTCCTTTGTTTTCTATTTTCTTTTATCAGTCTAACATAATAAGTTCCTTCTATTTTTCATCTATATTTTGTTTCCAAAAAAAATCAGACATACTTTAAGCTTGAAAAATGTAGTTGCTATATTCAATCGGAAATCAAAAAAAGACTGAAATAATTCAGTCTTTTTATTCTTTTTTATTTACTCTGCAATCACTTCAACCTTATAACCATCTGGATCAATGATGAAGTAATAACGTGTGTCGGAGTTAGGAAGGCCTTTAAGTTCTGTCACTTCAAATCCTGCTTGTTTTTGTTTTGTATGCAGTTCTTCCAAATTATCAACCGAAATAGCAATATGTCCATAGCCATTACCCAAATCATACGCTTCATGATTGTAATTATAAGTCAATTCTAATTCGTAGTCATCACCAGGTAAAGTCAGATAAACTAAAGTAAATTCATATTCTAAAAAGTCACGACGACGTTTTTCCTCAAAGCCGAAAGCTTCTTGATAAAACTTGATTGAAGCATCCAAGTCTTTGACGCGGTAACAAGTGTGTGCCATTTTCATTGTGTTTTCCTCCATTTTTAGGCTTCTAGGTACATTGCCCAGATATCGTCAAAAAGTCCCAAGTTAAAGTAAAAAGGGGCATAGGTTTCCAGATATGTGGAGACTTCATCAAAGTCTTTCGATTGTTTGGGAAACTGTGTATCTGCAAAGGCAAGATTAGCCAAACGTGTGACATCATCCACCTCAACTGGCGCCCGATGGCGCATCAAATAAGTATAAAAAGGCTGTCTCATTTCCAGTTTTCCTCCAAAAACTTATGACGTAAGCGGCTGGACAAAGCATAACGCTCAGGATTTGTTTTATAAAATCCTTGATGATAATCCTCTGCCGGCCAGAACTTTTGTGCGGGTTCTATCGTGGTAACAATAGGCTGATCAAAACGTCCAGAATTTTGAAGTGCTTCTTTTGACTTTTCAGCGACTTCTCTCTGTGAGTCAGCAGTATAGAAAATAACTGGACGATAATTATCGCCACGATCCTCAAATTGCCCAAACATATCGGTTGGATCGGTCTGCTCCCAGTAAAGTTCCACTAAATCTTTGTAAGTGATTTTTTCATTATCAAAGATAATCTCCACTGCCTCAGTATGCCCTGTCTGATGATTGCAAACTTGCTCATAAGTTGGATTATCAACATGACCGCCTGTATAACCACTTGTCACAGCAAGAATCCCTGTTTGTTCCTCGAAAGGTTGCACCATGCACCAAAAGCAACCACCCGCAAATATTGCTCTTTCTTTACTCATCCTTTTTACCTCGTCCTTATTAACTGAAAATATTATAACAAAAGTATTCTTTTCATGCACTTATTCTTTTCTTTCAATTTTATTTTTTAGCTTCAATTGTCTTATGATAATTTTTTTAGTACACTACTATTTAGAGAACTCATAACTGAATATCTAGAGTTGGTTTATCCGAAATTATTAATAAACAAAGAGAGGAGTTATATGTCATTTAAAGAAAGAGTATCTATCCACTATACTGAGTTGACAAAGACCGATCGTAAAATAACAGGCGAATTAATGAGAAGACCAGAGGTACTTATTGACCGATCTATTCAAGAGGCTGCCAAGGATCTTGAGGTTTCACCTTCTGCGATTATCCGTGTTGTAAAGAAACTACAATATCGTGGTTTACCGGACTTAAAAAATGCTTTAGAAAGATATATGAGTGAAAAAACTGAACTTGTTCAGAGCTCAAGAGAAGAACTGCTTTCAGAATCCATCATTGGTGAGTATAAGCAACGTCTGAATTTGATTCGTAGCTGTTTGTCGGAAAAACAACTGACCAGCATTGCGCAAATGATACGCGAGGCTAAAACAACACGAGTTTTAGGGATTGGTAGTTCTGGTTTAGCTGCTGAACAATTTGTCTATTCTCTCTTGTATCAAGATAAATATGTCGAAGCCATCACCAGCCGTACCAAAATATTTTACCTATCGCGCGTACTTGATCAAGATACACTATTAATCATCTTTACCGTTTCTGGAAATACGGATCTTTATGAGGAAATTTTTGAGCAAGCCAAGGAAACTGGGGCAAAGATTGTCCTCATCACAATGAATAGAAATTCCAAATTCAAACAAACTTCGACCGAGGTTCTGCTTCTGCCTTCAAATCTGACAGATTTTTCCAAACCAGACATCTATCAGCTGGACAACCGCTTTGCATTTATTGTTTTATCAGAAATTCTGGCAGCTTATTACATCCACTCTTTGGAATAAGTTTTATTTTTATTATTTAATTTGAAATATATTTTATTTCGTGTTATACTCTCTTTATAATATTTAAGGAGAGTTTTTTCATGAACAAATTTATGGTTTTGCTATCAGAAAAAGTTTTACCGGTAGCGTCTCGTTTGGGGCAAAACAAGTACCTCACTGTTTTGCGTGATGCCTTCATGGTCAGTTTCCCTTTAACAATGTTTGGTTCACTTATTGTCGTATTCAATAATTTACCCTTCTGGTCTGACTCGATGAAAGCAAACTTGGGTAACCTTTTTGGTAATGGTCAAAGCGCCACAATGTCAATTATGACCGTGTTCGTTACTTTAGCCATTGGGTACTACTGGGCGAAGTCAGAAGAAATCGAAGCTATTTTCAGTGGTGTCGTTTCTTTAGCTTCATTCTTGATATTGACACCTTTCGCTGCAATTATTACATCAGCTGATGGAGCTACAACTGTTGAAGGTACTGGGCTTCTTACTCTTGACCGATTGGGTGCAAAAGGGATGTTCTTAGGTATCTTTGCTGCCTTCATTGCCGCAAAAATCTTCGCTGCACTGACTAAAAAAGGTTTTACGCTTAAAATGCCAGACGGTGTTCCACCAGCTGTCGCTAAATCTTTCGCCTCTCTAATCCCAGCCCTAGGAACATTGCTTGTTTTCTTACTTATCAATGCGCTTATGGTTGGTGCCTTTACTACAAATCTTCATGATGTTATTTACAATGTTATCCAAAAACCACTGACTGGTTTAGGAACGGGACTTCCAGCAACAATCATTGCCGTATTCCTTGTCCAGTTCCTCTGGTTCTTCGGTCTGCACGGCCAAATCATTGTCAACTCTGTTTTTGAACCTTTCTGGCAAACAAATATGCTCGATAACGCTGCGCTTACGCAACAAGGAGCATCTGCCTTAGCTGAAAATGGACACATCGTTACAAAATCATTCATGGATACATTCACAGTAAGCTTAGGTGGATCAGGATCTACCTTGGCTGTCGTCCTGATTATGGCATTTCTGATGAAACATAAGCAATATAAAAACATTGGACGTCTGGGCTTGGCTCCTGGATTATTTAACGTTAATGAACCTGTAATTTTTGGGCTTCCTATCGTCATGAATGCTACAATCTTCATTCCATGGCTTTTAGCTCCTGTTGTTTCAGTCATTATCGCCTATCTCGGCTTTGCGTCTGGGTTAGTTCCTCTGACCACTGGGGCGCAAGTGCCTTGGACAATGCCAATCTTCCTTTCAGGATTTTTAGCAACAAATTCTATTATGGGTTCTCTACTTCAATTAGTTCAATTTGTGGTCATCGCGCTCATCTGGTTACCCTTCTTGAAAGTCATTGATCGTACTGAAACATTATAAAAAACAAAGGATAAAATAATGCAAGTTAAATTCCCTAATGATTTTTGGTGGGGGGCAGCAACCAGTGGCCCTCAGACCGAAGGTCGTTTTAATAAAAAACATGCCAACATGTTTGATTATTTTTATGAAATCAAACCCGAAAGTTTCTATAAACATCAAGGCCCAGATACAGCAAGTAACTTTTATAATGACTTCAAGAATGATATTCGCTTAATGAAGGAAGCTGGACTAAAAACAGTTCGTACCTCTATACAATGGAGCCGTTTGATTGATGATTTAGAAAAAAACACTGTAAATTCAGACGCTGTAGCATTTTATAATGCAGTCATTGATGAATTTATCGCCCAAGATATTACGCCAATGATTAATCTGCACCATTTTGATTTGCCTGTTGAACTCTACCATAAGTATGGTGGCTGGGAATCAAAAAAAGTTGTTGATCTCTATGCTGGCTTTGCTGAAAAAGCTTTTGAATGCTTTGGTGATCGCATCAAATACTGGTTCACCCACAACGAACCATTGGTTGTCGTGGAAGGAGGCTATTTATTCCAATTCCATTATCCAAATAAAGTCGATGGACACGCTGCTGTCCAAGTTGCTTACAACTTGCAACTTGCCTCAAGCAAAGCCATCGCAAAATACCGCGCGCTACAATTCGATGGAAAAATTGGGATTATCCTCAACCTGACACCGCCGTATCCTTCTACCAAAGAAGCAGCTGACCTTAAAGCCAGCCATATCGCTGACTTATGGTTGAACCGTCTCTATATGGATGCCTCTGTCAATGGCGAGTTTCCTGCTGAACTGGTTGAAATTTTAGATAAGGAAAACGCACTTTGGGAATCAACAGAAGATGAATTAAAACTCATCAGAGATAATACGGTTGACTTACTGGGTATTAATTTCTATCATCCAAATCGCGTACAACGTCCAAAATACTCGGCAAATTCCTTAGCTGTTGACTTTATGCCTAACAAATTCTGGCAAGAATTTGAACTGCCTTCATGCCGTATGAATGTCGATAAAGGTTGGGAAATTTATCCAAAAGCAGTTTACGACATTGCTAAAGATGTTCAAGAAAACTATGGAAATATCGACTGGTTCATTTCCGAAAATGGTATGGGTGTGTCAAACGAGGAAAGATATATGAATAGTCAGGGAATCATTGAAGATGACTATCGTATTCAATTTATCAAAGAGCATCTATACTGGTTAAATAAGGCGATGGAAGAGGGCAGCAATTGCTTAGGCTATCATTTGTGGACACCTATCGACTGTTGGAGCTGGCTCAATGCTTACCGCAATCGGTATGGACTCATCTCGACAAATATTCATACGCAAGTTAAAAGTTTGAAAAAATCAGCCCACTGGTTTAAAGCTTTGTCAGATAGCAATGCCTTTGAAATCGAGCCACTTACTAAGGAAGAATAATATTTTACCCTACTAAAAAAGGTTGGAAATCATTCCAACTTTTTTGCTATTAATCAAATGAGTTCTGTACCCTCAGGACTTTGTTTGATTTTTTTATTCTTCATCAAACCGCCAAGCGCTTTTTTAAATTGTCCTTTAGATATACCAAATGTCGCTTTGATATCATCTGGCGCTGATTTATCATTAAAAGGCATTTTTCCACCCATACTCTCAAGATAAGCAAGGATCATCTGTGCATCAGCATCCAACATCTCATAAGCACGTGGTTTCGCACTAAGGTTTAAACTACGGTCTTGATCACGGAAGCCAATGACACGTACCTGAAGCTCTTGCCCGATACGGAGTGTGCCAAAAGCTTCGTTAGGATGGATGAAACCAAGCATATTATTATCTGGAAGATAGACGAAGGATCCTGTTTCTTTGTTACGGTAAACAATCCCGCGTAAGTCTTGGTTTTGCATATTGTCATAGGCTGGTCCTGACATTTCCCAGAAATCTTGGTGCCAAGCTAATTTACCCCAAAGACGATCTTTCGCATCAACGACAATTTTAACAAAGAGCTTATCCCCTTTTTTAGGCCATTGATCTTTATCTTCTGGTAGCGGAAGATCATCAAGCGAAACCACGATATCTTTCCCAGCTAAACCAATATCAACGAAAGCGCCCAAGTCACGACGAACATCGGTCACTGTGCCCCAGCCGAATTTTTCGCGTGTCGCAGTTGGTTCTTGCGTTGTCATGCACATTTTGTCAGATTTATCCACATAGGCAAAACCTGTGACGATATCTCCTACCTGATGTTCGCCTTCTGATTTTGCAAGACGTATGATATTATCATCTTTCTGCAAAAAGTAAAATTGATCATTCTCAGCTGTAATAATCGCTGAAAATGTTGTTGCTAATAAATTATTCATTCTTTTTCCTTAAAAACGGCTCCGCAGAGCCGTTTATTTCTGATTGTTTTTTTGCTCTCGCGATTATATAGAATAAAATCTTTTACAATCAAATGACGATACAAACTTAAACATCCAAAAGTTCTTTTTCTTTTTCAGCAGCCATTTTATCTGCTTCTTTAACAGCATTATCTGTTATAGTTTGAATGTCTTTTTCGAGTACTTTTAAATCATCTTCTGTGATTTCTTTTGCTTTTTCTTGTTTTTTCGCTGTATCGATAGCATCACGACGGATGTTACGGATTGCAACTTTTGCACCTTCGATGTATTTACCCATCTCTTTAACCAGCTCTTTACGACGTTCTTCTGTCAACATTGGAATAACCAAGCGAATTACTGAACCATCATTTGCTGGTGTAATTCCAATATCACTGGCATTCAAGGCATGCTCGATATCTTTCAAGATTGTTTTATCAAATGGTGTAATCATCAAAACACGCGCTTCTGGGATTGTGATTGATGCCATTTGATTTAGTGGTGTTGGTGCGCCATAGTACTCCACAGAGATGCGGTCAAGCAAGCTCGCATTGGCACGACCTGCACGGATGTGACCAAGGTCACGTTGCAAGCTGTTCAATGAGCTATTCATACGTTCTTTTGCATTATCAATAATTTCGTTTGCCATGATTTTTCCTTTTTATTTTATTATAAATTTATTCTACAGTTGTTCCGATTTCTTCACCTTGAACAACACGTTTAATATTTCCAGATTCATTCATATTGAAGACAACAAGCGGAATGTGGTTGTCCATTGACATTGTTGAAGCCGTTGAGTCCATAACGTGAAGACCTTTTGTGATAACGTCCATGTGTGTAAGATTGTCAAATTTAACTGCTGTTTCGTCAAGTTTAGGATCTGCATTATAGACACCATCAACACCATTTTTAGCCATCAAAATAACATCCGCATTAATTTCTGCTGCACGAAGTGCTGATGTTGTATCTGTGGAGAAGTATGGCGAACCTGTTCCACCTGCGAAAATAACGACCCGACCTTTTTCAAGGTGTCGTTCAGCGCGACGACGGATATAAGGCTCTGCGACAGCTTTCATTTCGATAGCTGTTTGAACACGAGTAGGTACGCCAAGTGCTTCAAGTGTATCTTGAAGAGCTAAGCCGTTCATGATCGTAGCTAGCATGCCCATATAATCTGCTTGGGCACGTTCCATACCGATCTTTTCACCGGTCACGCCGCGCCAGATATTTCCGCCGCCACAAACGATGGCGATTTCTGCACCAAGAGCATATACTTCTTTGAGCTCTTCAGCAACTTTTTTAACTGTTTCAGGATCAATTCCAAATCCTTTTTCTCCAGCTAAAGCTTCGCCAGAAAGTTTCAAAAGTACGCGTTTATATTTAATATCAGCCATAGTTTCCTATCTCTTCTCTATTCTTTTTTATCCCTACTATTTTACCATAAAATTTAGCTGAAAAAAAGACCATATGGTCTTTTAACAAAATTATTTATTTTTTGCCGCTTCCACATCACGCGCAATAACCAACTCTTCGTCTGTTGGTATAACTAGGACTTTAACACGCGATTCTGGTGTAGAAATGATACCATTCGCACCACGGACGTTCTTTTCTGGGTCAATTTCCATACCAAACCATGACAAGCCTGCTACAATATCACGACGTGCATCGGTATCATTTTCCCCAATACCTGCTGTAAAGATAAGCGCATCTGCTCCATTGAGGACCCCAAAGTACTGTGCAATAAACTTTTTCGAACGATCAATAAACATTTCATAAGCCAAAAGTGCTTTTTCATTGCCAGAGTTACGTGCTTCTTCCAAATCTCGCATATCACTTGAAAACTCTGATACACCAAGTAAACCTGATTTCTTATTAAGAACATCAATAACATCCTGCGCCGAACGTAAACTAGGATCACTTTCAAGCATATAAGAAATCACAGAAGGGTCCATTTCGCCAGAACGTGTCCCCATCATTACACCTGCTAGTGGTGTGAAGCCCATTGAAGTATCAACAGACTTTCCACCTTCAATAGCTGTAATTGAAGCACCATTACCAATGTGGGCAGTGATGAGTTTTAAATCTTCAAGCGGTTTTCCGAGTACTTTTGCTGCTTCACGTGACACATACATGTGTGAAGTTCCATGCGCTCCATATTTACGAATAGCATAATCCGTATAGTATTTTGTTGGAATTGGATAACGAAAGGCTTTTTCTGGCAACGTTGTGTGAAAGGCTGTATCAAAGACAGCTACAGCAAGCGCATCTGGAAGCAAGCGTTTAAAAGCCTCGATTCCCAGCACATTTGCGGGGTTGTGGAGAGGGGCTAAAGTTGAAAGGTTTTTTATCTCTTCTAAAACTTCAGGAGTAATTACAGTAGACGTATTGAAAAATTCTCCACCCGCAACAACACGGTGACCAATAGCTGTAATCTCACGGAAACTACTAATGAGTTTAAAATGTATCAACTCGTCCATCAAAAGCAAGACCGCTTGACGGTGGTCAACAATATCCTGCTCTCTTTTATGCACTTGATCATCAAACTTTGTTGTTGAAATAGAATCTTTCAAACCAATACGTTCAAAAATACCTTTAGCAATAACTTTTTCTTCTGGCATATCATAAAGTTGCCATTTTAGTGACGATGATCCAGCGTTAACAGCGAGTGTTTTTTCCATATTTTAAAAATCCCTTCAATATGTAAGTGTTTTCTTTTTGTCTTACTAGTATAACATAACTTTAAAAAATATCTTAAAAGAAATATATAAAAACGGCTTTTTATTAGCCGTTTCTTTTTATTTCGCTTTTGCAGCTTCAACATCGCGTGCAATAACAAGCTCTTCATCCGTTGGAATGACAAAAACTTTAACACGTGATTCTGGTGTTGACATCTCTCCTTCAAAACCAAAAATATTTTTAGAGAAATCAACATCAATACCAAACCATGACAAACCTTTTAAGACACCTTCACGTACTGGTGCTGAGTTTTCACCTACACCTGCCGTAAATACAATTGCATCAGCACCATTCAAAACAGCCAAGTATTGGCCAATGAATTTTTGAATACGGTCAACATACATTTCGAATGCTAAGGCTGCATCCGCATCCCCAGCATCACGAGCAGAGATGATTTCACGCATATCAGAGGACAAACCAGAGACACCAAATAGTCCTGACTCTTTATTCATCATATTGACAACGTCTTGAGCATCCTTGAGTGAATCATCGTTAGCAATAAGATAAGGGAAAACAGAAGGATCCATATCTCCTGTACGTGTCCCCATCATAATACCTGCTAATGGTGTGAAGCCCATTGAAGTATCAATTGACTCACCACCTTTTACAGCAGTGATTGATCCACCATTACCGATATGGGCAGTAATGATTTTTGTATCTTTAATATCTTTACCTAACATTTTTGCAGCTTCTTGTGCCACAAACATATGTGAAGTCCCATGTGCTCCATATTTACGCACGGCGTTTTCAGTGTAATATTTTTTAGGCAATGGGTAACGGAAAGCTTTTTCAGGCATTGTTGTGTGGAAAGCTGTGTCAAAAACAGCTACCGCTGTTGCTTCAGGCAACAACTCCAAGAAAGCCTTTATACCAGCCGCATTTGCTGGATTATGTAGTGGAGCAAGTGGTGAAAGTTCTTCAATTTGTTTTAGTACTTCTTGATTGATCAAAGTAGATTTTTTAAACAACTCTCCACCAGCGACAACACGGTGACCTACTCCGGTAATCTCTGTAAATTCTTCAACAATATGGAAACGTTTCAAGTCTTCAAGTAAAATGTGAACGGCTTGTGTGTGGTCTACAATATCCAATACACGTTCTTCTTTTTGGTCGTCAAATTTTACCGTTGTGACTGAATCTTTCAAGCCAATACGTTCAATCAAGCCCTTTGCAAGAACTTTTTCTTCTGGCATTTCATACATTTGCCATTTCATTGATGATGAACCAGCATTAACCGCAAGAGTTTTTGTCATTTTATCTATCCTTCTTCTTTCAATTTTCTCTTAAATTATATCACAAAACCCAATTGAAGGCAGTGACTGGCTAAGAGTTTTTGGTCAAATCTTGACATTTTTCACAAACTCAGACATAAATTCTTGCAAAATAGAGCGGTCTGCTAAGTCAGACAAGGGGTAAACAAAAGTCGGTGTATTTGTCTGGTTTTTACTTAATAAATAAATCGATTTTCCTGCCCCTTTAAAGAGGGATGAAGGTAATGTAATGACTGCAGCAATATGTGCATGTTCTTTAATCCAGGCCTTCAAAAACTCTGACTGTGCACTTGTCAAAAGATTATCTGGAGCTAAGAAAAGTGCAAAGCCACTCTCTTTCAAATACTTGAAGGATTGCTCGATCATTAAGTGGTGCACATAGGTATGTTCTGATTTGTCATGTACTTGAAAATGGCTAGCAGCTTCATCGTCTGGATAATAACCAACTGGGAGATCACTTAGGACAACGTCCACAGCTTCCAAGGGCTGAGGTTTAACAGCATCCATTTGGAGAAAACTTGCTTCTGTTCCCATGACTTCTGACATTGAAGCAGATAAATCCAACAAGAGGTCGTCTACTTCAAAACCAACATAGTCTACTTCTTTTTGCAGATGAACCAAGAGCGTTTCCGCTAAATTCCCCGTTCCTGAACCAAACTCTAACACGCGAATCGATCGGTCCTTGTGCAACTCTTCAATGATGAAATTAAAGATAAAACCAATAGAGTCCGGTGTTAAATTATGATTTGCTTGCATCGGTGCAATACGAGAGCCTTGTAACAAGACAAACTGAAACAGTTTTTGCCATTCACTTTTCGTAAGATTCATTGAACGAACTTTATCGTTATTTTCCTTCGTCAGTGACGCCAGCTCTAAGGCGCCTAAGTAAGCTGCATTTTGTTCCACAAAAGCATCATAAAAATCCGTCATCAGCTCTGCTTGAATTGCCATGATATTCTCAAGGACCAACCCAAAAGCTTTTTCGATTTTCTCTATATCCATGTAACCTCCAAAAAATAGTCTGCCAGAGACAAACTATTTCTTATTTTATAATTTTTCAATTTCTAAAAGGGCCTTAACAGCGAGAGCTAAGAGTGCAATCACCATTGCGATTTCATATAAGGCTGCACGATGACTGACAGCTTGACCGATAGCTACAGCTACGATAAGGACAATCACTGACGCAAAAACAAAGATATCCGTACTTCTTCTCACATCCTTAGGCATTAAAAAGATGTAGCCCAGGGCAAATAAAACTAAAAGTATCAGATAAAACATGCTTTTCTCCTTATTTTTGGCTTCTTAGTCTTTTCTCAAATCCCTCTGCTGTTTCAAGCACCATGTCAAAACTATTATTCAGCAGTTTTTTTCTTTTTCGTTGCTTTTTCACGCATTGCTTTGTCAAGAATTTGTTTACGCAAGCGGATTGATTCTGGTGTTACTTCCATGTATTCGTCATCACCCAAGAATTCTAATGATTCTTCAAGAGACAAGATTTTAGAAGCGTTAAGCACTGAAGTTGAGTCTTTATTAGATGAACGAACGTTTGTTTGTTGTTTTGCTTTTGTAACATTAACTGTCAAGTCATTATCACGTGAATGTTCACCGATAATCATACCACCATAAACTTCTGTACCCGCTTCAACAAAGAGAACACCACGCTCTTGTACGTATCCCATAGCATATGATGTTACAGAACCTTGGTCCATAGAGATCAAAGCACCACGGCTACGTCCACCGATTGTTCCTTTAACCATAGGCATATATTGGTCAAAGGTGTGGTTCATGATACCATATCCACGTGTCATTGACATAAATTCTGTTGTGAAACCAATCAAACCACGTGCTGGAACTAAGAAGACCAAACGCGCTTGACCGTTACCAGTGATTTCCATGTCCAACATGTCACCCTTACGTTCTGAAAGGGCTTGGATAATTGATCCTTGGTATTCTTCAGGTGTATCAATACGTACACGTTCAAATGGTTCACATTCTACGCCGTCGATTTCTTTAACGATAACTTCTGGACGTGAAACTTGAAGTTCATAGCCTTCACGACGCATTGTTTCGATAAGGATAGACAAGTGTAATTCTCCACGACCTGAAACGATCCATTTATCTGGTGAATCAGTATTTTCAACACGAAGTGATACGTCTGTTTGAAGTTCTGCTTGCAAACGTTCTTCAACTTTACGTGCAGTTACCCATTTACCTTCGCGTCCTGCGAATGGTGAGTTATTTACAAGGAAAGTCATTTGAAGTGTCGGTTCGTCAATGTGAAGTACTGGCAATGGTTCAACAGCATCTGTCGGTGTAACAGTTTCACCAACGAAGATATCATCCATACCAGAGACGGCAATCAAGTCCCCTGCTTTTGCTTCCGTAATTTCTTGACGTTCAAGCCCAAAGAAACCAAAAAGTTTTGTGACACGGAAGTTCTTCGTTGAACCGTCAAGTTTAGACAATGTTACATTGTCACCAACTTTGATTGTACCACGGAAAACACGTCCAATACCAATACGACCAACGAAGTCATTGTAGTCCAAGAGTGAAACTTGGAATTGCAAAGGTTCGTCAGAGTTATCGATAGGCGCTGGGATATGTTCGATGATTGTGTTGAAGATTGGATCCATTGTCGCTTCTTGATCCGCTGGGTTATCGCTTAATGATGATGACCCATTAATCGCTGAAGCATAAACAACTGGGAAGTCCAATTGGTCATCATCGGCACCAAGTTCGATGAAAAGTTCCAAGACTTCATCTACAACTTCTTGTGGACGTGCAGATGGTTTATCGATTTTGTTCACGACAACGATTGGTGTCAAGTTTTGATCCAAAGCTTTTTTCAGCACGAAACGTGTTTGAGGCATTGTACCTTCATAAGCATCCACGACAAGAACAACACCGTCAACCATTTTCATGATACGTTCTACTTCACCACCGAAGTCCGCGTGACCTGGTGTGTCCAAAATGTTAATACGTGTATCGCCATATTCTACGGCTGTATTTTTAGCAAGGATTGTGATCCCGCGTTCTTGTTCAAGGGCGTTAGAGTCCATTGCGCGTTCAGCAAGGTTTGTACGGGCATCAAGCGTTTGTGATTGTTTAAGTAACTCATCAACCAAAGTTGTTTTACCGTGGTCGACGTGGGCAATAATCGCAACGTTTCTGATGTTTTCGCGTAATTTAGTCAATTTATTTCTACCTATTCTTTCGAAAAATTCATACGGAAATCGCGTCTCCGTAGCTTGAACGCTAGCTTTTATGGTGCGCCCAAACAATATATCAGATTTATTATAGCACACTTTTTGTCAAAGGCGAAAATGCACGCGTTTACAAGTTTTCTAAGGAATAAAATTGACAAATTTGACCTACTTCCTACTATGAACTTTAAGTTGTAATTTTGAAATACTCCAAACAGATTATCAGTTTGTAAAAAATTATGGACCAAAAACTCATTGAAAAACTTATCAATACTTGAAAACCGCTTACAGTTGCGGTAAAATAGAACAATGAAAACACTTTATGATGTACAGGAATTGTTAAAAAAATACGGTTTTATTAATTTCATGACCAATCGCTTAGATGCGATTTATTTTATGCAACAGGAACTTACAAATATGGTTGAGCAGGGAATTTTTGAGAAAAGTGATAAAGAATACCTCACTGCCCAACTTATTTTACGTCGTGAAGAAAGAATTGAGAAGGAAAAACTAAATGGCTAACAAAATTATTGGTATCGACCTCGGCGGAACTTCTATCAAGTTCGGTATTTTAACACTCGAAGGTGAAGTTCAAGACAAATGGGCTATCCCGACAAATATTCTCAGTGATGGAAAACACATTGTCCCTGATATCATTGAATCTATCAACCACCGCTTAAATCTTTACAACCTTGATAAGTCTGACTTTATTGGTATTGGAATGGGGACACCTGGTACAGTAGATATTGAAGCTGCTACTGTCCGCGGTGCCTTTAATCTTAACTGGGCAGATGTTCAAGAAGTTGGTGCTCCTATCAGCGAAGGTGTTGGTCTACCATTCATTCTTGATAATGATGCAAATGTTGCAGCTTTAGGCGAACGTTGGGTCGGAGCTGGTGAAAACCAACCTGACGTTGTCTTCATCACTTTAGGGACTGGAGTGGGTGGCGGTATTGTTTCTGCTGGAAACCTTATCCATGGTGTTGTTGGTGCAGCTGGTGAAATCGGACACATCGTGGTAGAGCCTCATGATGGCTTTGCTTGTACTTGCGGAAACTACGGTTGCTTAGAAACAGTAACTTCTGCTACTGGCGTTGTACGCCTTGCAAGAAAATTCGCAGAAGAATACGAAGGAAACAGCGAAATTAAAGCAAATATTGATAATGGTGACGAAGTAACTTCTAAAGACATCTTCATTGCAGCTGAAGCTGGTGATGCTTTTGCACTTAGCGTTGTTGATAAGTTTGCTTATTACCTTGGTTTTGCTTGCGCGAACCTCGGAAGTACGCTCAACCCAGCGGCTATTGTTATCGGAGGCGGAGTTTCTGCAGCTGGAGAATTTCTCCGTTCTAAAGTTGAAACTTATTTCCAAAAATATTCGTTCTCAACAGTACGTGACTCTACAAAAATCAAACTTGCTGAGCTCGGAAATGATGCTGGTATCATCGGTGCCGCAAGCCTTGCTTTAAAATTTAAAAAATAAACTTAGGAGAACTTAAATGATCTGGATCATTGACTTTATACTTTTAGCCCTCATTGTCGTCTTCTTCATCTATCCACGTTGGACGCTCAAACGTAATGCCAAAGTTGTTGAGGCACCTGAATTTGAACGTTTAATGGCTACTTCTCAACTTATCGACGTCCGTGAAGCTGCAGATTTCCGAGTAAAACACATTCTTGGTGCTCGTAATTTACCTGCTTCTCAGATGGAACAAAGTTTAAACGCCATCAATAAAAAGAAACCTGTGCTACTTTACGAAAATGGTAAGCCAACAGCATCAGTCAAAGTTGCTAAACAACTTAAAAAAGCTGGCGTACCAGAAGTTTATATTCTTAAGACTGGCTTGAATAACTGGCCTGGAAAAATTAAAAACGGATAATAAAAAAAGACCTTACCGAGTATGTAAGGTCTTTTTTTATTATCCAAGTTCTGCTTCGAGCATCCAGATTGTTTTTTCAACATCTCCGAGTGCAACTGTATAAAGGTCAACTGTAACCGCGTCATTTTCAGATTCAGCAATATCCATGCCTTCTTGGAAAAGTTTAGCCAAGTATTTGTAAGTATCTAGAACACCATGTAAACGTTCAGACATTGACTTATCCCAAGTAGCTGGTTGAAGTTCAATTTTTGACTTTTCATCAAACTCTTTAAGCGTTGAAACTGGCGAACCACCGATGGTAATTAAACGTTCAGCAAACTCATCTAAATGCTCGTTAAGTGCGTCCATGAACTCGTCCATTTTAGGATGCAGAGTCAAGAAACCAGAACCACGCATATACCAGTGTGTTTGATGTACAAGTGCTGCTGCTTGAGATAAATCTGCAACTGTTTGATTCAAAACTTCTTGTGTTTTTTCCTTAGACATAGAAACCTCCAATTTTTTATTTCTATTACAATTATATAAAAAAAAAGGTCAATTAGAAAATATTTTGCTTAAGATTGTGAGCTTTTTAGCTTTTTCTCGTATTAACAAATATGCTTATTTTTTTCTTCATTATCGGCACTGTATTTGGCTCTTTTCTTGGTTTAGTAAGTGAACGATGGGATACGGAAGCCTCGATTCTTTATGGACGCTCACAGTGTAGCTCTTGTCAGTCGCCTCTCAAATGGTATCAACTTATCCCTTTAATTTCCCAAATTATCTTTAAAAGCAAGTGTCGTTTGTGTGGTGTAAAATTTTCTTATAGTTATTTTATCCTAGAATTTCTTTCAGGAACTCTCTTTGCCGCATTGTGGTTTGATTTAGATTTTCTCCACTTTTTCACCCTTATTATTAGTTTACTTTTGAGCAAATTTGATATTGATTCTTATGCTTACCCTTTAAATATCGGTTTAGCGTTTACTGCTTGCTTCTTTATTTTATTTCCTGTTACCCCTATAGCTTATTTCTTATTAGCGCTTGCTTGTTTCACATTTTTTATCAATATTGGGATTGGTGCTGGAGATATCTTGTGGCTTTTCTTTGCCTCTTTTTCTCTCTCTTTAGAAGAAATGCTTATTCTTATCCAGCTGGCTTCTGCATTGGGACTCTGTTTTTTGCTTATCAAAAAAAGGAAAAAGATCCCCTTTATTCCTTTTCTTAGCTTTTCATATCTAATCGTAATTCTTCTGCCCCAAACCCTGTTAGGGTAACACCCAGCAGTCGTACACCTATTGTTTCATCATAATCAATCTCTTCTAGTAAATCTTGAGCGACATGTGCCAATGCAGTTGTTTCATTTATCTTCTCGGGAAGCTTTTTGCGTTTCGTAATTGTCTTAAAATCAGAATAACGTAACTTGAGGACAACTGTATCTCCCAGAAGTTGATGACGCTTCACATTAGTAGAAACGCGTTCCGAAAGGTTAGTAAGTTCCTGCTTGATGTCCTCTGCATTGTAGAGGAGTTTGCTATAAGTTCTTTCTTTGCCTACTGACTTCCTTTGACGGCTTGTCACTACGGGTGCATGATGAATACCATTAGCCTTCAAAAAAAGATTCCAACCATAAACACCAAACCGTTCTGCCAAGAGTAACGGGTCCGCCGCTTGAATATCAGCACCTGTAAAAATCTCTAACTCATGTAGTTTTGCTCCAGTAGCCTTACCTACGCCGTGAAATTTTTCAACAGGTAACACTGCTAGAAAGTCTTTTGCTGCTTCAGGCATAATTACCGTCAGCCCATGAGGCTTTTCATAATCTGAGGCAATCTTTGCTAAAAATTTATTGTAGGACACACCTGCTGAGCAAGTTAAACCGAGCTCAACAAAAATATCGTGCTGTATAAGTTTTGCAACTCTAATTGCACTGGTTGACCCTATCTTATTCCGAGTGACATCCAGATAAGCTTCATCAATAGATGCTGCCTCTACTTCATCAGTATAGCGGTTAAAAATTTCACGTACTTGTTCTGATATTGCACGATACTTTTCATAATTCCCACTAATGAAAACAGCTTGCGGACAAAGATCATAAGCTTCTTTGGCGCTCATTGCCGAATGAATCCCGAATGCTCGTGCTTCATAAGAACATGTTGAAACAACGCCACGCCCGCCAGTTTCCAGCGGGTTCCGTGCAATAACTACAGGTTTTCCCCTTAATTTTGGATTGTCCCGTATTTCTACTGACGCGAAAAAGGCATCCATATCAATATGGATGATTTTTCGCGACGTATCATTGACCAGTGGAAATGTTAACATGCTTTAATTATATCATAGAGCCGATAAGTGGTATGAATTTACAAACTGTAGTATCTCACTATTTAAAAGGAGACAGTATTTTTAAATAAGGTTAAACCATTGATAATAATTATTACTTTTAATCCTTTTATCTCCTCCTAAACTAAAAAACTTCCTAAAAGGAAGTTTTTATTTTACAAAGTATTTTTAGTTAATTGGCTAAGCAAATCTTCAAATGCCACTTCATACTGTTGGATATTTCCAGCACCCATGAAGACATAGACCCCACGATCATGGTCCAATAAAGGCGAAACGTTTTCCACAGAAATAACGCGTGCAGGTTTACGTACTTTATCAGCAAGATCTTGTGCTGTAATTTCATGGTGGTCAACTTCACGTGCAGAGCCATAAATTTCTGCAAGATACACCGTATCTGCTGAATCAAGAACTTGAGCAAACTCATCAGCAAAGGCAATTGTTCGTGTAAATGTATGGGGTTGGAAAACAGCCACGATTTCACGATCGGGATATTTTTGACGCGCTGCATCAATTGTTGCTTCGATTTCTGTTGGATGGTGCGCGAAGTCATCAATAATAATTGTTTCTCCAACTTTTTTCTCCGTAAATCGACGTTTTACACCAGAGAAAGTCAACAAATGGTCTGCGATATCATTCATATCTAAGCCAAGCTGATGGGTTACACCAACTACTGCTAAGGCGTTCGCAATATTATGCTTCCCGTAAGCAGGAACTACAAAGTGACCGATTTTTTCGCCTCGGAAATAAGCATCAAAAGATGAGCCACGTGTTGAGCGGATGATATCTTTTGCTTGATAATCATCTCCATCTTCAAAACCATAATAGTAAATCGGTGCTTCTGCTGTAATTTTACGTAAATACGGATCTTCTCCAAAAACGAAAATACCTTTTTTGATGTTTTGGGCATAATCTTGGAAAGCTGAGGCGACATCATCAATGTTTTGGAAATAATCTGGATGATCAAAATCAACATTGGTAATAATTGTATATTCTGGATGATAAGGCATGAAATGACGTTCGTATTCATCTGATTCAAATACAAAATATTCGCTGTCCGCATTTCCACGTCCTGTACCATCACCAATCAAGTATGACGTATCCACAGCATTTTTCATGACATGTGCTAGAATTCCTGTCGTTGAAGTTTTACCGTGCGCCCCCGCGACCCCAACGCTGATAAAGTCTTCCATGAAATGTCCTAAAAACTCATGGTAACGTTTAAAAGCAAAGCCGTTTTTTTCAGCAAAAGCAATTTCGACATTATTGTCGGTACGAAAAGCATTCCCTGCAATCAACTCAACTTCTGGTGTAATATTTTTCTCGTCAAAAGGAAGAATAGGAATCCCCGCTTCTTCAAGGCCACGTTGTGTAAAATAGTAGTCCGTCGTATCAGAACCTTGTACTTTTTTACCCATTTGGTGGAGCATAAGAGCGAGTGCACTCATCCCTGAGCCTTTAATTCCTATAAAATGATATACTTTTTCCATGATAAATAAGAAATTTCAGTCGGAACTGAAATCTTTTCTCCTTCTTTTATTTAAAGTCCGCGATCAAACAAGTTCTTCCGTTTGTTATCGAAATACTCGTTTTTTGCAGTTTTAGTCTTATCTTCTCCTTTTTGAGGAGAACCAGAAATAATTGCTTCATCAAGATTTAAACCACGTTTTTTCATGTCTCTGATGGGATTATTAGTTGCTGGACGTCTTGGAGACATCGGCTTTTGTTCGATTGTCTTCTTTTCGCCTGGTGCTGGTTTCGCTGCGTTAAGTACTGCTGATGAACGGCGTAAAGAAAAATCATCTTTATCGCGTTCTAGCGGATGAACATAGCCTTTTGGACGTTTAGGAAGTACTGCCGCTTCTCTTTTGGCCTTTTCTTTTGATTCATCAACACTCGTTTTTTTAGGCATTTTATCAAAAGAACTGTACCCACTATGATTGCTATTTAATGGACGATGTTGAGTGCTGTAGCTAACTTTTGTTTTTATTGGCTTATAGACATCTGAACGTTTTTTATCAGACATTTGAACACCACCAAAAGAAGCCTCGTCTTGTTGACTAGGATTCTTAGTAATCAGTTGTGAATTTGTCATGATGACGCGTGTGTCTTTTTCAAGCATTTCATCATCATCGATGATTGGAAATACGACTCTTCTTCCTTCGTTCATTGCTTGCCCTACTTATTTTTTTGTTTGTCTTGAAACTTTTCCTCTACGTTCCTTAAAAAGTTTGTCTAATCTTATTTTTTTCTTAGGTATGTGTTTCAACTATTATTATATCGCATTTTCAGCGATTTTTAAAGTTATAGTCCTAAAATTTCTCTGATTTCGGCTTCGCTGAGCGTCTTATCAATCACATCGCCATCTAAAACATTTGCAATCAGATCTTTTTTACGCTCCTGAATCTCCATGATTTTTTCTTCAATCGTCCCTTGTGTAATCAAGCGAATGACTTCAACGGTACTCTTTTGTCCCATACGGTGAGCCCTTGCTATAGCTTGTTCTTCAACCGCAGGATTCCACCATAGATCAACAAGGATAACAACATCGGCACTAGTGAGGTTAAGACCTACGCCACCCGCTTTTAGCGAAATGAGGAAGGCATCACGGCTTCCAGCATTAAAGGCTTGAACCATTTCTAAGCGTTCTTTAACTGGAGTTGAGCCTGTTAACTTATAGGCTGTGAGGTCCAATTTTTCCATTGCTTCTTCAATATAGGGAAAAGTCTTAGTAAACTGTGAAAAAATCAAAGGACGATGTCCTGAAGCCTTGACTTGCTCTAACAGCTCCATCAAACTATCTAGCTTACCAGATCCACCTTCATAGTTATCCATGAAAAGAGCTGGCGTGTTACATATTTGACGAAGTCGGGTAATCCCTGCAAGAATTTCAATACGTGATTTTTTAAGGCTTGCACTATCCATTTGGCGGACAGATTGTTGCATTAACTCTAACTGTGCTAAATATAGGAGTTTTTGCTCTTCAACCATGTTATTGCGTAAGGTCATTTCCATCTTATCAGGCAACTCTGTCAAAACTTCTTCTTTTTTACGGCGCATAATAAATGGATGGATAATGCGTGAGATAACTTCGGGTGACATTTTATTAAATGTTTCACGTTTTGGTAAAAAGCCCGGCATTACCACTTGGAAGATTGCCCAAATTTCTTCTAAACGATTTTCTAAAGGCGTTCCAGATAAAGCAAAAGTATGTTCAACATTCAATTGACTAAGCGCTCTATTTGTTTTACTGCTATAGTTTTTCACAGCTTGTGCTTCATCTAAGAGAAGATAGTTAAGCTCCTTCTCTTGATAATCATCAAAGTCCTTAAGGAAGCTGCCATAACTTGTGATATAAACTTGATGCTTCCCATGAATCAAAGCATCGCGATCAGCCTTCATACCGTCAACTACCACGTAATCAACCGTGTCCGTAAATTGATCAAACTCACTGGCCCAGTTGTAAATAAGGCTAGCAGGAGCAGTGACTAAAGCTGTTTCACCTTCTTTCAGATTTGACAATAAATAGGTAATCGCTTGTACTGTTTTACCTAGACCCATGTCATCTGCCAAAACACCACCTAAGTGATAGTGCGTTAACATAGACATCCAACGAACTCCTGTTTCCTGATAACTTCGCAGTTCAGCTTTGACATGCTCAGGTTTTTCGTATGGGAAGGTTTCTGGATGCGTGAGGTGTTCATAGAAGGCTTTAAATTCATTTGAAAAATTACTGCTTGAAATATTTTCAAATATTTTAGAAACTTGAAAACTGCGTGTCACATTGACTTCTAAGCTCGTCCCACTGATCGTAAAATTATCATCCAGTTCTCGTAAAGCTGATTTCAGTTCGCTGAACTTCTGGTCAAAGATAAATAATTTTCCGTTTTCACTGACATAGTATTCCGCATTGTTTTGCAACTGTGCAATAACATTTGCAAATTCATTCTCACCGATGCTTGGCATTTCAAAGGCAATATCTAACAAGCCTCCTCGACGATCAATCATGATTTCAGGGACTTCATCGACTTTCATATCCATTAGTCCAGGAGACAGTTTTACTTGACCTAATTTCTGGAATTGTGGCAGAATCTTGATAAAGAATGTTTCTGCAAATTGTGCCGAAAGCGTCACAGAACTTGTAAAAGAACGTGTGAAACCAAAACGAGCCATGAGCGTAAATATCTTATTTTCTAGGCGTAGGTCCCGAGAGAACTCGAGTGTTTCTAGTTCATGAAAGTGTTCCACTTTAAAATTGCCATAATCAAATTGAACCGAAAGTTCTATATTTTGTCCATCAGGATTAGCAAAGGTAAAAATCGGTGTAAAGGGGCGAATAACGAAATTTTCAGGGGCTGAAATTTGGCCCAAAGTAGAAAGTTGTTGCAGTGCTTGAGCTACTTTGTCCTTGTCCATATATGAAAATTGATTATGCTTCTCACCTTCTAATTCTTTTTGAACCAGCTGCAACAAACGTTTTTGTTCATGATCAACCTTATAAAAGACGTGATTATAGTATAGAAGGGAACCACTATAGAAGGAACTAAAGGCATTATCTTCGATTTTCAACTCGATAAAGTCCCTTTGGCTTGTCACACTAAAATTAAAAATCTCTGACTCTTCATCAAGAGCAACAAAGGTGAAATAGTTAATCAAGGCGCCTGATAACCTCAAGCTAAAACGTGACAAGTTAGAGGCTAAATCCATTGCCTCTTCAATAAAAAGATAAGGGAAATTGAGATAACGTCCATTTTTAATATACAGTTGGTTAGCCATTTGAGCATCAAGCTTGCCATGTATTTTAAGTAGGAAATTCAAAAAGTCCTGACTCGCTTCATCAAAATTATCAAAAAAGAGGTCAACATAATGCAAAGCACCTAACGAATATTGTCCAAAGTTTTGCAATGTTCTCAAAAAATACGGGATATCTTTGATTACATAAGCTCTACCTAAGCGTTCGCTATATAAGCGTAAGTCAAAATACATGAAGTAATCCATAGAAAAAACATCATAGAGTTGCGAGTTATCTTCGACATGGACTTCAATTGAAAATTGCTCAGCTCCAAAATTGACCTGTGTTTCGCCATTCAAAGCATCCAAAAAGGCAGCATTGGCAGCTAATTCGTCATTTGCTACCAACTCAATCTTTTCTATGTTTTTCTTGTCAACTTCAACTTCTTTATTTTCATTCTTGAGGTATTCTTCTACTGCAGCAATGTGCTTACAATAACGGTGATTCCGCTGAAAATCAGCACAAGAACAATAATCCTGTGCCCCGTCCATATCGTAAATTACTTGTTCTCCTTCAACCTCTGCAGAAAGTTTAAAATCCTCTATTGATGGATCAATTAAAAGTCCCTGGCTATACAGGGCTATTCCTTCACTGCGTACACGTGCTGGCATCATTCTGCTCATTTTATGTTTATCCTATTTTTGATGCCTTTTTGCACCAACTCTCTGTCTATTTTTTCTTCTAAATCCCTTTAAAACGTGCATACATTATACCATATTTTGCTATTTTTTTCACGAATTACCTAATAAAAAATAGAAAGTTATCTTCAGATAAAAAATTTTATAACCTCCAATTCCTTTCTGATTTTAATGTAAAGAACTTTTGACATTAAAATTTTAAAAGTCCACTTTTGTTTTTTTAATTTGTGCAAAAATTTGAATTTTTACATTATTTGTATTATACTTTACACTATTAAAATAATGAGGCTCAAAAATGATTAACGCTTATCACACAGTTTTGTTGTTGATTATGGGCTCACACTAAGTGCTGAAAGGTAAAGGTGTGAGTCCTCTTTGGCGTTGGTCAGAAAGGGGCAAAAAGATGTCCCTTTGGGCATCTTTTTTAATTTATTTTTATTGATTATTGCTACTCCAACGTGACAATAAAGTGAGAGGAGGCTTAATTTGACTTAGAATTTTAAATTAAAAATATTTATTTTATAAAGAGAGGAACTTATAATTGGAAAATAATCAAAATTTACAAAAGAGAATGGCAACACGCCATATCACTATGATTGCTCTAGGTGGAGCGATCGGGGCTGGCCTTTTTAAAGGGAGCGCTTCTGCCATTGAGTCTGCTGGTCCTGCTGTCCTTATTTCTTATTTCATCGGAGGTGTGGTTTTATTCTTCGTGATGAAGAGTTTAGAGAAGTTGGTCCTTAGCTCGGATGAACCACATGGTCTTTCAGGATTGGTTCAACCTTATCTGGGTAACCATGCAGCTGATTTTACAGACTGGGTGTATTGGTCACTTTGGATGATTAATATTATTGCCGAAGCTGTCGCTGCTGCTAGCTTTATACAGCTTTGGTTCCCTAATATCCCTTCATGGGCCTTCGTCTTACTCATCGCTATCCTAACATCGCTTATCAACCTACTGTCAGTAACATTCTTTGCCGAAACAGAATATTGGCTTGCTTTTATCAAAATCAGCGTTATCATTCTTCTTATTATTTTTGGTGTCATTTTAGTTGCACAAAACATTTTTAATACCAACTTGATATCTGCATTTTCAGGGATGACAAAATATGGTGGCTTTGCGCCACACGGACTTAAAGGTGTTATCAATTCTTTATTGATTGTTATCTATTCCTACGGGGGCTCTGAACTCATTGCCATTACTGTTAGTGAGACAGAAGATCCTAAAACTGCTATCCCACGCGCTATCCGAGGCGTTATTGGACGCATCATTTCTTTTTATATCGTCCCAATGTTCCTCCTGCTCCTTATCTACAACTGGAACGACCTGGCAACGTCAACAATGAGCCCGTTTGTCATGGTCTTTAACAAAATGCATATTCCTTTTGCTGCAGACATCATTAATTTCATTATTATTCTCGCGCTCTTTTCTTCAATCAACTCTGGCATTTATGCCTCTTCAAGAATTTTATTCTTCCGCTTAAAAAATCATAAAGGCAAGCTTTCGCAAAAGATTGCTACACTGAATAAAAGTAAAGTACCTCAAAGATCTGTTCTTTTCTGCTCTGGAACACTTTATATCGGCGTTGTTCTTTCTTACTTCTTAGGAGACAGCCTATTTAACTATCTTGCCGGTTCTTTATCTTACACTGTCCTTTTAGTTTGGTTTTTAATTAGTCTCGCAGGCTTCTTATTGGCACGCAAAACCAAAGCTTTAGGTACTATGAGCATGAGTCTTATTGCTCTCATTGCTTTGTTATTAATTTTCTTTGGTATCCTTACAACTAATCCTATTGGAGTAACTCTCTTTACCGCACTTCTTTATTTCATTATATTGATAAGTTATCGTAAAAAGAATGATCCTGTAGACAATATTGGATAAAAAAATATTAAACACTTTCTCAATAACAGGAAAGTGTTTTTTTATAGGAAAAGAAAAAACCGACACTCAGGTCAGTTTAAATTTTTATGAGTATTTCAATCAGTCGGTCACGATCTACAATCCACTGTGCCCGCTCATCCTTCAAGTGCACTCGATTGGATAAGAAAATTACCGCTTTCTTTGATTCGAGATTCATCAGAATGAAAGTGCCTGTGTAACCTGTATGAAGCAACCACTGGTCGTGTATAAAATCCCAAGCTAAACTTCTTGGGCGATCTCCCGCTGCATAATTTTTCTGCAAAGCCAAATATTTTGTGTCTGAAAAATAACCTTGAACAAATTTAACCAAATCAATCATCGGTGCAAAAAGTCCTGCTGACCCACAGTGTGTTCCTAGTACTTTTGCTTTTGGATCATGAACCGACCCCACTCGTGTATCCAGACTTGTAGGCACGGCATTAGTAACAGGTCCAAAAGATGTCTCAGACATGTTCCATTTTTCAAAAACCTCTGCTTTAAAGACTTCATCTAAAGATTTCTCATAAAGCTTTTCAAGCATAAAACCCAACAAAATAAAGTTGATATCTGTGTAGTGACAACTTTTATTTTCCGTCACTTCGATATGGTCAATCGCATCCTTTAAACCTTTAAAATCTAACTTATCACGGTTTTCAATAAACGGATTTATACCCGTTGTATGCGTAAGAAGCTGTCTCAAAGTAATACTCTCATCATGAAAATCAGGATAATAATCCGTAAACGGAGCATCAAGCTCTAACTTCCCAGACAAAACGAGATTAATAACAACTGTTCCTGTGCCTACAACTTTTGAAACGGAAGCTAAATCCCATTTTTTACCTGCAACCAATGGTTTTACTTTCGGAAGGATTGCTTGGTTGCCTCGAACAAACTCTTGAACCTCTGCTTCTTCCACAATAGCAACATGGCAGCCCGGGAAAATTTCTTGTGCTATATAGTCATCAATTGTTTCTAAAAATTCTTTTTCATTTTTCATAGGCCTTGCTTTGTAAACCAAAGTTCCATGTGATGTGGAATATCAATAGCTAACGTTTTCGCTTTGTTATCCAAATACAGTTTTTCGTCAGGTAAATTATCAGCGAACTGAGCTAAGTCAAACGACTGCGAAACTTGAAAACGTAAAAGCATCAGGTCAAGTTTTTCATCCATATTAGCTGTCAAATCAGGACCTTCACTTTGGCAAAAGACGAGATGCAAACCAGCAAGGTCTAAAAGATTACCTTGCGCTTTTACACCGAGAATTTTTTCATATTCTGCAATAATAGACACTTCTGGAATATTAATTTGTACCTCTTTGATAGAAAAATCAGATAGTCCTGCAAATTCCCCCTCATCAAAGTCAACATCAGATTTAGCAACCTCTGTTAAATCTGACCAATCGTTTACAGAAACCATCAGATAAACATCATTTTCTGGAGAAACAGCCTCAAAAGCCCAACTGTCTTTGACCTGATAAAGATGTGCTACTTGGTCTAAGTTACGCGCCAAAAGCTGTTCAATTTCTTCCTCATCAGCTTGGATGACTGTGCGTCCATGTTTCTTCATCCCTTGAACAGGAGTCACACCCGGTGACTCCTCTAAGATTAACCTTGGTTCTTTTGCCTCATAACCAGATAAAAAAACTTCTGCATTTTCTTCGTGTAAGACTTTCATGCCAAGCACATCACGATAAAAATTTAAATTTTCTTCGCGATTGAGTACACGATAGCCTGGTAAGCAAACTTCTAAATTGTTTATGAATTCTTTCATTCTGATTCTCCATTTATCTTCTTATATTTTATTAAAACTTATACAAATTATCAATGATTATATGTTAGAATTGTTCTATGATTAAATTTCGAGACCTTATAAAAAAACCTTGGACCTGGACTATTCTCCCTGCTTTTCTCTTCGCTCTTCCTTTTTCTTTAGGAGCTGGCTGGATGCAATGGTTAGGGCTAAGTTTCCTTCTTTACCTAATTAGTTTAATTTTCACTTATAAGAAATCAATCTGGCTGGCTCTCTTTGTGCTTTCTTTACTACCAAGTTTTGCTACAGCACTTATCAGCCAGTTGCATTCTGGAAAAGCCTTTTCTTCTCTTGATCAAATAATATTTTTTGTGATTTTCTTTGTTGCTCTAGGCTTGTCTTACTTTCTTGCTCGCCGTCGAAATATTATTCCGCCGATTGCTATCAAAGAATTCCCCTTGGGCAAAATTGCCCAAGGCTTTGGTTCTCTTTTCTTGGTTTCACTCTGTGTCAATATTTTAGCACAGGCGCTTGGTTTACAAGCAAGTACAGAAAATCAAGAGGCTTTAAACAGTCTCGCCCAGGTTATTCCTTTAGGTATCTTTGCTGTCCAAACGATCTTTGCTGGCTTCTTTGAAGAACTTACTTACCGCGTTGGCCCTTTCGAAGTTCTCTTTACAAAAAATAAAATGCTCGCTTTTTTGACAGCAGCTCTCCTCTTTGCAGGTATGCACAGTCCAACAGATCTTTACAGTTGGCTTGTTTATGGTTCAATGAGTTTAGTGCTCACCATGTTCTACTTTAAATACCGTAATTTCTACCTCAATATGGCCATCCATATGGCTTGGAATTTCCTTGGAATAAGTATGACATTTTTGCTAAAGTAAACATCTTATGATATATTAATACTGTAAAATTAAAATTTGCACAATGGGTGCTCGAGGGAAAACCAAGAGCTGAGAAACACCATTTGACCTGATCTGGTTCGTACCAGCGTAGGAATGTGTTTGTATAGAGGATCGCTATCCTCACTTCTCTCTAACCCTCCTTTGTGCCAACAAAAGGAGATTTTTTTATGTCTGATTCTAAAGTTTTAGAACTTACTGAAACGGCTATTGCTGCTGCATTAGCTCTTGTCTTGAGTTTCATCTCGATAAACTATGCTCAAGTTTTTTATCTTGAGCTGGCAGTTATTCCCTTACTGGTCTTGGCCTTGCGCCGCGGTGTTTTTTGGGGCATGACAGGTGGGCTGGTGTTTGGCTTACTTTTGATTGTATTAGGTCAAGCAACTATCTTGACTCCAGTACAGGCCTTGCTGGAATATATCGTTGCACCGATTTCTCTTGGCTTCGCTGGCATCATACGCAAGAAAGATTCGAGTCAAACACGCACAATCTTTGCTGCTGCTTTTCTCGGCGTTCTTATCAAATATTTTTGGCACTTTGTCGCTGGTGTTATTTTTTGGGGGAAATATGCTTGGAAGGGCTGGGGTGCGATTCCTTATTCATTTGTCGTAAATGGAATGAGTGGACTTGCAACTGCAACACTCGCTGCTCTGGCTCTCGTTATTATCTCTAAGAGTGCAGCTCAGATTTTTCAAGCGAAAAAGTGATATAATGAACGCATGAGCAAGAAAAAGAAACTGAAAAAAACATTAGTTGAACAAATTCTGGACAAAGGTCAAGTCAACCATGAAGGGCTTGCTCTCAATGCTTTAGAAGCAGAGCTCATGCCTGAAGACATCCAACGTCGTGATATCTATAAAACGCTCGCACTTATAGGAGATAAAACGGGTCCAATCGTGGGGATCCTTCCTCTGACAGAGCATCTTTCTGAAAAGAAATTAGCAAAGGTCTCTGGAAATAAGAAGGTCCACATGATTCCTCAAAAAGATTTGCAGAAAACCACTGGATACATCCATGGTGCTAATAATCCTGTCGGTATCTGGCAAACCAAAAGGTTCCCTATCTATATCGATACCATTGCACTGGATGCAGATAAAATCATTGTATCTGCCGGTGAAATCGGCCGTTCTATACGCCTCAATCCAAAAGAACTCGCAACTTTTGTACAAGCTGAATTTGCTGAAATTCGTGAAATTTAAATAAAAAGGAAAGCTTAACTATGGCTTTTCTTTTTATTTTTACATCTCGATTTATTGTTCCGACAAATAACACTTTACAAAAGTACCCAAAACCGCTAAAATTAAGCTATGTTACCTAAGATTATTGCCACCCTATATCCGCTTTTAAGCTGGATTGTATTGGTTTTCGCTTTTAAATTTTTGCGGATTCGCCACTTGACGAATCGAAAACTTCGCATTCCTGATATTTTTGTCCTCTTCTTAATTTTTGGGCTCCAACTTTTTTCAGAGCAATTCACTGCCATTAATATTTTGCCTTATTACTTCTTGATCCTTTCAATTTTAGCTCTCGTCTTATTGTTAATGGATTTATTCTATTTTAAAGACTTCAAATATAAGCGCTTCTTTAAGCTTTTTTGGCGCATTACTTTTGTGATTACTTTTGCTCTTTACATCGCTATGATTGTCATGATTTACATGCATTGATAAAAGAACCATACTAATGGTTTTTCTTTTTATATATGATTCATAAAAAAAAACCAGAAAAACTGGTTTTTTTATTTGTTTCCGAGCTCTTTCAAAAGAACAGCAAATTCTTCATCTGTCAGTGTAATCCCCTTGCCCATCTTTTCATGGTCGGGCGACCACTGACGCAAATCATATTTAGCTTCCATGCCATTCCACGATACACGGTTAAGCTCTTTGGTCCAGCCTTTGGCATTTTCAGATAAGGTAATAAGATGTTCCTCAATTTCATACTTTAAATCAGCCATACGCACCTCCTATATTAATGATACGGAAAAATTTTCAACTTTTCACAGTTAATCTTCAATAAGTTGAATATCAACACCCAAAGCCGTCATTTTTTCAATAATACTATCATATCCACGAAGGATAAATTCAATATTTTCAATCGTCGTTGTACCTTCGGCAATAATACCAGCCAAGACCAGACTTGCCCCCGCACGCAAGTCGGTAGCACGAACATGAGCACCTTGAAGTTTATTAGGTGCTTCATAGATAATATGATCATCCACTGTTGAGATTGCAGCACCCATACGTGCCATTTCTGGCACATGATTGACACGTTTTTCATAAATCGTATCCATTATCCAACCACGTCCTTGTGCTTTTAGTAGAAGCGGAGTAATTGGCTGTTGCAAATCAGTTGCAAACCCAGGATAAGGTACAGTCTTAATATTGATTGCTTTCAAGTTTTCTGAACGATGGACCTCGATAGAGTCCTCACGAATGGTCATACGTACGCCCATTTCTTCGAGTTTAGCAATAAATGATTCTAGATGTTCATAGATAACATTGTCAACGATGACGCCATCTCCCATCGCTGCAGCCAAAGCAAGATAAGTTCCTGCCTCGATACGGTCAGGAATAACCGTATGACGTGCACCATGCATCTCTGTTTTCCCTGTGATACGAATCACATCTGTACCAGCCCCACGAACTTTTGCCCCCATATTATTCAAGAGTGTAGCTACATCAATGATTTCTGGTTCACGTGCTGCATTTTCAATAATGGTTACACCTTCTGCTGTACTAGCCGCAAGCATTGTATTAATTGTTGCACCAACAGAAACCATATCCATATAGATAGTTGTACCGTTTAATTTTTCTTCTTTAGCTTCAAGGTGCATAGCATCTTCAAGATAAGATAATTCTGCTCCTAAAGCTTCAAAAGCTTTAACATGAAGATCCATAGGACGTGGGCCTAAATCGCATCCCCCTGGCAAACCAACCGTTGATTTCCCAAAACGACCAAGAAGCGCTCCATTAAAATAATAAGAAGCACGTAAAGAGTTTATCTTACCATAAGGCAATGGCTTTGAAGTCACATCACGTGTATCAATCGTCAAAATGCCCGCATCAGTATCACGTTGAATTTTTGCCCCCATAATTTCCATGATATCGACCAAACTTGCGACATCAGAAATATCGGGTACACCTTCAAGTGTAACAATATCATTAGCTAAAATCGTTGCCGGAATAAGGGCAACTACGCTGTTCTTGGCTCCCGAAATCGTTACCTTCCCTGAGATACTTTTACCGCCATTGATTACTATTTTTTTCATAAATTATTACTCTATCACTTATTGTTTTATTTGAGACATGAAATACATGTACCCTCTATTCTACCATTTTTCCCGCCTTTTGAATAGATAAAAAGCATCCTTTTTTTCTTGATCATTCTTTAGGAACACTTATTCTTTTCTCTACCTAAAACTTTATTGTATATTACTATTTAACATTAGAAAAAAATGATAATATAACATTGAACACAAAAAACAAAGAAAGGGATAAATGATGAATTTTTCACTTAAAACTTCTTTCATCCCAAATAAAAAGAAATCAAAATTTTTTAAAGCAAATTATTTTTTTAATATTAATAACGATATGCTCAGTCACTTGGAACGTGCTCAAATAAGTCCGGTTCCTTCTCTCAATAAAGCAGATTATCAGGGCTATAATAAAATAATAAACACAGAAGGGAAATGGATTGGTATGAGCTCTGAACTCCTCCCTAAAAATCAGAGCTACTCTCTTAAGAACAAGACCCTCAAACTTTCCGGCTATACCTTTGAAGGCTGGGCTAAAGTACGCAACCGTCACAATGTACTGGCTCACCCTCAATCTCAAGAACAAGCTCAACTTTATGCTGGCCCAACTTCTGTTATACATCGCACGAGGGTCTATAATCCTAACTTCCTTTGGAAACCTCAAGAAAAACATCAGTTTGAACCTCTTGGCCAAATCTATGATTTTCATGCGCAGTGGACACCAATCAAATACCCCGTACGCTACAGTGCTAAGACAATTTGGAACGAGCCTCTCGAATGGCATCATCCTGAAGGTATGCGGAGTATCGAACAAGGCTATATTTCTCCAGCGAAAGTAAAATTACCTCACTATCACTTTGTCGGCTGGCAAATCGATGATTCTCCCTTAAGTAAAGAACAGCTAATCATCCCTTCTGGTATTGGTTCTGTCGATATTATTGCTATCTTCGAACAAATATCATAATTGAAGGTTGATAGATACGTTCTCTTATTTTTGGAATCTGAATCACATCAAAAACGCTCGTTGAGACACGAGCGTTTTTATATTAATATCTATCCTTAATTTTATTCAAAGACAAACTGATTGTGGTAAAGTTCAGAGTAGAAGCCACCAAGATTCACAAGTTCATTATGGTTTCCTTCTTCAATAACTTCACCGTCCTTAAGGACAACAATCTTGTCTGCATTAAGTATTGTTTTCAAACGGTGGGCAATAACAAATGATGTACGACCAGCAATTGCTGCTTCCATAGCCATTTGAATTTGTTCTTCTGTAACCGTATCAACGTTTGATGTTGCTTCATCAAGAATAAGCAAATCTGGGTTAGTCAAGATAGTACGGGCAATCGAAATTTGTTGTTTTTGGCCTACAGAGAAGACATTGTCGTCGTCATCCACCAGCGTTTCATAACCCTCTGGTAAACTCTCAATAAACTCGTGGATATGTGTCGTCTTGGCTACTGTAATAACTTCATCCATAGTCGCATCTTTTTTACCAAACTTGATGTTGTCCGCAATGGTTCCAGAGAAAAGGACAGACTCTTGCAAGACAATCCCGACTTTTGAACGTAATGAATCTAAGTCAAATTCACGAATATCGGTACCATCAAACTTGATCCCACCTTTGTCCACATCATAGAAACGGTTCATGAGGTTCATAACAGTTGTTTTACCTGATCCTGTTGGACCAACTAAGGCAACCATTTGACCTTTGTCCACATTAATATTGACATCTTTAAGGACTGGTTTACCTGGAAGATAACTAAAGTCAATATCTTCAATGTGTACACCTTCAGAAATACCTTCAAAAGTTTTACCATTTTCAGGACGTACTTCTTCTTTTTCATCAAACATCACATTCAGACGTGTTGCACCAGTTACCGCAAGTTGCAATTGACCGAAAGATGAAGAAATCTGCATGATTGGGTTGTAATATTGTTGCGCATATTGGATAAATGTAGCAAGCAAACCAAAGGCTGCAGCAGTTGATAATGAAGCATCATTAAGGAGGATATTAGCACCTGCAAAAATAACCAAAGCCAAAGTCAAGAGGGAGAAGCCATTCATCAATGGGAAAATCATACCTGACCAAGCTTGAGCTGCGAAGGTTGTTTTACGTACTTTATCATTACGTACTTCAAAACCTTCGATTGCATCTGCTTGAAGTCCTTCAACGATAATCGCTTTTTGCCCAGAGATTTTTTCATCCATATAAGCATTAAGTTCGCCGACTTCTTTTTGTTGTCTATCCGTGTATTTCTTAGCTTGAATAATGATAATCACAGCGCAGAGAACGGCCACAGGAGTTGTAGAAATTGTCACTAATGCCATCTTGACATTTTGGTCGAAAATCATATACAAAATCCCGATAAACAGGGCAAAGTTAGTGGTAACGTTCACTGCTGCTTGATTCAATGTGTTTTGAATATTATCCAAGTCTGAGGTAAAGCGGGCGAGAATATCTCCATCCGCATGACGGTCAAAATACGAAATTGTTAGGCGTTCCAACTTACCAAAGAGACCTTTACGCATACGGTTTGTTGAGTGTGCAACGATACGTGTAAAGAGCAAGCTATAGATAAGTTGCGCAATACCTGTCATCACGTAAAAGGCAAGCAACATCCACATTGAACGCATGAAATCAGCCTTGCTTGGTGCTTGTGACGTAGCCACCTTCATCAAGTCAGAAATAGACTGACCGTTAAGGTTGGCACGTATCGCTTCTGGAACATTCGCGTCTGTAAGTTGGTGCCAATCTGTTGGAATCTTAGCCATAGCTTGAAGGCTGTCAATTGTTGTTCCCGAAGGTAAGTTTGAAGTTACCGCTGCTGGAACATTCGCAGATGTCAGACTATGCCAGTCAACCACTTGTCCAGTAGCTTTTCCCATTTGCGCAGCAATTTGTTGCAGAGCATCCTGAGCTTGATTTGCTCCTGCTGCTATTTGTTGTAAACCCTTCACCGCTTCATCAGCGTGTTGATGACTAAAATAATCACCAACATAAGTCGAAAGATGTGTAATAGAATCCCCAAGAAGTACGGGTGCTTTAACTTGCAGATAAGTAGCCGCAATGATAAATATCGCAATCACGAGGAATTGTAATTTATATTTTTTGAAGTAGAGATAGAAGAACTTCAATGCACGAGATGTATCATTCATAATCTTTTTTCATTTTCTTGTTTTTCATAAACAGATTGAAGAACACTGAAAATTTAGTCCTCCTTTGCTTTCTGTGTATCATAGATTTCACGGTAAACGGCAGAGTTCTCAACGAGCTCTGCGTGTGTGCCTTGCGCCACAAGTTTACCTTCATCAAGGACAAGAATATTGTCCGCATGAACGACAGATGAAATCTTTTGAGCGATAATAATAGTTGTCGTATCTTTTAAGTCATTGCTCAAAGCTTCTTGTACTAGTTTTTCAGACTTAGCGTCAAGCGCTGATGTTGAGTCATCCAAGATAAGGACTTTCGGATCTTTGATAATACCACGTGTGATCGACATACGTTGTTTTTGACCACCTGAGAAGTTATTTCCACGTTCTTCAACCTGTGATTCATAATGCTCTGGTAGTTTTTCAATAAACTCTGCTGCCTGCGCAATGCTGGCTGCACGGCTCATTTGCTCCAAGGTCGCATCTGCTTTCCCTTGTTTTAGGTTGCCAGAAATTGTCCCAGAGAAAAGGATTGCTTTTTGCAAGACAATCGAAATCGTGTTTTTCAGAGTAGTTTTAGAAACATGGCGTAAATCTTTCCCACCAACGCTAACTGTGCCTTCAGTTGGGTCGAAAAGGCGTGGAATCAATTGAGCCAGGGTTGATTTACCAGAACCAGTTGCTCCGACAATACCAACCATTTGTCCAGGTTGAATTTCAAAACTGATGTCTTGTAATGTTGGATGTTCATCGTTAGGATAAGCAAAAGAGACATGATCAAACTTAACAGAACCACTAAGTTCCTCATCCGCAACATCTTCAAACTCCATCGCAGGCTCAGTTTTTAAAATTTCGTTAATACGTCCAATCGAAACAAAACCACGAGAGGCAAACATTGACATCATACCACCCATGATAATCGCCATCATGATTTGCATCATGTATTGGATAAAGGACATAATCCCACCAAGCGTATTGGCTGCGGTATTCAAATCACGTGTTACATAAGTAGAAACTAGTAAAATTGCGCCAAAAACAGCCAATTGTGAAATGATTGTAAATGCTGGAATCATTGCCGCAAAAGTATAACCTACAGCCATATTGTGTCCTAATAATTCATCAGATGTAGCATCAAATTTTTGGATTTGATCCTTTTCTTGAACAAAGGATTTAACGACACGGGCACCACGCAGGTTTTCTTTAGCTATTCCATTGATACGATCCATCAATTTTTGGAAGACCATAAAGTGAGGACCCATTGATTTCATTGATAACATCGTTACTAGGACAATAAGAACAACCATCACAATAATAATCCACCAGAGTTCTGGCATTGTTATAATGGACAAGATAAAGGCACCAATAAAGAGCAACGGTACTCGAATCAAGACTTGGAAAGTCATCATCAAAAGTGTTTGTACTTGGTTGATATCATTGGTCATACGAACAACAAGGTTGCCTGCATTAAACTTCTCAATATTTTCATAAGAGAACGTTTGAATTTTTCGGAAGGTTTCTTCACGAATATCCGCAGATACAGACTGAGCAATCTTTGCAGCAGTTACGGTGTTAAGGATTGAACCAATTAATCCCACAGCGGCTATAAGTAGAAGATACACCCCATAATGATTAATTTTATCGACCTTATCTGATATCGAAATAGATTCTGCCATAACACTCAAAATGTTCTTCATATATTGAGGCTGCCAAAGAGCAGCGCCAACTTGAAGAAGCATGGTAGCAAGGGCAGCGAAGACAAGCAATTTGTACTTGCCGATGGCTTTCATTACCATAAATAAAAAAGTTTCCTTTCATTTTCTTGTCAAAAATAACAAGAATAAATACGTTAGCTGAAAAATTATAACATTTAAGCATCTATTTTGCAATGCTAATAACTAACACTATTAGTCTTTTCTTTAGTTTATAACAGAAATAAACTAACAATTTAATTTTAACGTTTTTTTATAAGAGTGTCAATCATTTGCGACAGCTTATTTAAAGCAGAATGTAAGTTCAGAATCATCGGCTTTCAAGGATACAAACGTATTTTTGGGGGTGCTATTTGCTCCCTTAAAAGCACCTCTACTTCTTTTTTGTTATAATTAAGTTTATGAATAATAGCAAAATTTCACGCTCTCACAACCTTAAACTCGCCGAACGAGGCGTGTGGGTCAGTATAGCTGCTTATATATTTCTATCTCTTTTACAACTTGGAGTGGCACAAATCACAAATTCGGCCTCTCTCCTCGCAAACGGCTTTAATAATGTCACCGATATTTTGGGAAATATTGCTATCGTGATTGGTTTACGCATCGCACGCATCCCTTCTGATAACGACCATACATATGGCCACTGGAAGGTTGAATCAATCGCCAGTCTGATCTCTAGTTTCATCATGTTCTTTATCGGTTTTGAAGTACTACGCCAGACAATCGTTGGTTTTATAGAAGGAAGTTCCACTGAAATCAACCCTGTTGGTGCTGCAGTGGCTTTATTTTCTGCTTTTGTGATGATTGCCGTTTACCTCTACTCTAGCCGTTTAGCAAAAAAAACTCAATCGAAAGCACTTGAAGCCTCCAGCAAAGATAATCTTAGTGATGCACTGACCTCCCTGGGTACAACTGTCGCCATTGTGGCAGCAGCTTTACATTGGATATGGCTCGACCGTATTATGGCTCTTGTTATCTGCGGTTTCATCCTTAAAACTGCTTATGATATTTTCCGCGACAGTGTTTTTTCACTCTCTGATGGTTTTGATGACAATCTTTTAGCAGATTATAAAGAAGCGATTGAGCTCGTAAACAAAGTCAAGTCTGTAAAGATGATTCGGGGGCGTACCTATGGCAGTAATATCTTTCTAGATGTAGTTGTTGAGATGTCCCGCGATCTTTCTGTCTATGAAAGCCATGCTGCTACCGAAAAAATAGAACGCATGCTCATGGCTGGTTTTGATGTTTATGATGTTGATGTCCATGTCGAACCCGCTGCGTTACCTGAAGAAGAACACTTTGCTTCACGTGCATTAGAGCTTTTGCCCAAAGAAGAGGCCCTTCTCAACGGTAAACATCTTGATCAACTTTTAGCACCACAATTTCAAGCTATTACGACAAAGGGTAAAATTATTCAGCAGGAAGAATATATGGCAGGTGCTGTTGAAACAGAAGATTTAGCCATTAAAAATTACCAAGCAGAGCAAGTCAGCAAAAAAACATTTATCCTCACCTATCATTACTTAGATAATCAAAAAAGTTACACTGTATCAAGTATCTGGCGCAGAAATGAATATTGGCGTTGCATTTATCGTCAAGTGACAGGAGAAAGCTAGTATGAAACAACAAGAAGAAATTATGCTGAGCCTTACAGATCTCTTTAATAAAATGGATCAACTTCGAAAACCTCAAATGGTCGAAAAATTCAAAGGCTATTCATTTTTGGAAATCGCCTGCATTGAGTTCATTGCCAAGCTTAATAACCCAAATGTCACACGGCTGGCAGAAGAGCTATATGTCACTCGAGGTGCAATTAGTAAAGCAACAAAAAAACTCCTCCAAAAGCAAGACATTATAACATTTAGAAATCCCAACAACAACAAAGAGATTTATTTTAAACTGACTTCAAAAGGAAGGAAAATAAATCAGCAGCACGAGGATCTTCACAAAGCTTTTCTACTCAATGATCAAGCAGTCTTTGATTCCTTCAGCTCTGAAAAATTAGAATCGATACTAGAGTTTACTCAACTTTACAATCAACACCTTGATAAAGAACTCCGTAACAACTCCATATAGCATGGGGTTGTTTTTCTTAATTTATTTTTTGTTGACAAAGAAACAATAATAAGTTATACTTTTATAGTTTCCGGGGAAACATTAATGAGGAGTTATATGTATACACTAAATAAACACGCATTGAGTTTTGGCTTATTTTCCGTTTTTCTTACAGGCCTTGGCTTTACCATTATCAATCCTGTGGTTCCTTTTTTACTGGAGCCCTATACCTCATCACAAAATCAACCCTTAGTCATCAGTTTCTTGACCTCTATTTATGCCTTATGCACTTTTCTTGCAGCCCCAGTTCTAGGAACATTGAGTGATTGCTATGGCCGTAAACCGATTTTACTTTTCTGCTTGCTTGGCTCTGCCTTGGGTTATCTCATCTTTGGTATGGCTGGAGCACTGTGGCTCTTTTTCCTTGGCCGTATCATCGATGGTATTTCCGGAGGAAACATTGCCACTTTATTTGCCTACTTTTCCGATATTACGCCAGCTGCTTCCCGCACTAAAATATTCGGATGGATTTCTGCCCTTGTTGGAGTTGGAACATTGTTAGGTCCAACTTTTGGAGGACTGTTAGCTCATTATGGTAACCGCGTTCCCTTTTATTTTGCTGCTGTTCTCAGCTTATTTAATCTCTTCTACGGTATTTTCTTTATGCCTGAAAGTCTTTCACCAAAAGAAAGACTTGTTAAGCTAGATCCACATCAGCTTTATCCCTTTGCACCTCTCAAAAACTTATTTGAGATAAAACAACTGAACCGGTTATTTCTAGCTGCACTGTTGTTGTGGTTGCCAAATGGTGCATTACAAGCTATTGTTGCTCAGTTTTCTTTAGACAACTTCTCTTGGCAACCGGTGCAAATTGGTCTTCTATTTTCTATTATGGGACTTCAAGATATTTTTAGCCAGGCGCTCATTATGCCTTTTCTATTAAAAAAATTGACGGACCAATACATCATTAAATGTGCGATAGTTGCGGAACTCTTTGGCTATATTTTTATGGCTGTCTCTGCCTTTACCCTGCATCCTTTCTATTTTGTAATTGGTATTTTTATCTACGGTTTTGGTGATTCTATTTTTGCCCCACCATTCAATGGAACTCTTTCTAAATCAGTCGCTGAACACCAACAAGGACAGATTCAAGGGAGTAGCCAAGCTTTGCAAGCACTAACGCGTATTTTAGGTCCTATTATTGGTGGACAACTTTATGTTCTCTTCGGCTCCTCGGCTCCTGCCTGCATGGGAGTTATCCTGTTAATCTTTGCTCTGACAATTTTCAAAACAAAAAACCGTCAAAAATGACGGTTTTCTTTTATGTTTTTAGACGCCTCATAATCTGCGGTAAACGTTGAATATTATCAAATACCAACATGAAAATAACCGTTCTTATAGGAATCTGTACAAGCAAAGGAAGTCGCGTAGCTAAGAGAACCTTAAAAGGTGTCTGATACATGAGCGAAAGCCAAAAAGTATTAAGTAACACGGTTTGAAGAAGCATTGTTACACTTACAACAGCTAAAATGTAGAGCCAATCTTTACCTCGTGTTAGACTGAACTTCTTGTTATAAAAAGCCCAACCATAGATAAAGCCGACTAAAGCTGCTGTTATAGTCATACCTGGCGAGGAAATACTTCCTCGGAACAAAACGCCAAATATATCACCCAGCCCTAAAGCTAAACCTGCCCATAAAGGGCCAACAAAGAAGCCAATCAAACCATCAGCAATAAATCCTGGCGATAACTTCCAAAAACTGCTCCCAAAAGTAAAAGAACGTAAAATGATGGACAATGCCAGCAAAATCGCCAAAAAAACAAGCTGTATGAGTGACAGCTTCACAGTAAATCTTTTCATATAGTACCTCCCAAGGATCTGGTGAGTAACTGATTATATGAGAATCAGCGGATGCAAGCCTCTACCGCACTTGAAAAACTCAAGTTTCGTCTGTGAACGACATCCCATTTCACAGCACTTAACGCATTGGCCCTACTCTGTTAATTTTTTTACTTTTATAGTTTACCACATACCTTGTTCAGATAATTCTCAATTTCAAGGCTTTTCTTTTACATTGGGTTTTAGATGTTTACAGAAGTTTTCTATAGAGAAAAAAACCTCTTAGAATTCAGCGCTTTCTGATTTCTAAGAAGTCTTTTTTTACAATTCTTTTTCTACATCTACGATGGCAGCTTCAACTGCACTCTTTTGATTATTAATCAATGATACACGCGCATCAATTTGTTTAATGGCCATCTCGATTGAACGTTTAAGCCCTGGGTTACTCAATTTTGGTTCAAAGAAAGCTTTATATTCTTCAAACTTTTCGGCTGTCTTAAAGACATTACCTGGATAGATGACAAACTTATCATAGCTCATATCACCCCCAAGTTTTTCGGCAATCCAATCCCAGTTTTCTTGCTCCCAAGTCCATGCAGCATCTTGAGCAAAGTCTTTGGCTAAGAGGTAGAACCAAGAGAATGCAATATCTTGTGGTTTAACAATATCCGCATTTTTGAAATCTTCCAAGAGTCCTTTAATTGCTGCTTCATCACGGACATTGGCTACAGCTGCAGCTAATTCACGTTTTAGTTCTTGGAGGCTTGTTTTCACATAAGTATCCATATAAGAAGCTACAAGTTCCGCAGAATTACTTGTTTTAATTTCGTTATTCAAGACAATTGGACGAATATCTGCAGGAATAGTTGCCACATTGTCTTTATGCGCTGCGTAAATCTCACTTGCTTTTTCTACTGCTTCAGGATTTTCAGAGTAGAGTGTACGTGAGAGCACTGTGCCACGTAAAGTTTCATCTCCAGCTGATTCACCAGCTTTTTTCTCCCATCCCAAACGTGCATAGTTTTTAGCAAAAACTTTACCTACAAGTGATTTGTATGATTTTTCTGTAGTTGATTCATCGTCAATAAAGATGTCTAATTCACTAAAAATTTGGTTGAGCGCTTGATTGACAATATAGCTTTCTTCATTAGCAAAGGCAGGTAAGATTTTCACAACATCAGCGTAACTGATAACCTCACCTTTGGCAAGATACTTACGGTCTTGAAGAATTTGGAATTTCGTAATATCTTCAAGTTTTGTAAGGTTGGCCACAAGATTATCTAAAAGTTCACCTTTATAATCAATAATATAATGTGCTGCATGTGCTTCATTGAAGAAGAGCGGTTGACCTTCATTCTCAGTTTTAAGTGCCGCATATCCTGGAATTTCAACTTTTTCCGTAGTCAATGTATCTGGCAAACCTTTCCAGTTTGTATTCAATGGAATTTGCCACAAACGTCCTTTATCTTCACCTTTACCAATGAAGAATTGTTGTTGGCTTAAAACAAGCGTATCATCCACAACTTCCGCAGTCAAGACAGGATAACCTGGTTGGTTTACCCACGAATGCATAAATTCACCTACATTTTTACCTGATGTACTTGAGAGTGCATCCCAAAGATCATCACCTACGGTATTGCCGTATTGGTGCGTTTCAAAGTATTTGCGTAATCCTGCAGAGAAGTCTTCATCACCCAACCATTTACGTAGCATGACCATCAAGCGTGAGCCCTTAGCATAGACAATAGCAGCATCAAAGAGTGTGCCAATTTCGTCAGGATGGTTAACATCCACGTGAACAGATTGAACACCATCTGTAGCATCACGATCTAAAGCAAGGCTGGCTTCCTTAACAGAGAAGCTTTCCCAAACCTTCCAATCAGGTTCGATGGCATCAATGGCCACATATTCCATATTGTTGGCAAATGATTCATTGAGCCACAAGTCATCCCACCAGCGCATTGTCACCAAATCACCAAACCATTGATGCGCCAACTCATGCGCAATAACTGTTGCTACATACTGTTTGCTGGCAACTGTAGCATTTTCTGGGTCAACTAGCATGCAGACTTCACGATAAGTGATACAGCCCCAGTTTTCCATAGCACCCGCTGAGAAGTCAGGTAGTGCAACATGCCAGCTGTGTGGCAATGGGTAAGGTGTTTTATAGTAGTCTTCGTAAAATTCAATGGAACGAATCGCGATATCTAAAGGAAAATCTAAGACAGCTTCAGAATGTGCTTTCGTTGAGAAAGTACCTACTTCTACACCAGATTTTGTACGTCCTTTTTTATACTGCATATCTCCAAAGACAAAAGCAAGAAGATAAGAACTCATACGAACTGTACGTTCAAAGACGTGAATCCCTTCGATATTGAGAAGTTCTGGCATATTGGAAATGATAATATCACCTGGTTCTTCATCAAATTTAACTGACAGGTCAAAAGTAGCCTTAGCTTCTGGTTCATCAATTGATGGGAAAGCTTGACGGGCAAAATGCGATTCAAATTGGGTACCGATAAGCATTTTCTTCTCACCATTTACTTCGTAATATGAAGGGTAAATTCCCATCATATTATCTGTGATTTTACCTTCATATTCAAACGAAACAGTCACTTGACCTTTTTGGCCAACTTTAACTGTAAGTTCTTCGTTGGCATTATCCACAGTAAAATCTGCTTCAACACTAAAAGCAGAAACTTTAGTAATGTTCAAATCTTTTTGGTGGAAATAAATGGTCTCAGCTTTAGCTTCACCTTTGATCGCTACCTGACCTTTAAAAGTCTTTGATTTGCGGTCAATATCAAGGAAAATTTTATAATTTTCTGGTACAAATGTTTCAATTAAACGTTTTACTGCCATAATGTTGTTCGCTTCCTTTTTCGTTAGTTTACTTAATTATAGCAAATTGTTTAGAAAATTTCGAGAAAAGCTTTGCTTTCCCACATTTAATTTTTAAAGGTGCTTACGTAAATTATTAAATAGACTATTTTTCATTTGTATCAAAAAAATTTGCTTAAATAAGTAGAATTTCTTTGACAAGATAAAGTATATTCAAAAAAAGATGAAAAAATAGACTTTTCTGTTAAAATAAAGTTATGAAAAAAACAAAGTTTTCAGTAACGATTGATGAAAAGGGAAAGCTCCTTCTTGAGCTTTCTTCTGGTGCCACGATCCGTATCTTTGAGAGTAATAATAGTCGTTTTGCCCTCAAACAAGGCGAAATATTTTTTCTAACGAAAAAAAGCCAGATTATTATGATTGCTGCCGATAAAAAAATAATCCCTAAGGTGGAATTTGATAAAGTTATTGTCCTTGATCCTAAGGCATATGAAATAGACACTGCCTATCTTGAAGCTTTTCTCCTCGACAAAGCTCAAGAAGCTTCTATGAAGTTAGCCGTCTTTCCTGAAAGGATTAAACTCCCCTCGAATGTCTACACCCTCTGTAGTAAGGCTGCTGATGAATTTTTGCCTAGCCTTGAAGCGTTCGGTTTTAAACTCGCAAAGAAGAAAGCTTTTTCCGCTAAAGCGCAACACCGCTGGAAAAAGGCTATCTCAGATATTCCATTTCATATTAAACATGAAGGAACATCAGGCACAGTCATCTGGCAAAAATCTACCGAAATGCGTCTGCTTGCAGGTGCAAAAATGCTGCCTAATGATGCAGCGCCTAAAAGGGTCGATGGTACGCTTGGCTTCACTGCAAAATTTGCGTTAAACCTTAGGGAAGAAAACAAAGAAAAATTTAATCCTGAAACTTGGACCACCACTGAAGACATTATCCTACGTTCTGTCAACGAACTCGGTCATTTTCTCTACTTTGCTGGAACAAACAGTTGGTTAGAAATGTTTGATGAAGAAGGCCGTTCAATCCATGAACTAAGCGTCGTTAATTAAGGAGCGATTATGATTGATTATACTCTTGAGCATAAAAACTCTTTTATCCTATCGGCATATGGTTTTCCTATTCAAGCTTCACTGCAAGACTATCACTCTTTAGCCCTTGAAAGAGAAGTATTTGAGACCAGTCTGCAAAAAAATGGTCGTTTAGCAAAACTCAAAAAAAGCGCTAAAAACGAGCGTGAGTGGTCTGTTCATACGGATTACCTCGGAAAACCTTGGAATTATTTTGCAGTGGAAAGCCGAAAGGGATTAAAGGAGGATTGTCGTTTACTTAAATTTCCTGAAAATGACTATATCGTGATTGCTGATACAGCAGATAAAGGAAAAATCTTTGAACATCTGTCTTATCAAGCTTTTCGTAAAATCCTTCCTAAAGTTGTAGATTACGCTTATCTTGGTGGTCCACATCTTGCTTATCGACAAGAGCGAGCTGATGGCAGCTATTACGGCGAAATTTGGTTGCCTGTCGTAAAAAAATAAAAACACTCAGAAGTATTCTGAGTGTTTTTATGCTCAAATATCACCAAATACAAGACTAGGGCGCGCATTAAGTGACAAATCCGCGAACTGTTCTTTTTCTAGCTCGACAGTTGCCGCAGCAGCAATCATCCCAGCATTATCACCACATAGGCGAAGAGGTGGCAAAATAACTTTAATATCCTTCATATCAGTTGCAAGGCGCTCACGTAATCCTTGATTAGCAGATACACCTCCACCAACGATTAAGGTTTTGGCCGGGTATTGTTCAAGTGCGCGTTTTGTTTTCGCAATCAAGACATCGACTACTGCTGCTTGAAAGCTGGCCGCCAAATTTTCTAAATCAGTCGCTACTAAATCTTGCCCTTGCTGTTTTGCATTATGAACAAGATTGATAAATGCCGATTTAAGACCGCTAAAAGACATTTCCAAACCATCTGCTGCAGTCATCATTGCACGTGGAAAAGCATAAGTATCCTCTCCTTTATGTGCCAACTCATCAATTTCCTTACCTGAAGGATAAGTTAATCCCATGACACGGCCGACTTTATCGTAGGCTTCCCCTGCTGCATCATCCCGTGTTTCACCAATTTTTTTGTAGTTTCCCTCAGATTCTACATAAACTAACTCCGTATGGCCACCACTGACTAAAAGAGCCATGGCTGGATATTCAATGGTATCCACCAAAGCTGCAGCCATAAGATGACCAGCCATATGATTAACGGGGATTAATGGGAGCTTGTTGGCCCAGGCAAAAGTTTTAGCGGCCATGATACCCACAAGTAAAGCCCCAACAAGTCCTGGACCTTCTGTTACAGCTACAGCTGAGAGTTCTTTTGCAGTAATTCCAGCTTGCTCTAGAGCTTCGTCAATACAAGCAGTAATTTGTTCCACGTGATGTCGGCTAGCCACCTCAGGGACTACTCCGCCAAAACGTTTATGGCTATTGACCTGACTTGCGATAACATTAGAGAGAAGTTCTGTGCCATTTTTCAAAACGGCGACAGATGTCTCATCACAAGAGGTTTCGAAAGCTAGTATATATTTATCATTCATTTTATTGTATCTTCCTCATTAGAATCGCATCTTCTGTCGGGTGCGAATAGTAGTTTTTTCGGGTATAAAAAGCCTCGAAATTATATTTTTTATAGAGATTTTGCGCCAGTTTGTTGGATTTCCTTACTTCTAAAAAAAGGGTACCAGAAAAGTTATTGATTTGATCCATTAAGGCACTTGCTATTTTTTTGCTTCGAAATTCTGGCTTCACTGCAAGATTGGTAATCTCCATTTCTTCCATGACCACTTGAACTGCTAGAAAACCAACAATCTCATCATCTACTTCTGCTAGAAAATAGACATCCCTTTTCAGATTACTAAGGAGATAAACTTCAGACCAAGGTGACTCTCCATAACAAAGGTCTAGAATTTCTTTTAGTTTAAGAGCTATGTCCCGCGTATCTAACCTTGCAGAATCAAATCGTTTAATTTTCATGTTCAGTTCTCAACTGTCTCGACATCCATACAGCATCGCCACCATCCTCATAATAGTGAGAAATCAGCTTTCCTGTTGAAAAACCTAAACGGCGGTAAAGCCCTTGGGCTTTTGTATTATCCCGACGCACTTCAAGCGTCATCTGTTGCTTACCAAGAAGTGTCATCAGACGAATCATTTGATTGACGAGATTACTCCCAACTCCTTTTCCTTGATAGTCTACAGCAACTGCAAGATTCGTGATATGTACGACTTTCCCGCGTTCAGTAAGACGGATTCCAATGAAACCAATAAGTTTACTATTAACTACTGCCGAAACAAAGAAAGCATTCTCATCTTGAACAATCTCGTGCTCAAAATGCGAAAAAGTCCACGGAACTTCTCCATCATAGACATCACGCTCAATCGCGAGCATGTCTACAATATCTTTACGCTCTGCCAAGCGATAATCTACACCCTCAATATTTGACTTAAAATCTACCTCATCCATATTCAGATAGCGACGCGGTTCAAATCCTTTGAACATATTCGCCAGTAGCGTTTTCAGATTCTTCATGTGTCTCCAACCATTTCTCTTCTGCTTCAACTTTTTTCAAATAATTTGGAGCAAAGCCATGAACCGCTACAGGTTCTAGTTTTTTTCCAAATAGAGCGATTTGATAAGCTGAAGGTAGTTTATCTAAACTGTCTTCAATAATTTCAAAATTTGTAAATCCTGCAGCCTCAATCTCAGTCACAAAGTTTTCTGTTTCACCTGTAAACACAAGCGGAAGATCCTTGTCTAAGTGGGCTAAGAATTCGTGAAAGACACAATGCTGTCCGGGAACAATTTCTTCCTCCCCTTGGTAAAGAGCAGCGTAGGCATTACCACGACGCGCATCCATCACAGGAACAATAGCTCGATCTGTTTTCAGTCTTCTCGCAATAGCAAAAAGACTTGAAACACCAACAATTTCCTTATTTAAACTGTAGGCAAGTGTCTTTCCGACAGTTGCTGCCAAGCGCAAACCAGTATAAGATCCAGGGCCTTGAGCTACGACAATACGATCAAGTTCACTCGCTTCTACTGCGGATTGGTGCATCAGAAAGTCAACAGATGTCATCAGAGTAGTGCTATGATTTTTCTTTAAATTTAGAGTAATCTCTCCCAACAAAACATCATTATCGACAAGTGCCACAGACAAGGCCTTACTCGAACTGTCAAAAGCTAAAATTTTCACGAGATTATATTCTCCATTCTTCTTGTTTTATTATACCCTAATACTTGCAGCTTGATAGGCATTTTTAAACTTATCGCTTACGCAAGTCAGCCCAAAGCATACAGCTCTTTTTTAACATCTAGAAGTATACGATAGCATCTATTATAACATTTTTTATATGTCTTGAAATTTTTCGATTTGCTATTTTAAATTTTTATTTAGTTATGACAAAGTAGTACCATTAATTTTGCTTAATTTTTTGTCTGTCTTTTACTTCTTTGAAAAAGCTTTTCTTGCTGTAAATGCTTTGGCTCTATAAACCTTTACTTTTCATTATTCCCATTTTATGCTAAAATGGAAGTAACTGTAAAACTGAAACACTCGGAAACAAAAGAAAGGAAGGCGAATTTTTATTCGCTCAAATATAATATGATTTTCAAAGCATTTTACCAAGAAGACAAAACTCGTTCACCACGTCGTGAAACAACCAAGGTTCTCTACCTTGACCTCGATGTTACAGATACACGTGAAGGTGTTATCTTAGCACGCGAACTTTTGGCTGCAAACACAGACTATCACGTTGAATTTATCGATTCACTATCAGACGAAGCCGTTGAATATGAAAAAGAAAACGGTGGCCTTGAAATTACAAGCTTTTAATTAAAAGAAGATGCTTGCAACCCGCATCATCAAAAGATTTACTGCAAAACACTTTAGAAAGGGACGAAAGTCACAACTCTAAAGTGATTTTGTCATACAAATATGTATAGAAAGAAAACAATGATTAAACCATTAAAAATTAACTCCGAAGAAGTCGCAGTTTACGCCATTGGCGGACTGGGCGAAATCGGTAAAAACACCTATGGTGTCGAATATCAAGATGAAATTATCATCATCGACGCCGGTATAAAATTCCCAGAAGATGACCTCTTGGGTGTCGATTATGTTATCCCTGATTATAGTTACATTGTCGAAAATATCGATCGTATCAAGGGTCTCTTCATTACCCACGGACATGAAGACCACATCGGTGGTATCCCTTTTTTGCTTAAGCAGGCCAATATCCCTATCTATGCAGGTCCTTTGTCCCTTGCTTTAATTCGTGGAAAATTGGAAGAACATGGTCTTTTGCGTGATGCAAAACTCTTTGAAATCCATGCAGATAGCGAAATTAAGTTTAACAACTTAAGTGTTAACTTCTTCCGCACAACCCACTCCATTCCAGAACCTTTGGGAATTGTTGTTGAAACACCTCAAGGTAAGGTTGTAGCTACAGGTGACTTCAAGTTTGACTTTACACCCGTTGGTGAACCTGCTGACTTGCACCGCATGGCCGCTCTTGGTGAAGAAGGCGTTTTGCTTCTTCTCTCAGACTCAACCAATGCCGAAATTCCAATTTTCTCTCACTCTGAAAAAGTTGTTGGTCAAAACATCATGAAGATTTTTGAGCGCATTGAAGGACGCATTATTTTCGCCTCTTTTGCTTCAAATATTTTCCGTTTACAACAAGCTGTTGATGGCGCTGTGAAAACTGGACGCAAGATTGTTGTCTTCGGTCGCTCTATGGAAAAAGCTATCGTTAACGGCCTTGAACTTGGATATATTAAAGCCCCTAAAGGGACTTTCATTGAGCCAAATGAAGTAAATCAATACAATTCAAGTGAACTGCTCATTATGTGTACAGGTTCTCAAGGTGAGCCAATGGCTGCTCTAAGCCGTATCGCCAATGGTATGCACCGCCATATCACACTGCAAATGGGAGACACCGTTGTCTTCTCATCTAATGCAATCCCTGGTAACACACATGGTGTAAACCAGTTGGCCAACACAATCACTGAAGCTGGCGCAACCGTAGTTTATGGTAAGATGAATAACATTCACACTTCCGGTCATGGAGGTCAACAGGAACAAAAATTAATGCTCCGTTTGATTAAACCAAAATACTTCATGCCTGTTCATGGTGAGTACCGTATGTTAAAAATTCATGCGGGACTTGCCCAGGATACTGGTGTCCCTAAAGAAAATTGTTTCATTTTTGAAAATGGTGATGTTCTTGCCCTAACTGCTGATTCAGCACGTTATGCTGATCATTTCCCTGCTGCGGATACTTATGTTGACGGTTCAGGTATTGGTGATGTCGGTAATGCAGTGCTTCATGACCGTCATGAGCTTGCTGAAGATGGTATTGTCCTGGCTGTTGCCACTGTAGATTTCAAAAATAAAACAGTCCTTGCAGGCCCTGATATGTTAAGCCGTGGATTTATCTACATGCGAGAGTCTGGGGATTTAATCCGTAACGGTCAGCGTGTACTTTTCAACGCTATCCGTGAAGCCATGCTCAATACAGAAAATGTTAACGAAGCTGTCGTTGCACGCGCGATGCGTGAAGCACTGGCTCCTTTCCTCTATAAGCAAACTGAACGTCGTCCACTCATCGTTCCGATGATTATGACACCTGATGAAAAATAATACAAAAACCACATCAGAAGATGTGGTTTTTTATTTGCTATTCTAGGCGCATTAAGCTTATTTTCAGTTATTTTACTATAATTAAGGATAAAAAACGTTTAAATATCTGAGGGCTTTCATGTATAAATTCTCCAAAATTATCTTTGCTTATTATCTTCTATTTCTATTTTGGGGGATTCTTTTTAAATTTGACATTGCACATACGATAAATACAGCCCATTTATTCCCTTCCCGCAGCCTAAATGTGTCACCTTTTGATGCTTCTGGTGGACGTTTAGAAATCCTTTTTAATGTCCTTATTTTTATCCCTTTCGGTTTTTTTATGGGCCGCTTTTCAGAACGGAGCTTTTTTGGAAAATGGGGGGCAATCTTCCTTGTCAGTCTTTTTGTCGAAATTCTTCAATTTATTTTCGGCATCGGAGCCACCGATATAACCGACATCATCACAAATACCTCTGGTGGTTTGATAGGACTGTTGCTTTATCATGCCTTTCAGAAAAACGAAAGAAGACAAGATGTAATAAGCTTGTTTTTTGGTGGCTTTCTTCTTTTCTTTACTTTCGTTCTTTTGCTTCATTAAAAAGAGCTGATGTTACTCAGCTTTTTTTATTTGGGCATACTCAATAGAAAACCGCTGATGGAGAGTTTCTTTTTCTTCCTCACTAATAAAGGCACCATCAATAGCATAATGATTGATTCTTTCAAAATCACTCACTTGAAAATCATACCACGCTGCAATTTTCTCATATTCCTTTTGCAAGTTGGTATTACTTACTGTGCGATTGTCAGTATTTATGGTTACATGAAGACCTTTCTTATACAATTCTAAAAAAGGATATTCTTCAAGATGGCGGATAGCTTTTGTTTGAAAATTACTGGTTGGTGCCATTTCCAAAACGATACCCAACTCTATCAAAACATGTTGATAGTCTGGAAGCTCTTTCGTCATGATGCCATGTCCCAAACGTGTTGCTCCCATCTCGACAGAATCAATAATGTTTTGTTCACAGCCAGGGCATTCTCCTGCATGCAGTGTGACTTGTACCCCACGACATGTCACCTTATCCAGCAAGTTTTTAAATTTTACTTGAGGGTAATTTACCTCATCGCCTGCCATATCAAAGCCAACCAAATGTTCATCGTTTATCTCATCAAAAAGCGGAACCAACTTATCCAAACGCTCGATTGGCACCTGACGAAGACCACAAAGGAGAACATTTGCGACAATATCAAAGTCTTCTTCAGCACGAGAAACACCAGCAATAACAGCTTCTACAGCTTCTTCAAGTTCAAGATTTTTTTCCAGATGCTGACCAGGTGCAAAGCGAATTTCAATATACTTGACATTATCCTCAGCAGCTTGACGAACCACATCATAAGCTGCCAGCTCAAGATTAGTATAGCTTTGTAGTAACGGAAGAACGAAGTCAAAACGCTCCAGATATTCTAAAAGACTTTGAGTTGTTTCTGGCGCTTGTGCACAATTCAGTATTTCATCATCACTCATATTTAAATCGTACCCTATGTTATTAGCCAGCTGCTTAATACAAGGCAAACTGAGTGAACCATCAAGATGACAATGAAGTTCAACTTTCGGCATTAAAGCAATGGTTTCTGAATTAAGCATTAGATTAGAGCCCCCATAAAAATATATTTTTTCTATTTTACGCTTTTTTCTTACGACATGCAAATTTTTTCGTCAAGAAAAAAGATATTGGAACACGATATTCTTACATGCATTGGTGAGCGATTTTATTTTTAAAACTTTAAGCGAAAGGCGTCCAATGTTAATTTTTACCCCGACCTCTTTACTTATCTATTTTAAGCACATATTCCTTATGCCCATTGATTTCTTTCTCCTCCACCTCTGTTTCTGGTGGAAGTGTGAAGGCTGGACGGACATGAGCGGGGTAGACTACGCCCCCGCCTGATAACATTCCCTCGTAGTTAACTGCGCTAACTACTGTGGAGGCTGTCGCAAAAGCCGTACGGAGCCACCAGCTATAAGGGGTAGAATCCCCTTCTAAATAAGCTAGCCTATCCTCCTTTACTCCCCCTTTTCGCTTAAAATACATTAAGTTACGGTCATCTTCAAAACGAACTCTATGCTTATAATTCCCTACATCAACGTCCGAAAGCAAGAAAAGTTGCCGCTTTATTTTTTCTATGTGCCCCGTTCCTGCATTTTCTTCTGAAGGCTTTATCCCTAGCTCTGTGAGAGGAATATTTTCTTGTATACCTTTAGACAAACGCTTGATAAAGTCCTTGTGCATAAAGGCATCCGGTATACTGTGGCCATAATAAGCTTCCTTCCAGCCATCTCGAAAAGACATGGGTGGATCTAGCAGGTATTTGCGAAGCAACAAGACATTGCCTTGATTAATGTAATTTTTCGTGAGCACCAGATAGGGCACCAACTTTCCTTCTTCTTTGATGTGAATGGTGTAGCCCAAGCGTTTGTCCTTGTCATAGGCTAAATCTCTTAATACTTGTGGCTCTTTTGCGGGTAATAGATAAATAAAGTCCTCTCTTTTCACAACTATAAACACAGCAATAAGTATTTGTAGCAAACTTAATCCTAAAAACATCATCATCTTTTTTTTACTTTTCAATCGTCTCTCTCCTTAAAAATCGTGATAAATCCTTCACTAACTAATACGAGAAAAAAACGAAATTAACACTAAAAAGAGCAAAGAAAAAAGAACAAGAAATTATCCTTGCTCTTTTAGTTTCCCTCGGCATTTACCACAGGCATATTTTTTTAGATCAATTTTACGTTGACGTTGATAAATCTGCTGACAGCTTTGACACACATAAGTATGTTTAGCCTCTCTTATCGATGGAGCATAACGTAAACCTCCTACTTGAGCAAGTAAATCCTTAAACTCCCTGTCTTTATGCTTATAACCTCTTTTCTGGGCATAGAGATGATAATGAACCAGCTCATGGAGAATAATACCATCAAACTCTGCTCGATTTGCCATTTTAGGGTTAAAATCCAAATGCATATCCTTAGGAAAAAAGCGGCCTCCCGTACTGCGTAGACGACTATTCCACTGGGCAGTATGCAGAAATGGACGCGCAAATTTCTCTACAGAAAGTTGACGCACATGGTCTGTTAATTCCTCATTGTTCACGTGGCTCAACCAAAGTTAAATTAATCTTACCGCGCTCTTGGTCAATGGATTTTACCCAAACGGTTACGATTTGTCCGACAGCAACAACTTCATGAGGATTTTTCACAAAGTTTTTACTCAAGTCAGAAACGTGAATCAATCCGTCATTTTTAATACCAATATCCACAAAGGCACCAAAATCGACAACGTTACGCACTGCTCCTTCAAGTTTTTGGCCCACACGTAAATCGCTCGCGGAAAGAACATCTTGACGTAAGATTGGTGCATCAAAATTGTCACGTAAATCACGTCCTGGTTTTGTCAAATCAGCAATAATATCTGTCAACGTTTCGCGACCAACACCAAGTTTTTCTGACATTTCCACAATATTTACTTTTTTCAAAATTGCTGCGGAATTCGCATCGAGAGAAGCTATATTAAGTGTTTCAAGTAATTTTTCGACCACCTTATATGACTCTGGATGGACTCCAGTATTATCAAGAAAGTTCTTTGCATCAGGAATACGAAGGAAACCCGCTGCCTGCTCAAAAGCTTTCGCACCTAAACGAGGGACTTTTTTCAACTGTACACGGCTCGCGAGCGCTCCATTTTCCTCGCGAAATTTTACGACATTATTGGCTAAGGTTTTGTTAAAACCAGCAACATGTGAAAGAAGCGCAGGGCTGGCCGTATTTACATTGACACCAACTTGGTTGACCACAGTTTCGACAACAAAGTCCAAGTTTTCGGTAAGTTTCTTCTCTGCAACATCATGTTGATATTGCCCTACACCAATAGCTTTTGGTTCTATTTTCACTAACTCAGCCAGAGGATCTTGCAGCCTTCTTGCAATGGAAATAGCCGAACGCTTTTCTACCGTCAAGTCCGGAAACTCTTCACGCGCCAACTCTGAAGCCGAGTAAACAGAAGCCCCAGATTCACTCACGATGACATAAAAGACATCAGACAGGCTATTTTCTTTTAAGACTTCGGCCACAAATGCTTCGGATTCACGACTGGCTGTTCCATTACCAATAGCTATCATATCAACCTTATATTTAGAAATAAGCGCTGCTAAATCCTTCTTGGCTTGGGCGATTTGACTCGCATTGGCAGGTTTTACGGGGTAGATGACAGTTGTCGTCAAGAGTTTACCTGTCGCATCAACAATGGCAAGCTTTGCTCCTGTACGATAAGCAGGGTCAAAGCCCATCACTGTACGCCCTTTAAGCGGTGCCACCAAGAGCAGGTTTTTCAAATTTTCACCAAACACTTCGATAGCTGCATCTTCAGCTTTTTCTGTTAATTCGGCACGCACTGCACGTTCCATCGCTGGAAGCAGCTTTTTCTTCACTGCTTCTTTAATAGCTAAACTCATATATTTGTTGTTTCGCGCAGCAAAACGATTTTCAAAAAAGCGTAAAATCTTATCTTCATTATGTTCAAATTTCACAGAAAGAACGCCCATCTTTTCGCCACGATTTAAAGCAAGCACACGGTGGTTTGGAAGTTCAGAGATTTTCTCCGCAAATTCATAATAAATTTGGAACACTTTTTTCTCATCAAGGCTTTGCTCTTTCAGACGACTTTCTAAGAGACTGTTTTGTTTCACTTCACTCAAAAGCCAGCTCCGCAATTTAGCATCCTCAGAGATCGCCTCTGCCAGAATATCCATCGCACCTTGAAGTGCCTTTGCTGCCGTAGCGAAAGTTTCATTCGTATACTTCTCTGCTTCTTCTTCAAGACTTGGTGTATTTTTAACAATGAGTTGCGCAAGAGGGAAGAGACCGTTTTCTTTCGCCACTGTGGCTTTTGTGCGACGTTTTTCTTTATAAGGAAGATAAAGGTCTTCAACTTCGGACAGCTTCTCAGCCGCTGCTATTTGAGTCTTAAGCGCATCCGTTAATTTTCCTTGCTCCTCAATCTTGGACAGAACCGCTGTTTTACGATCCGAAAGTTTTGTCAGGCTGTCATTTTCGTCAATAATTTTTTTGATTTCAACTTCGTCTAAGCTTCCTGTAGCTTCTTTACGATAACGGGCAATAAAAGGTACTGTGTTACCTTCTGCTGTAAGTTCAAGTACTTTTTGAACTTGTGAACTTTTAATCTTTAGCAATTCAGCTATTTTTTTCGTATTTTCCATTCTTCCATTTTACCATATTATCCTCATTTTCAATTCATGTGATTTCGATGTTTATTTGCTAAAATAGCTCTAGTAAAAAGTAGAAAGCGAAAGAAATGGAATATTTAAAATTAGCTCACTCACGCCATGCGGTCAAAAAGTTTGATAAAAAGAAAGTCCCTCTCGAAGAGATTAAAGACATTATTAAAATAGCCCGTTTAGCCCCTTCAGGCATCAATATACAAAGTTGGCACTTTGTCGTTATTGATTCAACTGAAGCCAAAGCCGAACTTTTAAAAGAAGTCAATCCTTCAAACCATGAGCAGATTGAAACAGCAGGTGGCTTGATCATGATTTTTGCGGACAGTCAATATGCCGAACGCCTTAGACTTATTAGCGAGCGTGGAAGTGACGAGCTGTCAAGTCTTGACATTGAACGTTTCACCCAACGCTATCAAGCTTATGTAAATAGCTTTGATTCTGAATATCTCAATACCTATATGTCTATGACAACTGGCCTTGTCACAATGAACTTGCTCTATGCCATCTATGATAAAGGTTATAAGGCCAATGTTGTCCTTGGCTATAAACGCACAGAAAAAATCAATGAGATTCTCAACGTCGATAAAAAATACCGTCCAGAACTCATCATCCCTTTTGGAACTTCTGAGGAAACTGGCCAACCAAGCTTTCGTTTGGGGCTTGAGGATATTATGGAAATTCGGTGATAAAAAATCTGCTTCAATGCAGATTTTTTTATTTTATCTCATAAAGCTAAAGTATCTTGGAATCTTTCCTAAATCTCACTTTCAAAAAATTTTTCTATTATATCTTGGCGAACACAAATATAACTCTTGTTTTCCCGATTAGGATATGTTCGATTACTCAGCACAACTAAAGCACGCATCTGTAAAAGATCTAAACATATTACACCTCCCGTAAAACCTGTATGATAGAGCTGCCCAGCACCACGAGAAAGCCAGCCTAGTGTCCGCCCCGAAACCTCGAGTGTCTGCAAAGTCGTTAACAGCTCATCAGATAAAATATCCCCTGAAAAAACTGCTCTAACAAAAGTTTCTAAATCTCCAATCGTGCTGAAAAGTCCCGCATGACCTGCTTCTTTTTCCCAGAGATAGGCTTTCCCATCGTGAACAATACCTTTAATCTTACCTCGAGATAGCGTAATCTCTGTCGGTACAGCAGAACTTTCATTTGGAAAATAGGTCGTCGATACCATACCCAAAGGCTCAAAGACATGAGTGCGAAAACTCTCCTCAAGTCCACAACCGTCTATTTTTTCAATGATTTCTCCCAGGAGTAAATAACCAATGTCAGAGTAAATCGTGTACCTTTCATTAGGCAAAGGGAGGTCAGTTTTCTTCAAAAAGTTCCAAAAAAAGTCTTGTGAAAAGTCTGTTTTATCTGTGAAGTCCGCAGGAAATCCCGCACGATGTAAGAGAAGGTCTTCGATTGTTATTTTCAACTCTGTAAGCACAGGAAAAAAATGGCCAATCGAATCTGAAAGAGATATTTCTTCGCGGTCTATGAGTTGAAGGATACGCGTTGTTGTCCCGACCGCTTTAGTTAGGCTAGCCATGTCATAAAGGGACGATGACGTGACTCCCTCATCATAATCTATTGTCCCACCACATACTGTTTGACTGTCTTGATTTTCCATATAAAAAGCCGCAAAGCCAGGTGTATCTTCCCGAACTACTGCAGCTTCCAACATTTTAAAAATATTACTTGCTTTCTCGGATAACATTGGCAATATTCCCATCTTTTTCCTTAAGTAACTTTTTAGCTTCAATGCTTGAAACATTTAATTCCAGCATCAAAATTGCGACATTAACACGCTCCCCAGACTCGTAAAAGACCTTCTCTGCCTCTTCGAAACTCACGCCTGTCGCCTGAGAAACGATACGAATCCCACGATTCACTAATTTCTCATTTGTCGCTTGGACGTTAATCATCAAATTCTGGTAAACCTTACCTGTTTTAACCATAATTCCTGAAGAAATCATATTGAGCACCATCTTTTGTGCAGTTCCTGATTTCATACGGGTTGAACCTGTAATAACTTCAGGACCAACAGCAACATCTATCCCTACATCAGCTACGGCAGCCATTTCACTGTTTGGATTTGCAGATACTGAAATCGTCAGTGCGCCCACTTTTTTGGCATATTCCAACGCTGCCAAAACATAGGGCGTCCGGCCACTTGCAGATAACCCAATCAATATATCTTGAGGCGTTAGCTCAACTGCTTTTATATCAGCTAATCCTAGTTCACGAGAGTCTTCGGCACCTTCAATAGCCTTGTAAACTGCTTCGTCCCCTCCTGCGATAATTCCAAAAGCCCGTGTGGCGGGAACGCTGTAAGTTGGCGTTAATTCAACACCATCCAAAAGTCCTAACCGGCCACTCGTTCCTGCCCCTATATAAATGATACGACCGCCTGCCGCGAAACGTTCAGCAGCATGATCAATAGCTCGAGCAATTTCAGGTAATACAGCTGCAATCCCCGCTGCTACTTTCGCATCTTCATTGTTCATGATTTTAACCATTTCTAAAGTCGAAACTTGGTCTAAATTCATGGAATTCGGATTACGTCCTTCTGTAGATAAATTCTCAATTTTATTCAATTTTTTCTCGCTTTATTTAATTTTTTTTATATTTTCAGCCGTTTCCTTCATACGCTCCGTCAATTTCGGTCCAATCATCTCTTCAATAACACCGAGATATAACACTGTAGCTACTTGAAATGATGACTCAAAAGAAGCAATCGCGCCTACCCGTAACAAGTGCTCTGTTGTAGGGATTGCAATCACACCACTCACACGCCCACTCAGTTCATCTGACTGATTTTTAGTAATAATATAAGATTGAGCACCACGTTCACGCGCAATATCTAAAGCAGCTAACACTTCTTTTGTTTCTCCAGAGTAAGAAAAACTTAAAACAACGTCTTGCTCATTGAGGTAAGCCAAATTTTCCATCACCATATGCCCATCCCAACTATGCAAAGCCAGAAAACCAGCACGGTTAAATTTGTGAGCCAAATCATAAGCAATGACACCTGATGAACCTACACCAATAAGATAAATTCTCCTCGCTTTTTTCAAAGCAAAAATAGCATCTTGTATCACTTTCTCATCTAGAAAATTAGCAGTATCTGAAACCGTCGTGGAGAGCATAACAGCAACCTTATCAATAATCATTGATAAGTCATCATTTTTTTGGACAATGGGATCAATCTCTATGATATCGCTTGAAGCCACAGTATGAGAACTTTGTGCCATGGCAATCCTAAATGTATCCAAACCATCATAGCCAAATTTACGAACAAACCGTGTGATAGCGGAAGCAGATGTATCCGACTGTGCTGCAATTTCAGCAATACTCATAGTCAAAACATCAGGATGTCGCAAAAAAGTATCCGCCACCCTTTTTTGACTTTGGTTGAGCGCTTCATAATTTTGCTTGATTTCCATTCTGATATTCATAAGTACTTCCTTTTTCTATTTATCATCAATCATACTCATAATGGAGACGTCACTTTCACCTGGTACCATACGAGCAGTAATTTTTGTTCCTTTTTCTGTTAGTTCCCTGAGCTGTGCAATATCTTGGGGCGTTAAAAATACAGATTTTTTGATTTGAACTGCATCTTCTCCTTGTTTAGAGATATTTCCTACATTAAATTCATCCAATACGCCAGCATCAACTAAAGCTTTCATATCACCAATTGTTTTTGTTAAAACAAAAACACGTTCATCACCAAAGCGATTTTCCTTAAAATTCACAATTGCACGACGAACACTGGACACGGTCAATTTTTTCCCCGCTGGTTTTGCCAGTTGCAATGCACCGAGAACCATGTCATCCTTCCATGCACTATCATTTGCCACATAGAGTCGCTCTGCATTAACTACATTTAACCACACGGCAGCAACCTGCCCATGAATCAAACGCTCATCTACCCTTGCATGTATAATCATTTTACTATTTCCTCATTCTTCTTTCAATTAAAATTCTACTAGTTAAAGAGGTTACCAACAGCATTTAACATAGGCTGTAAATTTCCTAAAATCATACCCAAAGCAATCAGGACAAAAATCAAGCGTGTAGAGTTCATCTTCTTTTTACCTAGAAGCCAGTAGCTAAGTCCGACAATTGCAAGTGGCACAAGCCCTGGTAGAATTTTATCCAACATTTCTTGCACATTCATTGTTACTTCGCCCATTTTATAGGAAAGTTCAAGTTTATAGGTAATCACAGAAGGAATTAAGCCCCCTACCACGGTCAAACCAAGAATAGCTGCTGCATCAGTCAAGACTTTCATTTGTGATGCAAAACCAACAGCAATTTTTTTACCTTGTGCATAACCAATCTGAAGGAATTTCCAGCGCACGACGAGTACAGCCAGTCCAATAATCAAAGGAATAATTAAGCTAACAACTTGTCCTGCTTGAGCTAAGTAAGCCGCCATTGAAAAGACCACAGCACGGTAGATAGCAATAAAAAGCGTATCCCCGACACCAGCAAATGGCCCCATTAAACCCGTTTTAAGACCGATAACTGCTTCTTCATCTGTTTCATTGAGTTCTTCTTCCATAGCTATATTCGCACCAATAATCAGATGACTCATGGCTGGTGTTGTATTAAAGAAGCCAATATGTGTTTTCAAGGCTTTAGCCATTTTTTCTTTATTGTTACCATAAAGGCGACGTAAAGCTGGCATAATGGTGTAGGCATAGCCTAGACCTTGCATACTTTCATAATTCCATCCCCATTGGAAACCAAAGAGATTGCGAATGTAAACTTTTTTTAAATCTTTTTTTGTGATTTCTGGTTTATTATATTGTTCAGTCATTGAAGTTGACCTCCTCATCTGCGTAGAGATTATCAGATAAATCTGATCCTGTAGCTGTAGCAGCTACAGGTTGTGGCGCTGCAGCTTCTTTCACTTTATTTTGTTGATTGATTACCGCGATACCAGCAAGTGCAAGTCCAATAAGAGCGACTCCCAGCACTGAAAATGTCTCAGAAAAGTAAGCCATTAAGGCAAAACCGATAATAAAATAAGACCAATATTTTTTAATCGGGAGGTAGTGAAGCAAAATTGCAATACCCATAGCAGGAAGAATTGCTCCTGCCGCTTTTAGCCCATTCATTACCCAAACAGGTATTGCTTCATTAATAAGATTAACAACATGCTCTCCGAAATAAAGACCAATAAATACTGGAATCATCCGTGATAATGTCCACGAAAATATTCCAAATACGTTGCTCATTTCCACACCCCGAGCATTGCCGACTTCAGCAAATTTGGCTGCTCGCTTTTGCCAGAATAAATTAACCATACGACCCAAAATATCCATTTGTGTGAGCAAAAGTCCAATCGGAATAGCGATACCAATGCCGTATTCTACACCTTTACCTGAAAGAATGGCATAGGCTGTTCCCATAATAGCTCCGCTTAAAAAATCAGGAACAGTAGCCCCACCATAAGTTGCGACTCCAAGTGTCATCAACTGTAGCGTTGCACCGACCAGAAGTCCTGTTGTAAGATCTCCCATAACAAACCCTGTAAATGCAGCTGCAAAAAGTGGCGTGTAAGGACCGATTTGAATAGAAATCTGATCTAGTACACCAATGGCTGTATAGACCAGAAGAACAATGATGATTCCAATGGAAAGTGTATCCATATTTCCTCCTCCGCCTTCTTTTGAAAGCGTTTTTATATTTTAGATAATCCTATTGTAGCGAAAACGAAAATATTTGTCAATTATTTTAAAATAAAACAACAAACGAAAATTAATTTCGTTTGTTGTTTTTTTATGTTATACTGTTCGTATGAATATTTTACAATTTTTTCTCTATCCTTTTATCATTATCATAGCAAATGTGATTGGAGCAATCAGTGGCATGGGCGGTGGATTAATCATCAAACCCCTGCTGTCCCTACTTGGATTTCACTCACTGCCTGAAATCGTATTTTATTCTAGCGTGGCTGTCCTTGTTATGGCACTTTCTTCAACAGCGCGCCAAATTAAAAACGGCATCAAAATTAACGCTCGAAATGTTACTTTTTTGTCTATCGGCTCCGTCTTAGGCGGAATGCTCGGACAGCGGGTTTTACAATTTTCTTTTAAAATTATTGGAAATGAAAATACAGGTCAACTCCAAGCTTTCCTACTCATTATTTTATTATCTGGCGTTTTACTCTTAGGACGTTTAAACATTCAGTTTAATAAACAACTCAATACTCTTTATTTCTTATGTGGACTGTCTCTTGGGACCGTATCTGTATTTCTAGGAATTGGGGGAGGACCTTTCAATGTCGCTCTTCTTTTACTGATTTTCCCTCTAAAAATCAAAGAAGCAACGACCTACTCTATCGTTTCTATTTTATTCTCACAAGTTTCAAATTTAGTTACAACTTTAATTTTTTCGAATGTATTTGCATATGATTTAAATATCTTATGGGTAATCATTCCTGCTGCATTTATTGGAGGAAATCTTGGCGCATTACTTAGCGGAAAACTTAGTGATCGGAGTATTAACAGACTCTTTAATATCGTAGTCATCATGATAATGCTTATTACTCTTATTCCAGCTTTATTTTAATCACTCTATCAATTCCATCATAATTGGTAATAATATATTCTTACTATACTAATTTAATAGATCCTTTTAGTATCAGCTCAATAAAAGCACTGAAAAACAGTGTTTTTATTTTTATGAAATGTAATTGAAACCACAATCTATCATGTAAATTTTGAAAATAAAAAAACTCTAAGCCAAATATGACTTAGAGTTATAACTCGTGTGAAACGAGATTACATCATTTTGTTGTAGAATTCGACGATAAGTGCTTCGTTGATTTCTGTGTTGATTTCATCGCGTTCTGGAAGACGAACGAGTGAACCTTCAAGTTTATCAGCATCGAAAGATACGAAGTTTGGACGTCCTTTAGTTGCTTCAACAGCTTCAAGGATTGCAGGAACTTTCATAGATTTTTCACGAACTGAAATAACTTGACCAGGTGCTACGCGGTATGATGGGATATCAACGCGTTTGCCGTCAACGAGGATGTGACCGTGGTTTACGAATTGACGTGCTTGACGACGTGTAGTTGCAAGACCAAGACGGAACACAACATTATCCAAACGTTGTTCAAGCAAAGTCATGAAGTTGAAACCAAGAGTTCCTTCTTTAACACGTGTAGCTGCTACAAACAAGTTACGGAATTGACGTTCAGAAACACCGTAAGTGAAACGCAGTTTTTGTTTTTCAGCCAATTGCAAACCGTATTCAGAAAGTTTTGAACGGTTGTTAGGGCCGTGTTGACCAGGTACGTAGTTACGACGTGCAAGTTCTTTACCAGAACCTGTAAGTGAAATGCCGAGACGGCGTGATTGTTTCCAAGATGGACCAGTATAACGTGACATGTTAATGTCTCCTTCAAATTTTTTTGAAGAATATTGACAGCCTCGAATTCGTGCATTTCACTTTCGCCTTACAGCTTCGGTTACTTCGTAACAAGGGAAATGTTGACGAGTTTTCTAGCTGACTGCTATATTCAACTTTACTATTTTAGCAAAATTACCAAAAACTGTCAACATGACAAGTGAATCATTTATAGTATTCTTCTTAATTTAGATTTTACTTTAACAACTGCTGCAACACTATCGCTGCTTCGCTTCATTTTCGTCTGGTAATAAAACACAGGAATACCGGCAAGCGTAATAGCAATCCCAATCATCGCAAGAACGGGCTGCTGTGTAATAGTCGTCCACATGATAAACAAGGCACCCAACATTCCAATGACAGGGAGGACTGGATAAAGGACTACTTTATAAGGGCGGTGCAAGTTTGGCTCCTTTTTGCGGAGGATAAATACTGCAAGAATTAACAAGAAGGAGAAAAACCACATTACAAAGATGACCAGATTTGTCAGGATATCAAAGGAACCTGCTGCCATAAAGATGCAAGCTAAACTCCCAACCAAGGCCGTTGAAACAAAGGGAATGGCATTTTTATTGAGTTTACTCAAGTGTTTTGAGAAAGGAAGTGAGTTTTCTAAAGCTAGAGCATAAGGCACACGAATTGCTGTCATCGTGTAGCCATTGAGCGTGCCATAAACAGAAACTAAAATCCCAATCGTTACGAGCTTACCACCATTTACACCAAATAATTTTTGTGCAGCATCTGAAGCTGTATTTGCATTTCCTGCAATCTGATCCAGAGGCAGAACTTTCAAAAATCCTAAGCTAATAGCAATATAAATAAATGAAATAACCAATAAACCGATAGTGATGACTTTAGACAAATGTTTTTGCGGGTTTTTCATCTCCCCCGCGATATTCCCTACATTCATCCAACCGTCAAAGGCAAACAAGCTCGCGACCAAAGCGCCACCAAGACCGGCAAAGAATCCGATATTTTGTCCCGCCTGAATTGGAAACAACTGTACATCCACTTGCGAATTAGTAGTCAAACCAAAAATAATAATCAAAAAGATTGGGATTAACTTTAAAATCGAAGTCAACTGCTGAAAACGTGAAGTAAAACGTGATCCCAGTAGATTAATAGACATGATAGTCAAAATAGAAGCAATAGCGATGGGTAATAGTAAACTATTAGGCAAACCAAGCAAATTCAGCACTTGTGTCGCAAAAATGATTCCCAAGGCTGCCATATTTCCAGGATTATAAATTAATACTTGTACCCAGCCAAAAAGAAAGCCTACTAGTTTTCCATAACTACGCTCTAAATATTTTACAGCACCACCTGTTTCCGGAATGGCCGCGGCCAGTTCCGCGATACTGAGTCCTGCACATATCGTTAAAATACCACCCACCACCCAAGCAAGCAAAGTTAGCGATGCAGATTGGGTTACTGCGACCATCGCAGCAATTTTAAAGAATACTCCAGCTCCAATAACGGTTCCCACAACAATAGATAAGGCTCCGAAAAAACCAACATCATTTTTCAAGTCTTTTTCCATATAATATCTTCCTTAAGTAATATATTCACTAATTTTTTTAGTGTTATGCACTATTATACTTTAAGTACTTCTACACGCCTAACAATTTGCGGGGCTTTAGAAGATTGTTAAGCAAATGTAATTCTTTAGATGAATTAAAGAACAAAAAACTCAGCTACGAAAACTCCTCAGCAAACACAACTCAACGGCTGTCCGAAGACAACAGCTTTTTATCCACTGCTATTTTTTCAAACCACCCTTACAGAAGACCATGAACAATCTCCTTAAAAATTAATACCAGTTTGTCGGATTATACCAACAAGAAAAAGTATCAAAAGTTCTTCCGTGAGCAGTAGCAAATGCCCATTTTTTAAATACAGCATTTGCTATTCTGGTGTCCGTACCTACTTTAGCTTTCGCACCATGTCTTTGATATTTAGAGCTGTAATGGTTAGAATGTCCTTTTTTCCTTCTCCCCAAATCATAAAGGTCAGAAAAATATACCCATCTCCCTGAAGCATGATTAATAGCTGGTCTTGCTTTCTTATTAGTGTTAGACCCTAAATTACTTTCTACAATATTACCCTTAGAGTCAAAATGGATATATCCCTCAGAATCTGATGTGTGTGTGATATCCCCATACGGCTCTAGTTTATCCGCAAAAGCAGCTGAACCCCCTAGTAAACTTCCTAACAGTCCAAAAGAAAGTACTAAAGTTGCTAAATATAACGTTTTTTTCATATTTACCTCCAAAATATTTTTTATATACAATGTTGCTGTGTCTCCGAGAATTTTAAAGACTTAGATTGTTCATGATCTTGTGTAAGACTGATTTTTAAAAAAGGGCAGTGGAAATTTAAAGTTCTATGGTTTTATTTCCTTTCTTTGCCAGTTCCTCATCATGAGTGACAATGATTACTGCTTTCCCATTTATTGATTGTTGAAATAAAATATCAGTGACGATATCTCTGTTGAGTGAATCTAAAGAGCCTGTAGGTTCATCTGCTAAAATAAGTATGGATGGTTTTAAAATAATTCGCGCGAGTGCCACGCGCTGTTTTTCTCCTCCAGATAAACTGCTAATCGTTGTGGATAGTTTTTTATTTAAATTGACCGCATTCAGTGCCTCCTTTTTTTGTATTACTTTCTCTTTCCTGCTTAATTTGCTATATTTTAAGCCTATTTCTAAATTAAAATTAATTGTTTCTTCTTCAACTAGACCGAAGTCTTGAAATAAAAAAGATATTTTATTTCTCTTTATTTTTAGTTTTTCTTTTGCTTTCAGCTTTGCTGTTTCAACACCTTCAAATAAATATTCTCCTGAACTTACCGTGTCGTTCATCCCTAGTATGTTTAACAGCGTTGTCTTTCCAGAGCCGCTCACACCTTTGATGGTAACAAAATCACCCTTATTTACAGTAAACGCATTAATTGAAAAAATGGGATTATCCTGTATTTTTTTTTGGACATTAGATAGAGAGACTATTTCGTTTTTATTCATCACTTTCCCCTTTAAAGATTTAATTAGACTTTCTTTTTTCAACTCTAAACAAAGTCATACTGACTATAATGACATTAAGTACCATGGCCAGAAAGATATTAATAACAAATTCTTTGCTGATTTCAGACAAGAATCCAGCTATAGTTAAACCCATCATTAGTTCGAATAGCAACAATAAAAAGACGGATGCATAAGTTTCAAAAAAGGAATAACCGTTTAGCCTTAGCAAATAAAATTTTTTATTATTATACTGGAAAAAATAGGCCGTCGTAAGTAAGCAAACAATAGAAAAGACAAATACAGTCAATAAGGAGCTGATTAATAAATAGCTGAGCGAACCGGACAGTCTTTTTATTAGCGTAATCTCTGACTTTTCATAGGGGACAAAAGAAGGTAAATTATCCGTCAGCCTGTTTTTCTCTAAAAGCCCGCCAAGCTTTTTACTTGACTGCCCAGCTGTTTTTATTTTGATTGGCGGATACCTATCACCATTAAAAATATTCCTGTCCCAACTGTCACTGTTTTTGAGTGTTAAAATATCTAAAATAGGATAGTCATCAATCCATGGCTTATTGGGAACAAAACTGTAGACAGGTTGTTTATCTTTGATATAGATAATCTCCGTTAATTTATCCTCAAATTGGAGTAAGTCTTTAAAATAGTATTCTTCTATCTTCTTTAAGTCATCAGTTCCCTTGAATCTTTCGGGAATAAGTAATATCCTTTTTTCTTCACTTTCTTCTATAAAGATTCTCTGATTATTTTCATCTAAAATCTCAAATTTTTTTAAATAATTAGGGTTAAGTTGTATCTCTCTCCCAAACACTTCGTTCTCTTTTATATTATAATGCTCTATATTTACGAGCAAGCTTCCGTTTTGGTTTAAGTAGCGATAAATTTCTTCCTCTTCTTCTGCTCTAGAATCCTTGTCATGGTCAAATTCAAGTTGATTTTTTCCCACAACAACGGGGTAAAAAACATGATAGTTATCTTCACTTATTTTTTTAGGCACTTCACTATTAAAAGTGATATTGGATGCTTGATACATAATCCTTGCTAAATCTAGGTGCATTACGACTAACATCATCAGAAAAATAAGTTTTATCACTGTTGGCAATACGTTGATAAATAACTTTTCTCCTTTATTTTTACTCTCTTTTTTTCTCCGACTTAACTTTTCCACGACATAAACCATCATCATCAACCAAATATAACTCAAGGATAGGAGGAGACCAATGTTGATCATAAAATTGACACAATAGATGCGTGAAATGCTTCCTAATAAATAGGTAAGTAAAGCAATGGATGCAAAAATACAAGTTGCATACCCCTTGCCGATAAAGTTATTGATACTCGCTACGATAGAATAGCCATTTTGTCGTAAAATATGAATTTTTTTATGAACCGAAAAAATCCAAAAACTTAACATCACTATAAAAAAGGCTATGCCAATCTTTAAATAGCTTGAAATATTGTAAATATCCCGACCTGATACTAAGTCGTAATTTTCACTTTTTTCAAAATCCGAAAAATCTTTATAAGTATAGTTCTGACCAAAAGCTTTGTTATAAGCGTTTTTTATCTGTTCTACCGTATCTTTATATTTATTTTTATCCTCTGTTTTTATAAAAACTTGCCACTCAAATTCATTTTTGTTTTTTAAATTATCTATACTGTCTATAGTTAAGACTGATTTACTCAACGGAGGAGTGTACACGCTTTTTTGATGTGTCTGAGGTGCATACAAGGTTATCTCTGCTTTTTCTAAGAACTTAAAATTAATCCCTTCTTTGATAAAGTACCCTTGGTCTACAACTTTGTAGAGCGTAAATAATCCCTCCTGTTTTGAAATTTTTTCTATAATATCAATTGCTCTATCATTCTCTTCTTTACTGGTTATTTTTTTAGGTTTTTTTACAGGAGAATAACTGTCCGTATACCTAAAAAAGTCTGTCACTTTATCTCTTGAATATTGCTCTACCTGAAAAATAAACATTCCAAATAAAATGCTGAGTAGAAGAATAGCAAGATTAAATTTTAAAATTCTTTTTTTCAAAAAAGCCTCATTTCATGTAGTTCTTTTTCTCTAAGAGTCTATTTATAATACTTTTTGATAGATTATGCATTTTTCCTTTCGAACCCTCAAAAGATTTGACTGGCCAATCTCCTAAAGCTAACAAAGCAATGCTCATCATTCTAAAAGACTTTCTTAGTTTTTTCCTCTTCATGCGTTTCCTCTTTTCAAATAATTTTTATTTATGCCTACACTATTATTCGTAAAAAAACGTGATATATAACAAAAAAAAGCAGAAAGTCCATTTTTTAATGTGCTGCTTCTAGAATGACCGGATTACTGATAATTTAGGACAAAACAAAAATAGACTCCGAAGAGTCTATTATTTAACTTAATGAGTTCAGCCACAATGCAAGGCTCTTTTTATTTCCAACAAAAAAACTCATCCACGAAAGATGAGTTAGGGTTAGTCGGTAATCGGGAAGACAGGATTCGAACCTGCGACACCTTGGTCCCAAACCAAGTACTCTACCAAGCTGAGCTACTTCCCGAAGGTATGAAAATTTTTTACAATAATAAAACGGGCAAGCCCGAATTGATTATTATGCACCCGGCAGGATTCGAACCTGCAACCGCCTGATTCGTAGTCAGGTACTCTATCCAGTTGAGCCACGGGTGCTTTTCTTAACTACCTGACTATTATAGCAAATCAATTTTACGAATGCAAGAATAAACTCATAAATAAACAAAAAAAACTGAAATTATTCAGTTTTTCTATAAGAATTGCTCTACAATTAGTGGTTAAAGACGTTCCATGTGAGTAAAACAGCTGCCAATACAAAAATGCTCAATAATAAAATAAAATCATTTTTTGACCATTTGAGCTGACGATATTTACTACGTCCATCGCCTCCTTGATAACCTCGTGACTCCATGGCAACTGCTAAATCTTCTGCACGACGGAAGCTCGAAACAAAGAGTGGAATCAATATTGGGATAATTGAGCGAACTTTTTGCAAGAGATTCCCTTCACCAAAATCCATACCTCGTGCCTTTTGGGCATTCATAATCATGGTTGTATCGTCCATCAATGTTGGAATAAAGCGAAGTGAAATCGAAAGCATAAGACCTAATTCATGTACTGGAACCTTGATTTTCTTCAACGGCGCTAATCCAGTTTCAATACCATCTGCCAATGTTAACGGCGGAGTGGTTAACGTAAGCACTGTTGACATAAAAATAATCAGCACAAACCGAAAAAAGATATAGAGCGCGTTAATCAAGCTCTCTGTTGAAATCTTCAATATCCAAAATTGAAAAATAATATGTTCTCCAGGTGTAAACAGCATCTGAAAAATAACGGTAAATAAAATCAAGCCAATCATCGGTCTTAGTCCTTTAAGGAAATAAGAAATAGAAATTCCTGATAAAAGTACACCGGCGAAAGTATAAAGAATTAAGAGTAAATAGCCTAACCAGTCATGTGCAAAGAAAATCACGATAACAAAAATAAACATGACTAAAAGTTTACTGCGAGGATCCAAGCGATGAATCAGCGAATTTCCGGGAATATAACGTCCCATGAGCATATTTTGCATTCTATTTTTTCGCCTCCTTCAGCATTTGAATCAACTCTTGACGTTTGATTGGTAAACGGTCAAAGGCAATGCCTCGTTGCTCTAACTTTACGGCAAATTCCGTTGTTTTAGGTACGCCAAGCTCATGTTGCATCAAGAAGTCAACATCTTGAAAAACATCTTGAGGTGTGCCTGATGAAATAACACGTCCTTTTTCTAAAAGGTATACCTTGTCCGCATATTCAGCCACATCATCCATATTATGTGTAACCAAAACGACTGTCTGACCTTCCTGATGCAGATGACTAAAGAGCTCCATCATCTCAATACGTGCTTTAGGGTCCAAGCCAGCTGTCGGTTCATCAAGAACGAGCACTTTGGGCTCCATTGCTAAAATCCCAGCAATGGCAACGCGACGCATTTGTCCGCCTGATAATTCAAAGGGTGATTTTTCAAAGTTTTTTTCTGCTAAACCAACAAGTTCGAGTTTTTCACGCGCAATTTTAAGCGCCTCTTTTTGTGAGACACCAAAGTTTTGAGGACCAAAAGCAACATCCTTCAAAACCGTTTCTTCAAAAAGCTGACTTTCTGGAAACTGGAAAACAACCCCCACTTTTTTACGTGCCGGTTTAATTTCTTTTTGCTTACTGCTGGCCTGAATAACAATATCGTCAATATTAACCTTACCTTCTGTGGGTTGCAGCAAGCCATTAAAGTGTTGTAATAGTGTTGATTTTCCTGAACCGGTATGGCCAATAAGTGCAGTATAACTTCCTTCTGCCACCTCTAAATTGATGTCAAAGAGCGCTCGACTCGCAAAAGGAGTATTCGGTTGGTAAGTGAAATTTACCTTATCAAATTTAATCATTTTCTCAGTCTTTCTGCTAAGAGTTCTGCCAGTTCTTCTTCATTTAAATATTTTTCTGGCAAGTTAAAGTCCGCTCGTAAATCCTCGGCTAAGTTCGATGTGAAAGGCATGTCTAAACCAAAATTAATCATATCCTCACCAGAACCAAAAAGTTCCTCTGGCTTGGCAGATTTGATAATTTTACCCGCACGCATGACCAATACACGATCAGAAAGGGTAGCTTCATCAAGGTCATGGGTAATTGAGAGTACTGTCAGATTATATTCTGCCTTAATCTCACGGATTACGCGCATGATTTCCGCACGTCCTGTCGGATCAAGCATGGAAGTTGCCTCATCAAGGATAATAATTTCTGGACGTAATGCGATAATCCCTGCAATAGCAACACGTTGTTTTTGCCCTCCAGATAATCGCGCAGGTTCCTTGCCTTTAAACTCCAGCATATTGACTTGTTTTAAAGCCTGATCCACACGCAAAATCATCTCCTCACGCGGAATCCCCTGATTTTCCATTCCAAAGGCAACATCATCCTCGACAGTTGCTCCAACAAATTGATTATCAGGGTTTTGGAAAACCATGCCTATTTTTTGACGAAGTGCCCAAACGTTCTCCGCACTTAAAATTTGACCATCAATTTTTATATTTCCTGATACATTTTCAAGTAATCCATCAATAGCGCGAGCTGTTGTTGATTTTCCCGAACCATTTTGACCAATGATAGAAACCCACTCTCCTGATTGGACAGCAAAAGATACCCCATCTAAGGTGGGCGCTTCTTGATTTTCTTCATATTTGAAAGTTAGATTTTCTACTTCGAGGATTTTATTCATAAAACTAATTATACCAAATGACTTGCATTTTCGCTATCTCTCATTTTTACAAAAAAAGCCCTAATGTCAAGGCTTAAATATTTTTGCAAAATCAACTTCCTCTTCCGTAACTTTAAAGTCCTTCAGAGCCGTTTTCAAGGCAAGATTTTTTGCTTTTTTAGGAAGCTGATAATTCCCCTTAAAGTCGCGTATAGTAGGCTCACTCAACTTTTGTTGAGAGCTTTTTTTCTTTGAGACTTTTGGTTTCATAGCTTTTTCAGCCAACTTCATTTCCGGAAAGGCAAACCTAAGCTTTTCAATAATCTTTTCTACACCAAAATTACTGCCTATCCAGAAAGGCGTATCACTTGCTTTTGCTGCTTCCTTTGCAAATCGTACTGAAGCATGAGCGACATTGAGGTTCCGAATCATCACAAAGTCCGCTTGCGCCACTAATTGGTCAATTTCTGAACGCTTGGGCTTTTTCTTATCAAAACCGAGAAAACCGATTTCTACAGCCGCTAACCCTTCACGTAAATCATGCCAATAGCCTGATTCACAAATTACTAACACAGTCTTCATATTAACTTTTCCTTATGAATTTGTTCCACAGCTGCCTTGCCGTCATTGAGCTTTTCCCAGATAACTACTCGATTTTCAGCTAAGGACTTTTTCACATCGATAATCCGTTGATTTGAAGAGCCTCTAAATTGGAGCAATAAGTTTTTCTTGCTAAGTTTAAAACGTCCATCAACAAGTATATCGATATTTCGCAAAAGTTCAAGTTTAGTTTCATCTTCTTGTAAAAGCTCTTCCCAAGTGTAACCCGTCCAAGACCAGATGTCCTTTTCAGGCAGCTCTTCGCGTATACGCTTGACAAGCGGTAAAGCTACACCAGTGTTGAGGAAAGGCTCACCGCCTAGTAATGTCAAGCCTTGAACATAAGATTGGCTCAAGTCTGACATGATCCTTTCTTCTAATTCCTTTGTATATGGACTACCGTAACGAAAATTCCAGGTTGCTTGATTATAGCACCCTTCGCAGTGGAATTTACAGCCGGATAAGTAAAGCGAGCAACGTACACCTTCACCATCAACGAAATTGAAAGGCTTATAATCTGAAACATAACCTTGTTCCAAATCTGAAGCAAGCCACTCTTGTGGTTTTGGATTATTCATCTGTCATCACTCCTATCTCTATTTTATCTAAAATTTCGCAATTCATCCTCTTAATCACAATGAAGAGGATATCATGCAGACAAGCCTGATAAAGCTTGACGTTCCTCATTAGACCCTTTAGGGGCAATGAGGGTAGCGTATCAAAAAATGAGCAATTTCTCCCGAAACTACTCATTCTATTATACTACTTTTTTTAGACTAAATCATTTGACTTTTTTTGCTCACGACGTGCAATAAACGGAAGAAGCATCCCAAGAAGAATCAAGACAACTGGTGTCAAGATATTGGAAGTCAATTGGAACCACCAAGCAGATGGGTCGGTAGCAAAATCAACTTTTGGTACCATACCAAGGACACATGCTATTAAAGTGAACAAGAAACACCAGATACCTGCAAACATCGCCAAGCGTTTTTGCTTGATAAATTTGTACTCAGAAGTAAAGTGTTTAATTGCACGGTTAAGCATGATGAAGGCAAAGAATACCCACATGTAACGCATTGGCATCACGACTGAGTTTAAGTTTGTCAGCCATTTGACCAATTCGTTCATATTACCAATTCCAAGCAAAGGCATCAAAATAACGATACTTACCAAAATTCCTGTCAAGACGAAACCATTGATCAATGTTCCCTTCGCAGTTGTTTTACGTAGCCAAGCTGGAACAAATTGTGGGTCTGCGTCAGCAAGCAAAATACGCAATGGTGCATCAATCGAAAAGGCAAGCGCAGCAATTTGACCGATACCTTGTGTAAAGGCATAAACATACATCAGGCTATTGCCGATGCCATAGTGTTCGCCAAGCATTTGAAAGGCTGCATAGGCACCATTGGCCATGAGGTCATCAGGCAGGTTACCACTTGTAAAGAGCATACCCATCGCAACTGAACCAAGAACAGCACAGACACCTACCATAGCAGCAAGCATAAACATTGCTTTTGGAAATTCACGTGCAGGATTCTTCATTTGGTTGACATAAGGCGAGATTTTTTCGGCACCACCAACAGCAAAAACCAACATTGAGATGGTTGTGAAGTAACTGAAGTCGAATTTAGGGATATATGTGTTGATATTCCCCATGTCTGGTGTTGCAATCGCAAAGTCTTTTGCAATGAAAGGAACGCTGACAGCCATCACGATAAAGAGCAAGCTCATGACAAACATCGCTGTTCCTGCGAGACCCCCAATAACTTTAAGCGTATTTAATCCTTTTGTTGCGAGCCAGAGGAAAAGAAGGAAAATAACCAATGAAATGATTGCGACCATCGGAACAGACATCAAACTTACGAGCTGCCCATCCCCACGACCAATCCAACCAAAGGCAATCAAAATCGCTTGAGGTTTTTGGGCTAAGTACGGGATATGCACAACCCAATACGTCCATGCTGCATAATAGGCAAGACGTTTTGTTGAAGTTTGTTCAACCCACGAGCTCACACCACCTTTACTGTCTTTAAAAGTCGAGCCCAACTGCCCAACAATAAGTGCGTAAGGTACAAAATAAAGTGCCAAAATTAAAATCCATGAGGTAACAACTGTAATCCCTTGCTGTGCAAAGTTATTGACCACATTTCCCATACCCCAAACCATGTTGAAGGCAATAAATGCGACGGTAAACCATCTTATTTTTTTAGTGTCCATATTACTCCTTAAATTTTTTTATCACTCTGCGGACAAGACAAAGTAATTTTTTTACGCGCTTTTTACAAATATAAAAAAGCGGTTGCATTAAAATTATAAAATAAAACTTAAACACTGTCAATATTATTCTTGAATTTTCAATAAAATTTTAAAATTATCCCTGCTTCTTTATCTTCTAATAAAAAAAGTGAACCTTAAGATTCACTCTCTTTTATTTTACAAATTTACTCTTTGCATGGTCTACAGCTTCACTGTCAATACTTTCACCATCTTCCAGAACACCTACGGAACCATTCATATGTTTCACACGCGCTGAGATTTCTTTATGGCGGCCATGAACCATTGGTCGGGCTTGGGGGTTACCTAAGTACCCACATGTTCGTTTTACCACATCACATGTTTGCGGGTTATCATTGTCACATTGAGGGCATTTAAAGCCACGTTCTGTTGCTGTGAAGTCTCCTTCGAAACCACATTCATAACAGTGGTCAATCGGTGCATTTGTTCCTAAATAACCGATGCGATCATACGCAAAGTCCCAAACGGCTTCAAGTGCACGAGGATTTTGTTGAATCATTGGATATTCCGCATAGTGGATAAAGCCACCATTTGCATAAACGGGATAATCTTTTTCAAACTCCAATTTTTCAAATGGTGTTGGATTTTTACGTACATCATAGTGGAAACTATTTGTATAGTAATCTTTATCAGTAATATCAGCTACTGAACCAAATTTTTCTTTATCCATACGGCAGAATCGGTCGGTCAGACTTTCACTTGGTGTAGAGTAAACAGAAAAATGATAGCCAGTTTCTTTGCTCCAGTCTTTACAGTCTTGGTTCATGCGTTTTACTATGTCCAGTGTAAAGTCTTTGGCTTCCTTGTTATTTTCCCAAGTTGGCCCATAGAAACTTGTCGCAACTTCATAGAGACCGATATAACCAAGGGAAACTGTCGCACGCTCATTTTTATACAACTCATCGACTGAATCTTCAGCTTTCAAGCGGCCCAATGCACCATTCATAAATAGGATGGGGGCATTTTTGGGTTGAGCTTCTTTTGTGCGGTTAACACGGAAAACCAAAGCATCTTTAGCAATTGCAATACGCTCATTAAAGATGTCCCAGAATTTTTCTTTATCACCTGCTGCTTCAAGCGCAATGCGTGGAAGGTTTACCGTTACAACTCCAAGGTTGTTACGCCCAGCAGTAACTTCATTACCATTTTCATCTTTCCAGCCATGAAGGAAGCTACGACAACCCATACTTGCCTTAAATGACCCTGTTAACTCGACAATCTTATCATAAGACAAGATATCTGGATACATACGCTTTGTGGCACATTCTAGCGCCAAGTTTTTAATGTCATAGTTTGGTGTACCCACTTCGAGATTTAACCCGCGTTTCAGTGTGAAAATTAATTTAGGGAAAATTGCTGTACGATGCTCTTTTCCCAAACCTCCAATACGCACTTTCAGGATAGCTTTTTGGATTTCACGTGCATACCAATCTTCTCCCAAACCGAAACCAACGGTAACAAAAGGTGTTTGGCCATTTGAAGTGAAAAGCGTATTGATTTCATATTCCAAAGATTGCATCGCATCATAAATATCTTTTTTAGTTTTTGCTTGAGCATAGGCTTCACGTTTTTCCGGCTGCTCAATCCACTCTTCTGCATCTTTTAAATGCTTCGCATAGTTCAATTTTGCATAAGGTGCCAAAATTTCATCAGCACGATCAAATGAACAGCCACCGTATTGTGAACTGGCCACATTCGCAATAATTTGTGAAGCTTGAGCAGTCGCTGTTTGAATAGACTTAGGTGAATCTACTTGAGCATTTCCTAATTTAAAGCCATTTTCAAACATATTTTTAAAGTCAATCAAGCAACAGTTTGACATCGTTGTGAAGGGAGAATAATCCAAATCATGATAGTGAATCTCCCCTTTTTGGTGGGCATTCGCTACATGAGGAGGAAGCATTTTTAAACCAATGGCTTTAGAAACAGCACCCGCAGTTAAATCACGTTGCGTATTGAAAACATCACTGTCCTTGTTGGCATTCTCGTTGACGACCGTTTGATCTTTGTTGATTAGTTTTTCGATAGTAAAGTTAATATCTGTTGCTTTACTTCTTTCAAGGTCACGTTGTGTCCGATAAGTTGTATAAACTTCCGCCCATTTCGTTTCGCCAAGTTCCATCAATAGATGTTCCACAATACTTTGAATTTCATAAATTTTAACATTATCCGTAAAACGCGTGAATATTTCACACACCACACGATCACAAATTTCAGCTATACGATCTTCTGAAGCTGGCGGAACTATTTCATCTCCAGCTTTTTGCAATGCCTCAAAAATTTTGCTGCTGTCAAACTTTACGGAGCGACCATCACGCTTAATCACACTAATTTCTTGATCCATTACGATGGTGCTTTCCTCAACCATTTTCATTCTTTGTTCCCCCATTTTTAATTCCTTGTGCCTCTATTCTATCAAATATAATTCCCTTTTTCCACTATATCTAGTAGTATTTTTTATGAAAATAAAAGAAAGCATACTATATATAGTGTTTCGTAGAAAAATAAAAAAAGAGCTTTTTTTCACTCTTTTTAATCGTTAATTACATTAATTTGGCAAGATTTCATTGTTTCCAAGGCTGCACGGTGACTTTCTGGAGTCACACCCGCACAGCATGAGGCATCAACAGTAATTTTTACTTCTGGAGCAAATGACTTGATCAATAAAGCGTTTGAAACTACGCATATATCTGTACATATACCAATAAGTTCTACTTGTTCAACGTTCTCGTCACGTATGTATTCTGCAAGCTCTACTGAACCAAAGATATTCTTTTCGAAAACGCGTTTAAAGCCAACTTGTGCTTCTTTACGTATCTCCCAACCCTGAGTCCCATTTTGACAGTGAATCACTGGCAAGTTTTGACCTTCTTGAGATGTCAAATAATCCTCAAAGTGTGTATCTTGTGTGGCTAAACGTTCATTTCTGGCATAGGTTGCCAGCTTCTCAATAACCTTTGGAACAATGTCTTGCGCTTCTTTTGTGCCCAAAGAACCATCTATAAAATCATTTTGAAAGTCAATCAGTACCAGTAATTTTTTCATAAGCAAATTATAGCAAATTTACTTTAAAAAGCAAAGACAAGGTAAAAGCCAACTAGTATACTAGACACCAAAATAAAAAACTCCACCAACGGAGTTTTTATATCTTAGCGATGGTATTTCTTATCTAAATGATTGTAAACAGGAAGACCGATTAAAGTAAAGACAACACCAACCAAGGCTGGGATTTGGTTACTCATATAATCTGAACTGATCAAAGTCATTACTAAGATGAAGACACCACCAACAATTGCGATAATTGGAACAACTGGATAAAGTGGTACTTTATATGGACGTACTAATTCTGGTTCACGTTTACGTAAGATAAAGACCGTAATGAAGACCATAGTGTAGAAAATCCAAATGACGAAAACCAACATATTTGTTAAGAAATCAAAAGCATCGCTTGAAAGCATTGTTACTACCAACATAATCGCTGCGATAGCAACTTGAAGGATACCTGAGTTTACGGGAACACCACTCGCTGAGAGTTTCTTGAATGTTTTCCAGAAGGGGAAAGATTTTTCTGTTGCTAAAGCGTATGAAGCACGCATACCTGTCATAGAGTAACCATTAATCGTACCATATACAGAAATCAAGATACCAATTGTGACAAGTTTACCACCCATACCACCAAATATTTTATTGGCAACAATAGCAGGAAGATTTGGATCATTTTCCATCAAAGTTGGAATACCTAAAGTACGGATATAAGCCGCATTGATAAAGACATATACAAACATGATGGCAACAATACCGAGAATAATCGCACGTGGCAAATGTTTTGCTGGGTTTTTCATTTCGCCAGCAATATTACCAGCATAGATCCATCCATCATAGGCAAACATAGTTGCTAAGAGGCCTGAACCAATAGCAGATGCTAGGGACAGATTTTCTCCTGCTGTGATAGGGAGCAATTGGAACTCAACACCACCAGGACGGAGTAAGCCAACAACAACAATCAAGGCAATAGGAATCAGCTTGATAACCGTCGTAACAGACTGCAAGCCGCCTGCAGCTTTAGAACTGATGAAGTTAATCAAGGTAACTGTAACAGCCGCAATTACACCAACTATAGCTGTATTGGCGGCACTCACATTCATGCCAAACAAATTTAAAAATTGTGTACCAAATACAACAGATAGCGCTGCAATATTTGCAGGGAAGTAGATAATAGATTGTGCCCAACCTAAGAGAAATGACCAACGTTTACCAAAACCACGTTGAATGTAACGAATCATCCCACCTGTTTCAGGGATAGCGGCGGCAAGTTCAGCGGCAGTCAAACCACCACAAATTGAAATGATACCACCAAGTACCCAAACCAATATGTGCAATCCTGGTTGGCCAGTAAGTTCCGCCACGCGGCCAGCCTTGAAGAATACACCTGCACCGATAACCGTACCCATTACTGTTGTAAGGGCAGGGAAGAAACCAAGCGTTCGCTTCATTTCATTTTTTTGTTCCATAAGAGCTCCTCTTTCAAAGATAAATTTTTGATAAGATTAATAATAACAATGCTGATTCCTAACATCAGCATTAGAGAGTAACCTTGTAACCGATTACTCTCTTATTTTAACATAATTTTTAATTTTGTGATGGAATGAACTTAGTTTTTAGCCTTTTAATTTTTCAGTAAGTTTTTCAAGCATTTCTTTAGTCATTGCATCCAAATCATATTTAGGATTGAAGCCCCATTCTTCTTTGGCACAAGTTGCATCGATAGAGTTTGGCCAGCTATCAGCAATACCTTGGCGGACTGGATCTACATCATAATCCATTGTGAAGTCTGGCATGAATTTTTTGATTGATGCAGCAATTTCTTCAGGCTCAAAGCTCATCGCTGTGATATTGAAAGCGTTGCGGTTTACTAATTTGTCTGCAGGTGCATTCATCAAGTCAACAATCGCATCGATAGCATCCGGCATATACATCATATCCATCTTTGTTCCTTCAGCGATGAAGCTTGAGTAATGACCATTTTTAATTGCTTCATAGTAGATGTCAACAGCATAGTCTGTTGTTCCTCCACCAGGCAATGTTTTATATGAAATCAAGCCTGGGAAGCGTACACCACGTGTATCAACACCAAATTTAGTGTAGTAGTAATCACAAAGCAATTCCATAGAAACTTTAGTCACACCATACATTGTATTTGGACGTTGAATTGTAACTTGAGGCGTGTTGTCCATTGGAGTACTTGGTCCAAAGGCAGCAATAGATGATGGTGAGAAGTATTGGAGGTTAAGTTCACGCGCTGTTTCCAAAGCATTAACCAAGCCGCCCATGTTCAAGTTCCAAGCAAATTGAGGTTTTGCTTCAGCAACAGCTGAAAGAAGTGAAGCTAAGTGAATAATAGTGTCAACACCATTATCTTTAGCAATTGCCATCATTTTGTCACGGTCCATTACATCCAAAATTTCAAAATGACCATCAGTGACAACTGGATTACCTTCAACTTCACGTACATCTGTTGCAATAACATTATCAACACCAAGATCTTTACGAAGACGTTCAGTTAATTCTGATCCAATTTGTCCGAGTGCGCCTGTGATGAGTACTTTTTTCATTATATTTTCTCCAATATATTTATTATATGCTTATTTGTAATAGAAAGTTTTTCTTACCTTAAGAGATTAAATCAATCCGATTTCTTTACCCACTTTGGCAAAAACAGCAACGGCTTCATCCAACATTTCTTTTGTATGTGCCGCTGTAGGCATTGCACGTACACGTCCTGTTCCAAGTGGTACAGTTGGGAATACGATAGGTTTAACATAGACACCATTTTCAATCAATTTCTTAGAAAACTCTTGTGTTTTTGCTTCATCTCCGAGAATTACTGGTGTGATTGGTGTTTCAGATACACCTGTATCAAAGCCGGCTTTTTGCAATTCTTCTTTGAAGTATTTTGCGTTATCCCAAAGTGTTTCAACATACTCTGGATGATCATGCATTAAGACAAAGGCTTCTTTTGCTGCTGCTGCTGCACCTGGTGTCAATGAAGTTGAAAAGAGGAAAGGACGACCTTGTGATTTGAGCCAATCAACCAAAAGTTTTGAACCTGCTACATATCCGCCCACTACACCAATCGCTTTTGAAAGTGTACCGATTTGGAAGTCAATTTTGTCTTGTAAGCCAAAGTGTTTTACTGTGCCGGCTCCGCCGCCCATAACACCAGAACCATGCGCATCATCAACATATGTAATCAAATCATATTTTTCGGCAATTTCGACAATTTCTGGCAGTTTTGCAACGTCACCATCCATTGAGAAGACACCGTCTGTGATGTACATTACTTTATTATATTCACCAGACGCGGTAGCTTCTTTTGCTTTTGCTTCAAGATCAGCCATATCTTGGTGTTTCACGCGAATAATTTTAGCACCTGAGAGACGACACCCGTCAATAATTGAGGCGTGATTCAATTCATCAGAAAGAATTGCATCACCTTTTTTCATGACAGCGCTAATCGCTCCCATGTTACAATTGAAACCAGATTGAAACGCAATAGCAGCCTCTGTACCTTTAAATTCAGCAATTGTTTTCTCCAATTCAATATGGATGTCTAAAGTACCGTTGATTGTACGTACGGCACCTGCTCCTGCTCCATATTTATCTGTTGCATCTTTTGTCGCTTGAATTAATTCAGGGCGTGTTGCAAATCCCAAATAGTTATTTGAAGCAAGGTTAATCATCTTGTTGCCCGCAACTGTAATCTCAGGACCATTGGCGCTATCTAAGACATCAATGGTGTTGAGCAAACCTTTTTGTTTAAGGTCTCCAAGCCCATTTTCGAGGAACTGTGTTAAAACTTTTGAAGTCATTCTATAACCTTCTTTCAATTTTTAGTTACATGTTTTGTAACCGTTTACAGTAAGTTTAACACTTTTTTTTTACTCATGCAAGGATTTTTTGCACTTTGATTAAATTTTAATTTAAATTACATGTCTTTGTGAATTTCGTGATATCAGGGTAAATTATCTCACGATTAAAAAAAGACTGAACTATACAAAAAAAGACACTGAAATTCAGAGTCTTTTGTTTTAAAAATTATTGATCATTGTCATTGGCAATAAGGAAGTGATCTACGACATCTTCGATACGGGCCAAGTCAACATTCCCACCTGAAACGATAGAAACAACTTTTTTCCCTTTCACATAATCATCAACTTTACCTGAGAGAATGGCAGCTGTAGCAAGAGCTCCGGCACCTTCCACCACGATTTTTGTACGTTGAATTAAATCTTTGATTGCCAATTCGATTTCTTCTTCTGTCACAAGAACCATATTATCAACGATTTGATTGACTACTTCAAACGTTAGTTCCCCAGGGTAAGCCACATGACACCCATCTGCAATCGTTGGAGCTTCGTCATGGTGTACTTTTTTACGCTCTCTAAAGGATGCAGTCATACCATGACAGTTTTCAGCTTGAACACCAATAACTTGGATATTAGGATTGAAGGATTTCAGGGCAACAGCAACACCCGAAATCAAACCACCACCGCCTACTGGTACCAATACTGTGTCAACATCCCAAAGATGATCTAAGATTTCAAGACCAATTGTTCCTTGTCCAGCCATTACCTCTGCATCGTCATATGGTGGAATATAGGTAATGTTATTTTCTTTAGCGTAAGCTTCACAAAAGGCTTTGGAGTCGTCAAACTGTTCACCTTCAAGCATTACTTCTGCGCCATAACCACGTGTGGCATCAACTTTGGCTTGAGGTGCTCCTTTTGGCATAACAATAATACTTTTGATCCCCAAAAGTTTTGATGTTAAAGCCACACCTTGAGCGTGATTTCCTGCTGAACAAGCAATAACTCCACGGTCCTTTTCTTCTTGTGACAATTGAGCAATCTTATTGAAAGCACCACGGAACTTGAATGAACCTGTTAATTGCATATTTTCAAGTTTCAAGTAAACTTCACCACCTGTTCTAGCAGTCAAGAACATTGACTGAATCAAAGGTGTTTCACGTGCATATTGTTTGACAGTATTTTGAGCTTTTTTAATATCTTTAATTGTAATTGGCAGATTTGCTAAATTTGGCATAATTCTTTTTCCTTAGATTTATTTTTAGAGTTCCGTATAAGTAACATCGATTGAATCCGCAAGTGCTTTGGAAACGACTTTTCCTTTGTAAACACTCAAACCAGATAAAAGTTCTTTTGATTTCAGCGCCTCATCTAAGCCTTTGACTGAAATATCCTTAAGGAAAGAGATATTGCCTTGAGCCAAAGCTATCGTCGCTGTACGAGGTGTTGCTCCTGGCATATTTGGAACAGCATAATGAATAATACCGTGTTTGATAAAGACTGGATCTGCATGGTTTGTTGCATGATCAATTGTTTCAACTGTACCACCTTGGTCAATAGCAATATCCACGATAACAGATCCTGGTTTCATAGATTCAACCATATATTCTTTAACTAATTTTGGTGGTTTAGCGCCTGGAATCAAGATTGTTGAAATAAAGACATCTGCAAGTTTAATATTTTCTTCCAGAGCTTCAGTTGTTGATTTAACGATTTCAACTGTTTTGCCTGCATAGCGTTCTTTAAGTTGGGCGATACGCGCATCACCAAGTTCAATGATAACAACTTTACATCCCAAAGCAACAGCCATATCGGCAGCATTTTCTGCAGCATTACCACCACCGAAGATAACAACTGTACCAGCCTCGATACCTTCAATACCAGGAAGAAGAATTCCTTCCCCTTCATGTTGTTTTTCAAGATAATATTGCCCAATATTAACTGCACGACGTCCCGCAATAGCTGACATTGGCTTAAGCAACTCTAGCACACCATTGATTGAAATATTTTCACCAGAAATAGCTGTTACGCCGACTTCCATCATTTTTTCAACACAAGCTTTGTTCGCTGCCAAGTGTAAGAATCCCCAAATTATTTGTCCTGGTTTGAAATATTTATATTCAGATTCCATTGGTTCTTTGACTTTAACAATAAGCTCTGCTTCCCAAGCAGTTTCTGTATCAACGATTTGTCCTCCTGCTGCTTCGTAAAGGTCATTTGTAAAACCACAACCTGCACCAGCATTGCTATCGACAAATACTTCATTACCTGCTTCAACGAGAATTTTTACGTTTTCTGGAGTCATCCCTACACGCGCTTCACCTTGTTTTGGGTCTTTAATTACACCAATTTTCATTTTGTTTCTCCTTTGTGAATTCTTTATCAATTAAATGATAGCACTTTCATTCTTTTTTAGCAATCATTTTTGTGAAATAAAACACTTTTTTAACGCTTTATTATTCTTCCTGTCTATATTCTGTCAATTATAAAAAAAGACATTCAAATCTTACAATTTGAATGTCTTTCAACTTATTTTAGTGATCAACTTCGTCTGGGTTGCGTGCTAGACCCGCTTTACCATGAAGGCTGTCGATAAAAGTAATATCTTCTTCGGTCAAATCAAAATCAAAGATATCCGCATTTTCTTTAATACGGCTGGCCGTCACAGACTTAGGTAAAGGAAGATAGCCTTTGTGTAAACTCCAACGTAAAACGACTTGGGCAACTGTTTTACCATATTTATCTGCAATATCAGTCAACTCAGTAACCGCAAATATTTTTCCAGTACCAAGTGGACTATAAGCCTCTGTCAAGATATCATGTGCTTTATTGAAGGCAACAACCTCTTCTTGCTGATCCGAGGGATTAACCATAATTTGGTTGACAACTGGTTTAATTTCGGCTACTTCTAGTAAAGGTTCTAAATGTCGTGGATGGAAGTTAGACACTCCAATAGCACGGACTTTCTTATCACGTACGCCTTCTTCCATTGCTTTCCAGACTGCAGCATTGCGCTCTGCAAAGTTCGGGCGAAATGCTTTTGGGTTTGGCCAGTGAATAAGATAAAGGTCTACATAGTCTAAGCCTAATTTTTCCAAACTTTCATCAAGAGCCGCTCGCGCATCTTCTGTTGTGCCAACAGCCCAAAGTTTTGTCGTAATAAACAAGTCTTCGCGTGCAATCCCACTATCTTTAATCGCTCGACCAACGGACTCTTCATTTCCATAAACAGCTGCTGTATCAATATGACGGTATCCAACTTCTAAGGCTGTTTTAACAGCTTGATACGCTTCTTCGCCATCTTTAGATTGCCATGTTCCAAAACCAACTTTTGGAATTGTCATACCATTTGCGAGAGTGTAAGTTTCTGTAAGTGACATAATTTCTCCTTTTCTTTACTTTCTAGCTTCATTCTATCACTTTACGAGGTCAGACAAAAAAATTTTGGTTCAAAAAATGGTAAAATAGAAGAATACTAAAGAATACTGGAGGTAAGAAAAATGGCTGAAGTAGAATCATTCCAGCTCGATCACACAAAAGTTTTAGCACCCTATGTGCGTCTAATTGGGACAGAAACAGGCCCTAAGGGTGACATTATTACCAACTTTGACGTCCGTTTTGTGCAACCTAATCACGGTGAAATTCCTACAAGCGGACTACACACTATCGAACACTCAATGGCAAGTCTGATACGTGACCGTATTGATGGTATGATTGACTTTTCTCCCTTTGGATGTCGCACTGGTTTCCATATGATTATGTGGGGCGAGCCAACTGCTGAAGAGATTGCTAAAGTAATCACTTCATCTTTGGAAGAGCTCGCAGGAGACAGTTTCACTTGGGATAATGTCCCAGGTGTTGCCGAAAAAGAATGTGGTAATTATCGTGATCACTCATTGTTTTCAGCAAAAGAATGGGCGAAGAAAATATTGAGTGAGGGTATCTCCTCGGATGCTTTCGAACGTCGCCTTGTAAAATAGAGAGAAAGAGAACTATGGGAAAGTATCAATTAGACTATAAAGGACAAGCCTCTGTCCAAAAATTCCACGAGAAAAATTCAAATAAAAAGACAGACAAGTTGTCAAAAATTGAAGAATTAAAAAAACAACACTTAGCTAAAAAGAAAAAAGAGAAGAAAGCATGAAAAAGTTAAACATTGCTTATGTTGGTTTTGGGAAGTCCACCAATCGCTATCATATTCCGTATGTTAAAATTCGTGAGCACTTCAACATTGCGCGCATTGTCAATCGTAGCCTAGGTAAACGTCCTGAGCAAGCTATTCTTGAGGCTGAAGGAACCGTTTTTTCAACAGACATCAATGATATTATTCAAGATGATTCAATTGATTTAGTCGTTGTCGTCACTCCAGGTGCTGCACATTACGAAACGAGTAAAAAGCTTTTACTGGGTGGAAAAAATGTTATCTGTGATAAACCGTTAGTGGAAACGTTAGAACAAGCCAAAGAATTAGTTGGTATCGCTCAAGAAAATAATCTCTTCTTTATGCCTTTCCAAAACCGTCGTTTTGACAGTGATTTTTTGACGATTAAAAAAGTTTTGGATGCGGGTTACTTAGGAGATTTGCTTGACATTACTGTCACTATGGATCACTATCGTCCAACAGATACAACTGCTGGAAAAAACTTTGACGGTGCCTGGTATGGCCATGGTGTACACATGGTTGACCAAATGGTTTCACTCTTTGGACATCCAAAAGATGTACAGTACGATATCCGTTCAACACGCGATTCAAATGCTGTGGACGATTACTTCTCTGTAAACTTGCTTTACACTGATTTCCGAGCAACCGTCCAAGCCACTGAACTGGCTGCGCTCAAACGTCCCAAATGGGTGCTTTATGGTTCTAGAGGAACTTTAATTAAAGAAAACGTTGACCAACAGGAAAATGATTTGAAGGTAGGAATCTTCCCAGGAAGTGAAGGTTTTGGGGCCGATACACCGCAAGATTTTGCTCAATTGACATACTACAATCAAAATGGAGATCGTATTGAAAAGTCAATTCCTACAGTTTCAGGCGATTATGGTCGTGTCTATGATGCGGCTTATGATTCACTCGTGAATGGAGCTGAAAAACTTGTTTCGGATGAGCAAATTTTGACGGTTATTGAAACTTTAGAAAATGGCTTTAAATAAAAAAGTCCTCTTTGAGGGCTTTTTCTATACCCTTCCATCCAGAAAAATAGTAATCCATTTCCTGAAAGAACTGAAAGATAAAATGTTAAAATGACACTATGACTATTACATTTAAAAATGTTACTAAAAAATACGGAGACAAAGCCGTACTTTCAGATATCAACTTATCCATAAAAAGTCATGAGTTTTTTGTCCTCGCAGGCTCTTCGGGTGGTGGAAAAACAACATTACTCAAGATGATTAACCGGCTCATCGAACCCAATCAAGGACAGGTTCTCATTGATGATCAAGATATTCAAACAATTAACTTAAGGGACTTGCGTCTTCAAATAGGATATGTTCTCCAACAAATTGCGCTCTTTCCTAACATGACCGTTTTAGAAAATATTAGTATCATCCCAACCATGAAAGGTTGGAGCAAAAGAGAAATACGTGAGCGTGTACTCGAACTCCTTCCTTTAGTTGGTCTAGATGCCGAAAAGTATCTTAACCGCTATCCTCACGAACTTTCTGGGGGTGAAGCACAGCGGATTGGTATTTTACGTGCTATCGCCTGTAAACCAAAGATTATTTTAATGGACGAACCTTTCTCCGCTCTGGATCCTATCTCCCGTAAACAGCTACAGGAACTGGTCAAAGATTTACAAAAAACCTTAAAAATCACAACGGTTTTTGTTACCCACGATATGTCTGAAGGAATGGCGATGGCTGACCGTATCGCTATTCTCAAAGATGGTGAACTTCAACAAGTGGGACGCCCCCAAGAAATTTTAAATGCTCCAGCAAATACTTTTGTAGCGGACTTCTTCACTGATTATCAGCAAGATCTATCTCAATATAAATTAAAAAATCTTGAACAAGTCCTTGCAACTCATGATTTTTCGGAAGAAACGCCTTTGGGGGAAATCTTAAACAGTCTGGAGGACGATACTCATGAATAATTTGATTGCTACCTTTCAACAGCAAGAACATCAGTTTTGGACTGCTCTTTTAGAGCATGTCCAAATTTCTTTAGTTTCTCTGTTTATCGCTATTTTAATCGCGCTTCCTCTTGCTTTACTTTTAAGACGTTATCCCAAAACTGCTGAGCCTGCACTACAAATTACAGGAATTTTCCAAACTATTCCAAGTTTGGCCCTTCTTGGATTATTGATTCCTTTCATTGGTATTGGCTCTTTGCCAGCCATTGTTGCATTAGTTGTCTATGCCCTTTTTCCCATTATCCAAAATACCTACACAGGACTTCAACAAATTGATCCATCCTTAATTGAAGCTGCAACGGCTTTTGGAATGAATCGGCGGGAGCGCTTGATGAAGTTTGAACTGATACTTGCTCTACCCTTTATTATGGCAGGTATTCGTACAAGTGCAGTCATGATTATTGGGACCGCAACTTTAGCTGCACTTATTGGAGCAGGCGGACTCGGAAATTTCATCCTCTTAGGCATTAACTCCAATGATGTTAACCTTATCCTGATTGGAGCGCTTTCCTCTGCTTTACTGGCCGTTATTTTCTCAACCTTACTCCGCTTCTTGGAAAAAGCAAAAATTCGGACCATTCTGATTAGCTTCTTTGCTGGGCTTTTACTCTTGTTGGGTTCATATTATCAGCCTCATTCTAATACTCATCCACAGATTACTATTGCTGGAAAACTCGGAGCTGAGCCGACACTTTTGATAAATATGTACAAGGAAGTTATTGAGAAGAACAGTGATATCGAAGTCACACTCAAGTCCAACTTTGGAGACACAACCTTCCTTTACAATGCTTTAAAATCAAATAAAATCGATATTTATCCTGAATTTTCTGGAACAGTCTTAACGACATTTTTGAAAAAAAATACGACTTCCACCGACCCCAAAAAAGTTTATGAAGAGGCGCGCGCAGGCATTGCTAAGCTTGACAACTTTACTTATCTTGCACCTATGGAGTTCCAGGATACTTATGCATTAGCTGTTAAAAATAGCTATGCCCAGAAACATCACCTTAAAAATATTTCTGATCTGCAAAGCTTGCCTTCCGTTAAAGCTGGATTCGACTTAGAATTTGCACACCGTCAGGATGGCTATATCGGAATTCAAAGTTTATATGGGTTAAGTTTTGATGTGAAGACAATGCAAACAAGCCTGATCTACAATGCTTTAAACAGTAATAACATTGATTTGGCACAAGTCTACTCCACAGACAGTCAAATCAAGCAATATGAACTCACTGTACTGAATGATGATAAAAATCTTTTCCCACCCTATCAAGCCGCTCCTTTGATGAACAACAGTCTCCTAAAAAAATATCCCCAATTAGAAAAAATTTTAAACGAACTCTCAGGAAAAATAACCAATAAGGAAATGATTGACATGAATTACGCTGTCAATGTTGAACAAAAAGATCCCGCTGCTGTAGCCCACGATTTTCTGGTGAAACATAGTTTGGTTTAAAGACTGAGCTTAAGAACTCTTACCTAAGAGTTCTTTTTATATATTTCGTAAGCGAGCTCCAGAAATCAGCACCAGAAACTATGCTATAATGAAGTTATGAAAAAATATGATGTAATCGTTGTTGGTGCTGGACCTTCAGGTATGATGGCTGCCATAGCTGCTGCTGAAAATGGTGCCCACACAGCTTTAATTGATAAGAACAAAAAGGTTGGAAAAAAACTATTGATGACTGGAGGTGGACGATGTAACGTTACTAACAGTCATTCTGTGGATGCGATTATTACTCATGTTCCTGGAAACGGGCGCTTTTTACATAGTGCTTTTGCTCAATTTTCAAACTTGGATATTATTGATTTCTTTGAGAAAAATGGTATTCCGCTCAAGGAAGAAGATCATGGCCGTATGTTCCCTGTAACAGATAAATCTCGCACAATTGTTGAGGGACTTTTCAGTAAAATAGAGGAACTTCAAGTGGACTATTTTCCAAACTCTGCCGTAACTGAGCTCAACATAGAGCATGGCACTATTACCGGACTCGAAACAGAAACAGACAGCTTCGCGGCCTCTTGTGTTGTCTTATCTACTGGCGGTCGCGCCTATCCATCAACAGGCTCCACCGGCGATGGTTATAAATTAACACGAAGTGCTGGACATACAATCACAACCCTTTATCCGACAGAATCTCCATTAGTTTCTTCTGAAACATTTATCAGTGAGAAAAGTTTACAAGGTATCTCCCTTCGAGATATTCGATTGAGTGTACTTAATGCTAAAGGGAAAGTCATCATTGACCACCAAATGGATATGCTCTTTACACACTTTGGTATTAGCGGACCAGCAGCACTTCGCTGTTCTAGCTTTATCAACCAAGAGCTGGCTAAAGGCGCAGAAAGCGTGACTGTACAGCTGGACAGCTTCCCTGACATATCTGTAGCACAACTCTTAAACGACTTGAAAAATACTGCGCGTGACAATGGAAAGGCTGTGAAAAATGCTTTTGCAGCACTGACTCAGGAACGCTACTTACTTTTCTTACTCGATAAAGTTCAAATCGACGCAGATATGCCTGCAAAGCAACTCACTGAAAAACAATTAGAGAGACTCTCCCATATCCTTAAAGCATTTCCAATCCAAATCGATAAAACTTTTCCGATTGAGAAATCTTTTGTCACTGGTGGCGGTGTACACCTTAAAGAAGTTAATCCAAAGACAATGGAAAGTAAATTAACACCCGGTCTCTATATGACAGGAGAATTACTTGATATCAACGGTTATACTGGTGGCTATAACATTACATGTGCTTTTGTAACAGGGCGTGTAGCAGGTACCCATGCTGCAGAAATGGCTTCTTATATGAAATACTGAACAATCTTTATAAAAACATCTAAAAAATAAGTTCATCCTTGCATTCTTCTTCGTGAAATGGTATTATATTAAAGTACCAATTCGCGGAAGTGGCGGAATTGGCAGACGCGCAGGATTAAGGATCCTGTGGCCTATCTTGGCTGTGCGGGTTCAAGTCCCGCCTTCCGCATCGTAAAAACACCGGTTTCATGCCGGTGTTTTTTTATATTTCTTATTTCAAACAAATACCGCTTCAGTAATACAAAATACTAGTTTACCGAGGTGCGAACATGATATACTAATTTTAACTATTGGAGGATTCTATGCTTTATCTACTCTTTTTTCTTGCTATTTCTGGGATAGGCTATTTGCTAATTAAATTTAAAGACCGCAGTATCTTTGGGGGGCTACTTCTTGCTGCCGGCTTGATTCTCTCATTTTTCACCCTTTTAATTCTTGGACTCGTTTTCCTTGATAAAACCTCCTCTCATGGTTCAATGCTTGCTTTAGCAATTTTTTATTTACTTCTCCCTCTCATCTTTTTAGCTGTATGCATCTATCTCATTTTCAATTCACAAACGATGCGTACTAAAGAAGGAAAAAGTTTAACTGCAAAGCTCTCCGCTGCCATGGGCTTAAACTTAATCATCAGTTTCCCTCTTTTTCTATTTTTAATCACAGGTGTATTCAAACTACCACTTTTTCTGGATATAATTTTGTTATTTATCCTCTTACTTGATTTAATACTATCCTTCATCTTTATTGCTTACCTCTTTTATTCTTGGATGTACCAGATGCTACCGCTTAAAAAGCATATTGACTATATTATTGTACTTGGATCTGGTATTTCTAGTGAAGACGTTCCACCGCTTCTAAAAAGCCGCTTGGACAAAGGGATTGAATATTTCTACAAAAATCCGAATGCGAAATTTGTTGTGAGTGGTGGGCAAGGTACTGATGAACCTGTTTCTGAAGCTTATGCTATGCGTAAATACCTCCTCTCTCAGCATATTCCTGAAAATATGATTATTTTAGAAGATCAATCAACTACAACTTATGAAAATATGCTTTTTTCAAAACAGCTTATTGAAGAAGATTGGCTCACAAGATTTGAGGGTGGACACCCAGCGCCAAGTATTATCTTTTCAACCAATAATTATCATGTACTCCGTGCACGTTTATATGCCCGTAGAGTGCATCTTAAGGCTGAAGGGGTTGGTGCACCAACAGCACTTTATTTCTTACCCACAGCCCTCATACGTGAATACGTGGCCCTCTTATCACACAATAAAATATGGGTTATGAGCCTCATTGGTTTTGTTTTCTTCGCTTTATTATATAGCTTTTTACCAATATAAAAACACACGGTTAATAAATGACCGTGTGTTTTTGTTATACTACACCTACCAAGACATAGCGTAAGATGTACAGAATAAGCAAATGTGCGGGATAAAAATAATAGAAAAGATCTCTTTGCCACTGTGCGCCATTACCGCCACGTTGACCATTGTAGAGGAAAATGAAAGGTAAAACAGTAATAATCATAAATTCATTTGAAAAACTGAGTACCTGGTAAAGCGTGCCTGCTGCACTCCCTGTAAAATAGCCCACCAAACTCCATACAAGCAACAGAAGACTAAAAGTAATAATTCCTGCTGAAATTTTTGCCCATCTTCCTCGGAAAAAATAGAAAATGAGAACCAATACAAGCTCGTACGGGCCACCCTCACTCAACAGGATAAGGGGCAAAAGCAATAGAATGACTAAGCTATATGAAAAACACTTAAGCTTCGTCCCTTGATTTTTACGAATAATATCAATTGCCCAGATCAAAGCAAATAGGAGTGCCAGCGTCATGAAAATATTTTGACCTGCAAGAAGTAAAAATATATCAAATTGCCCATAAGGATCCTCAAAACTGCTCCGTGTCAGCAAGTTGAAGCTAATGTTGATGGCATACATCAGTAGACCACCACCTAAAAGCCTTAAAAAATATTTTTTTCGACTTCTTGTATAATGAAAGCCTTCGACCATCATAAATACAAATAGAGGTGCGACAAATCGCCCTAAAAATCCTACCCGGGTAGGTAAGCCAAAGTAGCTTCCAAGATAAATGTTAATATGATCGATAACCATAAATACTATACCTATGATTTTTAAATCATAGCTAGAAAATATTTTTTTCATACTCTGTTCTCCTTTATTTGTGAAACAGATTTTCTAGAAGAAACCAGCCTAGGTGAAGAAGATGAAGAAACAAGAGAACTGCTTCTACTGAGACGGCTTTTTTTAGAAAAACTGATACCCTTTTATTATAAAGGAGAATTGTACATCCTCTCTTACATTTCAGTAATTTATGGCTTATTAAAAAACTGCTGAAGCAACTTTCCAACAGTTTTTTCTTATTTTTTGATTTGAATAAACAAGACTTTCAAATAATCACCTTCCGGGAAAGAAGAAGCCACCTTGAAGTCGGCAGGCAAGTGCTCTTCCTGAAAAATATCAAATTTAACATTTTTATTTTTAAGAGCCTGTTCTACCATTTTACGGAATTTCTCACGGCTAACATTAGCAGCGTTTGTAGAGGCAATCAAAAGTCCTTCTTTATTTAAAATATCGATTGATTCTTGAACGAGTTCCCCATAATTCTTCGCCACCGAAAAAGTCTTCTTCTTGTTACGAGCAAAGCTTGGTGGATCTAAAACTACTACATCATAACTTAATTCTTTTTTCTTGGCATAATTAAAATAACCAAAAACATCCATAACGTAGATGCGTTGACTCTCAGGATCGATGCCATTCATTGTAAATTGTTCTCGCGTTTTATCCAAAGAACGTTTAGCTAAATCAACTGAGGTTGTTTGGCTTGCTCCACCAAACGCTGCTGCGACCGAAAAAGCGCCCGTATAACTAAACATATTAAGAAGGGTCTTACCTGCCACTAAACCACTTGCTAAAGTACCTCTGACTTCTTTTTGATCTAAGAAAATCCCTGTCATTAACCCTTCATTCATATATGTTGCATAGGTCACACCATTTTCCTTAACGGCCAAGGGTTCTGGGGCAACTTCCCCCCATACATGTCGTGTTTCAAAATTTGGACCATCAAACCGAATTTTTTCATAAATTCCTTTGATTTCAGGATAAACAGAGCGAAAAGCAGCTATAATGTCTGTACTTTGCGTATAGATAAAAGGGTTGTACCAGCTAAAAACAGCATAATCAGCATAATAATCTACAGTTACCCCACCTAATCCGTCTCCTTCACCATTAAAAAGCCGGAAAGCTGTAGTAAGCTCATCTTGGAAAAAAGAAAGACGTGCGCGCTTAGCTTCTTCAAATTTCGCTGCATAGAAGCTTAGATTTATATCCTCTGAGATCGGACTTAAAAGCCAACCAGCGCCTTTATTTTGTTTTGATAAATAGCCTCTTCCCAGAAAGTTTTCTTGTTCATCAACAAAGTCAATAAACCCGTCTTCCTGAGGAGTAGACTTTAAATCTTCGGCAACAATTAAGGGAAAAGCGCGGCGGAGCTTTTGTGCAGCCTGCTTTTTTACTGTGATTTTCTTCATAGTATTATTGTATCAAAAAAACAGACCATGGTCTGTTTTTTATTGCATTATTTTTCTGTAAGAGCATCAAGTCCTGGAAGAACTTTACCTTCGAGAAGTTCCATAGAAGCACCACCACCAGTAGAGATCCATGAGAATTTATCTGCACGGCCAAGGTTGATTGCTGCAGCTGCTGAGTCTCCACCACCAATGATTGATTTTACACCTGGTTGAGCAATGATGGCATCCATAACACCGATAGTACCTGCTTGGAAGTCAGGGTTTTCAAAGACACCCATAGGACCGTTCCAAACAACTGTTTTAGCACCTTCAAGTTCTTTAGCAAAACGTTCAACTGATTTAGGACCTGCATCAAGACCAAGGAAACCAGCATCAACTGCTTCACCTTCAGTGTCTTTTACTTCAGTGTAACCAGCAAAAGCATTAGCTTCTTTTGAGTCTACTGGCAAGATAAGTTTCCCGTCTGCTTTTTCAAGCAATTCTTTCGCCAAGTCAAGTTTATCTTCTTCAACCAAAGAGTCTCCGATTTCGATGCCTTGTGCTTTGAAAAATGTGTACGCCATACCACCACCGATGATAACTTTGTCTGCTTTACCAAGCAAGTTTTCAATAACACCGATTTTATCTGAAACTTTTGAACCACCAAGGATCGCTACGAATGGGCGAACTGGGTTTTCAACAGCTTCTTGGATGTAAGCAATTTCGTTTTCAAGCAAGAAACCAGCTACTGCTTTATCCACGTTAGCAGAAATACCTACGTTTGAAGCGTGCGCACGGTGAGCAGTACCAAATGCATCATTTACGAAGATACCGTCTCCAAGTGAAGCCCAGTATTTACCAAGTTCAGGATCATTTTTAGATTCTTTTTTACCATCAACATCTTCAAAACGAGTGTTTTCAACAAGCAAGATATCGCCATCTTTTAATTCAGCAATAGCAGCTTCCAACTCAGCACCACGAGTAGTTCCTGGGAAAACAACTTCTTTGCCCAATTTTTCGCCCAAAGCTGCTGCTACTGGAGCAAGAGATTTACCAGCTTTATCTGCTTCTTCTTTAACACGACCAAGGTGAGAGAAGAGAATTGCACGTCCGCCTTGTTCAAGTACATACTTGATTGTTGGAAGAGCTGCAGTAATACGGTTATCATTAGTAATTACACCATCTTTAAGTGGGACATTGAAGTCCACACGAATAAGAACTTTTTTACCTTTAAGATCTACATCTTTAACAGTCAATTTTGCCATTTTCTGGAAATCTCCTATAAATTTTTATTTAGTAATAAAGTAATTATATCACAATTTGAACAAAACTTTCTCTTCAAGCATTGTTAATAAAGTCACTGTTCATCATATAATATTTTTATTATTTTTTCTTTCAAACGATGTTTTTCCATTCGATGCAGTTCATCACCAGCAAGGTAACTTTTAAGAAGAGCACGGTAGCGTAAATTTAAGTTTTCTAAAACTTCTTCAAGCAAACTGCCAGAAATCAGAGTATGTTCTGGACTGGCTACTTTTCCTTTTAAAGCATCTGAATATTCGTAAATATCTAGCCCAGTCCCACAGTCAAAACCCCTTTTAAAAGCCCGCTCCCTTCTTTTAATATCAATAAGTCTCTGCTTATAACGTACTTTAAAATGGCAAAAAAGTTTTCTTTGTGTCACACCATCCTCAAGTAAATCATATAATACCAAACGCCCTTCCTGCTGATAGTCATCTATCGTCCAAAAATTTATCGGAATCAAACGACTATTCTTCCATACAATATGTTGAACAGAATGAAATATTTCTTCCAGCTGCTCCATATCTAAATTATGCTCCATCCTTCTACATTTCTCTCCCCTCTAGAATAACATCCAACTTATCGTAACTTATTTGTTTCCTCCTTTTGTAATGTGTTCTACTCCTATATAGTAGAATACCATAGCTAGAAATAAATACAATTATCAAATTATTTTTATTCTTTAAATTTCTAAAACATAATCGAAATTATGGACATTTTTTAAGTTCCAGAATACAAATTGACATTTTATCAAAAAAACTAGAATATTAGCACGTATCTTTTCATCTTAGAGTAATAAATAACAATTCTCTGATATTTAACAAATCAACTCATAACCTCATATTTCAACAAAAAAACAACTCGCTTAATGTACCAGTTGTTAATATAATCTATAAAAAAACCAAGAGTTAGTAAACTCTTGGTATAAGTGATGCCGAGGACCGGTTTCGAACCGGTACGAAGGTTACCCTTCGCAGGATTTTAAGTCCTGTGCGTCTGCCAGTTCCGCCACCCCGGCAAAATATGGAAAATCCCCCACTAAGGGAGAACTAACAAAGCGAACGACGAGATTCGAACTCGCGACCCCAACCATGGCAAGGTTGTGTTCTACCCCTGAACTACGTTCGCAACGCTTAAAGAAAGACAAGCTCTCTCAAACCCTCTATCTGGCTTCACTAGGTCCAACAGTTAAAGGAATGCCGACTACATGATTCGAACACGCGACCCTCTGATTACAAATCAGATGCTCTACCAACTGAGCTAAGTCGGCTATAAAAGAAATGCGGATGAAGGGACTTGAACCCCCACGCCCTAAAGCACTAGAACCTAAATCTAGCGTGTCTGCCAATTTCACCACATCCGCTTGACAAGTTCTTTTACGCTTTATACCTCAACCTAATGTTAAAGTATGACCCGTGCTGGGCTCGAACCAGCGACCCTTTGATTAAAAGTCAAATGCTCTACCAACTGAGCTAACGAGTCTATTTCTTTTATTACCTTTCAAGTAAGTCTACTTGAAACGGTTCCGACGGGAATCGAACCCGCGATCTTCGCCGTGACAGGGCGACGTGATAACCGCTACACTACGGAACCTATGGGAGTTAACGGGATCGAACCGCTGACCCTCTGCTTGTAAGGCAGATGCTCTCCCAGCTGAGCTAAACTCCCAATCACTTGGCATTTACCATATCTCACAGGGGGCAACCCCCAACTACTTCCGGCGTAATAGGACTTAACTTCTGTGTTCGA
>NZ_BOVP01000004.1 GCF_018403745.1 Lactococcus formosensis | reverse complement strand
CAGCACAGCACAGCACAGCACAGCACAGCACAGCACAGCACAGCACAGCACAGCACAGCACAGCACAGCACAGCACATCTCGTGTCCTATGAGTTTGTGTGCCTCTTAATTCCACATAAATCACTAAATTGTGGCATTTGTGTGCGATAAAAAAGGAGGGTGATATGAAAACAAAGAAGAATAATAAATTAATATTTATAAGTAAAACGAGACAAATTTTAACCTTTGCTGCTTTAGTGGGGCTTATTGGTAATTCTGTGCTTAGTGGCATTGCTGCTCTAGCAACAACTCTCTCGCCTGATGTTGAAACCAGAACAGAGGTAGAGTCCCCACTTCTGGATATTAAAAACCAAGAACTTCTAGGTAAGTCAGAAGAGAAAGATATAGAAAAAAGTGGGGTAATTAAGGGAGAAGAGATAGATGATTCTAATGTTCTGGAAAGTACTTTCTCAACCCACAGTGAAGTTGCGACAGAAGAAATACCTTCGCAAACTTTGGAGGCTGATTTAGAGACGAATAATTCTGAGGCAGTTCCTACGCAAGCAATGACAGTTTGGGGAGAAGTGAATGCGGTGTGGGATAGTAATTCGGCTACATTAACACTTCTAAGCGGTACAATAACTGAACCAACTGCTTTGGGCAATCTTTCACGAAACCAAGTGAGACGCATTGTTTTTGAAGGAAAGGTGAATGTTGGCGCCAGTGGTAGCTTGGCCAATATTTTTATGAACATGACAGTTCTTGAAACGATTGACAATTTGACGTATCTTGATACAAGTGGGGTGACAAACATGTCCCAGATGTTTAGGAGTACACCACAGCTAGCTTCAGCAGAATTATCATCACTTGATACTCGCGCTGTTACTACGATGCTTGGCATGTTTCAGGGAGCAGGTTTTGAAAAGATAGACTTATCTTCATTTGTTACAGATAAGGTTATAAACATGAGCAGTATGTTCCAAGGGTCAAATTTAAAGCATATAGATGTCTCTTCTTTTAACACGTCTAGAGTTACGACTATGAGAGATATGTTCGGTTATACACACAATTTGATTGATATTGAGGGGTTAAATGTATTTGATACGCAATCTGTAACAAGTATGTACGGAATGTTTTGGTTTGCAAATAGATTAAAGAGCTTGGATTTGTCACATTTTAAGACAGAAAATGTTAGGAATATGAGCTACATGTTTGCAAGTGCGCATAATCTCACCTATTTAAATCTGGCAAACTTTAAAACAGATGAAGTTCAAGATATGAGTTCGATGTTTGGAGGGACGTGGGGGTTAGACTATTTGGACTTGTCTCATTTTGATACTAGTGCAGTGACTGATATGAACCATATGTTTACGGGCTCCCAAATTGCCAAGCTTGATATAGATAAAGAAAACTTTGATACCAGTTCTGTCACAGATATGTCTCTTATGTTCGCCCATACACGCAATCTTGAGAGGCTTGATTTAAGTGGTTTTGACACAAGGGCTGTCACAAATATGGAAGAGATGTTTTGGATGGCAACTTCATTAACCGAACTTGACCTCTCTTCCTTTGAAACACCAGCACTTACTCGAATGACAAGCATGTTTACTGATGCAAGTGCTTTAAAAAAATTGGATATATCTTCTTTTGATACAATGAATGTTGCAGTAAACAATAGAAGGAGTCTTTTTCAAGGTCTAACTTCTTTAGTAGAGATTCATTTAGGCGCAAATACCAATATCATCAACTCTGCTTTGCCTAATGAGACGACAACACCAGGTTTCCTCAACTCTTGGAAGCGAGAATTACAGAGAAAGCAGGTGGGTTGGATAAGTTCTCAAGATTTAATGGTTTTATCTGAAAATAGTGATCAAGCGGCTGGAATCTGGAGACGTGTACCCTATCAAACTATGGTTGAAGTCAAGAATAGCAGTCTTTTTGTAGGTGAGAGTTGGGAAGCGAAAGATAATTTTATCAGCGCTACCAATCGTTTTGGAGAAGATGTAGAGTTTGATCAAGTTACTGTGGAGGGTGATGTCGATACTGATAAGGCAGGTACCTATAAAGTGACTTATGCTTATGATGGTGTGGAGGCGACAGCTGAAATTGTAGTCAAAGCCATTCAAACTTCTGTGCAAGTCAAGGATAGTTCAATATTTGTTGGAGAAACTTGGGAAGCTCAGGACAACTTTATCAGCGCCACGGACCGCTATGGTGAATTAGTCCCCTTTGATCGTATCAATGTAACAGGTACAGTAGAGACAGAGACAGCTGGCACTTACAAAGTGACTTATGCTTATGATGGTGTGGAAGAGATGGCTAGAGTTACAGTTAAAGATAGAGGAAGCAACGGCAATGGAGCTCCCGATGGCGGAGAGAGTAATAATGAAGGCACTGAATCAAACAATGGAGACGGAACAAATGGAACTGGAACTTCTGGTGAAGATGATGATAAGAGAGAAAGGCCTCATTATTCTGACAATAATGAGGATGAACACAAGCAAACAAGCACTGATAATTTGCCAAGTACAGGAGAACTTGGGGGGCTGTTTGGCGTGCTTGGCTTAGCCAATTTAATTCTTGCCATAACATTGTGGCTTAAACAAAGAAAAGTGTAGTAGAGCTGGTCTCAAATTTACAATATATCGATAATAATAAGAGAGAAAAGTTTCATCTTCATTAACTATCAATACACAAAGCTTCTCAGTAATTGAGAAGTTTTTTATATTTTAAAAAGGACACTTTCAATTTTTTTTGAAATTTCTTAAAAAATGAAAGTATTTAATTACTCGTAAATGCTATAATAAGAAACATAGAAAGCGTTTACAAAGGAGAAAAACATGACAGAAACTTCTTACATTATGGCAATTGACCAAGGTACAACAAGCTCAAGAGCTATTATATTTGATAAACAGGGCAAACATATCGGCAGTTCCCAAAAGGAATTCACACAGTACTTTCCTCAAGAAGGTTGGGTAGAACATGATGCCAACGAGATTTGGAACTCTGTTCAATCTGTTATCGCAGGAGCTTTTATCGAATCTGGTATCAAACCTGTACAAGTTGCCGGTATTGGGATAACTAACCAACGTGAAACAACTATTATCTGGGACAAGAAAACAGGAAAACCCATCTATCATGCCATTGTTTGGCAATCACGTCAATCTGCCGATATTGCCAATGGTCTTAAAGAAGCAGGGCATGAGGAGCTCTTCCACAAAAAGACAGGACTTATTGTTGATTCATACTTTTCAGCCACAAAGATTCGTTGGATCCTTGATCACGTAGAAGGAGCTCAAGAGCGTGCAGAACGAGGCGAGCTCCTCTTTGGAACTATCGATACTTGGCTCTTGTGGAAGTTGACAGATGGTGATGCACATTATACTGATTATTCCAATGCTAGCCGTACGATGCTCTACAACATTCACGAACTGAAATGGGACGAAGAAATCTTGAAGATTCTTAATATCCCAGCTTCAATGCTTCCTGAGGTCAAATCAAACTCTGAAGTATACGGTGTGACTAAAGGCTTCCATTTCTTCGGCTCTGAAGTACCAATCTCTGGTATGGCGGGAGACCAGCAGGCTGCATTATTTGGTCAAATGGCCTTTGAACCTGGAATGATTAAAAACACCTATGGTACAGGTTCATTTATCGTTATGAATACAGGTGAGAAACCACACATTTCGAAAAATAACATGCTGACAACGATAGGCTATGGTATTAATGGAAAAGTTTATTATGCCTTAGAAGGAAGTATCTTTGTTGCAGGATCATCCATTCAATGGTTACGTGATGGTTTAAAGATGTTGGAGCGTGCCAGTGATTCGGAAGAAGTTGCACTCCAATCAATGAGTAAAGATGAAGTCTATGTTGTTCCAGCATTTGTCGGCCTTGGAGCTCCATATTGGGACCAAGAAGCGCGAGGCGCAATGTTTGGCTTGACACGTGGAACAACAAAAGAAGATATTGTGAAAGCAACCTTGCAAGGGATTGCTTATCAAGTTCGTGATGTAGTCAGCACTATGAAAGAAGATACAGGAATCGATATGTCTGTGCTCAAGGTAGACGGGGGCGCTGCAAACAATGAATACTTGATGCAGTTCCAAGCGGATATCCTGAATATCCCAATCCAACGTGCGGGTGATTTGGAAACAACAGCACTTGGTGCAGCCTTCCTTGCAGGTCTGGCGGTCGGCTTTTGGAAAGATCTGGAAGAGCTTAAAGAATCCTATGAACCGGGCAAAATTTTCCAAACTCAAATGCCAGAAGAACGCAGAGAAGAACTTTATGCCGGTTGGAAAAAAGCCGTGAATGCGACACGCGCTTTCAAATAATAATCAATCAGACAGTAACCTAAAAGGAGAATAGAAATGGCTTTTTCTAAAAAAACAAGACAAGAAGCAATCACAAAAGTTCAAAATGAAGAAATGGATTTACTCGTTATCGGAGGGGGGATTACTGGTGCTGGCTTGACTTTACAAGCGGCAGCGGCCGGGATGAAAGTGGCTGTACTTGAAATGCAGGACTTTTCAGAAGGTACATCCTCACGCTCGACAAAACTCGTGCATGGTGGGATCCGCTATCTCAAAAACTTCGATGTGGAAGTTGTTTCTGATACAGTTTCAGAACGTGCTGTTGTTCAAGGCATTGCACCACATATTCCTAAGCCAGATCCGATGTTACTTCCTATCTACGATGATGAAGGCAAGACAACATTTGATATGTTTTCTGTGAAAATTGCGATGGATTTGTATGACCATTTGGCCGGTGTGGATGAAGACTCACCATATGCTAACTATACTATCTCACCAGAAGAAGTATTGCGTCGTGAGCCACTCATCAAGAAAAAAGGGTTACAAGGAGCTGGTGTTTATCTTGACTACCGTAATAACGATGCACGCTTGGTAATTGATAATATCAAAAAAGCCGTAGAAGATGGTGCGCAAGCTATTAGCAAGATGAAAGTGATTGATTTTATCTATACCGATGGACAAATCTCAGGTGTTCGTGCGCGTGATTTGTTGACAGACCAAGTCATTGAAGTCAAAGCTAAACTTGTGATTAATACAAGTGGTCCTTGGGTAGATAAGATTCGTTACCTGAACTTCACACGTCCTATCGTGCCAAAAATGCGTCCCACAAAAGGTGTTCATCTGGTAGTGGATGCGGCCAAACTACCTGTACCACAACCAACTTATTTTGACACAGGCAAACACGATAAACGTATGGTCTTTGCTATTCCCCGTGAAAATAAAACTTATTTTGGTACGACAGATACGGATTATCATGGCGACTTTACTGATCCAAAAGTCACTCAAGAAGACGTGGATTACCTCTTGGATGTCATTAATTTCCGTTACCCTGAAGCAAATATCACGATTAATGACATTGAAGCTTCATGGGCTGGATTGCGCCCCCTATTAGGTGGAAATTCTGGTTCAGACTATAACGGTGGGGATAATGGTGCGGTTTCTGAAACCAGCTTTAACGCTGTCGTTGAGGCAGTGCTCCGCTATAAAAATAAAACAGCAACAAAAGCCGAAGTAGAACATTTGTTGAACAATATGGAATCAAGTCTTTCCGAAAAAGGAGATGCACCATCTTCCGTATCGCGTGGAAGTTCCCTCGAACGTGAGAGCGATGGTTTGATTACTCTAGCGGGCGGTAAAATTACGGACTACCGTAAAATGGCTGCGGGTGCGATGGAGCTTATCTGCCAACTGCTTAATGAGGACTTTGGTTTGAAATATGAACCTATAGACTCTAAAAAATACCAAATCTCTGGTGGTGAATTTGACCCAACTAAGGTTGAAGAAGTTGTTGCTGAAAACATGAAAGTTGGAGTTGCTGCAGGACTTACAGAAGAAGAAGCAAAATACATCGCGGACTTTTATGGCATGAACGCCCTCCAAGTGTTTGCCTATGCTTCTGAAATGGAACCATATGAAGGTCTATCTCTCGCCGAATCAGCACGTTTGCGTTATGCGCTTGAAGATGAAATGATCTTGACGCCAGTGGATTACTTGCTTCGCCGTACCAACCATATCTTATTTATGCGTGAAGGCGTAGATGCCATCAAGGTGCATGTTGTTAATGCCATGGCGGAATACCTCGTCTGGTCTGAAGAAGAAAAAGCAGAACAAGAAAAAGCTTTGGAAGAAGCACTTCGTGAATCTGACTTGTCGGACTTGAAGAAGTAGAAGAGTCCAACGATGATTGAAACAAATAAAATATAGAAAAAAGGAGTCAATATGCACTCAGAAATGGTACAATTACTCGGTGAATTTTTAGGAACGTTTATCTTAATCCTTCTTGGTAACGGTGTAGTTTCAGGCGTTGTTCTGAACAAGACGAAAGCAACAGGAGCAGGGTGGGTTGCTATCACACTCGGTTGGGGTTTTGCAGTAATGATGGGGGTTTACATTTCCGGATTTATGTCGCCTGCCCACTTGAATCCAGCAGTAACAATTGCAATGGCAATGATTGGTAGCTTTAGCTGGAGTTTGGTTTTCCCTTATATTATCGCGCAAATGCTCGGGGCAATGGTTGCCAGCATTATCCTCTACCTGATGTTTTATCCTCACTATGCTGAAACTAAAAATCCAGCAGATATCTTAGGTACATTTTCTACAGGCCCAGCCATTCGTCAGACGGGGTCGAACTTAATCAGTGAAATTGTTGGAACAGCAGTCTTAACGACAGGTATTCTGGCCTTTGGGCAATACGCAATTACGCAAACTTCTGGTGTTTCACCTCTTTTAGTGGGTGCTATCATCACAGCCATTGGTTTATCACTTGGTGCGACAACCGGTTACTCTTTGAATCCTGCACGTGACTTAGGTCCTCGTATCATGCACGCTATCTTACCTATCAAGGGCAAAGGAGATTCTGACTGGTCTTACGCATGGATTCCTGTCGTAGGTCCAATCATTGGCGGTAGCTTAGGCGCCCTTCTCTTTAACATGGTTATTCAATTTGCAAGTAAATAAATTGAAATATTAGACAAAAGCAGAGTTAGACAAAGATCTAGCTCTTTTTTTTATGAAAAAAATACCAGTAATCCTCCAGCTTATGGGAATAAAAACTAAATAAAGAAAACGCTTTATTTTATCTTGCTTTTGAAAATAAGAGGTGCTATATTACAAATATAACAAAACTAAAAGAAAAATTTTGGAGGAAACAAAATGTCGAAAAAAATAGTAGCCGTTACGGCCTGTGCTGCTGGAATAGCGCACACCTATATGGCCGCCGAGTCTATCGAAAAAGCGGCTAAAAAAATGGGCTATGAGGTTAAAGTAGAGACAAATGGAGCTATTGGAGCAGAGAATGTCTTAACTCCTGAAGAGATCGAAAACGCAGATCTTGTACTTGTTGCCTCAGACATTAAGATTGATCCGATTCGTTTCACAGGTAAGCCTCTTTATGTTACAAAATCTATTCCGGCAATTGAAGATTCGGAAGCTTTGATAAAAAAAGCATTCACTGAGGCTGAAGTTTTTGGCAAGAAAGGAAGTAAGGTAGGGAATATTCAGATTGGTAATGATAAAGATAAGGTTACTTTTCTAACCCATGTGATGAGTGGTATTTCTTATATGGTGCCAATGGTCATCGCTGCAGGTCTTCTCCTTACCATTGCTAATCTCTATGCCTTTCAAAGGGACGAGCTAGGACGTATTGTCAAGTGGGGGTTTGACAATACAACACAAATGGGCTTCCTCATGGAAAAACTCTTTTATGTTGGGCAGATGGGTTTTAAACTAATGATTCCACTATTTGCTGGTTTTGTGGCAAATTCCATTGCAGACAAACCCGCAATAGCTCCTGCCATGATTGGTGCTTATCTTGTTAATGACCCAGAATTTTTAGGAACTGAAGCAGGTGGAGGTTTTATTGGTGCTATTATTGTGGCTTTCATTGTTGGCTATATGGTCAAAGGATTGAAAAAAATAAAATGGCCTAAAATTGTTATGCCAATCGTGCCAATTATGATTATTCCTTTTATTGCAACAGCAGTTATCAGTTTGATTGTGCTTTATATCATCGGGAATCCAATCTCAGTGGGGATGGATGCTATGTATGATGGGTTAACCAACTTAAATAATAATTTCGCAGGTGCACCCATCATTATCGGAGCCATTTGTGGCGCAATGATAGGGTTTGACTTGGGTGGACCAATCAATAAAACGGCTTTGGTGTTTGGGACAGCAATATTTACCGATACAATGACAAAATACGGTATTGAAGGTGCAAACTTTGTACCCGGTACAGCAACACAAGCAGCGATTTCGGTAGCTCCCTTAGGTGTATGGTTGGCTACGATATTATTTAAAAATAAATTTTCAAAAGATGAAAAAATTGCTGCCAGTGCAGCCTTCGGTATGGGGATTGTCGGTGTCACTGAAGGAGCTATTCCATTTGTGGCAGCACATCCTGTACGAATGATTTTCTCAAACGTTGTAGGATCAGCTGTTGCAGGCGGACTTATCTCAGCTACTGGTTCGAAATTTTATGGCGGTATTGGCTCACCACTGGGGACCTTTATTGGTTATATTGAGCAACCGATTCCTTTTGTAACATGGATTTTGTGCGTATGTGCAGGTATTTTGACCACTGCATTATTGATTGGATTTACACGAGGTATTGAATTCAAAAAACCAGTAAAAGTTAAAGCAAAATAAGAAGGTGAATAAAGATGAACAAAGAAGTTTTTAATCAAGAACATATCCTTTTCGATACAAGCGCACGTACACAGGAAGAAGCCTTTGCAGTTATTGCACAGTTTGCACATTCTCTGGGCTTTGTGGACAATGAAGCTAAATATTTTGAAGGCCTAAAACAGCGAGAAGCAGAAGCAACAACAGGGTTCAAAGACCATATCGCCATTCCTCATTGTAAAGATAAAACGAACTTAAAGCCGGGCATGTTTTTTGTTAGATTTGCCAATGAAATTCCTTGGAATGCTTTGGATGGCAAACCCGTGAAAGTTGCTCTGGCACTTACGATTCCTGAGGAAGGTGCGACTGAGCACTTGAAGTTGCTGAGCTTAATCGCTCGAAAACTAATCGATGATCAATTTCGTAAAGATATTTTATCAGAGAAAGACCCGAATAATCTGACTGCCGTTATAGATAAAATTGATTTTTAACTCAAAGGTCAAATCATCTTGATTTGGCCTTTTGAAAAAATGAATAAGGAAGTAAAAATGAAGAAAAAAGTACACGTCATTCATCATACACACTGGGATTTAGAATGGTATTTTACTCATAATGAATCTTTCGTCCAGTTGGCTTATCATTTGGATGAAGTAATGAGCGCTTTGGAGAATAATGAAATTTCTTATTATCTCCTCGATGGGCAAATGAGCATTTTGGATGACTACCTCCAAAGTTTCCCTGAACAAAAAACACGACTCAAAAAGTTGGTTCAAGCTGGAAAACTCTGGATTGGTCCATGGTATACTCAAACAGATGAACTCATCATAAGTGGCGAGTCAATCGTGAGAAATTTGACTCTGGGAATGGAACTAGCAGAAGATTTGGGCGGTTATATGAATATCGGTTACCTGCCAGACTCTTTCGGCCAGAGCAAAGATATGCCTAAGATATATCAAGGTTTAGGAATTGATCGTACAGTCTTTTGGCGAGGATTGCCGCAGGAAAAAACAAGGGACCGCGAATTTTATTGGCAAGCTGAAGATGGTTCAAAAGTTTTAGCCGCAAATATTAAGGATGGTTATTTTGTCGGCGTTGGACTTATTCATAGTGACCAAACCCAAGAACTTATGACACAGATTGAAGACGGTGCTGTGGGGCAACATCTTGTCTTACCTGTAGGAGGAGACCAGCGTTATGTAGATTTTAACCTACGTGAGCGGATTGATTTTTACAACCAGAAACTGAGTGGCTATGAGTTAAAAGAAAGCAATTATGAGGAGCTATTCTCCGAACTCGAAAAAGAGGAACTGACCACAATTGAAGGGGAATTTATCTCCAGCTCAGTCTCGAAAATCCATCGCTCGATTTATTCTTCACGTTACGACCATAAGTATTTGAATGATAAGCTGGAAAGACGGATGATTTATCAAGTAGAACCACTTGTTCTTATGGCTGAAAAACTTGGTATTGCTAACAAGCAGGGCTTAATTGACAGAATCTGGAAACTACTGGCAAAAAATCAAGCCCACGACAGTGCGGGCGGCTGTAATAGCGATAAAACCAATCGCATTATTCGCGAACGCTTTATCGAAGCAGACCAACTGTCTTATTCAATAGTCGACTACTTGACCAGAAAAATCAGTGAGTCACAGAAAAAAGTTTGTGACCATCAAGTCAGCATTTTTAATACCCTGCCTTGGGAAGTAACTAAAACGGTAAAAATTAATGTCTCTACTGAGTTTGAAGATATCCAACTGAAAAATACAGCAGGGGAAGCGATCAGTTTTGATGTTCTGGCAAGAAATAAAGAATATTCTGGTGAAATTAGACGCGAAGAGACTGCTCAAGATCCGGATAAATATTATTATATTCATGAACTGGCTGTAGAAGTTACGGTTCCTGCGCTTAGTTTTGTGAATTACTTCGTTGAAGAAAGTCAACGGTCAAGCATGGTCATCAGCGAAGACAAGCAAGATTATATTGAAAATGATTACTACAAGCTGAGCTATGAAAAAGGACAGCTTCATTTATTTGATAAGAAAAAGCAGCAAAGTTATGACAACATCTTATCTTTTGAAGATGGTGGTGATGAAGGTGATACTTACGATTACTCACCAGCTCATGCAGATTGTGTCTTTGATTTGACACTTACGGGAAGTGAGCGAAAAGCTTTTTGTGGGGAAAATTATCAAGAGCTGATTTTGACTGGTACTTGGGACCTTCCCAAGGATTTGAAAGAACGTGCAGAAGGCATTTGCCAACAAAAACAAGACTACGAATTAAAAATTACCTTAAAGAAAGGGAGCAAGCATCTCGAATGCCATTTGACGATAGATAATCAAGTGTTGGACCATCGTATGCGTGCAGTCATCAATCTTCCTTTTGCTAATCAATATTCTTACACAGATACGCCTTTTGGCACAGTGAAGCGTGAAGCAGAAGATCCGCATTTGAAAGATTGGCAAGAAATCGGCTGGCGTGAAGAACCAACAGCTATTTACCCCATGCTAAAATGGGTTAATGTTCACGATGATAAAAACAGTTGGACGGTTTTTGCCAAAGGAATCAAAGAATATCAATTAATCGGGGAAAATCACCATCAGTTAGCTTTAACCCTCTTTCGAAGTGTCGGATTTTTAGGACGGCCTGATTTGCTCAGAAGGCCAGGTGTAGCTTCAGGTAATGCTTTTAAGTACATCCCAACACCTGATAGCCAATTATTGGAAAAATTAACATTCAAATTTGCCATAAGTTTAGAACAGGATTATAACCCCGCACGACTTGCTCAAAGTTACCTTGATTATGCTTTATCCTTGCCTTTCTATCAAATTCAGAGTCTAAATCTTTTTACAACGACTTTAAAATATTTTGTGTCAAATACCTTGAAAGAAAAAATTTGCAGTCCCCAAAATATCAGCTTGAAAGCGCCTGACCTTGTATTTAGTTCACTCCGTAAGAATAAGCTTTACGGAGGTTGGGACTTACGGGTGTATAATCCAAGTACCCAAGCTGTTCAGGGTGAGAATTTTATTCTGTCAGAGCAGGAGCTTCGCTATGAGTTTGTGGACCTGAAAGGAATCGCGCTGACCGAACGACAAAAAAATAGTAAAATTAATCTGGGAGATTTTAGAGCAGGACAGATTAAAACTGTTCATTTCATAGATTGAGGAAAAATCATGAAGGAAGATATTTTCATATTAATTGAATCGCACCGTTTGGAATTAACCTATGTTGAGGAGATTATAGCCAACTATTTTATCAGTAAAAAGGCACCGCTGAATATAGATAAATTAGCACAAACACTAGCTGTATCAAAGGCATCGATTACTCGCTTTTGTAAAAAGATTGGTTTGGATAATTACAAGGAACTCATGTTTTTATACAACCTTTCCTTGGATAAAAAAGAAGAGCCATCGATTTCATCAGCAGTGACAGCTATTTACCACGCTTTAGCCACACGAAGTGATAATGCTTATTCTGAGGTGGAAGTGGACAAGCTGTGCGCTTTAATAAAAGATCATAACATCATTCATTTTTTTGGAAAAGGCTTTAACAGTTATACAGGAGCTGATTTTTCATTCAAATTTTCACGGTTTGGCAAGTATGTTCGTGTCATTTCAGAGGAAAAGTCAATCTTAATGTCAGCAGAATTTGCCCGTGAGGGTGAAATGATACTCGCGGCATCCTTGAGAGGAATAGACACCAACCTTCTTGAAGCGATGACCATAACAAAGGAAAAAAATATTCCGATAGCACTGATTACTTCCAATCCTAATTCTGATTTGATTAAACAAGCAGATATTACACTAATTTCAGCGGGCTTAACACATGAAGAATCTATCGGTAATATCTCACCACAAATTCCGATTTTGATTCAATTAGACATACTTTACGAACGCTATCTTCATCTCTTTTCTGATTCTGTAAAGAAATGGATAAAATCTGAAGAAATTTTACATAAAAATAAAAAATAAGAAGGTTTAAACATGAAAAAATTTCCTGAAGGATTTTTGTGGGGTTCAGCTTTATCCGGTCCACAAACTGAAGGTTATTCTCTAAAAGAGGGTAAATCTGCTTCTACATGGGATTACTGGTTTAAAGAAAACCCTGAAAGATTTAATGAAAAACAAGGCCCAGAAATAACTTCTAATCTTTACGAAAATTACGTAGAGGATTGCCAACGGATGAAAGCTATCGGGCTTAATTCGATTCGTACCTCTATCCAATGGACACGACTACTTCCTGACGGTAAAACGCTCAACCCTCAGGCGGTTGATTTTTATAGAGATTATTTTACAAAGATGAAAGAAAATGGTGTTAAACCGATAATTAACCTTTTTCATTTTGATATGCCCATGTGGCTGATGGATAAGGGCGGTTGGGAAACACGAGAATCTGTGGAAGCTTTTCGTTTTTATGCCCAAACAGCTTTTGAATGCTTTAGTGATTTAGTTCAGGATTGGACCACTTTCAATGAACCAATGGTTCATGTGGAGTGTGGTTATTTACAAGGCTTTCATTATCCTGCAATTGTCGATATCAAAAAAGCTGTTCAAGTGGCTTATCATACCTTAATGGCACATGTAAAAGCTGTTCAAACCTTTAGAAAACTTATGCCGCAAGGCTCCATTGGTATTATCCTCAACGTGTCTCCGAGCTATGCACGGAGTCAGACAGACCCAGACTTAAAAGCTAAAAAAGCCGCTGATTTAGTCAATATAAAAAGCTTTCTTGATCCTGCGGTGCTTGGAAGGCACAACAGCGATCTGGTTGAACTTCTCAAAAATAACCAACTCTTACCTGAAACATTGCCAGAAGATGAAAAAGATGTAGCAGCGAATACAGTAGACTTTATCGGTTTAAATTATTACCAACCGAGTCGCGTTCAAGCACCTGAGGATGCGAGCTTCCCCGCCAAAACCTTAGATGATTTTTACCAACCTTATGATTGGCCTGAAAAGAAAATTAATCCTTATCGTGGGTGGGAGATTTACCCGCAAGCTATTTATGATGTAGCAATGATGATGAAAAAGGAATATCATAATCTTCCTTGGTTTGTCAGTGAAAATGGCATGGGTGTAGCTGATGAGGAGCGGTTTATGGATGATTCAGGTATGATTCAAGATGATTATCGCATTGAGTTTATGAAGGAGCATCTCAGTTACCTTCATCAAGCGATTGAAGAAGGAAGTAATTGCTTTGGTTACCATACTTGGACCTTTATTGATTGTTGGTCTTGGCTGAATGGCTATCGCAACCGCTATGGTTTTTATCGGGTTGATTTGGAAGAGGATTATAAACGTACCGTGAAAAAGAGCGGACTTTGGTATAAGACATTAAGTGAGCGAAATGGATATGAAGAATAATAGACAGAATCTTGCCGTGTTTGATATTGGTGGCACAGCAGTAAAATATGGTTTATGGGATGGAGCAAGACTTCTGCACAACGCTTCTTTCAAAACACCTCAAAGCTTCGAAATGCTTACTGCGAAAATGGGCAGTATTATCAAAGATTATCCACAGCTTAAGGGCATAGCGATATCGTCTCCGGGTGCTGTCAATACGAAAAAAAGAAGAATTGACGGAATCAGTGCTGTACCCTATCTGCACGATCGTCCGATATTTGATGAAATTGAACAATGCTTTGACTTGCCCGTGGCTATCGAAAATGATGCCAATTGTGCAGGGATTTGTGAAATTGATTATGGTGCAGGAAAAGAAGCCCAGAATGCTGTTTTTTTAGTCATAGGTACAGGAGTTGGTGGAGCTATCTTTATTAACCGCAAGCTTTATAAAGGTGCGCATCTTTTTGCTGGCGAGTTTGGTTTGATGAAAAACACGAAGCATAAAACTTTTAGCGAAACCGGACCATTGCTTAAAGCTGCGGAAACTTATTCCAAAGAGACAGGACAGAAAATTTCAGGTAAGGAACTGTATGACTTAATGGATCAAAAAAATCCCCAAGCTACTTTATTTATCGAAAATATGCTGGAGATTATTTCTGATTATTTATATAATATCCAAGTTTCACTTGATCCAGATATTATTATCATTGGTGGGGGAATGTCAGCGCGGAAAGATTTGCCAGAAATCCTCCAGAAAAAATTAACAAAACGGCTGCAAAACTATGATATAGCTCATATCCTGCCAAGAATTGAAAGTTGTCATTATATGAATAATGCAAATCTGATTGGGGCAGCTTTAAATTTTTACACTATTTTCCCAAAAGCTCAGAGATGATTTGACAAAAAAACCAGCGCTCTATATACTTAAAAGAAAAGGCTTTATAGAGGTACAGAATATGGCAAGCACTGATCGTGTAAAACAGATGAAATTTGAAACCGTTTATCCGCTTTACTTGGCAAAAGTAGAGAAAAAAGGACGGACAAAAGAAGAATTAGATGAGATTTTGACTTGGTTAACAGGATATACGAATCCTAGCCAGCTCACGGGTAGCTTGGGGCAATTGATCGAAAATCAAGCCTTTAATGACAATGCACCTCTTATCACAGGAGTGATTTGCGGCGTTCGTGTAGAAGACATCGAAGACAACTTCATGAAAAAGCTACGTTATATGGATAAAGTAGTGGATGAACTCGCTAAAGGGAAAAGTCTGGAAAAGATTAAAAGAGCAACTCCATAACTCCTGGACACAATAAGGGTTTCTGAGGTCTGACTGAGTCCAATTCTTGCAATTGGTGAGGGAATTTGTTATTATTAAAGAACAATATTGAATATGAATTCCCAAAGGGGAGTAGCGTCGGTGCAAGCCGAAACAAAGTCGTCATTCCGTGAGCATTATTCTCACCGGCTTTGTTGACATGGATATGACATGTTTAGCAAGACCTTTGCCATTTTTTTGGCAGGGGTCTTTTTAATACGCTACACACAAGCATTGAAAGATGTTCATGCTGGAGGGAAAATCATACTATCTATCGATTGCCGCAGCGTCTTATTCGTTTCGAATCAAAAAATATTGCTTTTGATATCAAGCGTCATATTTAACTATTGGAGAAGGAGCTAAAATGGAATTCTACAACAAAGAAACAGAGCTTGTCCTTGAGGAATTGCAGACAACCGTTGAAGGTCTAACGGAGCAAGAAGTCAAAGAAAGACAAGAACGAGACGGCTTTAATGAGCTAAAGAGTAAAGACAAAGTTCCAACTTGGAAAATATTACTGGACACTTTTAAAGATCCGATGGTTATTGTCCTGCTGATTGTTACCATTGTTCAGCTGGCATTAGGCGAAGTGGTTGAAGCCTGTATCATCCTTGGTGTAGTACTGATCAGCTCAATCGTTACTGTGATTCAAACCAAGAAAGCAGAAAGTTCATTAGATGCCTTGAAGCAAATCTCAGCGCCTCATGCAAAAGTATCACGTAATGGTGAAAAAATAACGATTCCAGCCCGTGAACTTGTTGTGGGTGACCTTGTCTTGCTTGAAGCAGGTGACTTTGTTCCTGCCGATGGACGTGTACTGACCTGTAAGAGCTTGCGTGTAGAAGAAGGCATGTTAACAGGTGAGTCTGAAGCAGTTGAAAAGACAGATGTAGCGCTTGAAGGGGAACTTCCTTTAGGTGACCGTAAAAACATGCTCTACAGCGGAGCACTCACCGTTTATGGGCGTGGAGAATTTATCGTTACCGGTACCGGAAGTCAAACAGAGATTGGTAAAATCGCCACGCTCCTTGAAACGGCTGAAGATAAACAAACACCCTTGCAACAAAAACTGGAGAAATTCAGTAAACAACTGGGTATTGCTATCCTGATTCTCTCTGTTGCTATCTTTGCGATCCAAGCGGCACGTATCTTCTTTGCTGGAGACGGTGCAAATATTGAAGTGAAGATGTTAGATGCCTTTATGTTTGCCGTTGCCGTTGCTGTTGCCGCTATTCCAGAGGCACTTTCTTCGATTGTAACGATTGTCCTTTCAGTAGGTACAAACAAAATGGCAAAACAACATGCCATCATTCGTAAGTTGCCTGCAGTTGAAACTTTAGGTTCAACAAGTGTTATCTGTACGGATAAAACAGGGACCTTGACCCAAAACAAAATGACGGTTGTCGATTACTTTTTGCCTACAACCAAAAAAGAAACTTTCCCAGATCAGCCAGAAACTTGGACGGCGGACGAAGCACTGCTGATTGAAGCAGCTGTCTTGTGTAATGACTCAAGTATCAATGAAGAAGGGCAAGAGCTCGGCGATCCAACGGAAGTTGCACTTATTGCTTTTAGCAACAAGGTAGGTAAACCTTATCAAGAACTTCGTGAAGCTTACCCTCGTTTAGCAGAACTTCCTTTTGATTCCGACCGTAAGTTGATGTCAACGATTAACCTTATTGATGATGAGAAACTCATGTTGACTAAGGGTGGACCAGACGTGATGTTTGCACGTTGTTCGAAAGTTCTCATCAACGGTCAGGTCCAAGACTTTACTGAAGAATTAAAAGCAGAATTCCAAAAACAAAATGAAGCATTCAGCAATAAAGCACTCCGTGTTTTGGCTTATGCTTACAAACCTTTGGCGCAAGACAAAGAAGTTCTGGATTTGGAAGATGAAAATGACTTGATCTTGATTGGTTTAACAGCCATGATTGACCCACCACGTGAAGCTGTTTATGACTCTATCGCGGAAGCGAAAAAAGCAGGTATCCGTACAGTGATGATTACGGGTGACCATAAAACAACAGCGCGTGCGATTGGGCAAGATATCGGTCTCTTTGGGGAAAACGACATTGCTGTGACGGGGCAAGAATTAGATGCTATGTCAGAGCAAGAGTTGGATGATAACTTGGCAAAAATCTCTGTTTATGCGCGTGTGTCACCAGAAAACAAGATTCGTATTGTTCGCGCATGGCAGAAGAAAGCAAATGTTACTGCGATGACTGGTGACGGAGTTAATGACGCCCCAGCCTTGAAACAAGCCAATATCGGTATTGCTATGGGTTCAGGGACAGACGTTGCTAAAGATGCATCATCAATGATTTTAACCGATGATAACTTCGTTTCTATTGTTAATGCTGTAGCGGTTGGACGTACAGTCTACGATAATATTAAAAAATCAATTGGTTACCTCTTCTCAGGTAACTTAGGGGCGATTATTACCATTGTTTTTGCCTTAGTTATGAACTGGGCAAGTCCATTTACAGCCCTGCAATTGCTCTTCATCAACTTGGTAAATGACTCTGTACCAGCGATTGCCTTGGGTATGGAAAAAGCAGAACCCAATGTCATGAAGAAAAAACCACGTCCTTCTGACGAAGGTATCTTCGAAGGCGGTTTGATGGCAAGTGTTGCGGTTCGTGGTGTATTGATAGGTATTGCAGCGATAATTTCTCAATATATCGGAATGCAAGTTTCCGATGAGTTGGGTGTAGCTATGGCCTTCACAACTCTCATCTTGGCACGTAGTTTACAAACTTTCACAGCACGTTCAAATTCACAAACAATACTTTCATTGGGCCTCTTCTCTAATAAATATGTTCTAGGTGCGGTAGTATTCTGTCTCGGACTTTACAGCTTGACAACCTTACCTTTCACACGTGAATTCTTCAGCATTCCGGCAAACTTCAGTATGCACTACTGGTTACTTGCTGCTGGTCTTGCTTTAGGTGCTGTCTTGATGATGGAAATCATCAAAGCACTTCGCGTACTTGTGAGTCAGAAAAAAGCAAAAGCAACAGTTAATAAAGTAGGTTAATTATCCTTTAAGAAAATATAAAAAACGCTCCCAGCTTTTGGAGCGTTTTTTTTAGTTAAAGATAATAGCAATAAACAAAGTCAAAGCCAAGCTGCCATTGTAAAGAATTAGATTTTTAATTTGATAATGAAAGGTTTCGCTTTTGACTTGCTTGTGGAGGAATTTTTTCATATTAGGAATCAACTCGAAGAGGATGAGCAGCATTAAGGCAGACCATATAGGCAAAATACCTAAGATTATCGCTAGACTAACACAAAGAGCAGGAATGATATACATGACTTTATAAAGCACTAAGCTGGCAGGAATTTTAAGATAATAAGGTAAGGTGAAACGTTGATTGCGAATGTCTTGTTCCAAATCACAAATGTTATCGGAAAGCATGACATTGAAGTTCTGACAGAAACACATAATACCTATGAGAACAATCGGAAGAAGTTGGGAAAAATCCCACGTCCAGTTCATTTTCCAGCCGTCAAATTGAATGAAAAAGTACTGTAAATCATAAGAATTAATATAAACAGCAAGGAAGAAACCGAAAAACCCCTCGCATAGGCCAGCTAAAATTTCACCTAAAGGAAAGCGACTGAAAGCAAAGGGGCCATAAGTATAAAAGATTGCTACAAGAAAGCAGAGCCCGCCAACGGGTAAAATGGCAAGATTGGTGATAAGCATAACTGCAAGCCCAACTACGATATCGATGAAAAGAAAGAGCAGGCAAATTTTTAGTGCTAACTTAGGGTTGATATTGCGATTGCTAATGATATTTTGCTGGGTTTTATATTCTGGATCCAGCGCTTTATGGTAGTCCATCAAATTATTCCATGCGGAAACAAAAAGGTTGATAGCAGCAAGCCCAATCAGAAAAAGAAGGGTTGGTAAAAGATGAAAAGAGTGAAAATACCATAGCGAGAACATAATTCCTGCAAGTGGCGAAAGCAAAGCCACGGGTAAGGTTTGGATTCTTGTAAAGTTAAGAAATGTTTTGACGTTCATAATGAGAATTATATCACAAAAAAAGAGGCTTTCTTAGTTGGAAAGAAAGATAGACAGTGCTCCAAGCTAAAGTACTCAAATCTCTTCTTCAGTAAAAAGTTAAATTATAATTCTTTTTGCATATTAATATCAGTAATTTCAAAACCCATTTTTTTATAGACGTGTAAAGCTCTAGAGTTACTTCCGAAGACATGCAAAGCTATGGATGAAAAGCCAAGTTGCTTAGCTTGAAAACTAATTAATTCAAGAGATGTGGAGCCGAAACCTTGATTTTGAAATTCTTCATAAATTTCGAAATCGTAAATAAAAGCAGTTCGAGCATTCTCTGTACTTTGAGCAATCCAAATATAACCAATGACCTCTCCCTTTTCAAGGATAGAATAAAAATAGTTATTGGGTGTTTGGAGGCCTTCAGGCAGGAGTAAATTGTATTCTGCCTGAGCCTTTGAAAAAGCCTGTTCTTCAGTCCAAGTACCGTTTAGGACTTTTTCTTTAGCAAAGGTTTCTACGGCGGAGAGCATGTAGTGTTGAAATCTTTCTTGTGTCATTTCAATAAGTTTTAGCATATTTCTCCTTAATTTTAAAAATATCTGGTATGGCTGAGCCTAGTTTTTCTTAAAGTATACCATAGGCGAGGATAAAGAAGTGATGAATAAATATTGGCCACATGGGGAAATCTCCCCATTATTTTGTCTTTAACTTTTATGAGGTATAATAGAGGAAGCGAAAAAGTAGAAAAGGGCTGAAATTAGTGAAATTTTTACATACATCAGATTGGCACATTGGCAGAACCTTGAACGGTTGGAGTCTTTTAGAAGAGCAAAAGCACGCCTTTAAAATTATGCTGGCCGCAGCCAAGCAAGAAAAGGTTGACGGTATCATCATTGCAGGAGATCTTTATGACCGGACAGTTCCGAGCGCAGCAGCTGTGACGACCTTTAACGAAATGCTGCGAGAAATGAATATTCAGGAGAATTTTCCTATTTATGCAATTTCGGGAAATCACGACGGAGCACGACGACTAAATTATGGGCGTGAATGGATGGAATTTAACCAGTTGCATTTGAATACATTATTAGAAGAAGCTTTTGTACCCATTGAAACAGCGGAGATCCAAATGTTCTTGCTTCCTTACTTTGATCCAGCTGATGCGCGTGTTTATTTTTTACAAGCGGGTATGCCAGAAGAGGAAGTGAAAGAAATTAAAACCTTGTCTCAGGCATTAGAACTAGTACTTGAAAAAATGCGAGAAGGCTTTCACCCTGAGAAAAAACAAATTTTAGTGACTCACTTTGCTGTGAGCCCTTCTGCAGATCAGGAGATTGAGCTGACAAGTGAAACCAAGTCCAAAGCTGGGGGGCTAGCTACTGTCACAGTCCTGCAGTTTGTGGATTTTGATTATGTTGCTTTGGGGCATATTCATACACATCATGCTTCACCCAGTGAGACAGTACGTTACTCAGGAAGTCCTGTCAAATTTAATATCAAAGAAGCGAAAACGAAAAAAGGCTATTATATCGTAAATTTGGCAGATAAGATTGAGACTGAGTTTTTCGAAATTCAACCGCAGACGGATTTGGTTGCTCTTACTGAAGAGTGGGAAACGCTTATTGATCCAGAATTTTACCAGCAACAACCTTTGGAATCTGCTTGGTTTGCTATATGTATTAAAAACTTTGACCGCTTTGCTCATGCTGGGCAAAATTTACGTGCTCAACTTCAGAAAATCTATGGCACTATTGTCGAACTGGATTATGAAGATAAAGAACGCATCATAGAGCAAGAAACCCATCAAAATATGGAAATGATGAGTGAAGAAGAAATCGTGCAAAATTTCTACCAACAGGTGGCAGGAGAGGGACTTAGTCCATTTCAGCGAACTTTTATCGAAGAAACTTTTATTGACTTGAGAGGGGAGAAGTAGACATGAAACCAATTTACTTAGAAATGAATTATTTCGGACCTCACGCTCACTCGGAAATTGATTTTAGAGCTTTAGATGAAGCACCATTATTTTTGATTAGCGGCGATACGGGTGCTGGAAAATCTACGATTTTTGATGCAATGACTTATGCTCTTTTTGACAAGACGACAGGAGATCGTGAAGCGAGAGAGATGCGCAGCCAGTTTGCACAACCAGACCAACGTACCGAAGTTACTTTCTATTTTGAGCAAGGTAACTTTCTTTATAAGGTACAACGCTGTCCCGAGCAAGAAGTCTTTAAGAAAAGAGGAGTAGGCACTAAGACGGAAAAAAGTCAAGCCAGCTTAGCTATTGTAGATAGGGTATTTGGCACAGAGCAAGCCAGTTTGGCTACAAAACCGGTTGATGTTGCAAGTGAAATATATGGTCTTTTAAATCTTAGCGCCGAGCAGTTCAAGAAAATCATTTTACTTCCACAAAATGACTTCTCACGTTTTTTAAAATCGGCCACCAATGAAAAAGAAGAAATTCTGAAGAAAATTTTTGGTACGGCAATTTTTACGGCATTTTCCGATGAAGTGCGGAATCAATATACAAAAAACAATCAAGAAAACGCAGCCCTTGATTCAATCTTGCAAAGTCAATATAGCTCTTCTGTCTGGACGGAGGAAGAAGCCAAAGCTTTGGAAGAATGTCCAGATAAGGAAAAATTTGAAAAAGCGACAGAATTTCTAGAGCAAAAGCAGATGCAAGAAAGCAAGGCTCGTGACTTAGCAAAAATAGTGCAGCACCAAGTAGAAACTGTTGATAAAGCTTATGAAGATGCCTTGCTGCTGGAACAAGAGTTCCTTGAAGCAGAAAAGACTCAAAAAGAATATCAGGAAAAAATAGCAGAGCAGGCAGCGCTCTATGAGCAACAGAAAGAAGACTACGAAGCTCGCAGCTGGGCGCAACAATTTAAGGATATTTTACGTGACTTGGAAAGGGTTGAAAAAGAACTAGAAGCTAACCAAGTACGTGAAGCTGATTATCGCTCAAAAGCCGAGCAAGAACAGAAAATACTTGGAGAAGTGAAAAAACGTGAGCAAGATTTAGATCAGAAAGCTTCAGAATTTGAAGAAAAAGGTAAGGGCATTGAAGAGCTGACTCGCACGATTACGCAAGCCGAGCAGGCAGAAAAACTTATCCGGCAGAAAAAAGATTTGGAGAAAAAGATTGTCCACTTGCAGCTTAAGCAAAGTGAGACAGATGTGCCCCTAAAAGAAGCACAAGTCAAACTTGATCAATTACAAAAAGAGATCCTTGATGAGAGTATCTTGCAGGAGGAAAAAGATGCTTTAAGTCGTCTAAAGTTGGACTTTCACCAGAAACTTTCTCCTTTAGCAGAATATTTGGAGCGCTTAAAACAAGAAAAACAAGTTGCACAAAAGGAATTAAACTTTGCTGAGGAAAACATTACGACACTGCAGCAAGATTTTATGCTCAAACAGGAAAGTTATCAGGAAAAGCGAAAATTACGCCAAAGTCTCATGATTGCTCAACTGCAAAAGGAACTCGAAGATGGTTTACCATGTAAAGTTTGTGGTGCTACAGAACATCCTTTATCACATGTTGAGCTTGATGTTTCTGACGATGACCTAAAAGCAGCTATGCAACAAGTTGACGAAGCTCAAGAAGCCTTTGCTGCTGCAGAAGAAAGGCAAGAAAAGGCTCAAAGCGAACTTGAAATGGCTCAAAAACAAGCTGCAGAAAAAGCTGAAACATTGCAAGAAATGGAGCAGAAGTTTGACCAAGCCTACAGTCAGTTTTGTCAAGCACATGAAGGCAGTTTTCCTAAAATGTTTAGTCATCAAGAGCTCAATATCATTTTTCAAGCTCGAGAAGACAGTTATAGGCAAAAAAGCACTGCACAAAAAGAACGTTCCCTGGAGAAAGAGAAGCTGTCTGTTTTAGTAGAAAACTTAGAAGCTGAACGTCAAGGGTTGTTTCAGGAGAGCGATAAAGTCAAGGCACAGCTCGAAACAGTCGCTCAAAGTTTAGCTGAGTTTGGGCAACTGCAACCCAGTCAAGCTCTAAAAGAGCAGAAGGTTATATTGCGCCAAGAAGTCGATAACTATTATACAGAGTGCCAAGAGGTGCGTGAGAAGATAATAGCCCTTGAAAAGCGTTATGCAGAACAGAAAGCAAAACATGAAGAACGTCTGATGCGTATTGAAGAGCAAAAAGTGAAGCTTCAAGAAGGACAGCGCATTATTCAGAACGCATTGGCAGCCCCAAATGCTTGGGCCAATGATTTAGTCACGCTGAAAAATTGGCTTACAGAGGATAAACTGCCTGAAATTTCCAAGTTTATTAATACTTATGAACTTGAGGAGAAACGCTTGAATCGTGCTTTAGCAAAGTATGAGGAAAAATTAAGCGGTAAGCAAAGACCTGATCTTACTGAGTTGAGAGAAGAAAAGCAAGCCTTAAACGAGCGCTATAGTCAAGCGCAAAAGACAGTTATTGAGCTATCCAATACACGCCAACAACTCGAAACAACGGTTGCTAAGATTGAACAAATACTTGAAACACAAGGAAAGGCAGCGGATAAGGCGCGTGAAATGACTAAGCTCTACAATGCGATAGCAGGAAAAACAGGAGACAAGCTCAAGCTTGAAACCTTTGTTGTCCAACATTATCTGGAAAAAGTTTTGATTTATGCTAACCAGCATTTCATCAATCAACTTTCCAATAACCGCTATCGCTTTGAGTTGGCCAAAGAATCCGCCAATAAAAGGCGCGATCATGGCTTGGACATCAGCATCTATGATAATGAGACAGGTGCCTTACGTTCATCCAATACTTTGTCGGGTGGAGAAACCTTTATTGCAGCTCTGTCAATAGCCTTGGCACTGAGTGAAGTGGTGCAAAATTCTGCGCAAGGGGTTCAAATAGAAGCACTTTTCGTCGATGAAGGATTTGGCTCACTTGATCAAGAAACACTCCAAAAAGCCATGACAGCGCTCGAGCAAATAGGAGAAAACCGTCTTGTTGGCCTTATCAGTCACGTAGAAGAAATGAAAGACTCAATCGCACAGCAACTGCGTGTCGAAAAAGTCGGAGACGGACGAAGTCAGGTAAAACTCTTTTCGAAATAAAATCTTTTAGTCAGAAACCAAGATAAAAAGTTCCGACTGCTTTCCAAAGTAGCCTTTTGAGAAAAACAATGAAATATGGTAAAATAGTAGAGTTCAAAACTCTACTCACAAAGGAGTGTGGAGTGAGATGTATGGGAAAAAGCTTTTCCAGCAAACAGCAGTAAAAAATGATGAAGTTTAGTCCTGCTGGAAAATCGAACTCGAACCAAATAGAAGAGCGCATGCTTTTAGGAAGAAATAGGAAAAATAAAAATGAGCTTGTTTTTAGATACAGCTAGAATTGAAGTAAGAGCTGGTAAAGGTGGAGACGGAGCAGTCGCTTTTCGTCGTGAAAAATATGTACCAGACGGTGGTCCTGCTGGTGGCGATGGCGGACGCGGTGGTGATATTATCTTCCGTGTCGATGAAGGGCTTTCTACTCTGATGGACTTTAAATACAACCGTATTTTCCGTGCGAAACCAGGTGAAAAAGGTATGAACAAAGGGATGCACGGACGTGGAGCAGAAGATTTGATTGTTAAAGTTCCGCAAGGGACCACAGTCAAAGACAATGAAACAGGACAAGTAATTGTGGATTTGATTGACAAAGGTCAAGAGTTTGTGGTTGCTAAAGGTGGTCGTGGCGGACGTGGAAACATTCGCTTTGCAACACCACGTAACCCTGCACCAGAAGTTGCTGAAAACGGTGAACCAGGGGAGCAAAAATGGCTTATGCTTGAATTGCGCGTCCTTGCTGATGTTGGTTTAGTAGGTTTCCCTTCTGTAGGTAAATCAACCCTTTTGAGTGTTGTCTCTAATGCACGACCAAAAATTGGAGCTTATCACTTTACCACAATCACACCAAATATTGGTATGGTCCAAATTGGCTACGGTGACAGTTTCGTTATGGCGGACATGCCTGGACTGATTGAAGGTGCACATTCGGGTGCTGGTTTAGGGATTCAGTTCTTACGTCATATCGAGCGTACACGGGTTCTCTTGCATGTTTTGGATATGTCAGGCATCGAGGAACGTGATCCTTACGAAGATTATGTAACCATCAATAAAGAATTGGAAAGTTACAATCTTCGCTTGCTTGAACGTCCACAATTGATTGTGGCCAACAAAATGGATATGCCAGATGCGCCAGAGATTCTTGCAGATTTCAAGAAAAAGTTAGCTGAAAATCTACCTGAAGGGCAAGAAATGCCTCAAATCTTTGAAGTTTCTGGTCTGACAAAAACAGGCTTGCAAGGTCTGTTGGCACGTACAAGTGAACTCTTAGCTGAAACACCAGAATTCTTGTTGTATGAAGACGAAGACTTCATCGATGAAGAAGCATACTATGGCTTTGAAGAAGAAGAAAAACCATTCAGTATTTCACGTGATGATGATGCCGCTTGGCGCTTGTCAGGTACTAAGCTTGAGAAACTCTTCAAGATGACTAACTTTGATCGTGATGAATCTGTCATGAAATTTGCGCGTCAACTCCGTTCAATGGGTGTTGATGAACAACTTCGTGCGGCAGGCGCACGTGATGGTGACTTGGTACGTATCGAGAAATTTGAGTTTGAATTTGTAGATTAATAGCGTAGGAGGATTGAGATGGGCTTTAAGATTATTTCTGACCGTGATGAAAACGGTGAATTTATTGCCTCAGCAGATTTTTGGACAGACGAACGGATTGATGCTTTGATTAAGAAATATAATCCCTCAGGTAAACTCCGCCTCTCTAAAGCTGCACAAGTAACAAATGAAAAAGAAGATGAATAAAAAGAAGACCATGTTTTTCATGGTTTTTATTTTTATAACATGGTAGAAAACAAGAGCAATTAGCTTGAATTTATAATTTAGTCTTGCTAAGCTGAATGAAGCAAGTTAAGAAACGAAAAGGAGATCACATGGCAGTAAAACTTTTTATCGCCCAAACATTAGACGGGTATATCGCTGATAAGCAGGATAATTTGGATTGGCTGATGGCTGTTGAAGGAGAGGGAGACAATGGTATATCGCGATTTCTCTCATCTGTAGATATTGTTATCATGGGCAGCAGAACTTACCAATGGCTTTTAGATCAAAGGCTAGAAACATGGCCCTATGAAGATAAAATGACTTATGTATTTTCAAGACAAACTTGGGAAGACAAAACCAATATCAAGTTTGTGCATCCAAGTAATCTAACATCATTTGTCAAAGAGCTTCAAGGAGAAATCTGGTTAGTTGGTGGTGGCCAGCTGATTAAGGATTTCATGGAAGCTGATCTTATCGACGAATATCAAGTAACAATTGCTCCAGTTATCTTGGGAGAAGGCATCCCGCTCTTCCCACATGGGAAATATGCGGCAGACTTAGAGTTTCGAGGAACGACACGATACGGACAATTTGTTGAGCTTTCCTATAAGCGTAAAATGAAAACAAAAAGTTAGTTAAAAGATTAGGTTGACTTAAAAGAGTACCATATGGAATAATAAAATTATGAAAAAAATAGCGATTATTGGTGGTGGCATCATTGGGATGACTTTGGCCAATTACTTAGATACAGAAAAATTTGATATTACAGTTTTTGATTCTGGCAATAATCAGGCGACAGGTGCCAGTGCAGGGATTATTTCTCCTTGGTTGTCCAAGCGAAGAAACAAACAATGGTATGCTTTAGCCAAAGATGGCGCTGCTTTTTTTGAGCAGCTTGTCAAAGACTTCAGCTTAGATGAAAACATTTACGAAAAGTGTGGGACGCTCTTCGTCAGAAGTCCACAAGCGCTTCAAGACCTCGAACAGCTTGCTTTAGAGCGACGTGCAACGGCACCAGAGATTGGGGAAGTGCGCCATCTCACCACAGAAGAAACGACAGCTATGCTGCCCTTGCTAAAACCTGTCGAAAGCTTATACATCTCTGGAGGCGCACGACTTGATGGAAAAGCTTACTTGCAACATCTTCGGAAACGTGCCCAAACCCGCGGTGTCCGTGTAGTAAGCGAAGAAGCCCAAGTCAAGAAGGAGAATGCAAAATGGCGAGTGACTTCAGTGCAAGAGGAAGTGGAAGTAGAAGTAGATGAACTTGTTTTGACACCGGGACCAGCATTGAAAACTTTACTGGATCAACTGGGTTATACAGCCAAAGTATCGCCCCAGAAAGGGCAACTGTTGTCTTTTGAGACCAACTTTGAGACAGAGAAATGGCCGGTTGCTTTCTTAGAAGGTGAAGCCGACCTGATTCCTTTTCAAAATGGCCGTCTACTTTTGGGCGCAACGCATGAAAATGAAGCAGGCTGGGATTTAGAACCGACACAAGAAGCTTTTGAGCAACTGACTAAAGGCGTGCAAACCTTCTTGAAGGAAGATTATTTTGCAGACACAACTTATAGCTACCGTGTTGGGACCCGCGCCTATACTGACGATTTTGCACCTTTCTTTGGCCCTGTAGAGCAGGAAGAAGGCTTGAGTGTTGCGAGTGGGTTAGGTTCCTCAGGACTAACTACAGGACCTTACATTGCCTATCTTTTAGCACGACATTTAAATGCAAATCATTCAGAATGGGAGATGAGTCATTATCAAAAGGAAATGAATCTCTATGTGAATAAAAAAGAAGAATGAACACAAAAAACATTTCAAAACAAAAGACGTCTCGTAGGGTGTGTTATAATAGAAAAGATAGATTTAAAAAACAGAAAGATAATAATGGCAAAAATATCAGATTTAATTATTAATACACCAGAAAAAAACGAAGTTGAAGGCGTTTTTCATAAGCATCCGAAGGGATTTGGCTTTGTGAACCCGCTCGATGCGATTGACAAGAGTAATGACATTTTCATCTCACCAAAATTTACCAAATCAGCAATGGATGGAGATACAGTCCTTGTTCGTGTGCTTCATCAAAAAAATGCCAAACGTGGTGCAGATGGACAAATAATCAAAATCACAAAACGTTCAGTGACGGAAACTGTTGGGAGCTACCAAAGCTTATCCAGCCGTCAAAGCAAACTTACAGGCTACAAAGGTACGATTCAACTTTACAATGATAAAATCACAGATCCTTTATACATCAAGCAGCCGCTGCCTGAAGTACAAGAAGGTGATGTTGTCAGCGTTAAAGTAACACAACATCCCGATGAAAATAAAGCATTTGAAGGACAAATGTTAGAAATTATCGGACACAAGGATGATGTGGGGATTGATATTTTAGAAGTGCTTTGCGCTATGAAAATTCCGCAAGAATTTACAGCAGAAACAATGGCGCAGACCGAAGCAATCCCAGAGGAATTGACGGAAGAGGATTTTGCAGGGCGTGACGATTATCGCTCAGAAATCACTTATACAATTGATGGTGAAGATTCGAAAGACTTAGATGATGCCATTCATGTTAAGAAGTTAGACAACGGAAATTATGAACTGGGTGTTCACATCGCTGACGTTTCTCACTATGTTACTGACGGCTCACCTTTGGATGATGAAGCTTTTGCGCGTGCTACATCTGTCTATGTTACCGATCGTGTCGTGCCAATGTTACCTGTTAAGCTGTCCAATAACCTCTGTTCATTGAATGAAGCGCAAGAGCGTTTGACGATGTCCTGTGTTATGGAAATCAATAGCTCTGGTAAAATTATCAATTATAAGATTGGTCCGTCTGTGATTAAGACAACTTACCGTATGACTTATTCAACAGTAAACAAGATGCTCAATAAAGGGCAAGAAGGACATCGCGAAAGTTTAGAGCAATTTCCTAAAATTGTGGATTCTGTCGCTATCGCTGGGGAACTTCATGCACTGCTCGAAGAGATGCGTCATCAACGTGGCATGATCGAATTTGACGAAAGTGAAGCAAAAGTTATCTTAGATGAAAAAGGTCACGCGATTGATGTTGTGAAACGTGAACGAGGTACAGCAGAACGGATGATTGAATCCTTCATGTTGGCAGCCAACGAAACGGTTGCACTTGATTTCCAAAAGAAAAAATTGCCGTCACTTTATCGCGTACATGACAAGCCGAAAGAAAAAGCATTTGCTAAATTAATGGAAAAGGCGGCTGATGCTGGCTTTAGCTTGAGTTCAAACTCTCATGAAGCTGTGAATTACTTTGCGGAAGAGATTAAAGGAACGGCTTTTGAAAAAACACTGACATATCAATTGCGCCACACGATGTCGACTGCTCTTTATTCGGAAAAAAATACACAGCACTATGGTTTAGCTGCGACAGACTACACTCACTTTACCAGTCCGATTCGTCGTTATCCGGACTTGATCGTGCATCGTTTGCTTCATCTTTATCCAAAAGATCACTCAAACCGTACGAAAGAAGAATGGAAGGAACGTTTACCGGAAATCGCTAAACAGTCTTCTGACATGGAACATCGTGCAGTGGTGACAGAGCGAATCGTAGATGCCATGAAAAAAGCGGAGTATATGCAAGATCATATCGGTGAAGTTTACTCAGCAACCGTAACTGGTGTTCAAAAGTTTGGTCTTTTCATGGAACTTGATAATACGGTTCAAGGTTTGATTCGTACAGTCAATCTTCACACAGGTGTTGAAGAAGCCATTGAATTCGATGAAGAAGAAGATATTTTCAAAGGTAAAAAATCGGAAAAAACTTACCGTATGGGTGATGTCCTAAAAATTCGTGTCATTTCAGCCAATAAACGTAAGGGAACCGTTGATTTTGAAGAAATTATCGAAGATTAATAAAAAGCTCTATCCTTCAAGATAGAGCTTATTTTTTTTTATATAATCAATAACAGATTGAGGCATGAGATAAGCAGGCTCAATTCCATCTTTAAACATCTTACGTAAAGAAGTACTGGATGCAAAAGAAAGAGGTAAGTCCACCCATTGGACAGGATAAGGGCTTTCAATGGCCGTGGTTGAACGTTGAACAGCCACAAACTGAACCATATCGAGTAAAGCTTCAATTTTGTACCATTTCGGAAGATACTCTACCATATCGCTACCAATGATAAAATAAAAATCTGTATCTGGATAATCTTGAGTGAGGTGCTTCATCGTGTCATAGGTGTAAGATTTCCCACCACGTGCAACTTCCCCCAACTCAAGTGATAAACGTGGACTGTCTGCAATTGCCAGCTCCAGCATTTTCACGCGATGCTCCGCCGAGATAGTTTTTTTCTCGTCAACATGTGGAGGAAGAGCCTCTGGCATGAGCCAGACCTTGTCTAAATCAAGACGTTGAGCGACCTGATCAGCCATCATCAGATGGGTAAAGTGGACTGGGTTAAAGTTGCCACCCAGAATTCCTATTTTGTTTCTTTTTGCTTGTTCCATCAGTGGATATACAGCTCCTTTTTAATTCTTTTCATATTATAGCAAAAAACAAGTGAACATAGGCTTCACTTGCTTTTAAGGGAGGCTATCCGTGCGAGAAATACTTAGCATTGATCGCCAATGCAAAAGTAGGGAGGCACTGCGACTGTTGTTAGCACTCGCATATTGAGGGACTTAGGGAAACTAAACTTCCTTGTGCAAGAGTTAACGCCGGTAATTGAGAGGGCAAAGGCGCATGGAACAGAACAATAGGAGTAATATCTGGTGCAAGGGGGCAGCTAGATTAGTGAAGCATTCGGTTGTCCTAGTCCACCTTGACCTTCATTATCTCTTAACCGGTTATTAATAGCTCGTCGTTTAAAGCCGAAGTATAACTGACCAAAAGAGTCTGGCTTCAGACTACAAGAAGCCTGGACTTCCTTTTATATTTTCCAACCATTCTTTACTAATTTAGTATTTGTTAGTACTAAAGCTCCTTTTATTGCTGGAGAATCGGATCTTCCCCTACTTGTGAGAGAAGCAGCGCAGGGAGGATAGGTTTCATCTCGGAAATATTCCACGGGCGCCAGTTGTTGTCCGTCTCCCAAGTTAGATCCCAGCCAAATACTTTGTTGCTGGCCCCGCCTCCGACAGCTGTTCGGGTCCAGAACTCGTCAAAGTCAAAGGGATGGTCCGATGCATTGACTGCTAGGGCTTCTTGGTTTTCTGACACCATTTCTGGACTCGTTCTTGTCCCGAACATAATATCTCCAATCGACAATACAAAGGCCGTTTTTTCTCCGGATTCATCAACAGTAGTAATGTAATCATGCGCATTCTTGCCCAATGGATTATCCCAAGGGTTTTCTAATTCTTCAACCTCTATTGCTCTATCTGAACCATAACTTACAGGAAGGACGCGTGCTTGTAAACGTTGTGGGAGCATGCCGTAAAAGCTGTTGGCTATGGCTTTCACATCCGACATTTGATAATCCGATGTAGCGCCAAATCGGCTTATGCCAATATGATTTCTCGGGACAACCAGATGTCCGCCTCCGCCGTGTGGCCCTAGGTATTCGTACTCTGCACCTTCCACATGGAAACTTCCTCCGGGCTTAATATCGCCATTAAAGTTTGGAATGTCGGTCAGGCCCATACGCTCTACCAAATCTCGTGCACGTGCTGTATCTCCACCTTCTTCAAAGAAACGATTAATATTATCTTCTGTGGGGGAGACCATATTGCCTTGAACAAGGATGGCATAGTACCAAGAGCCTGGCTCTTTCTTAATCGCATCTGCCATATCTGTTTGGTCGATAAGGTAAGAGGTGGCTTGTCCTGGTTGGAGATAAGACGCCCAGTAAGCATAACCCGTCTCCTCATCGACAACCCAGTAACGCCCGACTTTTTCATGTTCTGGTAAGTCTTCCCATTGTGCCATGGTCATTGGCGGACGTTCCTCTGTTACAGTATGTTTAACTGCTTGCTCGATGGGGCGGCCAGGGAAAAGAGGTGTACGGTCTGCTTCATCTTTTTCAGCTTCAGCAGGGTCAAAGTTTTGGAAAAAGTTGCCATGTCGTAGGAGTTGGAGGTGTACCCAGTAACCCTCTGTCCCGTCTCCGGGATGTGTCGCACCACCATCGACATAGTCGCGTGCATCACCAGCAGCGGCAGTCCGCTCATCGCCGCGGTCATGATTAAAGGTGGGCATATAGGGGACACCCATTCTGTCTCTTTGCGCTTGGTTACGGCTGGCCATCTCATCGGCAATCCCCCCTCGACGAGAAAAACCAAAGGACCAATCGGCATAACGGTCAAAAGCTTGACTCGGCGAGCTGTCGAGACGGTTGTGTATATCATCAGCCGCAGGTTGCCAGACGGTCCATGTGTCGACATATCTACGCTCAGCATCTCTCACGATAGATTCATCGTTCTTGGACAAGAACTCTTTGAGTTGGACACGAACCAGTAAGGGCTCGTCGCCATAGTTTTCGACAAAGACGTCCTTATTTCCTGTCTCATCGCTGTAGTAATCGTGGATACGACCAGCTGCGCCCTCGTTGTTCCATCCTTCACGGTCATTGGTTGCTCGTTGGTTAAAGGATTGAAAAGCAAAAGTGCCTCCGATTAAGGCGAGGAGAGCTAGAGCTGCTATATTCCGAAGTTTCTTTTTTTGCTCAGGTATCATATATTTTTACCCCGTCAAGTATTTTACGTATTTTAGTAATCTTCGTTATACTAATATAATATTATTGTAATGTTTTTCTTATTAAAATCAAAATAATATTATAGAAATGGAGTAAAAAAGGAGAACATTAAGCTTTTTACTTTTTTGATGAGGAGAAGCTTAAATTTGACAAGAAGAAAACGAAAATATATGAGTCGGGAGAGATGACAATACAATTTACCGTTAAATTTTGTTAAAATAGAGTTAGAATATAATTTGTCACTCATAAAAGGAGTCACCATGTCACTATATCCAGACGATAGTTTAACTTTACATACAGATCTTTACCAAATAAATATGATGCAGACCTACTGGGAGCTTGGGCGTCATAACCGCAATTCTGTTTTTGAAGTCTTTTTCCGTTCAATGCCTTTTGAAAACGGCTATGCTATTTTTGCAGGTCTGGAACGCATGGTTAACTACTTGAACAATCTAAGATTTACCGAAACAGATATTTCTTATCTGCGTGATTTAGATTATCCTGAGGATTTTTTGGACTATCTGACACAGCTTCGTTTTACAGGTACGGTGCGTGCTGTCCAAGAAGGGGAACTCGTTTTTGCCAACGAACCTTTGGTTCAGATAGAAGGACCGCTGGCTGAATGTCAGCTTATCGAAACGGCTGTCCTCAATATTATTAATTTCCAAACACTGATTGCAACCAAGGCGTCACGCATCAAGTCTGTGATTGGTGATGATCCTTTGCTTGAGTTTGGTACACGCCGTGCCCAAGAAATGGACGCTGCTATTTGGGGGACACGTGCGGCCTATATTGGTGGTGCAGATGCCACAAGTAATGTGCGTGCGGCTAAGATTTTCGGCATTAAACCAAGTGGAACACATGCGCATGCTTTAGTTCAGAGCTATGGCAACGATTATGAAGCCTTTAAAGCGTATGCGCAGACACATAAAGATTGTGTCTTCCTTGTGGACACTTATGATACTTTGAACATTGGTGTTCCGGCAGCTATTCGTGTGGCACGTGAATTTGGTGACAAAATCAATTTCCAAGGTGTCCGTATCGACTCTGGAGATATGGCCTATATCTCGAAAAAAGTACGTAAGCAACTGGATGAAGCTGGCTTTACTGATGCCAAAATCTACGCCTCAAATGACTTGGACGAGTCAACAATTTTGAACTTGAAAATGCAAAGAGCGAAAATTGATGTTTGGGGTGTAGGTACTAAACTCATCACGGCTTATGATCAGCCTGCGCTTGGCGCTGTCTACAAGCTCGTCTCTATGGAGGATGATCAGGGCGAAATGCAAGACACCATCAAACTGTCGAGCAACGCAGAGAAAGTTTCCACGCCTGGGAAAAAGCAAATCTGGCGTATCACAAGAGAAAGTGACGGTAAATCTGAAGGGGATTATATTACTTTTGACGGGGAAAGACCAGACCAGAGTGAGGAAATCTATATGTTCCACCCTGTGCACACCTTCATCAATAAAAATGTACGTGACTTTACTGCCAAACCTCTACTTAAAGAAATTTTTGTCAAAGGCCAGCAAGTTTATCCTTTGCCTACCTTAGAAGAAATTAAAACTTTTGCTGAAGCCAACTTGACCGAACTTTGGGATGAATATAAGCGCAACCTCAATCCCCAACCATATCCCGTTGACTTATCACAAGAATTATGGAACCATAAGATGCGTTTGATTAGTCAAGTACGCACCAAGGTTTCTGGAATGAAATTGGATTGATACTATGAGAATAAAAAATATTGAATTAGGACATGCTGAAGCATTTGGTCAGCTCCAAATGGAAATTTTTCAAGAAAATAATTTTATGCTGGTTGAACCTGACGAACATAAGACCAAACTTCATGAATTAGCTAATCAAGTTGCCTCAACGGACTTTTTGATGGGTGCCGACAATGATCAAGGTGAATTAGTTGCCTTCTTAGCTGCCTACCGTGGCACTTACCGTCGTAATAGGCATTGTGCTAAAATTGTCATTGCTGTGCTTAAAGATTATCGTCGTCAAGGGATTGCGAGCCGGCTCTTTGTAGCTTTAGAAGAATGGGCACGTAAAGAAGGAGTTTCACGTTTAGAACTCACAGTGGCAATGAACAACAGTGCAGCTATTTCATGTTATAAAACAAACGGTTTTGTGATTGAAGGAGTACGTAGCCAATCTCTTAAAATCAATGATGAATGGGTTGATGAATTTTATATGGCTAAAATTTTGGAGTGAATATGTCTTTACAAGAAAAAATTATCAAAGAATTAGGTGTTAAACCAACAATCGATGCACAAGAAGAAATCCGTAAATCAGTGGATTTCCTCAAAGACTACTTAAAGAAATATCCTTTTATTAAAACCTATGTTTTAGGAATTTCTGGAGGGCAAGATTCAACATTGGCTGGCCGCTTGGCACAGATTGCCATGGAAGAAATGCGTGCAGAAACGGGAAACGAAGCTTATACATTTGTAGCTATTCGTCTGCCTTATGGTACACAAGCAGATGAAGCTGATGCGCAAAAAGCACTGGACTTTATTAAACCAGATAAAAGTTTAGTTGTGAATATCAAAGAAGCTGTTGATGCTCAAGTTGCTGCTTTAGAAGCAACTGGTGTGGAGATTTCTGACTTTAACAAGGGAAATATCAAAGCCCGTCAACGTATGATTAGTCAATATGGGATTGCTGGTGGGATGCAAGGTGCTGTCTTGGGAACAGACCATGCAGCTGAGAATATTACTGGCTTTTATACGAAGTTTGGTGATGGTGGCGCTGATTTATTGCCGCTCTTCCGTCTCAATAAACGTCAGGGTAAAATGTTGCTCGCTGCTTTGGGTGCCGAAGCTTCTCTTTATGAGAAAGTTCCGACAGCAGACTTGGAAGATGGTAAGCCTGGTTTGGCAGACGAAGTTGCTTTGGGCGTGACTTATGAGGATATCGACAACTATACAGAAGGCCGCTCAATCAGCCCTGAGGCACAAGAAAAAATCGAAAATTGGTATCTTAAAACAGAACACAAACGTCACTTACCCATTACCGTTTTTGATGATTTTTGGAAATAAAAATATAAGAAGACGTGAGCGCTTAGGCTGGCGTTTTTTTATACCTAAATCAATAAAATGCGAGTTGAGAGTATGGTATAATAGAGTAATATAAACGCTTACAGGAGGGATATTATGTCCTATATTGAGATAAAAGATGAATCAAAAATTTATCAATCTGGTGGAGAAAAAATCTATGCCAATGATCATGTAAACTTTGCAATCGAGAAAGGGGAGCTTGCGGTTATCCTAGGCACATCAGGTGCGGGTAAATCAACGATTTTGAATATTTTAGGCGGCATGGATTCTAGTGATGAAGGGCAAGTAATAATTGATGGTATAAATATTGCTGAGTTGTCTGCTAAAGAATTGATCACTTATCGTAGACGTGACGTTGGTTTTGTTTTTCAATTTTATAACTTGATTAATAATTTGACGACCAAGGAAAATGTCGAATTAGCTTCAGAGATTGTCGAAAATGCGCTTGATCCTGTAGAAGTTCTTCAAAATGTCGGCTTGGGTCATCGCTTGGATAATTTTCCCTCACAACTTTCAGGGGGAGAACAACAACGTGTGGCTATTGCGCGTGCTATCGCTAAAAATCCTAAAATCCTTCTCTGTGATGAACCAACCGGAGCATTAGACTATCAAACAGGTAAGCATGTACTGAAAATACTGCAGGACATGTCGCGCGTTCAGGGTGCAACAGTGATTATTGTGACCCATAATGCTGCCATTAGTCAAATTGCGGACCGTATCATTCATGTCCATGATGGTCGAGTCAAGGAGATTACGGTCAACGACAGTCCGGCAGATATCGAAACGATTGAGTGGTGATTCGATGAAAACAAAAACCCTCAATAAAAATATAAGGCGGTCGATTACTGGATCCTTTGGACGTTTCATATCTATTTTCTCCCTCATGGCTTTGGGGGTCTTTGCCTTTGTCGGTTTAAAAATGTCTGGGCCAAATATGAGGGCAACGGCTGAGGAGTTCTATGCGCGGCATCACTTGGCAGATTTGAGCATTACCTCAACGATGGGTTTAAATGCATCGGACCAAGCGCTTATTCGTCAGGAAAATGGACTCAAAACGGTGGATTTTGGCTACTTTCGTGATGTTTTGTTGCCCGATAAGAAAACTTCCTTGCGTATTTTCTCGCAAGCAGATAACCTTTCGACTTATGAGCTCATTGCAGGGGAAATGCCCCAAAAAAGCAATGAAGTTGCCCTTGATTTTCTCTACCAAGACAAGTATAAGCTTGGCGATACAATCCGCGTAACCGAAGAAAAAAATGGGGGATCATACCTTCTAAAAAACCATGAGTTTAAGCTGGTCGGTTTTGTCAAATCAAGTGAATTTGTTGATAAAAGTCTATACGGTCCGACCAATATAGGAACGGGACAGCTTAACGGTTATGCCGTTGTTCCTCCTGAAGCTTTTCAGTCAGATGTGTATATGATTGCACGCTTGAGTTTCAAAACCATGCAAGGCCTCAGTCCATATGATCCAAAATTTACGGAACGCTCGGACTATTACGAACAGACACTCAAAAAATTATTGGAGCGACAACCTGAGAAGCGTTTAGCGGAGATAAAAGAAGAGCCACTAGCTCAGTTAAATCAAGCCCAAGATAAACTGAAAGCAGAAGAAATAAGACTGCAAGAATCACAGAATGTGCTCAATCAACAAAAAGCTTTAGCTGGTGAAAATCCTCAACTCCAAGCCCTGCAGGAAAGTTTGAATACAGGTAAAGCAAAACTTGTAGAAAGTAAAACTCAACTGCAAGAACAGAGAGATAAACTAGCAGCGCTTGAAGCTCCAGAATATACCGTAAATAATCGCAAAGAAGGAAACCCGGGCTATCAAACCTTTGTTGATAATTCCACTCGTATCGATGCCCTCTCAAACATTTTTCCCGTCGTGCTCTTTGCGATTGCCGTACTTGTCAGTTTAACGACAATGACACGTTTCGTGGAAGAAGAGCGTGGCAATATGGGCTTACTTAAAGCCTTAGGTTACACTAATGCTCAAATTCGCAAAAAATTTATCGTATATGGAACTGTTTCAGCCTGTGCCGGTGCAACTGTAGGTGTTATTTTAGGTCATGTTGTGCTGCCACATGTGGTATTTAACGCTTATTCGGCCTCCTCGACATTTTCAGGATTGATTTTGACTTTCTCACCTTTCTGGACGCTTGTTTCCTTTGTGATTGCGCTTGCCTGTACCGTTTTTCCTGCTTATTTGGTGGCTCAATCTGAGTTGCGTGGCGCACCAGCGGCACTCTTCTTAGCCAAACCACCTAAAGCAGGTTCGCGCATATTCTTGGAGCGAATCAAGCCGATTTGGAAGCGTATGAGCTTTACTTATAAAGTAACAGCACGTAACCTTTTCCGTTACAAACAGCGAATGTTGATGACTATTGTTGGGGTTGCGGGATGTACAGCACTTCTTGTTATGGGCTTTGGTATCCGGGATTCTATCTCAGGGCTTAGTCAACGACAGTTTGGCGAAATTTTACACTACAATATGCTTGCGGTTTCTCAAGATAACTTGAATAAACAGGAGCAAGATGAACTTGACCAGTTTTTACAGTCAGACAATATTAAGTCTTACGCTCCAGTTCACTTTGAACAACTGCATCAAACGATTAACGATAATCGTCAGGATATTAGTTTAATGGTTCCGGAGAAGGAAGAAAACTTTAAACAGTTTGTAACACTGCGTAATCGTGTAAGTAAAGAGAAGCTGTCTTTACCAAAAGAGGGTGCAGTAGTAAGTGAAAAATTGGCAGAATTGCTTGGAGCAAAAGTTGGTCAGACTATCTCGTTAAAAACCAATCAGGATAAAATAGTAAAAATAAAAGTTGCAGGCATTACCGAGATGTATATGGGGCACTATATTTTTATGAGTCAAAACCAATATAAGGGGCTGTTTAATGCACCAATAAAGACAAATGCGCATCTCTTGAAGCTTCGAGATACGTCAAAGGCTAAAAGTCAAGCCGCTTCGGCTGACTTTATGCGAAATGCTGGGGCGCTCACTGTATCGCAAAATAGTGATTTACAAAATACAATCGATGCCTTTTTACACGGGATCAACAGCGTCATGTTTGTACTTATTGGCTGTGCTATTCTATTGGCTATCGTTGTTATTTATAATCTTACCAATATCAACGTTTCTGAGCGAATTCGAGAGTTGTCAACGATTAAAGTACTGGGCTTCTATGATCGTGAAGTAACACTCTACATTTATCGTGAGACGATTTTACTGAGTTTTATGGGAATATTAGCTGGCTTTGGCTTAGGGGCTTACTTCCACCATGTGATTATTACCATGTTGCCAACTGATATGATTATGTTTAATCCCAATCTGCTATGGAGTAACCTGTTGCTCTCAACACTCATTACCTTAGCTACAACTTTAGGCTTAAGTATTGTCGTCCACCTGAAACTCAAAAATGTCGATATGCTGGGTGCATTAAAGTCTGTGGATTAAAAAAAACTGTAGATTTATTCTACAGTTTTTTAGTTTAATGTTCGTAATTTTCAACTTTACGCTTGACGTCAGTGATTTGTTGCCCTTTTTCTTCGTGGGCGAGAATTTCCTCGAAGGCTGGAAGTTCTATGCCTTGCCCGTATTTTTGATATAAGGCAGTTGTGACGAGGCGATAGGCTAAGCGTGCATTACGGGAAAGGATTGGACCGTGAAAATAAGTGCCAAAAGTATTTTTATAGTGGAGCCCTTCGGTGTCATCGTCGGGATTGTTCCCACCGCCATAAACCACTTTACCTAAAGCTTTTTCGCCTTCACCAAGATAAGTAATTCCCGAGTGATTTTCAAAACCATAATAAGTTTCTCCAAACTCTTCGTTATGAATCTGAATATCGCCAATAAAACGGTCATTGCCAAGGTTTTTAGTATAGTGCGGCAAGATACCAGTACACTCAATCTTGTTGCCAGCAGCATTGATATAGTACTGACCTAGCATTTGATAGCCGCCACAGATGGCAAGCATAGGCTTTTCAGCCTCAATATAGGATTTGAGTGGTGCTGTGATATTTTTGAAACTGTCCGCAATGATTTCTTGTTCATAATCTTGACCACCGCCCCAGAAGACAAGGTCATAAAAATCTTGATCAAAACTATCTTCAAGGGAAACAATATCAAAAGTCATTTCAGCGCCTAATTTTTCGCCAACATACTTAAGCATGAGGATGTTACCGTTATCGCCATAAGTATTCATCAAGTCCCCATAAAGATGGGCAACATGAAGGTTGTATTTAGGATTTTCTAAATTTGATGTTAAAGAAGTATAAACCATTAATGCATCTCCTTTCCAATCATCTTGTTTTGTGCAAGCAACTCACGCATTTCTAACATTGCAGTGTAAGTTGCTAGGATATAGATGTGCTGATCCGCTTCATTTTTGATGGCATCAAGAATTTTTGGAAGAGATTCAAGCTCATGAATTTTACTCTCATCAAATCCAGAAACACGATAACGGCGAGCCATTTCACTATGGCGGACACCACCAACAAAGATCTGGTCAATATCCATGTCATGAACCAATTCAAAATTAGCATCCCAGATCCAGCTTGTGTCAATACCGTCAGCATAGTTGGCGTTGAGTAGGCTAACCAAAGTAAATGGATAATCAGCAAGTTTCATCATTTCTAGTGCTTGATTCGCCCCGACAGGATTTTTAATCAAGACAATAGTAGCAGATTTGTCGCCAATCTTAAAGGTTTCTTGACGTCCAAAGACGGCTTTAGATTGTTCAAAACCTGCCTTGATAGTTTCAGCAGGTACACCGTAAAATTCAGCGACAGAAACAGCAGCAAGAGCGTTGTAAATATTGTAAAGTCCACCCACATTGATTTTATAAGAATGATTATCAATGACAAACTGAGAAGAAGTATTGGTAATTTCTGTGAGCTCAGAAACGCGATAATCCAGCTCAGGACGTTTGAAACCACAGTTTTGGCAGATGTAGTCACCAAGATTGGCATAAGTATTGAGCTTATAATCTAAGATGTGATGGCATTCTGGACAAACAACCCCTTCAGTATTATAATGCGCACGTTCAGGCGCATGACTTTCATGGTCAAAACCATAATACTTGACGGGATTGACCAAAGTCTGTGAATGGAAGAGTGGGCTATCGCCATTGAGGAGAACAGTGGCTTCAGGTGCATTAGCGGCTCCCTTAACGATAAAGTCATACGTTGTATAAATCTCACCATAACGGTCCATTTGGTCGCGGAAAATATTTGTGAAAACAAAAAGTGAAGGCTTAATGTATTCGGTGATTTTTGGCAGTGATGCTTCATCAATCTCCAGAACAGCAAAGCCTTTTTTCCCTTTTTTAACCTTAGGTGCTGTCAAGAAAGTAGCAGTAATCCCAGTAATCATGTTAGCACCAGAAGTGTTTGTGACAACTTTTCCAAAAGCTTTTTCGAGTATACCGACAGTGAGCGCTGTGGTCAAGGTTTTACCATTGGTCCCTGTCACAACGATAATTTCATAATCTTTTGTTAATGTAGCTAAAATTTCAGGATCAAATTTTAAAGCAATCTTACCAGGCAGCGTACTTCCACGCTTAAAGATTTTCTCTAAAACTAAGCGTGAACTCTTTCCTGCTAAAGTTGCGAATGAAGTTTTCATAGTCATAAATGATATTATACCATAGATTACAGTGTGGAGGAGGATAAACTTCTCGTTGGAAAAGATATTTTTTTGCTGATAAACAAGGTAAGAAGAAGTTGTGTGGGGTGTTCTAACTTCAGCAGTTTTTTCGTTTTTCTTGCTCTTAGAAGAACAGGGTGTTATAATGGGTATAAAGAAAAGGACTTGCGCTAACAAGTCCTCTGTAGCCGTATTAAGAACGGTAGCAAGATTTATGTTAAAATAACGTCTGCCCTGCTAAAGTTGGACGTTATTTTTTATCGTTTTTATTAACCACTGTAATCATTAATAACGCAAATGCAATCATCAATGGGAGTGTTTCATATATCGACAAAAATTGTCGCCTTTCGTTTTTGTGAGGCCAGCTCACGATAAAATTACCATAAGCATAACCTCCAAAGGCTACCGTCCATAAACTTCTACCTCCTTATTATATCATATTGACTGTTCTTTCCAACCGCGTTACAGTATAATTACAATACAAAAAAGCTCTTGGACATTGCCAAGAGCGGGGTGTAGGAGTTTTGAGAGTTCCTACTCATAGTATAATATAAAAAGTACAAAATTGAAAGAACGGAGTTTTGTGGGTGTTAAACGACAAGCAAGAAAGCTTCAAAATATGCTAAAATAAAAGCATGAAAAATGCGACTGAAATTCTGCAAAAGATGAATCCTAATCAAAAGGTCAATTATGATCGGGTTTATCAAAAAATGCGCGAAAGCTGGGAGGCTGAAGGTCTTCGTCCCAAAATTCTGCTTCATTCCTGTTGTGCACCCTGTTCAACTTACAGTTTAGAATATCTTTGTCAAAATGCTGATGTGACAATTTATTTTTCTAATTCGAATATTCATCCTCGTGCCGAGTACGAAAGGCGTGAGAAAGTGCAGGCTGACTTTGTTCAAGACTTTAATGCAAAAACAGGAAATAAAGTCCAGTTTGCTGCGGCACCTTATGAACCGAATAAATTTATGAAAATGGTCAATTTGCATCAGCTCGCAGAAGAACCTGAAGGTGGTTCGCGTTGCACAGCTTGTTTTCAAATGCGTTTAGATATTGTCGCAGAGAAAGCTCAAGAGTTAGGTTATGATTATTTTGGCTCGGCACTCACGCTCAGCCCCAAAAAGAACGGCCAACTGATAAATGAAATAGGCTTAGATATGCAAAAAATCTACGCTGTCCAATACTTGCCTAGTGACTTTAAGAAAAACAACGGCTGGAAACGTTCCGTAGAGATGTGCAAAGAATACAATATTTACCGCCAATGCTATTGTGGCTGTGTCTTTGCAGCACGTCAACAAGACATTGACCTTAAAGAAATTAATAGAAGTGCTGTAAAATTTATAAATAAAGTAGGCGACAAAAAATAAAAAAAGTTCTTGATTCATTTATCAAGAACTTTTTTTATGTAATTAGACAAGATAATCAATATAGTATTCTTGACGCTCAGAATCATAAATGAATTTAGTAAACTCAATCAGTCCTCCATTCTGATCATAGGAAAATCGGTTACGCTGTAGAGCGAAATCCTCGGAAAAGTTAACGTATTGTTTCAAAGATTCGTCAATTTTTATCGCACGGAAAGTATCTTTTATCTGTGAAATAGGAAGGCTTTTATCATATAAAAGACGATAGAGAGAGAAGTTCTCATCACTCAAAATTTCCAAGGTTTCTTTTTCCTTTAATGCAAAATAATGCTTAGAATAAATGGTGGGTATATCATTTAAGGAATAGACTCGAGTTATTTCATAGACGTAGGGCCAAGCAAATGTATGCTCCGTCATTGAACTCTCTTTTACCTCAATAATTTTACTTTTAACATTTATCCCATCCTTTTCAAGGAGGCGTGTAAACGGAATAGCATTATTAAGGATGTTAAAAGGTCGGTTACTAATAATCGTTGTCCCTTTACCACTTTGTTTATGGAGGTAACCTTCCTGAACCAAAAGTTCAATTGCTTTCCGAATGGTAATTTTACTAACAGAAAACATTTCCACTAATTCGTTTTCTGTGGGAAAAAGTGAGTTTAGCGGGTATTTGCCAGTAATAATATCATGTTTTAATTGATTTGAAATTTCTTGGTACAAGATACCTTTCATTCTTTTTCTCCTTTTCTCTTTTGAATATAATCCATCTATTCATTATAAACTATATTGGAAAAAATAGAAAAAATATAATGTTTAAAGATTGAACTTACAAGGAAATAGAGTAAAAGTTGAGTTAGTAAATATAGAGAAAGTTCAATATTTTTAAAATCAGTTGCGCTATAAACATTATAATGTTATAATGTTTCTGTAGTAAATAGAAACCGTTTTCATTCAAAAAGAAGAAAGGAAAAATTAATGAACGGATTAATTACATTTTTGGAGCAAAAAGTTTCTCCAATGGCAAACAGGATTGGCGGGCAGCGCCATATGCTAGCAATTAGAAAAGGGATTATTGCAACCTTGCCCTTAACCTTGGTGGGAGCGTTCTTTGTTATTTTCTTGAATTTCCCTATCCCCGCAGTAGCAGAAATGCTGACACCATATCTGACAGTACTCGATATTCCTTATCGCTTTACAGTAGGGGTCTTGGCATTATATGCAGCATTTGGTATTGCAAGTGCACTCGCACAAAGTTATAAGCTAGACACATTAACGGCGGGAATCGTAGCTGTTATGAGCTTTCTAGCTACAAGTATTCAACCTGTTCGCTTATTTGAGGATGTTCAAGTCACGGAGGTACAGACACAGGTTGTGGCCGCAGGACGTTACCTTAATATAGCTCAATTAGGCGCTCAATCTCTATTTGGAGCTATCGTGACAGCCATTATTTCTGTTGAAATATACAGATTTATGAAAGAAAAAAATATCACAATCAAAATGCCTGAGGGCGTACCTCCTGAAGTAAGCAATTCTTTTGCTGCTTTATTTCCAGCAGGCGCAAACTTACTTTTATTTTGGGGGATTCGTCATGTGATAGGCTTTGATATTAATGCAACTCTTTCAAATATTATCATGCCAATGCAAGATTTCTTAGCAGGAAATAGTTTGCTCGGGGGACTTGTAACTGTATTCTTAATCTGTTTCTTTTGGGTATTAGGTATTCATGGTCCTGCCATTATGGGTCCTGTTATTCGTCCATTCTGGGAAAGTTCAATCGCTGAAAATATGGATGCTTTTGCTGCGGGTACGCCGGCATCGCAGATGCCTAATATGTTTACGGAAATGTTCTTACAATGGTTTGTATGGATTGGAGGAGCAGGTGCTACCTTTGCGCTCATTTGTCTTTTCTTAACTTCCAAATCTTCATATTTAAAAGAGCTGGGACGTATTGGTTTCTTGCCAGGAATATTTAATATCAATGAGCCGATTATTTTTGGTGCCCCTATTGTCATGAATCCAACCTTGGCCATTCCCTTTATCTTATCTCCACTTGTTATGACAGTTATTGCTTATGTAGCGACGATTACGAATATTGTGCCAATGACAGTTTCACGAACCGTATTTACCGTTCCATCACCTATTGGTGCGATGATGGTTACAAACTGGCATATTATGGCAGCAGTACTTGTTGTGGTTAATTTCTTTGTGAGTTTAGTTATTTATTATCCTTTCTTCAAAGTATTTGAAAAACAGTTGATGGAAAGTGAAAAGGAAGGAGAAAAATGAGTTACGATATTGCAGTTGTTTCCTTTATAACATTTCTTACAGCAATGATTTATTTGGAAAAAGGAAAAGTCCCCGAATTTTTAAGGAAAGGCAAACTTTTTAAAGTTATACCAATGCTTTTACTTTTTATCATCATGATGTTAACACTATCTGTTTTGACTCATATCTTGTATTTTGCAGTGGTTGCTACCATTATGAGCAGTTGTCTCTTATTGTGGAGGTTTAAATCCTATGTTGAGCAGTGGGATAAAGTTTAAAGAGGAGAAAAATAGATGTTTAGAAGATTAGGTTTGTCCATTTATCCAGATAATAGTAAGTTTGAAGAAGACTTAGCTTATTTGAAGTTGGGAAATAAACATGGTTTTGAGCGTATTTTTATGTCAATGTTGGAAGTAACAGAAGGGAAAGAAAAAGTAGCAGAAAAGTTTTCAAAGATTATCAAAGAAGCAAAGATGCTAAATTACGAAGTAATTTTAGACATTGCCCCTAATATCTTTGATGAACTTGCTATCTCATATGATGATTTGTCCTTTTTCCATCAACTTGGGGCGGATGGTTTACGCTTAGATGTAGGATTTGATGGGAATAAGGAAGCAAACTTATCGTTCAATCCATTTGGCTTAGTTATTGAGTTAAATATGAGTAATGATGTGGCTTACTTGGATAATATATTGAGCTATAAAGCAAATAAACCTTATATTTATGGCTGTCATAATTTCTATCCGCAAGAAGGAAGTGCCCTCCCTTTAGAATTTTTTGAAAAATGTAGTCAGAGATTTAAAAAGCAGGGGATTCGGACAGCGGCATTTGTTACCAGTCAAACAGCCCAATTAGGGCCGTGGGATATTAATGACGGATTACCTACATTGGAAATGCATCGCCATCTACCAATTAGCCTTCAAGCAAAACACCTTTTTGCGACAGAATTGATTGATGACGTCATTATTGGGAATGCTTATGCAAGTGAGGACGAAATCGAAAGTTTGGGCAAGATTAATCGGTATCAGACAGAATTTTCGATAAGCTTTGAAGAGAGAACAAGCGATATAGAAAAAAATATTGTTTTAAACAACCAGCATTTCCGACGTGGAGACATTACACAGCAGATGATTCGTTCGACACAAACGCGAAAAGATTATAAAAACGTAAATCCAGCCCATGACAATAAAGAAGTTTTCCAAAAAGGCGATATTTTGATTGGAAATGATGATTTTGGTAAGTATAAAAATGAATTACAAATTGCTTTGGAACCCCATTCTGATCCTCGGAAAAATAAGGTAGGATCTGTTGCAAAGGAAGAATTAATTTTATTAGACTACATTCAACCTTGGAGTAAATTCTTATTTAAAGAGGTGTGAAAATGTACGATACATTGATCAAAAATGCAAAAACAATTCACGAAGAAACCATTGGAATAGGTATAACAAACGGAAAAATCAGCAAAATTTCTGAAAAAATTACAGAAAAAGCGAGAGAAGAAATTGATGTTCAAGGCCTGTATGTTTCTGCAGGATGGATAGATGCTCATGTGCATTGTTTTGAAAAAATGACCTTGTATTATGACTATCCTGATGAGGTTGGAATAAATAGTGGCGTTACCACTATTGTTGATGCGGGCTCTACAGGCGAAAATAACATTAAAGATTTCTACCAGCTGGCACAAAAAGCAAAAACAAATGTTTATGCTTTAATGAATATCTCCAAAGACGGCATCATAAAACAAAATGAACTGGCTGATTTATCGAAAGTAAATATTGAGAAAAATATGGAGCGCCTCCAGGAACTCCCTGAATTTATCATTGGTTTAAAAGCTCGTATGAGTAAAACAGTTATTGGTGAAAATGGTGTAAAACCTTTATTACTTGCAAAAGAATTACAACGTAAAGTAAATTTGCCACTAATGGTTCATATTGGGACAGCACCAGTGGATTTGGAAGAACTGTTTTCTTATTTAGAAACAGGAGATATTGTGACTCACTGTTTTAATGGAAAAGATAATGGAATACTCGATCAAACTGGAAACATCAAGCCTTTTGCAAAAAAAGCATATAAGAACGGTATTCATTTTGATATAGGTCACGGCACAGATAGTTTCAACTTTGAAGTTGCAAGACGGGCAAAAAAAGAAAATATTATTGCAGACTCGATAAGTACAGATATCTATTTACGAAATCGTAAAAATGGTCCTGTGTATAGCTTAGCTATAACGATGGAAAAATTGTTGGCAATTGGATATTCATTAGACGAGGTGCTTTTTCGAGTGACAGAAGCTCCAGCTGATGCTTTAAAAATTAAGAATAAAGGGCAACTCAAAGAAGATTTTGATGCAGATTTAACTTTTTTTGAGCTTATAAAAAGTGAGAAATATTTGATGGATTCTAATGGGAATAAAGAACAATCACATCAAAAAATTATACCGAGAATGGCCTTTATTAAAGGGGAAAAGTTCGATATTTAGAAGGAAAAAAGAGAGATGAATAGTTACGAAAAATTTGATTTAAAAAGAGTAATTAATGCGAGCGGGAAAATGACGATTCTTGGTGTATCAAAAGTGAGTGATGCTGTTGCTCAAGCACAAAAGGAAGCGGGGCAATCTTTTTTTGAAATGCAAGCATTAGTTGAAAAAAGTGGCCAGTATATTGCCAAGCTTTTATCTGTTGAAAATGCAACTGTTGTCTCTAGTGCAAGCTCTGGAATTGCTTTAAGTATAGCAGCAATTATTGGACAGGGACAAGAATATAATATTTACAATCCCTATAGCTCCAAAATCCAAAAACGTGAAATTGTTATGCCTAAGGGACATAATGTTAATTATGGAACTGGTGTAGAAGTGATGATACAAGTTGGGGGTGGTAAACTTGTAGAAGCAGGTTGGGCAAACGAATGCTCACAAACGCAAGTTGAAATGGAAATTACAGAAAATACTGCAGCACTTCTTTATATAAAAAGTCACCATACTGTCCAAAAAAGTATGTTGAGCGTTAAGGAAATGCAAGAAGTGGCGCTTAAGTACAATTTGCCCTTGATTGTTGATGCGGCAGCAGAAGAAGATTTGCAGACTTATTATCAGCAAGGTGCAGATTTGGTTATATACAGTGGTGCAAAAGCAATTGAAGCACCAACAAGCGCGATGGTTATTGGACGAAATCCCTATATTCCTTGGATTCAAAAGCAAAACAAAGGGCTTGGCCGAGCAATGAAAATAGGGAAAGAAAACATTGTCGGTTTAGTTGCGGCATTAGAATTATATTTAGCAAATGGCAACGAATCAAAAGAAAGTATGCTCCATCGTCTCCATCCTTTTGTCGATAAAATTAATGAAATCAAAGGACTTGAGGCAAGTATAGTTCCAGATGCGGCAGGCAGAGAAATCTATCGGGCGCGTGTTAAAGTGACAAGTGATCAAACAACAGCAGTAGAAGTCATCCAAAAGTTAAAACAAGGTAGACTAGCTATTTATACAAGAGAATATCAAGCCAATAATGGAATCATAGAATTTGATATTCGTGCCGTGAACCAAGAAGAAATGTTGGATATTGAGCGTAAATTAAAAGAGGTAATGGAGGCCATTGTATGAATGTTTTAGCATTTGGAGAAGTGATGATGCGTCTTGCAGTACCAAACTATAAAATGCTAGAACAGACAGAATCCTTAGAGATGTCCTTTAGCGGTACAGGTTTAAATATATTATCAAGTTTGGCCCATAATGGCGTGAAAACTCATTTGCTCACAGTGCTTCCAGCCAATACTGTCGGACGAACTGCTCGAAGTTTTGTTCGAAAATTAGGTGTTTCTGATGAAAGAATTTTGATTGAGGGGCAACATATAGGAAGCTATTTTTTAGAGATGGGCTATGGTAATCGTCCCAGTGAAGTAACCTATATGGACCGCAGTCAAAGTGCATTTTGTCAAGTTAAACTATCAGATGAAGCAATAAAAACGGCTCTTAAAGATATTGAACTTTTACATATTTGTGGAATATCCCTCTCAACATCGAAACAATCACGAGAAAATGCATTAAATTTAGCAAGGATTGCTCAAGAACTAAAAATTATGATTTGTTTTGATTTTAATTATCGGATGAGTCTTGTAAAAGCTGATGAACATGACATTTTAATAGATAGTTATAAAAAGATGTTACATTATAGCAATGTTGTTTTCGGAAGTGAAAAGGATTTACTTCTACTTTTAAAAATAGAACATTCGGATGAAGAACAAGTTGAAGTGCTTTATCGTAAATTTATGAGAGAATACCACGTTTCATTTTTTGGAGGAACAACCAAAGTGAACGAGGGAAATCGTAAAATACTCCAAGGCTTTCTTGCAAGTCAATCCGATATTGTCTACTCTCAGAAACGTGAAATTATTTCTTTTGATCGTATTGGTACAGGCGATGCATTTGCTGCAGGAATACTTATGGGTTTAATTGAAGATTGGACGTTACAGGAAACAGTTGAATTTGCAAGTGTTAACGCACAACTTTCATATACAACGTATGGAGACAGTCCCATCATAAGTCGAGAGCTTATTCAGGCAAAATTGATGGATGAAAATATCGATATTATACGATAAGAAGAGGAGGTCGAAAATGAACAAAACAATGAATTATCTAGAAAACCGTTTATGCTTAAATGTACTTGCCCACTCAGTGGACAATGCAATAGAATGTTATGAAGCTGCAGAAGGACACATTGTCTTGGGTGTACTGTCAAAAAATTATGATACAGACGAGGCGGCTATCAACGATATGAAACGCTATGCTGCAGCAACAAATAATGCGCTATCAGTTGGCTTGGGCGCTGGTGATCCCAACCAATCGGCAATGGTTTCTCGTTTGTCAAAAGTATTACAACCGCAGCACGTCAATCAAGTATTTACCGGTGTTGGCACGAGTCGCGCATTGTTAGGGCAAGATGAAACGGTTATCAATGGTTTAGTATCACCGACAGGAACAGTAGGTATGGTGAATATTGCAACGGGGCCACTATCTTCTCAAAGTGCCGCAGGTATTGTGCCTATCGAAACAGCGATTGCTTTATTGAAGGATATGGGTGGAAGTTCTATTAAATACTTTAATATGAAAGGCCTTAACCATATTGAAGAGTATAAAGCAGTAGCAGAAGCCTGTGCAAAATATGATTTTTATTTGGAACCAACAGGTGGTATTGATTTAGAAAATTTTGAAGAAATTGTAACAATTGCAGTTGATGCCGGCGTTGAAAAAATCATTCCTCATGTCTATTCTTCAATCATTGATAAAAAAACAGGAAACACAAGAGTGGAAGATGTAAAGAGCCTTTTTGTGATGATGAAAGCCATTTTGAATAAATAAGAAAGTCAAGCCTCAGTCATAGGATAGAGGCTTTTTAAGTAGGAACAATAAAAATTCAAAAGAGTGTTATTTGTCGAAATATTAAGAGCTTAATTTTAGCGTTTATTTATGTCATATGCTATAATTGTTGCATGGTTAAAAGTTTTATAAATAAAATGAGTGCAATTTTTCAGCATGGTTCTTTTAACACTCTGTATGGTGGGTTTTACGAAGGAACCATAACTGCTGGAGAAGCTTTAAAATATGGACAAATTGGTATTGGTACCTTAGATGGTGCTGATGGAGAAGTTATTATTCTTGATGGCACTGCCTATCACGGAAATTCTGAAAATCAGGTACGCGTAGTTAAGCCAGATGAGACTTTACCTTATGTTGCGGTGATTGATCACCAACCTTTTGCGACTTATAAAGTTAATGGTCTGACGATGCAAGCCTTGCATGACCTGACAGAGAAATTTCCGACACGGAACACGGCTTACAGTTTAAAAATGACTGGACACTTTGATTCAGTAGAAATTAGTTCTAAACCTGCAAAGAATACGAAAAATTATTTGGAAATACTGGCTGAACAGCCTCATTTTACCGAAAAAAACATTTCGGGAACGATTGTTGGTATATGGTCGCCTAAATTTTTAGAAGATCTGTATGGTGATGGTGCTCATCTACACTTTTTAAGTGACGACAAGACTTTTGGCGGTCACTTGACTGAATTTTTATCTGGACAAATTACCATTGAAGTTGGTCAAGTGGGGGAAATGAAACAGGAATTTCCTCAAGAAAATGAAAATTTCAAAGCTATGCGCTTTGAGTAATAAGAGATAAAAACTACCTTAAAGGGTAGTTTTTTTGTTGTTAAAATCTTCATGTGAAATAAATCGTAAAGTTTATCTTGAGCTGAGGAAAATTCCCACAAATAAATATAATTATGTTGCGAGATAAATTATAAAATAAAAGAGTGAGTTTATTCAAGGTGGATTCACATAATCTTATAAAAATTTATAGAGGAGATGTTTATTATGAAAAAAGCATTCTTAGCAACGATGGGTATTGGAATCTTGGCTAGCATGACGATGGTTTCAGCTACTACAGGATTCGCGGATGAAGCAGAAGCAAAAGATTCTACTGCTAACTTCACGATTACCGCCAAAGATCCAGTAGATCCAACAGATCCAGATAACGGCACGTTGACATTGAAAGAAGTACCAAGTTTCAACTATGGTGTTCTTGAAGCCAGCTCAATTTACTCAGGTTTCACTGGAAAAGCTGCTCAAGCTGAAGGAAAAGTTTTAGTTAGTGATACACGTTTGGGTACATCAGACTGGACATTGACAGCTAACATGGATAAATTTACAAATTCTAAAACTTCGTTGGAAGGTGCAGCATTAGACCTTTCAGCGGTCGGTACTTTAGGAGAAGATTTTACAGGTGTTATTAAAGATGACAAGAGCCCTGTAGAACTTGCAAAAGGTAATGGTTCACATGGTAAAGATGAATTTCTTATTTCTGCAGAAAATGCTAAATTAACTTTGGGCGCAAATCCAAAGGCGAACTTGGCAGCTGATGATGCTTTTGAAACAACAATCAACTGGAACTTGAGTTCTTCACAACCCGTCGCTCCAACTGCATAATCTTTGTTGTCGGATAAATGAAAATGTATAAGCAAGTACGGGCAAAACTTAAGATTTGTCGGTTCTTGCTTTTATTTTTTAGTGGAGGTTGAAAAGCATGAAATTTATAAAAGGATTGGGCTGCTTCGCCATACTGCTATTCACCTTATTTTTACCTGTGAATGCACATGCGGAAGAGGGCGCAGGTTTTACTGTCACTCCGGTACTTGGAAAGGGTCAAACGGATCCAACTGCAGGTTATTTCTCAATCAAGGGTGAAAAAAATGAAAGTTATCCATTAACTGTAGCTGTTCAGAATTTGACGGAAAATGAAAACCAAGATTTTGATGTTCAGATTGTCCAAGCAACGACAAGTAATAATGGGCATATTGATTATACTCCCAGTTCCAAAAAAATGATGGCAGGAGGCCCTTTCCTCAAGGATTTAGTTGAGGACAAAAAGGAAAGTCAAAAAGTAACAGTTGCTGCTGGGCAGACAAAGAATATTACCTTTAACCTTAAGTTACCTCAAGATAATATAGAAGGTACTGTTTTGGGTAGCATCTATGTGCGCAAAGTCCCGCAAGAAACAGCAAAGTCAAAAGGTGTAGGTGTTCGTAATGCCTTTGCAATGACAATTCCTGTCATAATATCAGAAGATTTCAATAAAAAAATTACGCCAAAACTAGAGTTGACTCACGCACAAATGAAGTCGGATACAGGGGTGCCTAAAGTTGTAGGTGAAGTTAGTAACCAAGCTCCAAGTATGTTTGGACAAATAAAAGTAGAGGCTTGGGTGACTGAAAAAGGAAAAACAGACAAGCTTTATCAGTCACAATCAGAAAAATATGAGATGGCTCCCTATTCTTCATTTGAATACGCAATAGATACAAACAACCATCTTTTAAAACCCGGAAAATATACCTATCATATGCTGATGAAGTCTGGAGACAAAAGTTTTGATATGGCACGTGACTTTAGAGTTGACAGTAAAAACAGAGAAACTGTCAACAGTAAGCTGCTAGAGGGAGAAAAATCAAATACAAATCTTTGGTGGATCATAGCTGCAGTAGTTGGTATCAGTATTATTATTTTCCTCGTGGCCTATGGGTTAGGAAAAAGAAAGGGTGATACAGATGATAATGAAGATGAATAATGAAAAACTAAAGGTCAGTTTAGCATTCTTAGGCTTATCTTGTCTGGCGAATCTTTTCCTTACCCAGCCAGTGAGCGCTAATATGATGCAAAGTAAGATTGGTTTTACTGTGCATCAGGATGTGAGAGATACCGGAGTTTTACCACCTGAAATTCCTCAAAATGGACAGTTGGTGCATTACGATCTCTTGCCTTCTACAGGAAGTACTCAAGAATATTCTTTAATCTTGTTTGGTTGTATGATAATATTATTTGTTGCTGTCTTTTTCTTGGCTCGCAGGTATGTAGAGAAAGGAAAACTTGAATGAAAAAAATAAATATAGGGTTTATATTGCTCTTTCTCCTGCTGAATACTGCAAGCTCTGCAGTTTATGCTTTGGACAGTGATGTGGAAACACAACCTTCATCTAGTATAACGAACGATAAGGAAAGTACCTCAAGTCCACAAGAGTCAGAACTTCAAACATCGACAACGGATACAAATCAAACTACTGAGCCTGAAAACTCAACGGATCAAACATCTGAAGAGACAGCCCCAATAGAAAATGACGCACCGAGAACATCTGAAGTACCGGAGCAAGAAAAATCTATCGAAGATAAACCTCAATCTGAAAAAGCATCTCCAACTGCGAGCTTGTCATCAGATGCAAGCTATACGGATTTGCCAAATGCCCATGAACCAGATCGTAATGGCCTTTATTTACTCTTTCCACTACGCACAGGGATTCTTTCACAGCCCCAAGAAGAGCAGTATATTGTTGAAGGAACCAAGGCTGATTTGAGCATTAAGACGACATCATGGGTGAATACCTGGGGAACGGTTAAAGTCAAAGTGAATGCTTGGCAAGAACAAGCGGATGGTACTTGGCTTAATAAAGGCAGTATAGGTGAATTTTCTGACAGAAGTGGGATACTTGGTTCAACAAAGCAAAGTATTGACATCTCTGTACCTAACTTAAAGGCCGGAAATTATTATTTTCAGTTGGAAACAAAGCTAAATCAAGTGCCAATCTTGGGTTTTGCAGCTACTTATTATTCTGAACTTGCTAAAGTCACGGTGAAAGATAAGCCAGTTGCTGCTAGTGGTATTTCCATTACGACTCCAAATGTGGTGTTTGAAAAAGCTACTTATTCGGCAAAAGCAGTGACAACACCACGTGATGCGACAGGTAAAATTACTTGGAACAGTTCTTTAAAGGGAATTAATTTCCTCAAAACAGAGGGACGCAGTGTTGAATTTGATGCAGGGGATCAACTGAACGAAGTAAATACCGATGTACAATCACCGGGTATTCCTTTTACGATGTCTGCTGGTATTAGAAATGATGATGGAACAATACCGACAGATAATAAGACAATTTACCTCGGTGGCTTAGCCGCTAAAAACGTTGCAGAAGATAGTGGTATGAGTTGGGAGCTTGATGGACAAGGCTTGGCTGATTTGAATAAATCGGTGGAAAGCGCTGAATCATGGAGTTATGAATGGAAATATATAGAGGGAAATACTTCTAAATCTTTCTCAGAAGCCCAAGGCGTCAAAAACTATAAAGGTACCGTGAACACTCTGACCAGTCTCAATGATGCAGATCATGTCCTTTCCTTTGCTCAAGACAGCGCCTTTATGAAGACTGCGCGAGAAGCGACAGAAAATGGAAAACCTTTTGCTGCTCAAGTCACTTTTTCAACAACTATTGATACAGGTGAGGGTAAAAAAGAAACAGTTACTATTTCTTCAAATAAGGCTCAACTCTGGGTTAATAAAGCGGCTGGTAAGCTTCTTTTGCAGCAAGTACCTAACTTTGATTTTGGTCAATTGCCTGCCAGTTATATCTATGAAGGAACAGAAGACAGAGAGCCCACTGCACAAGACCATCTTGAAATTGTAGATAGTAGAGCAAAAGGCGGTTGGCGACTATCTGCAAAGATGAGTCGTTTTCAAAGTAACACTAATCATAGACTGAAATTTAACAGTCAACTTACAATGTCGACTTATCCCTTTGAGATAAGTCTTAAAGATGATGATACAGACAATTACATTGTGGATTCGGTTAGCAGCGAAGCTTTTGATTTAACAGGGCAGTTGCTCTTACAACCAGATCCGTTAGCCGATCTGAATGCAGGAGAGACTTTTAGCAGTACGATAACTTGGAATCTTGTATCAACGACTAAGAGTACGCCATCAGCATAAAGTTATAATAAATATAAAAACAGCGTTTCGCTGTTTTTATATTTTAAAGGCTTGAGCAAATAAAAAATGTTGGATGATATAAAGCGAGCAGTGGAAATAGGAGAAAAAGTTATGATAGAGCTTTTCACAACGCCAAAGGAACAAGTTAAGATTGAACTCTTTCAATACATCTTGTTTTCTCGGGCAGGTGAATTTTCTAAAGATTTAAAGGAGAAATTGAATTTGAAAAATGAAACTTTTAGGCGGTACAGCAAGGAACTTGAAGAAGATATCCATGCACTTTTTGGTCAAGATATTAAGATAATAAAAAAGTCTTCAAAAATAGTCATAAAAATGAAGAATGAAATGACACCAGATTATATTGTGACCCGCTTGAAGTTATATTATATGCGGAAAAGTCCTTTGTACAGTCTCCTCTCTGCACTTATCCGTAAAAGTTACACGTCAATTCCTGAAATAGCCTATGATTTGAATTTTAGTGAACCGACAGTCTACAAGTTATTGACTCAAGTAAAAGAGATTATGCTCCCTTTTAGAGCCGAATTTGACTTGGCAAACGCGACAAATTTTTCGGGAGATGAACTTGGTGTACGTTATTTTCTTTACCTCACACACTGGCACCTTTTCAATACTTTAGGAAAAAAGCCCTTCTCGGATGCTTTTCCTCCGGAATTTATTGATATCAATTTTTTAAAGCGTACTTTAAAGATCGAGCGAAAACTCTCAAAAGCTCAAGAACAAAAGTTACTTATCCTTGCAGGGGTGACATCTTATCGTATCGTCTTTTTTAAGAAGTATGCCAAGGTTGAGCATGCATTTTTAGAAGATATTTCAATATTTTATCGGGGGCAACACTGTTTAAACCTTGCTTCTTTTAATGCAGCACCAGAGATTATTGAAAGGGAATCAATACTCCTCAGTTTCTTAGTAAGAGGGCTTATTTTCGAGTTTGATGATACATATGAGAAAAAAGATGTAGTTGAAAAATTTCAGAAGTCGGGGCTTTCTATTGGTTATGAGGTCAGCTTGTTCCTAGAAAAATTTCGCGAGATGTTCGCTTTTGAGTTTTCAGAAGATAATTATGTCAAATCATACTATCTTTTAGTGCTTACCAACCTGTATTCACGTTATATACAGTTTAATGTTGATTTTTACCGTGCAGTTCCTATTGAAAAAAATTATAAAATGTTTGAAAAAAAGCCTCGTTATCGTGCGATTAAAGAGAAGTTAAATCAGACCATTACTTATTTTCCGTCTACTCAACGGTTGAATGATCTAGAGCGAAAGAGTTTGACAGCTCTACTATATGCAATTTATGAGCTTAATGTGCCAAGTGTACCTGTACAAATCTATATTAATCACACCTCAAGTGTTGTGAATAGTTTCTATATTCAAAATACCTTGAAAAAATTTTTTAATAGCGATTTGATTGCTTTCTGCAAAACGATACCTGAAGCCGATGTCATTATTTCTAGTGATCCGGAAGGAAATTTCTCTTCAAAAGATGTTTTTTACTTTAAAAATATTTTTGATAAAGAAACATGGACTGATTTGATTGAGTTTTTGTCTAAATCGCTTTATGAGAAGAGGTTTCGTTGAAAATAAAACTTGCTAAGTTAATGTCAGAATAATAGATAGAATAAAAAAGTCTTTTTATATATTTCTTTATTTTGAGGAAGTAACTTTATGTTATAATAGAGCTAATAGACTTTTTATTAAGGAAATAATGATGAATATACAAGAAATGAACGCGCGCAAGGAGAAAATCCGTAACTTTTCGATCATTGCGCATATTGACCACGGGAAATCAACGCTGGCTGACCGTATCCTTGAACTGACAGAAACGGTTTCAAAACGTGAGATGCAAGCTCAGCTTTTGGACAGCATGGATTTGGAGCGTGAACGTGGGATTACAATTAAGCTTAATGCTATTGAGTTAGAATACACGGCTAAAGATGGAGAAACCTATATTTTCCATTTGATTGATACGCCTGGACACGTCGATTTTACCTATGAAGTTTCCCGTTCTTTAGCTGCCTGTGAAGGTGCTATTCTTGTCGTCGATGCAGCTCAAGGGATTGAAGCCCAAACTTTGGCCAATGTCTATTTGGCTTTAGATAATGACTTGGAAATTTTACCCGTCATTAATAAAATTGACTTGCCTGCGGCAGATCCAGAACGAGTGCGTACTGAGGTTGAAGATGTCATCGGTTTAGACGCGTCAGAAGCTGTTTTAGCCTCTGCTAAAGCAGGTATCGGTATTGAAGAAATTTTGGAACAAGTCGTGGAGAAGGTCCCAGCACCTCAAGGTGATGTTGAAGCACCACTCAAGGCTCTGATTTTCGACTCAGTTTATGATGCTTATCGTGGTGTTATCTTGCAAATCCGTGTAGTTGACGGTTCTGTGAAGGTAGGTGATACCATTCAACTGATGTCAAATGGTAAAGAATTTGTCGTGACAGAGGTTGGGATTTTCACGCCTAAAGCAGTAGCACGTGACTTCCTCATGGCGGGTGATGTTGGTTACTTGGCAGCTGCAATTAAAACAGTTGCGGATACACGCGTCGGTGATACAATCACTTTAGCCAATCGCCCTGCTGAAGAAGCACTTGCGGGTTATAAAAAAATGAATCCAATGGTCTTCTGTGGACTTTACCCGATTGATTCTAACCGTTATAATGACCTTCGTGAAGCCCTAGAACGCCTACAACTGAATGACGCCAGCTTGCAGTTTGAGCCAGAAACATCACAAGCGCTTGGGTTTGGTTTCCGTTGTGGGTTCTTAGGTCTTTTGCACATGGATGTTATCCAAGAGCGCTTGGAACGCGAATTTAACTTAGACCTAATCATGACCGCACCATCTGTAATTTACCATGTCAACACGACTGATGGTGAAACAATGGAAGTGGCAAATCCAAGTGAATTCCCTGATCCAACGCGTATTGAAAGTATTGAAGAACCATTTGTCAAAGCACAGATCATGGTGCCTAACGAGTTTGTCGGAGCCGTTATGGAGCTCGCTCAACGCAAACGTGGTGAATTTGTAACGATGGATTATCTCGATGCTAACCGTGTCAATGTTATTTATCATATCCCGTTGAGTGAAATTGTCTTTGACTTCTTTGATAAGCTCAAATCTTCGACACGCGGCTATGCAAGTTTTGACTATGAAATCTCAGATTACCGCCCATCACGCCTCGTGAAGATGGATATTCTCTTGAACTCGGAAAAAGTCGATGCGCTTAGCTTTATCGTGCATAAAGATTTTGCTTATGAACGTGGTAAAGTTATCGTTGAAAAACTCAAAAAACTTATTCCTCGTCAACAATTTGAAGTGCCAATCCAAGCCACTATTGGTCAAAAAATCGTAGCACGTAGCGACATCAAAGCCTTGCGTAAAAATGTCTTGGCTAAATGTTACGGTGGTGACGTGTCTCGGAAACGTAAACTTTTGGAAAAACAAAAAGCAGGTAAGAAACGAATGAAATCCATCGGTTCAGTAGAAGTACCACAAGAAGCTTTCCTTTCTGTTTTGTCTATGGATGAGGAATAAAGGTAAATAAGCTACTTTATATCACAAATAAGTAAAAGATAGTCTGTGAGGCTGTCTTTATTTTTTGGATAAAAATATAATCGTTCTGGAGATAAATCATGAAGAAGAATGATACTAAAAGAATTTATTTCAATAAAATTAAGTGAATTTTTTAGTAAATATAAGATTTGTTATGATAAAATGAAAGTGAAAAGAAGGGGAAGAAGTCGAGCATATTTAATGCTAGTCAAGAGATATTATTGGATGTTCGCGAGAGTGTACATTTTTTAAAATATGCTGTTTAGGAGGAATGACCATGATTTATAAAAAATATGGAGAAGTTTTTAAAAAATTACGCTTGCAGCACCACTTACTTTTAAGCGATTTTGAACGGGTTGGTTTATCAAAATCAACATTGTCCTATTTTGAAAATGGTAAATCAATGATTTCTTTAGATAAATTAGACCTTGCCTTACAAGAGATGCACACCACTTTTCGTTCTTATATGCTGATGATTAATAATGATGAGGAGGATTATTGGTTATCTCAATTTAAGGAAATTGAGAAAGCTTATTTTAGCAATGACCTAAAAAAGCTTCAGGCTATATACATGAAAAATGTAAAATATGATATGGAAGAAAACCAAGTCATCGCTCTCTCAGCAAAAGCTTGTTATACAAAGCTTTCAACTGATGAAATAAAGTATATAGAAAACAAGCTTAAGTCTTATCAAGTTTGGCATAGTTATGAAATGTATATCTTAGTGAACACACTAGAAGAAATTAATCCTGACTTAGTTTACCATCTGATTGAAAGAATTCTATCACAAAACAGTCAGTATTTAAAAGAAATCACGGAATTTAGAAATTTATTAATAAGATTAATAATCCGTACCATTCTCTCCATGATTAGAAGAGAGCAAAAGAAATTTTCAGAGAAGTTAATAAAGGAATTAGATAAATTAGCACTTGTTTTTGATACCTATGTAAGAATATCTTCTATTTTTGTAAAGGGATGTTGGATTTATAAATTTGAAGATAAAAATATGGGAACAAAACTTGTTAGTAGGTCTTTAAAGATACTATCAGAAATAAATGCTTTAGAGCTTCGGGGCATTTTTAAACATAATTTTGAGAAAATAAAAGGATAGACTTATCGTAAAGGATGTATGTCTCACCATATTCATAGTTAAAAATAACAGTTACTGGCGCAATCTATCCAGTAACTTTTTTCATTTAAATTTTATTTTTCAAGCCTCTAAAAGAGAAAATATAGCAAATATGAGTTCGATTTCTTGAACTTTTTCTTACAAATTAAATCTGGCATACAATGGATGACGGTGCTTAGTAGCACATTTATGGCAGTCTAAATTTATTGTGTAGACAATTACATCGAAAAAGAAATTGATTTAATTTATTTCTTATTATAATATAATGATATAAAGGATAGTAAAAAATAAAGGACAATTATAGAAAGGAAAAGTAGTCCTTGTAGTGTTATCTATAAATAGAAGGAGAAGAAAAATGAAAAAATATCAAATGTTACACAAAGCGTTGTCTTTGAGAAGGATTATGGTGTTATCTGCTATGTTAACATTATTTGCGCTTTTAAATATACTACCTGTGCGGGTACTCGCAGCAAATAGTGGAGCAGTCACCACTGCAGATAAAACTTATGCTTTTGACTACAAAACCCACATTCCTTGGGTCGGAGCTGCCAATAGCTTGTTTAAAGCTTCATTTAATATCCCCTCACCAGGTACAAGTACGATTGATGGCGACCGTTATCAAGGAACACTTACATTTACGAAATTGCCTAACAGTGATTACCGACTAGTAAAGGTGATTCCATACATGGATTCTCCTACTTTTACTATTACGAATTCTGGTGGATCTACAGCTGCAGCTGGCTCTTATAACTGGAATGAAGCTCTCCAAGCTTGGACTCTTCCTAACCCACTGATAGACAATACGGCAACTAGTGTTGAGACGAGCCAAGCATTGAATGGCAGTGTGGGGATTAAAATCTACATGGCAGGACCTTACACGAGTTTTATGCCATTAAGTACGCTAAAAAATGACCTCACATTGCTTGAAACAAGACCGGTGTTTTTAGTGGGAGATGTCGCTGCGCTTGCCCCTAATCTTACGCAAAATATCCCTTTCACCTTATATCAAGAAAGAGCTTATGATGGTGATCCGAATAAATGGCATGCTTTCAACTTTAATGTCCCCGCCTTAGTGCAATACGAATATGATGGACAGGTAACAGGGACTAATCCTGATGATCAGCTTGATTTAATCCCAGGAGATCTTGCTCATTTTGAATCTGAGGTAAATCTATCTTCACCGCAGAAAATAACAGTCGATATGATATGGCAAGTAAGTAAAGATAAAGGATTGTCCTTTAATGATATATCTGAAAGCCTGACGAACTCAACGGGTGATAAAACAATTCGTAAAACACTCGACTTTACTTCCGATATTTCAAATGAAGGTAGTTTATATCGCTTAAAAATTACACCGCTAGATTCAATAAATAATGAACCCATTTACACTGAACCTGCTGTTTTAACTTTCAAATCTGAGAGTTTAAGCTTTAATATTGCTTATGTCCTCAATGGTGGAACAAACCATCCTGCGAATCCTTTGACATATAGTTATGGTCAAGGAATAAGTCGTTTTGAAGCACCACAACGCGAAGGTTACACTTTCACAGGTTGGACAGATGGAGATGGTAACAGTATAACCAATATTCCTACCGATGCACAAGGCGACAAAACACTCCATGCTAATTGGAAAGCAAATACTTATAAAATAAACTATGTTTTAAATGGTGGAGAAAATTCGCGGCAAAATCCAGATTCTTATATTTATGGACGAGGAGTAAGCCATTTTGAACAAGCAACGAAGCAAGGCTATACTTTTACGGGCTGGACAGATCAAAAAGGTAAAAAAATAGAAGCCATATCAGCGCAAGAACAAGGTGATAAGGTCCTCTATACCAGTTGGGAAAAAGTTCCAGTAGTGTCAAATGAAAATGAAGAACCGAAAAATGAAGAAGTAGCAAAAAAACAGGAAGATACTAATGCTAGCATAAAAATAGAGAAGAGCGCAGCATCACTGAGTACTAAGAAAACTCAAGATACTACTAGGTCGCATCAATCTAGAAAACAACTTCCGCTGACAGGTGAAAATGCAAAACCATACCTTTATGTCTTAGGAGTAAGCATTCTCGTCGCCCTTTCCTTGTTGGGGGTAAAAAAATACTTAATAAAAAGGTAAAATGAAATAAGAAAAAAGACTAGCTCTCGGGCTAGTCTTTTTTGTCTGTCTTCTTTCAAAAAGCATCTAACTTGGTAAATTTTTTATTCTTGAGTTGGTAGACAACATCAGAGTTTTGAGCTACCTCTGTTTCATGAGTCACGATAATTACAAGTTTATGATCTTCATGCGCTATTTTTTTGAAAAGCTCGACAATTTGGCGCGTCGTATTTTCATCAAGATTTCCTGTAGGCTCATCCGCAATGATGATATCATGATTTAAAACAAGGGCGCGTGCGATAGCCACACGTTGCTGCTGTCCTCCTGAAAGTTTACTTACAGGCTTGTATATTAAGTCCTCTGTCAAACCAACTTTTTCCAAGCTATCAATAATTGACTGCTTCTCATCGTCAAAGGAGACTTTTGAGATCCTGAGCGCTGTTTTTACATTTTCAAAAGCTGACATATAGGTTAATAAATTATAAGATTGAAAAATGGTAGAAACGATGTTCTTACGATAATTGGTGAGCTGATTTGCTTTTATCTCGTCTCCATTAAGTTTAATCTGTCCAGACTTGGGCATATCTAAACCTGCTAGAAGAGAGAGTAGTGTTGTTTTTCCACTTCCAGATTGGCCGAGAATACTGTACATAATTCCTGCTTCAAAAGTTTCTGTGACATCTTGAAAGAGGTAATCTTCAGGATGGTTATAGTAGTAAGTCAAATTTTCAATGTTTAATACTGTCATAATGTCCTCCTTCTTTAATTTGTCAGCACTTGTTTAGGGTTTAAGCGTAAAATTCCAATTGCTGCTAAACCAACGGCCACAAGTGTAATCAAGAGTGCAAGAGCTGTTAAAATCGCGATTTGTTGAGGATTTGTTTTAATTTCGAGCTCATTTATGGCCTTGAGCTGTTCATTATTTTGTCCCATCCCAATCGACGTACGCATTCCGCCAGGTTGAGCATTAGGACTTTCTTTTTCTGGCTGAGGTCCATCTTCTTGTCTTTGAGTACCATTTATTTGCGTAGGTTGATTGGTTTGACTGGTTTGAGTTTCTTGGTTAAGTAACTGTTGGCCGACGGCATTGCCCACAAAGTTACCAGTAGCTGAGGCTATACCGATAGAAACGACCATTATCATAAATAGTTCAGTAAAGAATTGCATCACAATTTTTCCTTTTGACTCGCCTAAGCTCATCAAGACACCAATTTCAAAGCGGCGTTCTCGCACCATGAGCATTACGATAAGCGCAAGGATGATGGCACCTGCAAGTGTCACAAGGATAACAATATTTTTAGAAAAACTGCTGATATTGTTCAGAGGTTGTAGCATTTGTTGGTAAATAGCATCATTTGACTGTACTTCAAATTTATCTGTATCAATAAGCTTGGTAGCTTCTTTGACAAACTTCTCTGAATCTTCTGGGTTTTCCAGATTAAAGATTGCACTTCCAAGCGTTCCTGTTTTACCATCGATTTGGTTTGGCACACTCAAAGCAGTGTATATCTGATTGGCTGGGTTCATAAAGCTAAAGTCTGCGGCCAAATCATTTTCTGTTGAACCTGATTTGTAAAGTCCTACAACAGTCATTTTGTAAGTTTTATCATTACTATCTTTGAGGGTAAATGTTGAGTTTACTTTGAGGTTGTTCTGTTTAGCCAAGCTCTCTTCAATGACAACATTATTCGTTCCTTCATCAGAGGACTGAATCGCGCGTCCAGAGGTTATTTTATTTGTCCCACCCGAAAACTCTGAAGAGGCGAGCAAGTCGTTTGTACCAACGATTTTGAAATCACCGGGAGTACTTCCACTCATTTCCGGCCCTGCCATAAAGACAGCTCCTTGTTTATCATTATTTTCTGAGGTGTCAGATTGACTGATTGCTTCGATATTGCTTTCGGCATTTGCTGTAGCTTGTTTTGTATACGAGTAAGATTTTACTCCAGAAAGTTTCGCTATTTTTTCAGCATCTGCTTGAGTAATGTCAGGCATATCAGACTTGTTCGTTTTCCCTGTTGAATCGTTCTTAGAAAAATTTTCCATCATTGCAGAACGATTAATGGAGAGTGTAACAGTCGCTCCGGCACTCTTCTTCGCATTTTCGATGGAACGGTTAGAAGCTGTATGAATAACCAAACCCGAAAGAACAAAAATAAGTATAGTTGAAAAGGCCACAATAAGTAGAAGGGTTCGTGATAGTTTGGCTTTAGTAAAAAGCCAGGCACGTCTAATAAAATCCAAATGAGATTCTCCTTTGTCTAAATTAATAAAACAAATTGTATGCTTATTTACTTAAAAATTAGTTAAACGATACATAAGCGAAACTTAAGGAACATTTTATTGTAAAAAAGAGATGCGTTAGTAACTTTGAGTAGAGGGTTTAAGTCAATATTCTTGAAATAAATTAGAAAATAGAGTATTATTGACCAGTCAATGATTGATTAGTCAATTATTGTGAAAAAGAATAAAAGTCACAGAAAGAGGATGGACATTTGATTATTGTTAATGCTAAATTTTTTATCAAAGATGAAAAAAGAGAAGAATTTTTAAAAGATATAAAGGAATTAATCGCTACTTCCAAACAAGAAGAAGGATGTTTAGCTTATGATTTATACGAAGCAGTGCTTTCAACAAATGAGTTTGTGATGATTGAAAACTGGGCTTCCTTAGAAACAATCGAAAAACACAACACCAATCCTTTGCTGCTAGCTTTCGCGCAAAATATCAGTAACTATAGTGTTAAAAAGCCGGAATTGCAAATTGTAGAGAAGGGGGTAAAATAAGCTTATGTCAGTCATAACAACTATTTTAGGAGCCTTGGTCGCCATAGAATTCTTTTATATTACCTATTTAGAAACGGTAAAAACGACTTCTGATGCAACAGCTAGAGTGTTCAAAATGGCCAGCGAGGATTTACAAAACAAAAACGTCCAAGTACTGTTTAAAAATCAAGGCGTATACAATGGCTTGATTGGTATAGGGATACTTTATGCACTGTTTGTTTCTACCGCACGCATTGAATTATTGAGTGTCTTCTTGGTATATATTATTTTAGTTGCGCTGTATGGGAGCCTCACGAGCGACCGCTTCATTATTTTTAAACAAGGTGGTTTAGCCATCTTAACTTTACTTAGTATTATTTTCTTCTAAATAGATAAAGTAATTCAATACTGAACAATAGTCTTTATAAAAATTTCTAAGCTTTATAAGAAGGTATAAGTGAGCCCAAACTGGAAAGGAAAGACAAAAATGACGAAAAAAATATTAATCATAGAAACAAATACGCCCAAATATGATAAGACAAATAGAGCTACAGGGCTCTGGTTGGGCGAGACGACTCATTTTTATGATGAAATAATCTCTGCAGGTTATGAAGTTGACTTTGCAAGTCCAAAAGGTGGCTATGTTCCCCTTGATCCTGAAAGTTTTAAATATGCGAACGAAATCGATTGGAAATGGTATACAGAAAGAAGTTTTAGGGAAGCTGCTCTTTCCAACACGAAAAAAATAACGGATTTAAATCCTCAGGATTATGGTGCTATATATTTTACAGGTGGCCATGGTGTACTGTGGGATTATCCCGAAGATAAAGTGTTGATGAAAGTCGCTGAAGCAATTTATGATGAAGGTGGATTTATAACGTCTGTTTGTCATGGTGCAGCCGGTCTTTTGAACTTGAAAGATGAAGAGGGGCAATACCTTATAAAAGATAAAGTCATTACCGGATTTACAAACGAAGAAGAAGAGCTTAATGGAACAACAACTGCTGTTCCGTTCTTAACCGAAACCGAGTTAAAACAACGTGGAGCGCAATACAAAAAAGCCGAAGCTTTCAAAGAGTATGCTATTAGAGATGGGCGAATAATTACTGGACAAAATCCTCAATCTCCCCAAAAAGTAGCTGAATTACTTGTAGCTGAGTTACGTAAATTAAACCATTAAAAAAAGAAGGGTCTACCTTCTTTTTTAGTTTGAAAAATAAGAGTGTTATGGTTCTCGTTTCATATTTTTCATGATGTTATTAAGTTGAGAGAGTTGCATAATCAAACTATTATAATTAATTTCATCAGATTGTTCGGCAAGTTCTTGTCCAACTTGTAGGGAAATAGCAGGAAGCATTTTTTTGAGTTTTTTTCCATCTTCACTTAAAAATAGTTTGACAATACGCTCATCCGAATGCGAACGTTTTCGAACAAGATATCCTTTTTGTTCCAGTTTCTTTAATAAAGGACTTAAGGTACCAGAATCTAAGTATAATTCTTCCCCCAACTCATTCACGGTCATGTCATCTTCTAATGCTAGCAGAGCAATAAAGCTTGTATATGTTAAGTCATACTTTTTTAAATATGGCTTGTACTGTTTTATAATTTCTTTAGAAGCAATGTATAGTTGAAAGCAAAGCTCCTTGTTTAAAATCGAATTACTCATGGTGTCCTCCCAATTATTTTTATTATAACTGATTTCATATATTTGTCAAATTCAATTATATTTAGTAAAATTAAATTGTGCACAATCAAAAATAAAAAGAGGTAAGGTAATGCAAAAAATATTTTCAACAAAAATGATAAATACAGGTGGGCGTAATGGTGAAGTCCACTCTCCCGATAATAGCTTTAAATTAAACATCGCAGCGCCAGGAAGTAAAGCTGTGGATGCGACAAATCCAGAGCAGTTATTCGCAGCGGGGTATAGTGCTTGTTTTAACAGTGCTTTAGACTATGTCAAAAAATCAAGAAATGTTGATGGAGAATCAACTATAGAAGTAACTGTATCTCTCTATAACTTAAGTCAAGGCGCAGTACCTGACGTTGTTTTAGGTGTTGATATCGTAGGACATATAGACGGAGTAAGCTTTGAGGAAGCAAAAGAATTGTTAGAAATGGCCCATGAAACTTGTCCTTATTCTCGTGCGACAAAAGGTAATATTGAAGTTACGATTGATATTTTTTAAAACTGAGAAATACTGGTAGAATAAGTATCAGGGAATAATACAAATAGAGATAGCTAGGAGCTATCTCTATTTGTTTAGACAATAACATAAAATATCATCCAATTATAAATTGTGCATAATAGACAAATAGTGTATAATTGTCTGATATATATTCTAGGAGGAATTATTTTATGATTAAACTCATAGGTGTCTTGATTGTCTTGATTGGTTTTGTTTTCAAGATAGAGACCTTATTTGTTGTTGTTGTCGCTGGGATTTCTACAGGTCTGGTTGCAGGTTTGAGCATTCAGGAGATCCTAACTATTTTAGGTCAATCTTTTGTCGATAACCGTATGGTTTCGCTTTTTGTTTTGACTCTTCCAGTTATCGGTGTTTTGGAACGTAATGGACTTCGCCAACGTGCAGTAGATCTTATTGGCCGTATCCAGTCACTTACAACAGGTCGTATTGCCCTTGTTTATGTTTTTATTCGTTTTATTGCAGGCGCAATGTCTATTCGTATTAGTGGGCATCCACAGTTTGTTCGACCACTCATTCAGCCGATGGCTAAAGCTGCCGCAGTGAGTAAATTTGGTGATGTGGAGTCTGAAGACGATGATATTAAGGCGATTTCTGCCGCAGCAGAAAACTATGGTAACTTCTTTGGGCAAAATCTCTTTGCAGGGAGCGCTGGCGTTCTCTTGATCACTTCAACCATGTCAAGTTTTAACTATGATGTTTCAGCCGTAGACGTAGCAGTTGCCAGTATTATCATGGCTGTCCTTGCCTTTCTAGTGACAGCTATCCAGTTTGTACTGTATGACAGAAAACTTCTTCGAAAATTTGGAAAGAAAGAGGTAAAATAAACCATGCAAGCTTTTATTGACGTTTCATTAAATATTTTTTATGTCCTTATGGGTTTACTCATGATTTATATGGCCTATAAAGCTTTAACTACAATACAAGGAAGCAAACGTTTCGGAACGGCTCTTTTTTGGATTTTAATTGCTATACCATTTATTTTTGGTGCACTTATCCCAGCCTGGCTTGTAGGACTCTTTATTGTTTTAAGCAGCTTGCTTACACTAACTAAGCAAGTGACCTTTGGGAAATATAAAGCTTTGGACGACAACTTTGGCGAAAAACAGTCTAAAGTCTTGAAGAATAAAATCTTTATTCCTTCCTTTATTCTGGCATTTGTAGCTGTTGGCATTGCGATGGCTTTAGGTAAATTTACCAATGCTTCGCTCTTTGCTATCGGTGTAGCTTCGGTTGTTGCCTTAGTGTTTGCATTGATAATGACAAAAGCAAAAGTGACAGAATCTGTGGAGGATGGCGCACGCCTCTTTGATTCGATGGGGCCGGTTGCGATTTTACCACAATTGTTGGTTGCCTTAGGTGCACTCTTTACAACCGCAGGTGTTGGTGAAGTTATCTCCCAAGGGATTACAGGTATTGTCCCTGCGGATAACCGCTTGCTCGGCGTAGTAGCTTATGTTCTTGGCATGGTAATTTTCACGATGATTATGGGGAATGCTTTTGCGGCTTTCTCTGTCATCACAGCGGGTATTGGGATTCCGTTTGTCCTTGCCCAAGGAGCAAATCCCGTAATTGCTGGGGCATTAGCACTGACTGCAGGATATTGTGGTACTTTACTGACGCCAATGGCAGCCAACTTTAATATCGTGCCTGCTGCCTTGCTTGAGATGAAAGATGAGAATAAAGTGATCAAGGTACAAGCACCAGTTTCACTTACGCTCATCGTTCTTCACATTCTCGTAATGTACTTTATCGCATTTTAAAAAGGAGATTATTCTATTATGAAAATTTTGTTAACAGGTTTTGATCCATTTGGTGGTGAAGCACTCAATCCAGCTGAAGAAGCTGTGAAACGTGTTGCATCAGAAATCAACGGTGCTGAGATTATTAAGTTGATTATTCCGACTGTGCGTTATAAATCACTCGAAAAAATTGAAGAAGCTATTGAAAAACATCATCCAGATGTGGTTGTAAATATTGGCCAAGCTGGTGGACGCTTCGCGATTACGCCAGAACGTGTCGCCATTAATGTGGATGATTTCAGAATTCCAGATAATGAAGGCAATCAGCCTGTCGATGAGCCCGTAAAAGAAGATGGCGCTCCAGCATATTTCTCTACATTACCAGTTAAAGCGATTGTTAGCGAATTAAATAAAGCTGGCATTCCTGGAACCTTGTCTAACACAGCCGGTACCTTTGTATGCAACCATGTTTTTTATGGTGTGCGTTACCTCTTAGAGAAAAAATATCCCGAAGTTAAAGCTGGTTTCATTCATATTCCTTATGCTACATCACAAGTCATTGATAAAAAAGATACACCTTATATGTCATTGGACGAGATTGTTAAAGGGATTGAAGTTGCCTTAGAAGCATGCACGCGCTATTCCGAAGATTTACGTGTTATTGGTGGGGAAATATGTTAAGGAAAGTTTTTGTATACGGTAGCTTACGTACAGACATGTTTAACTATGAAAAATATTTAAAAGGTGAGGTTCTGGAAAGTACGCCAGCAAAAATTAAGGGCAATCTCTTTCATATTGAAAATAAGGGTTATCCCGCAATCTTTGACGGTGATTCAGAAATAATAGGAGAAGTTTTTACCTTTTATGACTTCTCAAAAAGTATTCGAACACTTGATGGTATGGAAAATTTTAACCCAGAAAGTCCAGAAAGCAGCGAATACATTCGTCGAAGTACCACAGCCTCTCTCAGTAACGACCAAACAGAAGAAGTTTACTATTATCACTATAATCCAAATGCAAGTCTTAATACTAATGATCAGTTAGTACCTGTTATTTCAGGAGACTGGTTGGAATATATGTTGCAGACGGTTGAATAAAAAGAAGAAGTCGTTGGACTTCTTGTTTTTTTTTTGATAAACGAAGCGTTACTCAAAAGAGAGTGAGCGATAATTTGGAGTACAAACACTCTTATTAATAAAAGTGAAAGAAAATGGAAATAATCTAATACATGTGCTATACTTGCTTTGGAAGCGCCTACTTTTGATTTACTACAAAATGAAATTCAGGAATAACTCTTGGAGAAGATATACTCTCACTTTATTAAAAGAAATAGACAGAGAAGTTTGCTTTATCTTTATCCTCAAAAAATAAAACACACAATAAAAAACCCTGACACAATAAAAAGTGTCAAGGTTTTTTTATGAAACACAAGCGAAAGCGTTTACAATCTAAGTATACAATATTAATTATCTCATAAGGAGTTGTAATGAAAGAAAAAACTAGTCTTAAAGTGCGTGTTCAGAAACTTGGAACAGCACTCTCAAATATGGTTATGCCTAACATTCCAATCTTAATTGCTTGGGGTGTTCTCACGATGTTCTTTATCCCAGACGGTTTCACACCAAACAGTACTTTTGCTGCCATGGTTGGCCCAATGCTGGTCTTTCTTATTCCAGTCATGATAGGTTATACGGGCGGTAAAAATATCTATGATCACCGCGGAGGTGTTGTTGGTGCAATTGCCACATTTGGTTCGATTGTTGCCACAGCAACAACTACGATGGGTGGGCTTAATGAAAACGGCAATGTTCCGATGATTTTAGGGGCTATGATTTTAGGTCCTCTTGGAGCTTGGCTGATTAAAAAATTTGACCAGGTCGTGCAACCTCATATCAAAGCAGGACTTGAGATGTTGATTAACAACTTTTCTGCCGGTCTTGTCGGTTTCGGAATTTCATTATTTGCCATAAAAGTAGTTGGTCCATTAGTTGCAGCTTTAACAGATATTATGGGTCAAGGGGTTGATTTCCTTGTTTCCAACCACCTTATCCCTTTAGCAAATGTCTTTATTGAGCCTGCTAAAATTCTATTTTTAAATAATGCCATTAACCAAGGTATTTTGACGCCTTTGGGTATCCAGCAAGCCAGTGAACAAGGAAAGTCACTGTTGTTTTTACTCGAAGCAAACCCTGGACCAGGTCTTGGTATTTTGATTGCCTTTTGGCTCTTTGGTAAAGGTTCAGCAAAAGCTACAGCACCAGGTGCGATAATTATTCAATTTATTGGTGGTATTCACGAAATTTATTTCCCATACGTGATGATGAAACCAGCTCTGTTTTTCGCAGTAATTGCTGGTGGTGTATCAGGTACTTTGACAAACAATTTCTTGGGGGCAGGTCTTCAAGCACCAGCATCTCCAGGTTCAATTATTGCCATCACAGGGATGGCTTCTGGTAAAGCTGCAGGAGGATTGGGAAATATTCTTAGTGTTTGGGCCGGTATTCTTGTTGCTGCCGGTGTTTCCTTCCTTGTTGCGTCCTTCATTTTGAAACGTGACAAGTCAATGGTTGATGACTCAGCACTTGAAGAAGCACAAGCCAATGTTTCGGAAGCAAAGGCTGTTGCCAAAGGGCAAGTTGCTCCATCTCACGAAGCAGTTGATTTTTCAGCGGTTAAACATGTCATTTTTGCTTGTGATGCGGGTATGGGTTCATCTGCGATGGGCGCATCAATTCTTAGAAATAAAGTTAATAAAGCTGGTCTGCCACAAGACGTTACAAATATTGCTATTGCTAATCTTAAAGCAGGGCCAGATACTATCGTTGTCACACAAGAAGAATTAGCTGCTCGTGCGGCGACAATGTCACCAGATGCAATTCGATATTCTGTTTCCAACTTTTTAAATTCACCAAAATACGATGAGATTATTTCCCAATTGTCTCAAACACAGGCTTCAGAGCCATCTAAAAGTGAACCTGTAACCTTAACGAACAGTCCAATAGTAGAAGAAGAAATAGATTTGAATCAAATTGATGAGGTTGTCTTTGCTCATGATGGTGAGCATATCGGTTCCGCAACGATGGGTAAAGAAACATTAGGGGCTATCTTTAAGATGAATGGCATTCAGCTTCCGATTTCAGATGTAGAGTTTTTAGGTTTAGCAGCTTTCAATGCAGCAAACATCATGATTGTAACTACAGAAGAGTTTACACATCGTGCTAAAAGAGTTGCGCCTAATGCTCAATATCTCGAGGTTGAAAGTCTGATTACAACACCAAGATATGACCAACTTGTCGCACGTTTGAACAAGTTATAAATCAAAAGTAAAGGGGGAAACCTCGTGTTAGTAACACAACGTGAACAACAAATCATCCAAGAATTTTTAGTGAAGGAAACCCTGACCGTTGCAGATATGATGGAAGCGACTGGAGCCAGCAGAAGAACAATCTATCGAGATTTAGATAAATTTCAACTGACTTTGCCTAATATGGGTATTTATTTACGTACTTCAACAGAAGGCTATTATTTAGAAGGAGATCTTGCCCGGTTAGAGCAACTTCAGGAGCTCAAGGAGTTTTCGCCTCAAGAAAGACAAAAAGCTGAGATTGTTCTTTTAGTCACGAAGCATCATTCTCTTGAAGAATTAGCAGAACGTTTTGCAGTAAGTTTGCCCACTGTTATTTCGGATTTGAAACATTTAGATAAAATTTGTGAAGAAAATGAACTCTTTTTACATCAAGATGACGAAATTTGGATTACTGGAAAAGAAGAAAAAATTCGTTCGGTCTTGGTTTCGATATTAAATGACTCGATGAGTATCAGTGAAGCATTGAATGGCGATTTTGCGGAAGGAAAAATAGCTTCATTTTTGGAAACACAGTTTTTAGAGACAGCAAAAGCAATCTTTGAAAAAAATGTCGAGATAAAAGCGGTCGATAAAAGTAAGGTTTTGATGCAATTTTTTCTTGGCATAACACTGCTAAGGATTAACCAAGGAAAGACAATTTCATCTGGACTTTGGCGTAAACCAAGTAAAGAAGCAATTGCCTTTGTAAGGGAAATTATCCAAGAGCTAGGGGGGACATCTTTTAGTCTCGCAGAGATTGTTTATCTAGCCAGTATTTATGATGTACTTTACTTTGGTTTTGGACGTGAAGTACTTTTTATGGAAAAATTTGACAGTCAGTTTTCGTATAAAGTACGCCAACTGATCAGTGAGGTTTCACAAAAAATGGATATTGCTTTTATCAAAGACGATAAACTCTATGGCCTTCTTTATGCTCATCTAAAAGAAACAGAAATTTTACCGGATCTTTCCTCCGAAAAAGAAAATAAGTTTATCAAAAAGATTGAAGCGGACAACAAAAAAGTTTTTAAAGTGGTGCAGGATGTTCTGCCGAAAGTATTTTCACGGAAATTCTCCAGCACAGATATAGCTTTTGTAACTTTGCATTTCGTAGCGACTCTTGAACGAAGTGATTTGGTTCTTCCCTTAACAGCGGCTATTGTGACAAGTCGGGGGCGAATCTCTTGTGAATTTTTGATCAGTCACTTAAAGAAAAATTTCCCTTTTTTGAAGCGTATCGATATTATCCAATTGTCTGAAATTCCGGATTTGGCGCACTATGATGTAGTATTCACAACAGAAAAAGAGCTGGATTATATCTATGTGAGCCGTATATTGGATCAGAAAAATACAGATGATATTCGTCACCAATTGCGGGTGATTCAACAAGAGGCAAGGAAAGAAAACAGAGAAGATGAGCCCAGACATACGGTCGATTTAAGTAGATTATTCACTATCAGTAATACTTTACTGGAGCAATTTTCTCTGGAAACTTTAGAAAATCCACCCCATTTGCAAGCTGTTATTGAACTGATTGTACAGCGCTTGGGTTTTTCAGAAAAAGAAGGATTGGCTCGGCTCTTGTTAGAACGTTTCGAGGCGACACATTTGGCCATTCCGGATACAAATATTGCACTGCTTCATGGTCTCCATGGAACAGTGCCGTATCCGCTTTTCAAAATATATGATCTAGAGGAGCGCATAGAAGTAATTGCCATGAACCAAGAGAAAATAAGCGTTAATCGTGTTCTCTTGTTATTAGCACCTCCAGAAGTTGACCATTATGCGACATATCTTTTGGGAAGAATATCGAGCTCAATCATCGAAAATAAACTGTATACGAAAATTTATGATTCCGGTAATCAAGAAGTTGTCGAAGAGCTCTTAAAAACGATTATGACTGAATCAATCCAAAAATATGGAGAATAAAATGAGAATTCAAAGAAATCTGATAAAACTAAATAAACATTTTGAAACAAAAGAAGAAGCGATTGAATATTGTGGTTCCTTGCTTCATGATGCAGGCTGTGTGACCGCAGCGTATATTCCAGCTATGGTTCAACGCAACGAGGAACTTTCTGTATATATGGGGAATTTTATCGCCATCCCTCACGGCACAGATGAAGCAAAAAAAGAAGTTAAAAAAACCGGCATATGTATTGTGCAAGTCCCTCGGGGCATAAACTTTGGTGATGCTGAAGAACGCAAAGTGGCGACTGTTTTATTTGGAATAGCAGGTGTGGGAGACGAGCATTTGGAGCTTATCCAAAAAATCTCGCTTTTCTGCGCTGATGTCGATAATGTCGTTAAAATCGCAGATGCACAAACTGTTGATGAAATCGCAGCATACTTTGAAAACTAGATAATCTCAAAAATCTTGGCACAGTAAAAAGTGCCAAGATTTTTATTTAGTAGCGGAAAGAAAACGATTACAATGAAGGAGTAAAAAGAAGAAATGAAGGTAAATACAAATGAAAAAAGCAGTACATTTTGGCGCAGGGAATATCGGACGTGGTTTTATCGGAGAAATCTTATATAAGAACGGTTTTGAAATTGCCTTTGTCGATGTTAATGAAAAAATCATCAACGCTTTAAATGAGGAAGGAAAATATACGATTGAGCTGGCAGAGCAATCGCATGAAAAAATTCAAGTCCATAGCGTTTCGGGCATTAACAATGCGCAGAACCCTGAAGCAGTTGTTGAGGCTATCGCAGAGGCCGATATCGTTACTACAGCAATTGGACCCAACATACTTCCTTTTATTGCGGAACTGATTGCCAAAGGCATTCAAAAGCGTAAAGCCCAAGGAAATCAAAAACGATTAGACATCCTTGCCTGTGAGAACATGATTGGGGGTTCTGAATTTCTTTTTGATAAGGTCAAAGAATACTTAACTCCAGCTGATTTAGAATTTGTAGATTTGAAGATTGGCTTTCCCAATGCGGCAGTCGACCGTATCGTGCCCAATCAATCGAATGAAGATCCGCTCTATGTTGTCGTTGAACCCTTCCGTGAATGGGTTGTGGATGAAAGTCAACTGAAGAACAGTGAAGTAAAACTTGAAGGTGTTCATTATGCCAGAGATTTGGAACCTTATATTGAACGTAAACTCTTCTCTGTTAACAGTGGTCATGCGACAGTGGCTTATACAGGCGCATATTATGGTTACCAAACTATTTTAGAAGCCTTGCAAAATAATGAAGTATTGGCCTCACTTAAAGACGTCCAAGCTGAAACACGCCAGTTGCTCTTAGCCAAATGGGACTTTACTGAGGAAGAGTTGAAAGCTTATCATGAAACGATTATTGAGCGCTTCTCAAACACAGAGATAGTGGATGAGATAAGTCGTGTAGCACGTACTCCGATGCGTAAGCTAGGCTACGATGAACGCTTTATCCGCCCAATCCGTGAACTTTCTGACCGCGGTTTATCTTATCAAAGCCATTTGGCAGTTGTGGGGAAAATATTTGCCTACAAAGACGAAAACGATAAAGAAGCTGTGGCTTTGCAAGAAGCATTAAAAGAAAAAGGGCTTAACGCAGTCATCCGTGAAGTCACTAGTCTTACAGATGAGAGCTTGATTACGGAGATTGAGGCGAGTGCGAAAAATATATGAAGTGAATTTCTATTGAAAAAAGTTACGTTTTGATGAGGCTTTTAACTTACTTAGAAGACTAAAATGGTGAAAGAAAGGACTTTTCTGATATAATAAAACTATGAAGAAAAAAGTAATCGCTATCATCATCGCCCTTTTAGTTGGTGCAGTTGGGCTCTTCCTTTGGCAGACGAAGGTCTTTGCTCCAAAAACAGCAAAAGAAGAAGTAAAACAAGAGGAAAAATCAGGTCCTGTACGCTCAGAACTTACAGGCCTTGAAACAACTGCTGCTAAGGCAAAACGCCCGATAACTGCCGTGATGGTGGAAAATTCACCAGAAGCGCGACCGCAATCCGGCCTTAAAGATGCAGGAGTGGTTTTTGAAGCTGTCGCTGAGGGAGGAATTACACGCTTTGTCGCCCTTTATCAGGAAGCACAGCCTGATTTGATTGGCCCTGTGCGTTCTATTCGTCCTTACTTTGTGGAGTGGGCAGCAGGTTTTGATGCTGGCTTAGCTCACGTGGGTGGCTCAGAGTTAGCCTTAGACATGGTTAAGTCGGGTGATTATGTCGCAGACTTAGATCAATTTAAAGCACCTGAGGGTATTTTCTGGCGTTCTGAGGACCGTGTAGCACCACATAATATGTATACGAAAATGAGCGGTTTGGACAAATATATGGCGAAACTAGATAAGAAAAAATCTGATTTCCAAAGCTGGGACAGACAAGCACTCAAGTCAGATACAACAGAAAGTGACCTGTCAGATGCTCAAGCTATCAGACTTCCAGTCTCTACCGGTATTTTTGAAGTCAGCTATCATTATGATACAGCCAGCAAGACCTACCAACGTTTCCAAGGGGGCGAAGCACATCAAGACCGAGAAAAGGGTCAAATTTCACCAGATGTAGTCATTGCAATCATGGTCAATCAAAAACTATCCGCGGACGGTAATCACATGGATATCGAAACGACTGGCACAGGCAAGGCGTATATTTTCCAAAACGGCAAAGTCCAAGAAGGAAATTGGGCCAAACCAAATGCACAAACAAATATCAGCTTCACCGACGGTCAAGGAAACAAAATCCCGCTCAAGGCAGGTCAAACTTGGATAACGGCAGTTGATAATAGTCGGGAAGTTGTTTGGGAGTAGTATATCAATTATTAATATTTAAATAAAAAAATATAAAAGAGTGTCTACAAACGTAACGCTCTTTTATGCTATAATAAAACACTATGCAAAACCCAAAAACAAAAACACCTCCAAGAACAAGTAAAAAAACTAAAAAGAAAACGAAGCGTATTCTCTTATCTATCATAAGCGTATTTATATTGCTTATCGTTGCTCTGCCTTTCTATGCTTGGAAAGTTGAGCCCTTCCTTGTGCATGTCAATCATGTCGAGCTGGGAAAGAAAAATGAGCGGACACCACTAAATGTTGTCCAAATCTCTGATTTGCAGGTTTCTGAGTACTTTGAGACCAATCGTTTAGATAAGGTGATTGAGAAGGTTAATGCCCAAAATCCTGATATCCTCTTGTTTACAGGTGATTTGTTTGATAATTACTCCAAGTATCCAGAACAGATGGCGCCAATGATTGAAAAATTAAAAGCTTTTAAGGCAAATATTGGGAAGTATGCCGTTTGGGGCAATCATGATTATGGTGGCGGTGCTGTCCGCGTTTATGAAGATGTTATGTCGGCGGGTGGATTTGTCGTGCTAAGAAATCAGGGAGAAACTTTAACATTGAGCGATGGTCGCCAAGTTTTCTTAGGTGGACTCGACGATTCTCTTTTAGGAAATCCTTCGGTATCCGATACGCTTGCTTACCGTCAAAACTATGATTACGCCATTACAATGACACATGAACCGGATGTTGCGGATGCTTTTATCGGTACAGATACACAGCTGGTTTTAGCAGGTCACAGTCACGGCGGTCAGGTCTGGCTTCCCTTCTATCCGATAAAAAATGTTCTGGCTGAGAAGTATACACGGGGCTTATACCGCCTTGATGCTATTACACAATTGTATGTCAATACAGGGATAGGAACTACATCGATCCACGCGCGTTTTGGAGTTATTCCTGAGGTGACACAGTTTACTATTTATATTTGAAAGGAGAGCAGGTGCTCTCCTTTTTTTGTTGGTCACAAAAAGAGGGTTACCATTCCCAGTAAAGTGACTAATTCATAGCTTTAAATATTATAAAATAGAAGAGTTGTCTATACATGAAACGGAAAGAATTGTAGGTGAAGCCTTGATTAGAGTATACTACCGCAAACCTTGTACCGCCAGTCAAAAAGCAAATTCATGGTTTCAGAACTATGGGATAGAAGCAAAATATGTCCGTATTGAAAAAATATCGGAAACAGAGTTGTTGGAAATTTTATCTCTATCGGAAGGTGGTTTTGCAGAAATTACTAAAAAATCACGAACATCTTCAAAGAAGACCTTGAAAGCTTTGATTGGGCTTAATAAACTAACATTTAAAGAAGCCCTTTCTTTCGTCACTGAACATCCAGAATGTTTGATTACCCCCATTATCATTGGTAAAAATAAGATGTTGGTAGGATATAACGAAGTCGAAATGCGAAAGTTCATCCCGCGTTATCTACGTGATTAAAAACTGTAATGTTCACAAATTTAGAGTTATAATAAGGAGATAGGGTATTCAAAAAAGTAAGGGATATTTATAATGAAAATAACAGCGATAGAAGATAGTGTGAGTTTGGAGCTCAAACTTTTGGAACTTATGAAAGAGAAGGGAGACTGGATTGATGCCGAAGAAATGGCAAAAACCTTGAATATCAGTACAAAACGTACAACCAGCTTGATCAACAGCTTACTTCATGAGATAAGATCTTTCGACTCTGACAATCTCAATCTCAAAGTATTAAAAGGGCGCGGAAATCTTTTAGAAATTAAGGATGCGCGTGATTATCGTAAATTTCGCCAGAAACTTATCGAAAATATCATTATTTATAAAATTCTCTTTTCGATTGCCTTAAATAAAGATGCAAATCTAGCACGTCTGGCTATGGAAAACTTTGTCAGCGAATCTCTGATTAAAAAGCGCATCGCAAGTGCCAATCAAATGATGGCCAATCTGGGTGTGAAGGTTGTAACGAGAAAAAAACAATATCTTTTTCAAGGGGATGAACAACAAGTAAGAGGACTGTTAAATATTCTCTTTTGGCGCCTTTACCGAGGTGATGAATGGCCCTTCTCAGGGGTTAATAAAGAAAAAATCCTTAACTTGATTTCGCAAATAAGTTTGGAGATCGACTTACAGATGAATCAGTTTACAGCTTATCAGATTGCCTATATGTTCGCCATAAATTTCAGCAGATATCAACGTGGTTTTTCAGTTAACTTAGAAGAAGGCTGGGAGAAATACCGTTCGATTTGTGAATGGATTGATGAGAAGACAGATATTTATGCTTTATTTTATAAAAATTATGGTTTTCCCAAACACGAAGTGGATTTTTTACTGATTGAAGCCATGACTAAGAGTAAAATTTACAATAGTCTTGAGCATAAGGCACCAGATTTTTGGAGTGTCCTTGAAGGGACCCCCGCCTTTGAAGCTACAGAACGTTTGGTGCAAAAAATGGAAGTACAAACAGGTAAGCTCTCTGAAGAGAAAAGAAGATTGTTCTTGCGATATATTTATCCCTGTCATTTGCATGCGGATCTTTTTTCAAACATCATTTTCTCAGAGTCTGGGCACCATGCAATTAACGTTTCGTCTTACTTTTTCCCAGTCATGCGCCAGTCTTTGAAAAAGCTCCTAGCTAAGCTCTATCAAGAAAGTGGACTCACTCTCTTTTTAAATGAAGAATATTTGATTGGCGAGTATATACTGGCTTTATCTTTCTTTATGCCCGTCCAGTTTCAGGAAAAAGAAATCACACTCTTCATTGATACTGATTTGTCCGAGATGCTTGAAAAATTATTAATCCGACAAATTTTAAACCAATTTGGCCATCTCTATAATTTAAAAATAATCACTAATCTAACGGATCAAGAACAAAATATAGACATCGTTATTTCGACAAGCGCTATGGGAGAGCACGGCAACTTGAAAAAGCCAGTGCAGTTATTTATTGTTCATCCTTTCCTCACACGACGGGAAATAGAGGATATTGAGGACTATCTACATATCTTAATTACCAAAAATGACGAGTAATATTCGTCTTTTTTTGTGGCTTCCCATCTGCCGTTTTTTACCCCAATATCTTTTCCTATAGTGATAAGCTAGAAGTACTAAAAAAGACTTTGAGAGGTATTAAAATGGCTTTAGATGCTATAAAAATATTACAAGATGTGGTCCAAATCAACTCAGTCAATGGCAACGAAGAAGAAGTGGCGAACTATTTGCGTGAATTACTTCAAGAGCATGATATTACATCTAAAATAATTCCTTACAGCGAAGGACGCGCCAGTCTGGTTGCCGAGATTGGAAACGGAAATGGTCCAGTGATAGGTTTTGATGGACATGAAGATACAGTGTCTTTAGGAGATGAGAGCAAGTGGACATATCCCCCTTTAAGTGCGACTGTAACCGAAGAGGGAAAAATGTACGGACGGGGCACTACAGATATGAAGTCTGGCCTTGTTGCAGCCGTTGTAGCTATGATTAATCTCAAAGAAAGTGGTGTTCCTCTGAATGGGACAGTGCGCTTACTTGCTACTGTGGGTGAAGAAAAAGGTGAACTTGGAGCAGGTCAGCTTGCAGAACTTGGTTATGCCGATGATATGGAAGCTTTAGTTGTCTGTGAGCCAACAGGTGGAGACTTCGCCACATTGCAACAAATGAAAGATACTTTTCCGCTCGATATTCCGAAGTTCGACGGAGAGATGCGTCTCATCTTTATTGGTCATAAAGGTTCTGTCAACTATAAGGTACATGCCAAAGGCAAGGCTGCACATAGCTCAATGCCAGAGCTGGGACGAAATGCCATCGAAGGTTTACTTAAGTTTTATGATAAACAAAAAGCATATTTTGATAAGCTTACAGAAGAAGATGATCTTTTAGGTTCAACTATTCCAGTCGTGACTTTGATTAATGGTGGTGAACAGATCAATACTGTTCCGGCCAACGCGAGTATGGGTGTAAAAATCCGTACCATTCCCGCATTGTCTAATGAAAAATTGATTGCAGATATTCAAGCGCTAATTGACGAATGTAATTATGAGCAAACAGTAGAGTTATCTTTAGAGGTCACCGAAAATGTTGCCCCTGTCAAAAGTAGTACAGACTCAAAAATAGTAAAAGTGACTTCCAAAGTTTTGGAAGAACATCTGCAGCAGAAAGCACCACAAGTTGGTGTATCTGGTGGAACGGACGCCTCACAGTTTGTAAGAGCTAATCCTAATCTTGATATTGTGGTTTGTGGACCCGGAAATGCTACAGCGCATGCTGTTGACGAGTATGTTCGTATAGATAGCTTTTTAGACTTTATCAAAATATACGAAAATATGATTCAAAAATATTTTGCAAGTTGAAACGTATAGGAGGAAATAACACTTTTGGCCAAGTAGCCTTTCTTGAGCTAAAGTGTTATTTTTTTGTGGACTTTTTCTCAATTTTCTTCCTATGTGAACTTCTATTATCTTTTATTGGCTCTATATAGTATAATAAAGAGTATGAAAAAAATAATCTCCCTTGGCTTAATACTTCTCGGTATTCTTGCAGATCAGCTGTTGAAAGGTTGGACTGTTGCTAATATTCCATTGGGAGGAGAAAAGGAATTTATTCCTGGTATCCTCAGCCTAACTCATCTTCGAAACGAAGGCGCAGCTTGGTCGATGCTGGAAGGAAAACAATGGTTTTTCCTCATCTTGACACCGATCGTGATTATAGGCGCCCTTTATTTCCTTAATAAAAAAATAAATCAAAACTGGTACTTTATCGCACTGACCTTGATTATTTCAGGAGCGCTGGGGAACTTTATTGACCGGGTGCGCCAATCTTTTGTGGTGGACATGTTCCAGACGGATTTCATCAATTTTCCAATATTTAATATCGCTGATATACTGCTTTCAATAGGTTTTGTAGTACTCTTTATCGCGATTATTTTAGACAAAGAGGTAGAATAAATGACAGTAGTAATTATTGACGAGCCAAATGCAGGGCTTCGTTTAGACAAGGCTTTAGCAAACCTGAGTGATGCTTCACGTTCAGTATTGACAGAGCTGATTCGTGATGGGAAAGTCACGGTAGACGGGCAAGTAAAAAAAGCAAAATATAAAGTAAAAGCAGGGGAAGCTATCGCCTACGAATTACCAGAAGTTGAAGTGCTTGATATCCAAGCTGAAGATATTCCTTTAGATATTGTTTATGAAGATTCTGATGTGGCAGTAATTAACAAGCCCCAAGGAATGGTTGTTCATCCGAGTGCGGGACATGCTTCAGGTACATTGGTCAACGCCATTATGTACCACACCAAAGATCTTTCTTCTATTAATGGTGTGATTCGCCCCGGAATTGTCCACCGTATTGATAAGGATACTTCCGGCTTACTGATGATTGCCAAAAATGATGCTGCACATGAGTCTTTAGCGGCACAGCTCAAAGCAAAAACAAATAAACGCCGTTATATTGCACTTGTGCATGGCGAGTTACCAAATGAAAAAGGTACGATTGAAGCCCCGATTGGTCGCAATCCTAAAGAGCGTAAGAAACAAGCTGTGATTTCAGGTGGAAAACCAGCCAAAACACATTTTACCGTTTTGGAACGTTTCCCTGGGTATACCCTTGTTGCTCTTGAACTTGAAACGGGTCGTACACATCAGATTCGGGTACACATGGCTTATATTGGCTTCCCAATCGCTGGAGATCCTCTCTATGGCCCAAGTAAAACTTTAACGCCAAACAAAGGGCAATTTCTCCATGCCGAGACCCTAGGTTTTGAGCATCCAGCAACAAGTGAACAGCTTGAGTTTCAGGTCGACATTCCTGAAATATTTGCTCAACAACTTGATAATTTAAGAGGCTTGTCGTAAGACAGGTTTTTTAATATCCAGCCCTAGTTGTTGCATGATTTCAGGACGTCTAGGTCTGTTGTAAAGTCCGTGGTATTGTTAAACAAAAACGATCCAGCTGTTTTATAAATTTTTACCGTCATAGAGCGAATTTGTGGTAAAATAGTTCTATGCTAAAAAAATCTGATTTCGAAAAATTTCCTGATTTGCTTGTCAAATATGACGAGCCATTGTCAAATTACACCTACACCAAAGTTGGCGGACCAGCAGATTTTCTTGCTTTTCCCGCTTCAAGTGAAGAGTTAAGCGAGCTTCTCGACTTAGCACGAGCAGCAGAAACACCAATTACAGTATTAGGTAATGCATCCAACTTAATCGTTCGTGATGGTGGTATTCGTGGCTTAGTGATTTTACTTGAAAAAATGAATCACGTAAAAGTAGACGAAAATGTAATCACAGCTGAAGCAGGGGCAAAATTGATTGACACCACACATGTTGCGCTTGATCATGCCTTGACGGGCTTCGAGTTTGCATGTGGTATTCCTGGTTCTGTTGGTGGGGCAGTCTTTATGAATGCTGGCGCCTATAACGGTGAAATTGCCCATGTTTTGCTCAGCTGTACTGTCATTGACCAGGAAGGTCATCTCCGTGTATTAGAGGCAGACCAAATGAAATTCGGCTATCGCCATTCTGTTATTCGTGATGAGGACTTGATTGTTGTATCCGCTCAGTTTAAACTTGAAGCTGGTGATGCGTCTGTTATCAAAGCGGAAATGGACCGCTTAACAGGACTACGTGAAAGTAAGCAACCGCTCGAATATCCGAGCTGTGGTTCAGTATTCAAACGCCCTGCCGGACATTTCGCCGGACAGCTTATCCAAGAGGCAGGCATGCAAGGACACCGTATCGGTGGGGTGGAAGTATCTAAAAAGCATGCTGGCTTTATGGTTAATGTCGATCAGGGTACAGCTACAGATTACGAAAATTTGATTGCTTATGTCATTGAGCATGTGAAGGAAAACTCTGGATTAACTCTAGAAGCAGAAGTCCGTATTATCGGTGAGAAATTAGAAAGATAAAAACAAAGAAAAATGATTAATGCAATAGTTTTTGACGTTGACGATACAATTTATGACCAGCAAGCACCATTCAGACGTGCCATTTCGAAAGTCTTCCCAGACTTTGATATGACCGACATGAACAAAGCTTACATTCGCTACCGTCACTATTCAGACCTTGGTTTCCCCAAAGTAATTGCGGGCGAGTGGGATATTGAGTATTTCCGTTTTTATCGTACAAATGAAACACTTAAAGATTTAGGCTATCCTGAAATTTCACGTGCTACTGGAGATTATTTCCAAGAAATTTATGAATACGAATTGGAAAACATCACGATGCTTGATGAAATGCGTTTGACACTTGATTTTCTGAAAAAACGTAATATTCCAGTAGGTGTGATTACTAATGGCCCAACAGAACATCAGCTGAAAAAAGTACGTAAACTTGGTTTGTATGATTATGTTGAACCAAGTCATGTGATTGTTTCGCAAGCAACTGGTTTTCAAAAACCAGAAAAAGAAATCTTTAACTTGGCTGCGCAACAATTTGGCATGAATCCTGAAACAACTTTGTATGTAGGGGACTCTTACGACAATGATGTTATGGGCGGTCACAACGGTGGCTGGAAAACAATGTGGTTTAATCACCGCGGACGCAGTATTTCACAAGGTGAAAAAGTACACGACGTCGAAATTGATTCTTTTGAGCAACTCTTTGGTGCTGTAAAAGTTCTTTTTGATCTTCCAGATAACAAGTACATCATGGATTCCAATGACAAGACAAATCCTGTCCTTGAGTTAGGTATTAAGTCTGGTGTAAACCTCGCAGCAGAGCGCCTTTTGTCTACAGGGAAATTTGACTTGGAAACGGTAGCTGACATGTTAGAATTAAGTAAAAAACAGGTCGAATTCCTGACTTTAAAAGGATACAAATAAAAAATGAAATCAGAGACTTCTCTGATTTTTTAATTCGCTACTAGCATTTGTAGCTAAAGCCACTAAAGGCTAGACGGTAAGCTCTATGGAGGCTTGCCTAAGCGCCTTATTAAGTCAAAATCAAAAAATGACTGTTTTTGATTTTTCCTATCATAATTCGCTACTAGCATTTGTAGCTAAAGCCACTAAAGGCTAGACGGCAAGCTCTATGGAGCCTTGCCTAAGCGCCTTATTAAGTCAAAATCAAAAAATGACTGTTTTTGATTTTTCCCATCATAATTCGCTACTAGCATTTGTAGCTAAAGCCACTAAAGGCTAGACGGTAAGCTCTATGAAATCTTGCCTAATCTCCAGGAAAAGAGTAAATTCACTCTTGCATTGACATAAAATTTGCGTTATAATTATAAAAGTTTCTGCTCAGCAGAAAATAGGACTCATTTTTGCTGTAAACAAGCGAAAACTAAGGCCATACGGACAGCCAGAGTCACAGCCGATTGGCAATTTTATTGCCTTATTGATTAAGCAAATTATTTTGCTTATGGAGCTTCATACTCCACCCAAGAAACACGCTTGCGCGCATCAATAAGAGTACTAAAAGTTGACTACTCGGTCTCTCCGCAGTAAGACTGCTTTTTATATGTAATCAAAGATTGAATGTGAATCCAAGTGTGTGTACACTTGGATTTTTTGATATGCTACCATCATTGCGCCTGAAGGCGCTAATGAGATGCTGTTGTTCAGTTAAAGATACTGAGAGTCAAGGCGACTTTCTGCAAATAACGGGAGCATATTTCTTTCAACCGGTTTTGAGATTCCGGTGTTGGCTATCAACAATAAAACTCTAAATCCAAGACGAAGGATAAAAAACATGACCAAAAATATCATTGAATTTAAAAACGTAACAAAAACCTATGAAGATAGCGGTACGACAGTGCTCAAGGACATTACTTTTGAGATTGAAGAGGGGAAGTTCTATACCTTACTGGGTGCTTCTGGTTCAGGTAAATCAACGATTTTAAATATTATTGCTGGACTTCTAGATGCCACATCTGGAGATATTTTGCTAGACGGTCAGCGTATCAATGATGTCCCGACAAACAAGCGTGACGTGCATACGATTTTTCAATCTTACGCATTATTCCCGAATATGACGGTCTTTGATAATGTGGCTTTTGCTTTGAAAATCAAGGGAGTGAACAAATCAGAAATCGCACAACGTGTTTCTGAGTCGCTTAAGCTTGTGCAACTAGAAGGCTTCGAGAAACGTGCCATCAGTAAACTCTCTGGGGGACAGAAACAACGTGTTGCTATTGCACGTGCCATTATTGACCGTCCCAAAGTTCTCTTGCTGGATGAATCTCTATCTGCTTTGGATATGAAGCTCCGCAAGGATATGCAATATGAACTGCGTGAGTTGCAACAAAGCTTGGGTATCACTTTTATTTTTGTAACTCATGATCAGGAAGAAGCTTTGGCCATGTCCGACTGGATCTTCATTATGAATGAGGGGGAAATCGTTCAGTCAGGCACACCAACCGATATATATGACGAACCGATTAACCATTTTGTAGCTGAGTTTATTGGTGAATCAAATATTATCAATGGCCGCATGATTGAGGACTATCTTGTCGAGTTCAACGGTCAACAATTTGAAGCTGTCGATGGTGGGATGCGGCCTAATGAGCCAATTGAGGTGGTTATTCGTCCTGAAGATATTGAGTTCACCCTGCCTGATGAAGGAAAATTCAATGTGAAAGTCGATACACAACTCTTCCGTGGGGTGCATTATGAGATTGTGGCTTATGATGATTTTGGTAACGAATGGCTGATTCACTCCACCCACAAGGCCTTAGTTGGAGAAACGGTTGGTTTGAACTTTGAGCCTGAAGCTATACACATTATGCGTCTTGATGAGACCGAAGAAGAATTTGATGCGCGTATCGAAGAGTATGTTGAGGAAGAAGAGCAAACTATCGGTATCGCCAATGCGGTCGAAGAAGAAGCTGCGGAAGAAGAGGCAGCCATCATGGATGCTGTTCAGGAAGCCTTGGAAAATACAATGGACCTGACTGAGCTCGCACAAGCTGTAAACGATATTTTGCATAAGCAAGAAAACGGAGAAAGTGAGGAAGAAGAATGACCAAAAGACTCTTCTCTGTCCCCTACTTCCTGTGGGTTGGACTGTTCGTAGTAGCACCTCTTATCCTCTTACTTTGGCAATCTTTCTTCAACATTCAAGGACAGTTTACCTTTTCTAACTACAGCCAGTATTTTACAAGCTCAACTTATCTGATGATGACTTGGAATTCAATCCTCTATGCCCTAATCATTACAGCCGTTACACTTTTGATTAGCTTTCCTGTGTCCTATGTGTTAACGAAACTCAAGCACAAGCAGCTTCTCTTGATGTTAATTATCTTGCCCACTTGGGTGAATTTGCTGCTGAAAGCTTATGCTTTCATTGGTATCTTCGGAAAGTATGGCTCTGTGAACAGTTTCTTACAATTTATCGGACTTGGCCGTCCACAGATATTGTTTACAGACTTTAGCTTTATCTTTGTTGCAACCTATATTTCTATCCCGTTCATGGTGTTGCCTATTTTTAATGCCCTTGAGGATTTGGATGAAAACCTCGTCTTAGCCAGTTATGATTTAGGAGCAACGCGGTGGCAAACCTTTATTCATGTGGTTTGGCCTTTATCACTCAATGGTGTACGCTCAGGTGTCCAAGCAGTTTTTATTCCGAGCTTGTCACTTTTCATGCTGACACGCTTGATTGGCGGAAATAAAGTGATAACACTAGGTACTGCAGTTGAAGAACATTTCCTCACCACCCAAAACTGGGGCATGGGTTCAACCATTGCCATCATCTTAGTTTTTGCGATGATGATTATTATGTTAGTGACAAGAGAAAGAAAGGTGGGTAGCTAATGCGTAGTAAAAACCGTGTCGGAAAAATCTATCTGGGCTTCGTGCTCTTTATCCTTTATGCTCCAATCTTTTTCTTGATTTTTTATGCCTTTAACGAAGGCGGGGATATGAATCAATTTACAGGCTTTACCTTAGATAACTTTAAAGAACTTTTTCAAGACAGCCGTTTAATTTTGATTGTCGTACAAACCTTTTTCTTGGCTTTCTTGAGTGCTTTAATTGCCACAATCATTGGAACTTTTGGTGCCATGTTTATCGAAAATCTTAAAGCCAAGGGTAAGACGACCTTCTTAGGCTTAAACAATGTCTTGATTGTATCGCCTGACGTTGTTATTGGTGCAAGTTTCTTGATTCTCTTTACCTTAGTCGGAATGAAACTTGGCTTTGCCTCAGTTTTGTTGAGCCACATCGCCTTTTCTATTCCGATTGTTGTCTTGATGGTGTTGCCACTTTACCAAGAGATGGATAAATCTTTAGTTGAGGCTGCCTATGATTTGGGGGCAACGCAGACTCAAGCACTAAGAGAAGTGATTCTGCCCTATTTGACACCTGGTGTCATCGCTGGGTTCTTTATGGCCTTCACTTATTCCTTAGATGACTTTGCCGTTACCTTTTTTGTCACAGGAAATGACTTTACGACAATGTCTGTCGAGATTTATTCACGTGCTCGTGCAGGAATCTCCCTTGAGATCAATGCACTATCCGCAATTGTATTTCTTTTCTCAATCTTACTGGTTATAGGGTATTATATAATCATGAGAGAATCAGATACCGCCGGAAAAACGCCAAATATTACTTAAGAAAGGACAGTTATCTTGAAAAAATTAGTCTATTTCTTGTCAGGGATTTTAGCAATTACTGTTCTTCTTGGGGTTACAGCTTGGAGAATGTCCGCTGCGACAGGTGTTTCAACCTCTACCAATAGCTTGACGATTTTTAACTGGGGCGAATATATCGATCCGCAGCTTCTCAAAAAGTTTGAAAAAGAGTCCGGCTATAAGGTTAATTATGTGACATTTGATTCCAATGAAGCCATGTATTCTAAAGTTAAACAAGGCGGTACTGCTTATGATATTGTTGTGCCCAGCGAATACATGGTGCAAAAAATGGCCAAAGAAAATCTTTTGCTTCCTTTAGATCATACCAAGATTAAAAATCTTAATTATGATAATCCGAAGCTCTTGGATGCGGCATTTGACCCTAAAAATACTTATTCTGTGCCTTATTTCTGGGGGACTTTGGGGATTGTATATAATGATAAATACATCACTCACCCACCCACAAAATGGGAAGACCTTTGGTCTAAAGACTACAAAAATTCAATCCTCCTCACAGACAGTAGTCGAGATGTGATGGGGATGGGCTTAATCGCTACAGGAAGCTCTGTGAATACGACGAACCAGTCAGAGATTGATCGTGCTTATGACAAGCTCCTACAGCTCACACCCAATGTTAAAGCCATTCTCGGTGACGAAATCATGAGTTACATGATTAATAACGAAACACCGTTATCTGTCGTTTATAGTGGACAAGCTTCCGAAATGACTTCAAGCAATGAACATTTGCACTATGTGGTCCCTGCTCGAACAAACATTTGGTATGATAACTTGGCTATCCCAAAAACAAGTAAAAATACTAAAGCGGCCTATGCCTTTATTAACTTCATGCAAGAACCAGAAAATGCAGCCGCCAATGCCGAATATGTTGGCTATTCAACACCTAACGTTAAAGCAGAAGCACTGTTGCCAGCAGAAGTTCGTGAAGACAAGTCTTATTATCCTGACGAAGCTCTGATAAAAGAAGATGAAGCTTATGTTAACCTCAGTCCATATTGGACGGGTGTTTATAATGATTTGTATCTTCAGTTTAAGATGAATAAATAAAAACAGCTCTAGCCTTTGTGGTTGAGCTGTTTTTAATTTCATTGTGCCAAAAATATTAATGTTTACAGTTAAACAAAGAAGCAATATCACAAACAAAATAACTTATAAATGCGGTTACCGATCGTAAAGCAACCTTTGATTATAGCCATTAAAGAAAAAATACAAGGGGTACTCCAGTTAATTACATTTTATTGAGTTGCAACAAAATGTGCAAGGATAAAATACTTCTTTTTTATATCTTCTTTGTACATTAGCTAAAGCAGTGGTTTCAGAATCATCATAGCTAATTACAGTTATACTTTCTGAATCAGGGAGATAGATACAAGTATCCTTATGGATAAAATGTCTCCCATAAATATCTGCTTTAGCTTCAAAATAATAAAAATTATACAAAGCCACCAAAGTGTAAATGAGTCAATATCTTACTAAGTGCTTCATAGAAAATAACTATAGATTTAAATAGAAATAAAATGAAGAAAATAAAAAAGACTGTCTATTGTTCTTAAAAAGCCCACAAAAGTGAGCTCAGATATGATGTTTATCTATATTATAGCATTTTAAAAGAACTTGTATAGACCAAAATTAGACATATTAATGATTATGTTAAGCTAAAAATAAAAAGTCGTCTAGGCAGGAGACGACGGTTGGTTGTATGCAGTAATTATATTATTAGTAATCTGCCTATACCAATTATACCACTTTAAAATTGACTAATATAGCGGTAGGGGAACTAAAAAGTCTGGGGATAGCTTGATTAAATAAATTTTTAAATTCTATCATAGAAATTTTGTACAAAAGTAGGGACCATTGATAGTTTGGTAGATTAACATTAAAACGAGTGACTTGTTAAAGCGTATCTCACAGGTGTAACGTAAGATTTTGTTTCGGTGTATGAGCTTAGTGATGGACGAGTTCAAAATTTGAGATATAAAATAATATCAAGAACCTTTGTCCATAAATAAAGTGTTCATCGAATACTCTATTTTACGTAGACTTTGTTGTCATCATAAGTCAACAATTGGTACATTAATCTATGCTATATTAAATAAGGCAAAATAAAAAAATGCAACGCAATTTTATTACATATCACAAAACCATACCTTGCCAGTGTGGTTTTTATTTCCCATACACTCATCGTACATTGCTTTTTGATTCTCCATTTTTGGGCTTTGTATATTTTATATATAATAGAAGGAAAGTTAAGTGTGTCCTTATTTTTTGAAAGTTTTAGTATTCTAAACTTCCTTGATTATTATTTTTATTTTCAGGGAGACAATGCTAAAATTGATAATGTCCTAATTATATTCGAACCCTAGTATAATTTTGATTTTTCATAATAAATATCCAACCCATGGATATAACCTTGATGTCCCCCTTTCTCCATAGGGGGATTTTTGCTTTGTTCATGCCCTTGTGACGGTTGCAACTCTGTTTGTTAACGCTTACTTTAGTGTTATAATATAGATAAGGTAAATACTGAATCCTTTATTTCGGTATACACCTTTCTTTGATCGCTCCATATCTGTGCTTTGGTTCTTTGCCCGCAGATGTGGAGTTTTTCTATGTAAATCACAAAACGTCATCATAATGTTATATAAGGTAATAAAAAGAGCAGAGAGTTGATATTTTTCAGTAAAAACAAAATTTAGAAAATAAGAAGATGAAATGTATAAAAACAAGTAAAAATTTTATGAAGAAGAGAACAAGAGACATTATGAGAAAAAATCGCATAATAATTTGTTCAAGGTTAGAATAATTAGCAATAACGGTATTTTAAGAAAATTATTCAGACAAATGAACAAGAAGTATATTCATTCTGTTAACTGTTTCTCACGATACAAAAAGAAAAACTCAGAATGATAGGCTCAAATACCAATGAAAATGAGCCATAAGACTGTTCTATACCCGCTATATAGTAGAAAAAATATGAAAATAAAAGAATGAAAATAGGAGCGATTTCTCCTTAATTTTTATTAAGAAAAAAACCTAAAATCATCTTTTCTTAACTTAAACTTAAAATTATGAAGAAAATTACTTAATTTAATTGGTAAAAAAAATTAATGTATTTAAATACAAAAAGTACTCCATTATTTTCTTATGAAATAAAAATCGCATTAAATAGGGGATTTTATTATACGTTTTTTTCTTTTTGTATAATAAATTTTCTGAATATTTTGTTTACAAATGTTTTCGTTTTCTTTTTTCAGCCTTGATATTTTAAGTTAAGTTTAAGGTAGAGGTCATATAATGAGTCCCTCATGAAGGAAATGAATTTAACTTTGAAAATTTATTTTTTTCTGAGTGAACTTATACATTTTAAACCGTGAGCTTTCAAAGATTTGTAATTTCGCAAACAGCAGAGATTTGAAAGTTCCTTTATAACAAACGTCCATAGCGTGCAATGACGTTAAACTGCTGACGGTAATCCTACACAAGCGTTCAAGACTTTATGATGTGTATGGGAAGTAACCATGATGATAGAGTATATACGGGGGTTCGTAATTGAGCTTTAACTCTATGGAATATTCTTAGTGGCGAAATTGAAAGGTCTAAATGAAATTCAGTAAAGTTGCTATTTCAACTGGTGTTATTGCTTCATTCATGTTTATCGGTACTGGTATGGCCCACGCGGACACACCAAAACAAACTACACATGATGTTGCAATTGAAGTTATTAACGGTAACTACGGTACAGGTCAAGAGCGTGTCACAATGTTGACAAACAAAGGTTTTGACTTTGAAGACGTACAAACAGAAGTTAACAACATTTTGTTAGGAAAAGCTTCAGCAACTCCTACAACTGCCAAAAAAGTTGAAACACAACCTGCTAAATCTAAAGTAGCACAAACTGTATCAGGACTTGACTTAGGTCAAACTTCTGGTCAAGTAAATATCGAAGCCCTTGCCAACTACATGGTTTCTAATACTGCCAATGCAGCAGGATATTCTGCAAGTGAATGGGCATATATTATTGAACATGAGTCTAATGGACGTGCAGATGTTGCAAATGCAAGCTCAGGTGCATACGGTGCGTTCCAATTGTTAGGTCACGGTGAATACGCTGGCATGACTCTTGCTGAACAAATCGAAATGGCAAGTAAACTCCCTGCAGGAAGCTGGGTTGTTTATAACTAAAGGAAATGGATCTATATTCGCTTCCTGGAGTGCTTAACTAAGATTAAACATTCAAGGCTATCACAAACAGTGAAGGCCTTTTTGTTTTGCCCTTAACCATGTAAAAAATAAAAAAATCGCAAAGTCACTTAAAAAATTTAAAATTATATGTTATAATAAAAGAGTAGATTTAGTAAAGCATACTAAATTCATAACAATTAAAGAGACAATATAGGTTGGGCGCAAGCTTCAAGAGATTTCCTCCGAGGGTAAGGAGGAGATTTTTTGATAGCTTGCGCCCTTTTTGTTTACATTTTTTCTTTCGATTGCTACGCCTTTGGAAAAAAATGAAGTGAAGCCTAACTGTCGAAAATATAAGGAGGAAGCTTTTGGAATTTTATAAAAAAGCAAAAGAAGAAGTTATTGAGGAGTTTTTAGTTGATACTAAGACTGGCTTAAATCATGAACAAATATTGAAGCAAAGAGAGCTTCATGGAGAAAATAAACTTCCAGATGAAGAGGAAGAATCGTATTTAGCTACGTTCCTCAAAAGTTTCAAAGAACCTATCGTTATCGTTTTGCTTGGTGCAGTAGTCCTATCTTTTGCTAGTTCTTACTACGCTTTTCAATTTCAAAGTGATAGTAAGCATGGGATGGAGGCTCTATATGAAGCGATTGCTATCTTAATCTTAATTATCATAAATGCCTTTTTAGGCTTTTATCAAGAAATTAGTGCACGTAAGAGTTTGAACGCATTAAAAGAGATGAATAATCGTTATGTTACTGTATTACGAAATGGTCAGTTTGAAAAAATACTCTCAACAGAGCTTGTCACAGGGGATATCGTAAAAGCCTCGATTGGCGACTTTGTTGAAGCTGATGTCCGTTGGATTGAAACCAATGAGCTCCAAGTTATCGAGTCGCATTTGACTGGCGAAGCAGATGCGATTAGCAAGCACACAGATGCTATTCTCGAGACGACAGAGCTAGGAGATCGTCATAATATGGGCTTCTCCGGTTCAAGCGTTTCTGGTGGGCAAGGTTTAGGGATCGTTGTGGCTGTTGGGGAACATACTGAACTTGGTAAAATTGCCAAGCTGATTCAAGCAGTTGAAAACAGGACGTCGCCACTGCAAAATACGGTTCATAAGTTAACCAAAACCTTGATGCAAGTTTCAGCTGGTATCGTTGCCTTTACTCTCGTAGTGGGTATCATCCAAGCTGGCGAATTAAGCATAGCATCAATTACATCTGTTTTATCAACCTCAATCGCCTTAGCTGTAGCCTCTATACCGGATGCTCTACCTGCTGTGCTTTCGATTGTCTTAACGATTGGCGCTGCGAAAATGGCGAAGAACAAGGGGCTTATCAAGTCACTAAACAGTGTAGAAACACTGGGAAGTACTTCCTACATCTGTTCAGATAAAACAGGAACACTTACCAAAAATGAAATGACTGTTACACATTTCTATACAAACGGTCAATACTATGAAGTTTCTGGTCTGGGCTATACTCCAGAAGGTGAAATTCGTAGCCTTTCTGATGCAGAGCAAGAGCCATCATATTCGGCCTTTATTGCAGGTGCCCTTTTGTGTAACGAGTCTGCTCTCAAAGAAGTCGAAGGGAAATTCGTGCCCTTTGGTAATCCAACTGAAATTGCCTTGACTGTTTTAGGGCAAAAAGCTGGCCGTACAAAAACTCAACTTTTAGAATCACATGAGCTCATCCGGACACTGCCTTTCACCAGTGATCGTAAAACAATGAGTGTCATTGTTAAAAAAGGTGATAACTATCTTCTCTATATCAAAGGAGCGCCAGATGTTTTGGTTGAGAAAAGCCGTGCCCTTTTGATTGATGGTGAATTAAATACTGAAGAAAGTGAAAAGCAAAAATTTATCACGACTGTAAATGACTATGCCAATGAAGCCTTGCGTACTTTGGCGGTAGGTTACCGTATCCTCAGTAAGGAAGAAGCAGAACAAGGTCAGTTAGAAGATTTAGAAAAAGATATTATCTTGACGGGGGTTGCAGGGATTATCGACCCTGCCCGTGAAGAAGTCAAAGCCTCTGTTAAAACATTGCAAGATGCCAGCGTCGAAGTCGTTATGATTACAGGCGACCACGAAAATACAGCTCGTGCTATCGCATATAATCTTGGCATTGTAAAATCCAAAGAAGCTAAAGTCATCAAAGGTATCGAAATTGAAGAAATGACAGATGAAGAGCTCTATGCTGTCGTTAAAACAACGAATGTCTATGCGCGTGTTTCCCCTGAGCACAAGCAAAGGATTGTCAAGCAACTTCAAAAGCATGGGGAAGTTGTGGGCATGACAGGAGATGGTGTTAATGATGCGCCAGCTCTGAGAGCAGCCGATATTGGAATTGCCATGGGAATCGCAGGAACTGAAGTAACCAAGGATTCTGCTGACTTGATATTGCTTGATGATAAGTTTACAACGATTGAAAAAACAGTCGAAAATGGTAGAACTATCTATGCCAATATTAAGAACTTTATCCGTCATGAATTAACGACCAACGTCGCAGAAGTACTTTCCTTGATATTAGGCTTACTTTTCTTTACTGTAAGTATCGGGAATGTTGACTATACTACACCAACTTTAACAGCCTTAATGGTACTTTGGGTCAATATGGTCAGTGATGCAGTTCCATCTTTCGCTCTGGGATATGATGTCGCTGAGTCAGACATTATGAACGAAAAACCACGTGACCCTAAAGAATCTGTCCTAGCCAATTACACATGGTCAAGAGTCTTGATCCGAGGTACAATTATGGGCTTGATGGTCTTTGTAGCCTTTGTTTGGGCAGCAAAACAAGGCATGTCAAGTAACGAAGCACAAACGGTGGCCTTCTTAACACTTGTTTATGGTCAGTTGTGGCATGTTTTTGATGCAAGAAGTTCACAAACTCTTTTCAGAAGAAATCCATTCGGCAACCCACGTTTAGTCCTTGCTGTTGTCTTTGCAGGTATCTCCTCATTTTTAGTGACGATAATTCCATTCTTTAATGTTGTCATGGGAACTGCACCATTGAGCTTACCTGTTTATCTTCTTGTACTCTTTGTACCGGCCTTACCAACATTTATCCTATCAGGTATCAAAGAAATCTTTAAAGTGAAAATTTGGTAAGGAGAACTTTTGAGATGTGTAACTATAATATGCTAAAATAACAATATAGTAATCCCTGGAAGGAAGTATACACATGGAAAAAGTAAAAAGTTTTTTTACACCAAAAAGAATCTTAGTTCTCTTGATTCTTTTGCTCATCGTAATTTTTGCGGTTCTTAATTTCTCACCTGTTCGTGTTAACATGCTTTTCTTTAACATTGATATTCCTATGTTCTATGGCATTATCGCTGTAGGCTTGATTGGCTTTGTGTGTGGGTATGTGATGCGTGGGAGAAAATAAATCTGACTAAAAAGTTGAAGCAATGTTTATATTGTTTCAGCTTTTTTGATATAGAAAAAGAGCAATTGTTTCTTATATAAAGTCAAGCAGTATCAAGATTACGAGTCGGTAAAGTTTGGTTTGCTATTTTGATTGCTGCTTTTATCTTTTTAGGCATTGGTGTTTTCGGGGAATCCTACCTTTATTTCAGCGGGAATCAGAGCCAATTTCCCAGAGAATACTTTAGACATTTACTCGGATTTCTTCTTGGCTTAATTGTGATTATACGTGGGAAAAATAGATGACAGATTTTCCTATCGAGTTAAATAAATTGAAAGAGGAAGATACTCATTTTTTTATTGAATACGATAGAAGGTTTATCATGCGACTCTGTTAGAATATTATATCGTGTTGAGTGCTCGTAAATATGGTACATTTATTTTGAAAAAATCGACCCATGAAAAAATATATGAACAAATAAAAGCAGAGTTTAAGGACAAGAAAAAGAATTTTTTAGTTATCACTATTACAATGGATAGATAAAGTTTGGGTCATAAAAAGGCATAAATTCATGTTTTTATGAGAAAGAATTCCAAAACAATAAAATAGACCACAAATTCAAACGGCTACATATTAGCGCAGAATCTCAAAAAATGATAGAATAGCCTAGTATGATATGCTCTACAAGGCTTTTTTATCTAATAAAAAACATAGAGAGCAGATTCAAGTAAAATAGAGATAAGGACATCTCTAGATGTAGTTTGTACTTATTTTCATCACTAAAAAATAAAATGAAAGGCTGTAACCCCAGTTACAGCAAGGTTTAAAAATGGGTGTAGCAATTCAGTGGTTCCCGGGACACATGTCCAAGGCCCGTCGTCAAGTTCAAGAAAATTTAAAATATGTTGATTTTGTAATCGAGTTAGTAGATGCACGTTTACCGATCAGTTCACGTAACCCAATGTTGGATAAAATCATCGGGGACAAGCCACGTCTTATCGCTTTAAATAAGGCAGACTTGGCGGATAGAAATGCCGTGAAATCTTGGGTCGACTTTTTTGAAAAACAAGGTATCATCGCTCTAGCTATCAATTCGAAAGAAGCACATACTGCGAAACGCTTGACGGTGGCTGCAAAAACTTTGATGGCGGATAAGCTTGCGCGTAATGCAGAGCGTGGTATCCAGAATAGTTCTTTACGTACGATGATTGTCGGTATTCCTAATGCGGGGAAATCAACATTGATGAACCGTCTTGCAGGGAAAAAAGTAGCCGTTACAGGAAATAAACCCGGTGTAACTAAGGGGCAACAATGGTTGCGGACTAATAAAGAGTTGGAAATTCTTGATACCCCAGGGATACTTTGGCCAAAATTTGAAGATGATCAAGTTGGATTGAAATTAGCATTAACAGGTGCGATCAAGGATCAACTTTTACCGATGGATGATGTGACGATTTTCGGTTTGCAATATTTTCTTGAAAACTATCAAGAAGCAACCATGAAGCGTTTGCGTATGAAAGAGGCAGACTTAGAGTTAGAAATACCAGACCTCATCATGGAATTGACCAAACGTTTTGGCTTCCGTGACGATTACGACCGTTTTTATCAAATGTTTGTTAAAGATGTGCGTGATGGTAGAATGGGTGAATATTGCTTGGATAAAGTGAGTGACAATGTCAACGATTAAAGAAATAAAAGAGCAACTGAAGGCTTTAAATACACTAAAAGAAGTAGACGTTTTTCTTGAAGATACTCGTACAGGTGTCCAAGCAGCTATTAAACGTCGTAAAAAAGAAATCTTAGCCGAACAAGCTGAAGATGAACGTTTAGAAATGATGCTGAACTTTGAGCGCCAAGCATATGCGCAAGGTTTGGATTTTATTGCAGGTATAGATGAGGTTGGGCGTGGTCCATTAGCAGGTCCAGTTGTGACTGCAGCTGTGATTTTGCCAAAAAATTGTAAAATTAAAGGTCTCAACGACAGTAAGAAAATCCCTAAATCTAAGCATGAAGCTATTTTTGAGGAAATCCAAGAAAAAGCGCTCGCTATAGGTATTGGCCTTGTTGATAATGAAACCATTGACCGAGTGAACATATATCAGGCGACTAAGCTTGCAATGCTCCAAGCTGTAGAAAAGCTAGAAATACAGCCAGAGTGCCTTTTGATAGATGCGATGGAGCTGGATGTTAACATTCCTCAGGTGAGTATTATTAAAGGGGATGCTAAGTCGTCGAGTATCGCAGCAGCAAGTATCGTCGCTAAAGTAACACGTGATAGGATAATGGCACAGTATGCGCAGGAGTATCCACATTACGACTTTGAGCATAATGCTGGTTATGGTACAGCCAAGCATTTGGAAGGGCTGAAAAACTGCGGTATCACAGCGATTCATCGCAAATCTTACGAGCCTATCAAATCAATGGTAGAAAAATAAGCAGATCCTGATGATCTGCTTATTTTGTATAATATTTATTCATGATTTCCATCCGTAAGCCATTTATTTCATCCAAACCTGCTGTTAAGCGGCTGCGGAGGAAGATGCTCTCGTCCCGAGTAATAATACCATTATAGACGACTTGCGGATATTCAGTGTTGACTTGGATTATTTTTTCTTTCATTGTTTCTAAGTTTTCGGATGTGACAGGGATATCTAGATTCATTGTCCGGTCTTTGTAAGAAAAGTTTTTCAAGGATTCGATATTACGGTTAGGGATGAAGACAGTGGCACCATCATCAGAAATTAATGTGATAGAGCGAATACCTACAGCTGTGACTTCTCCCTCGATGTTTAAGTTTTCAAAGCGAATCCAGTCTCCTACGTTGATTTGATGTTCAACGATGATGAAGAAACCATTGATGATGTCCGCAACCAGATCACGCCCCGCAAAGCCAAGAGCGACACCGAGAATACCGGCACCTGCAAGCACGCTTCCTACAGGAACACCAAGAATTGAGAGGATAGTGTAAATCCAGAGAAAGGCGGTCAGATAAGTCAAACCACTTTTTGTTAAGCGTGCTAAGGTCATTATCCGAGAAGCATCTGCCCAAGACCGTTTGCTGTAGTTTTTGAAAAGAGTTTGTACGATACGGTTGCTAATCCGATATAAAATAAAAAACAAAAGGCTGATTAAAAAGACGTAAATTAATTTATCCAATAAGAGTTGTCCGAGTTCTTGAAAGTTTATTCTAAGAATATTCATTTTATTTCCATTTCTATAATTTTCTGAATTTATGTTGAAATCACATTCAAAATAGCTTATAATAATTAATTATAACAAATACCATAAAGTTTGGCTTTATGGAAGAAGAATGTCAACAAAAACGGGGGATGAAAAAGCATGACAGTTGAATTAGATTGGGAAAATTTAGGTTTTGAATACAGAGAGTTGCCTTATCGCTACATTTCACATTTTAAAGACGGAAAATGGGATGAAGGGGGACTCACAGGAGATGCAACGTTGCATCTTTCTGAAGGCTCGCCAGCGCTTCATTATGGTCAGCAAGGCTTTGAAGGGCTGAAAGCTTACCGTACAAAATCTGGCAAGATTAATCTTTTCCGTCCTGATCGTAACGCTGAGCGGTTGCAAGCTACAGCACGTCGCTTGCGTATGGCAGAAGTACCAACAGAGAAGTTTATTGATGCTGTAAAACAAGTCGTCAAGGCAAACGAAGACTTTGTTCCACCTTACGGTACTGGTGCTACACTTTATCTCCGTCCGTTATTAATTGGTGTTGGTGGCCTTGTTGGAGTAAAGCCAGCCGATGAATATATCTTTACGATTTTTGCGGTTCCCGTAGGTTCTTATTTTAAAGGTGGGCTTATGCCGACTAATTTTCTTGTATCACGAGATTACGACCGTGCTGCACCACATGGTACAGGCGCGGCAAAGGTTGGGGGGAATTACGCCGCTTCGATTGAACCAGGTCAAAAAGCACATGAAGCCGGCTATTCTGATGTGATTTATCTTGATCCAGCGACGCACACTAAGATTGAAGAAGTCGGTGCAGCAAACTTCTTTGGGATTACCAAAAATAACGAATTTATTACGCCGTTAAGCCCTTCAATTTTACCTTCTATCACAAAATATTCTTTGTTGCAGTTGGCGGAAGAACGTTTAGGAATGAAAGCTATTGAAGGGGATGTTTTTGTTGATCAATTAGATGATTTTGTCGAAGCAGGTGCTTGTGGTACAGCTGCGGTAATTTCACCGATTGGTGCCATTGATGATCAGGATAAACATCACGTTTTCTATTCAGAAACAGAAGTTGGACCAGTAACTCAACGTTTATACGATGAACTTGTGGGTATCCAATTTGGCGATAAAGAAGCCCCAGAAGGTTGGATCTATACCGTTGAATAATAAATAAAAGTCTCAAAAAATAAAGAGAAAATCTGCAGCTGACAAATGTGTCTAAATTTGATATAATAAGGAGTAAAAATTACGAAAGCGATTTTATAGCTTTCTTGTAGGAGAGTATTAATGAATTTATTTGTTGCAATTTTACTTATGATTGTCTTTGCCATTGCTGGCTTTGCTGGGGGCGCTTGGTTTACACAAAAACAAACTAAAAAGCTCTTGATGGATAACCCACCATTGAATGAAGATGCAGTACGTATGATGATGGGTTCAATGGGACGCAAACCATCTGAAGCACAAGTACAACAAGTACTTCGTCAAATTCGTAGTGCAGCTAAACAAGCAGACACTAAGAAAAAATAAGATAAAAAGTAAATTTTGGAGGTATTTATGGACAACAGACCTATTGGCTTACTAGATTCAGGAGTTGGAGGCTTGACCGTTGTTCGCGAGATTCTCCGTCAGTTACCAAACGAAGAAATTGTCTATATCGGTGATACGCAACGTGCGCCTTACGGGCCACGCTCAAATGAGCAGATTACTGCTTTCACTTGGGATATGGTCAATTTTTTGCTTTCTAAAAACGTAAAGATGATTGTTTTTGCCTGCAACACAGCAACAGCAGTTGCAATAGAAGAAGTAAGAGCTGCTCTTGATATACCGGTTATAGGCGTAATTTTACCAGGAGCTTCAAGTGCGATTCAAAAAACAATCAACAAGAAAGTCGGCGTAATTGCGACACAAGCAACAGTCAATTCTGATCAATACCGTAAAGTTATTCAACTCAAATCATCAAGCGTTGATGTGAGGAGTTTAGCTTGCCCAGAGTTTGTACCATTGGTTGAATCGAACGGTGCAGATTCGGAAGAGGCTAAAGAAATAGTAGCTGAAGCTCTAAAAACAATGGTTGGCAAAGTGGATACTTTGATTTTAGGATGTACACATTATCCTCTTTTGCGCAAACTCATTCAAAAAGAAATGGGACCAGATGTTCAGCTTATTGACAGTGGTTCTGAAACTGTACGTGATATTACCGTTTTGCTCAACTATTTTGATATAAATGGCGAAGAGCGCCAAAGTCTCCATCACCGTTTTTATACAACAGGTAGGGCAGAAGATTTTCAATCCATTGCGGACAGATGGCTGGGCTCAGGAAAAATCACTGCGCAACATACAGAGCTATCTGCAGAAAAAACATTGCTCATCGCTACTCGAAATGATGGGAAAACTGCGGAATTTAAACGTTTATTTAAAGAGTTCGGTTATAAAATTAAAAATCTTAAAGACTATCCTGAGTTACCAGATATTGCTGAAACTGGCATGACTTTTGAAGAAAATGCACGTCTCAAAGCAGAACAAATTGCTGAGATTACTGGTGAAGTGGTCATCGGTGATGATTCTGGCTTATGTGTGGATGTTTTAGGAGGTTTGCCTGGTGTCTGGAGCCATCGTTTTGCTGGACCTGATCCAACAGATGAGGAAAATATTGCAAAACTTCTCCATGAGCTAGCCTCGACAGCGATCACGCCAGAACGTCGGACGGCGCATTTCCATACGACATTAGTTGCTGCTTATCCCGGCCAGGAAAGTTTAGTGGTCGAAGCAGACTGGCAAGGTCGTATTGGCCTTACGCCGCAAGGAGAAAATGGTTTCGGTTATGATCCTATCTTTTTAGTAGGAACATCAGACCGAACTGCTGCTCAGCTTAGTGCTGAAGAAAAAAATACAGCTTCGCATCGTGGTCAAGCTTTACAAAAATTAATGACAGATCTTCCAGGATGGCTGGAGCGCATTAAAAAATAAAATACGATGTAAGTGTTAGCTAAAAGGAGTCTTCGATGTTTATTGTAATGAGTGATTCACACACTGATCGTGACGTAATTAAAAGAATCAAAGACAAATATGAAGGCACAGCATCAGCTTTGTTCCATTGTGGTGATTCTGAGTTGCCTAGTAATGATGATATATGGCAAGGGATTAACGTAGTCGCAGGAAATTGTGATTATGATGATGGCTATTCTGATATAAAAATGGTGGATGTTGAGGGAAAGAAAGTTCTCATCGCACATGGCCACCAGTTTTACGTTGGCTTAGGTCTTGATCGTTATTCTTACTTTGCAGAAGAAAAAGAAGCGGACATTGCACTTTTTGGTCATATCCATCAGCCTGTCGCACAGATGATAGGAAATACCTTGTATATAAATCCGGGTTCAGTAAGTCAACCTAGAGGAAATATCAATATAAAAATGTATGCCATCGTTACAATTTTAGAGAAGGGCTATAAGGTCTCTTATCACGATTTAGAGCACCATGAAATTCCAGGTCTACAATTTACTTTTGATCTTTAGAAAAAGAGGTAGAGTGAAAATGATTGATAAAGCTATTGAAAAATATTTCTTAGAACAAAGCGAAACTTTTATAAAAGATGCTGATGACGTAGCTATTTTATGTGACGAACATAATATTTCTCATGCAAAATTATTGCTCAGTCAGTATAAATATTCGAGAGTTCCTGTTCTCACTAAAGATAAAGAGTTTGTCGGCGTTTTAGGGCTGGCAGATATTGTCGAATTTGAGATGGGTGAAGATTTCTTTTATGAAAAATCGATGAATACACCTATATCAGAGATTGTGGACACCGAGATAGAAACAGTCTCCCCTTCAGCACCCTTGGAAGAAATCTTACATAAGTTGGTTAAAGAGCCTTTCTTGCCAGTAGTAAAAAGAACCGAGTTTGTTGGGATTATTGCACGGCAAGAAATCCTTAAGGCCATTAACGCCTTTGCCCATGAATTTAGTAAAAAATATGATATTATCGAACGAAATTCCTAATTTTTTAGAGAGTAAAAACTTCTCAGAAAATACCAAATCAAATTATCTTTATGATTTACGAAATTTTACAGAGTTTTTTGAGAAAAAAACAATTTCTCGTGAGTCGCTCTTGCTTTACCGGCAATCTTTGAAAAAATTAGCGGTGGCAGCACAACGTCGTAAGATATCAAGTGCAAATCAGTTCCTACTCTATCTTTATGAGAAAAATTTACTGAAAGAATACCACAAAATTCAGCAGGTGAGTGCACCGAAGAACGCAGTAAAGAAAAAGTTTGAGATCAAAAATATGTCATCTGTTTATAAACCAGTGACATCGCCAGGACATTTTTTAGCATTTTTGATTCTTGAGTTTGGTTTAACTTTTTCAGAAATACAACATTTACGTTGGGAAAATTTCAACTGGAAATTCCGAATACTTACTGTTGAGAAGGCCGGTTTGAAACGTGTCTTACCGATACGTGATAAGTTTGCACTCTATACACAAAGAATAAATAATGCCGATGAATTGTTTACCAAATCACGTCAATTTCTATATTTAGAGTTAAAAAAATATACAGATTTAACAGCAAAAGAATTACGTGAACAATACATCTTACAACAAGTGCGACTGGGTAAAACTGTCTACGAATTAGCAGAAGCTCTAGGGCTATCTACAACAACTACTTTAGAGAAATACTATAAATGACTGAAGAAATAAAGATAAAAATCAATGATTTTGAGGGCCCTTTAGATTTACTGTTGCACTTGGTTGGGCAATATAAGGTTGATATTTTTGAGGTACCTTTGGTTCCCATCATTGAGCAGTATTTGAATTTTTTGAAGGCCATGAAAACATTGGAGTTAGAAATTGCCAGTGAATATATGGTTATGGCGAGTCAGCTGATGCTGATAAAGTCTCGCCGGCTCTTGCCTACAGTTGCAGAAGAATTCATCGAAGATACTGAACAGTTGGAACAAGATTTACTCGCACAAATCGATGAGTATAGAAAATATAAAGCACTATCCCAGGATATTGCGCAGATGCACGAGGTACGTAGCCAGCATTATTCCAAGGCAAAAACGGAAATTATTAGTGAAGATGCGGTGCTTTTGCAAGATCATAACAGTCTGGATTTATTTTTGGCCTTTAGCAATGTTTTGGCTTTGAAAAAACAGTCCTTCACTGATGAAAATACAACCATAGAGGCAGAAAAATTCTCTATTTCCGATAAGATAGTGGAGTTATCCCGTTACTTTTTAAAGAAAAAGACGTGTAAGTTTAGTTCTTTGTTTTCGAAGAAAACATCGAAAGAAGAGCTTCTTACGACTTTTATGGCTCTGCTAGAGCTCATAAAAACGCAGCAAGTCACGTTTAAGCAAGAAGAAGTTTTTGGTGAAATTCTATTAGAAAGAGGACAGACGAAAGATGAACAATCTGAATAAGACAGCTAGTGTGGAGTTGTTACTCTTTGTTGCGGGAGAAGAAGGTCTGGAGTTAAATCAATTATCGGAACTCTCTGGCATGAGTAAGTTTGCTTGTGAGCAACAAATTGAGCGACTTATCGAAAAATATCAAACAGATGAAGAATCTGCCCTTACAATTATTGAAACTGCTGGAAAATATAAATTAGCAACAAAAGAAAGTTTTGCAGAACTTCTCAAAAATTATGCGAAGACGCCGCTAAATCAGAGTCTCTCACGTTCTGCCTTAGAAGTACTTTCAATCGTTGCTTACAAACAGCCGATTACGCGCTTGGAAATTGATCAATTGCGTGGTGTCAATTCCAGTGGTACGTTGTCAACGCTACGTGCTTATGATTTGGTAGAAAAGACTGGAACACTCGAAGTTGTTGGCCGTCCAGGACTTTATGGAACGACAGAATTCTTTTTAGATTATATTGGGATCAATGACTTGTCAGAGTTACCTGAAATAGATGAAAGCCAATTTATTGGCGAAAAACAAGTATTATTTAACGAAAATGAGGAAATAAATGAGAATCAATAAATTTTTGGCGCATGCAGGTGTAGCCAGTCGACGTAAGGCAGAAGAGCTTATCCTATCAGGAAAAGTTTCTGTCAACAACGTTACAATGACAAATCTGGGCTATCAGGTAGAGTCAGGAGATATTGTCGAGGTCAACGGTGTAGCTGTTTATAACGAAGAGCCTGTTTATTATATGCTGAACAAGCCACGTGGATATATCTCAAGCTCAAGCGATGATAAGGGCCGCCAAACCGTTATGGACTTACTTCCCTCAGGAAAAGAGCGTATTTATCCTGTCGGACGTTTGGACTGGGATACAAGTGGCCTTTTGTTGCTTACTAATGATGGAGAGTTTACAAACTTAATGACACACCCACGACATGGTGTTGAAAAAGTTTATATCGCTAAAGTTGAAGGCCAAGCTAATAAAGAAAATTTGCGTCCACTGACTTTAGGAATGACTATTGACGGGAAAAAAGTGAGCCCAGCACGTTATGAAATTATGAAACAAGATAAAGCGAAAAACAGCTCACTTGTTAGTCTTACGATCCACGAAGGACAAAATCATCAAGTTAAGAAAATGTTTGCAGCAGTTGGTTTGCCTGTCCAAAAACTTAGCCGTGTTCAATATGGACCTTTGAGTTTAGATGGATTGGTACCGGGACGTTACCGCCGCTTAACTAAAAAAGAAGTTTCACAATTGGTGAATGAAGCCAAAAAATAAGTAATTTCCGAACAATTCTGATGAATATTTGAAAAAAATTTATTTATTTCGATATTTTCTTGCTAAAAATAATAAAATGCGATATACTGTATCAATATTAAAAATCTTATTTATGCTTAGGATATGGCTAAGTGTTTCTACCCTGCACCGTAAAGGCAGGACAATAAGAGGATTCTATTTGTACAGTTGTATCTTTAAATAGAAACTTTCATTGTTTAAGTTTAAAGGTCGTAAATAATATCTTCTTTTTGTCGTCTAGAAATACTCTACCTTATCGGGTAGAGTTTTTGTGCATATTAGTACCAAAGTCTTTCTTGAGTAGTAAATGTTATAGGAGAAGTTATGAAGTTATTGGAAAATCGTATCGCAACTGATGGACAAGTTTTGGGAGACCAAGTATTAAAAGTCGACAGCTTTCTTACTCATCAAGTCGATTATGAGTTGATGAAAGCCATTGGTGCACGTTTTGCTGAAGTTTACAAAGATAAAAATATTACTAAAGTTGTAACGATTGAAGCAAGCGGTATTGCACCAGCACTTTATGCAGCAGAAGCACTCGATGTACCAATGGTTTTTGCTAAAAAATCTAAGAATATCACAATGAACGAAGAATTATTGACAACAGAAGTTTTTTCTTTTACAAAGCAAATTACTTCAACAGTCTCAATTTCTCGTAAATTTATCTCTTCTGAAGACACTGTTTTGCTGGTCGATGACTTTTTAGCAAATGGCCAAGCTGCGCTTGGACTCGAAGAACTGATTAAACAAGCTGGTGCACAAGTTGCTGGTATTGGTATCGTCATTGAAAAGAGCTTCCAAACAGGCCGTGAATTACTGATGGATAAGGGTCTCACTGTGACCTCTCTAGCCCGTATCGAGAAGTTTGATTCAGGTCAAGTTGTCTTTGCACCAGCAGACGATGCTGCTTGGGATTAAGAAGGAGAAGGGAAGAAATGTTTAATACAAAAAGACAAGCCAACGGTCAAGCTGCAGTTTTAGGTTTGCAGCATTTACTTGCCATGTATTCAGGGTCGATCTTAGTGCCCATCATGATTGCATCAGCTTTAAATTACAGTGCTTTGCAATTAACCTACTTAATTTCAGCCGATATTTTTATGTGCGGTTTGGCGACTCTGCTGCAATTAAAGATGACTAAAAACTTTGGTATTGGTCTTCCAGTGGTTTTAGGTGTTGCTTTTCAATCTGTCGCGCCACTTATTATTATTGGGCAAAAGCACGGCGATGGTGCGATGTTTGGTGCTTTGATTGCCTCAGGTATCTTCGTTATCGCTTTTGCAGGTGTCTTCTCTAAAATTCGCAAGTTCTTCCCTCCGCTAGTGACTGGTTCAGTCATTACAACTATTGGTTTAACATTGATTCCTGTTGCCGTAGGAAATATGGGAAATAACGAAGCAACACCTACAGCTAACAGTCTCTTGCTTGCTGGCTTTACTATTTTAGTCATCATTTTAGTGAATATTTTTGCCACAGGCTTCATTCGTTCCATTGCTATCTTGATTGGCTTAGTTGCTGGAACAATCCTAGCAGCTAGCTTACATATGGTCGATTTTTCAGCTATTAACCAAGCACCATGGGCTCACTTACCGATTCCTTTCCGTATGGCAATGCCGCGTTTTTATCTGGTAGACTGCTTAATGATGATTATTATCGCAATTGTTTCAATGGTTGAATCGACAGGAGTTTACTTGGCCTTGTCTGATTTGACTGGTGAGGAATTATCTGAAAAACGTTTGCGTAATGGCTATCGTTCAGAAGGACTCGCTGTATTGCTTGGAGGGATTTTCAATACTTTCCCTTATACAGGTTTCTCACAAAACGTTGGTTTAGTACAGTTGTCAGGTATTAAATCACGCAAGCCTATTTATTTCACAGCAGGCTTCTTGATTGTTTTGGGTTTGATTCCTAAATTTGCGGCAATTGCTCAGCTTATTCCTGTTCCCGTACTTGGTGGAGCAATGATCATCATGTTTGGGATGGTGGCAATGCAAGGTGTGAACATGCTGGGAACAGTAGATTATAAAGACAATCAAAACTTACTTATCGTAGCTGTTTCAGTTGGGATGGGTGTTGGATTTAATTCAAGCAACCTTTTTGTTAGTCTACCAAGCTGGGCGCAAATCTTCCTTTCTAATGGAATTGTTGTAAGTACTGTTTCGGCTATTTTACTTAACTTGCTTTTAAATACGAAAAGCAAAACTACAACAATTGTAAACGCTCAAGAAGCAGAAACACAAATGAATTAAAAAAGTCACGCGATCTTTATCGTGTGACTTTTTACGTTCTTACTTTTATTTTAATTTATCTTTTTCATAGGTGTGTGTTAATTCTAAGCCAGAAAAGTTCTGTTGACGAAGTGCTTCGTAGACAATCATACAGGCAGTATTAGAAAGGTTAAGACTGCGTACATGTTCGTCATTCATGGGGATGCGAATACACTTTTCAGCATTTTCTCGCATAAAATCTTCTGGTAAACCAGTGTCTTCTCGACCAAAAAGGAAGTAATAATCCTCTGTAGTTTCAGTATAATCAACATCGGAATAAACCTGATCCGCAAATTTACTGACTAAGAAAAGTTTGCCATCTACGTGATTGATAAAATCATCCAGATTTTTGTGATAAACAATGTTGACCTGATCCCAATAGTCCAAACCTGCTCTTTTAAGATTTTTATCGGTAATTTCAAAGCCGAAAGGTTCAATTAAATGTAAAGTAGTATTTGTAGCTGCGCAAGTCCGCGCAATATTTCCAGTGTTAAAATGGATACGTGGTTCGAAAAGTGCAATATGATTCATAATTTTCTCCATTCCGTTTTTGTAAGGGTTTTACATTTTTACAAAAATAAAAACTAGGTAGCTCGGAGTATGGTCTCAGCGAGCAGCCTAGTTGGGGGACTAATTTGCTTTAATCATAACAGGGTTGATTGAAACAAATTAATTGATAGGAATATCTTAACACATCTTTAAGAAAAAGTAAAGGAAATAATGCAAAATTTTTACATTTTTTTCTGAATAAGAAAAATTAAAGTAAAAAAAGGTGTTTTTTGATATAATAGGAAAGGTAATTCTATCCCTCAAGGCACCCAAACTGCTTTTGAGAGAACAACGAGAGATTAACTGTTGAAGCGGTTAATAAATAAGGTCATAAGTGAATTATTTTCCATTTTATAATCTATTTATGTATCAAATAGTTGACCTTATAATCCCAAAAGAAAGGAACATCTTTGTTTTAAAAGGATGATTGTCTTTTCAAAGTAAACAAAGAAAAGCAACGTAGGTGAAATAAAATGATTTACGCAATTTGGGCAGAAGACGAAAAGAAGGTGATTGGCATTGATGGTCATTTACCTTGGCGCTTACCTGCTGAACTGGAACATTTTAAAAAGACAACTTACCATCAAGTAATTTTGATGGGGCGTAAAACCTTTGAAGGTATGAATAAACGTGTTCTCCCTGGACGTATCACCATCGTTCTTACACGGGATGAAACTTATCCCAAGGAAGATAATGAACGTGTTCTAATCATGCATAGTGTATCCGAAGTTGTAGAATGGTATAATAATCAAGAGCGTGATTTATATATCATTGGCGGATCAGAGATGTTCCTTCTTTTCGAAAAGGAGTTGTCAGCACTTTATAAGACGGTTGTTCATGGAGAGTTTGCAGGGGATACATTTTTCCCTGATACGTTTGATTTTTCGAAGTATGTGAGAGTTTCAGCGGATTATCATAAAAAAGATGGACAAAATCCTTATGACTTTACCGTAGAAAAATATGAGCGGAAGGAGAAACAAAAGCCGTGACAAAATCTATTTTTGGCTTATTTACAGCTGTTTTATGTGCAATTTGTGTAATACTTGCACTACAATGCTTTCGCAAGAAGCGCTGGGGCTTAGGAACTATTTTTCTTCTTAATGCCTTTACGAATATTGTCAATTCCATTCATGCTTTTTTTGGAACTTTATTTTCCTAAAAATGTTTAAAATCTAGAAAAAGAGAAACAAATGTCTAACGATACAAAAGAAAACGAAAATATATATTGTTCATTCTGTGGCAAGAGCCAACCAGAAGTAAAGAAACTTATCGCCGGTGTCGGTGTTTATATTTGTGACGAATGTGTTGAACTGTCGAGTCATCTGATTGAAGAAGAGATGCGTGAGGAAATGGCTCAAGAATTTGAAGCCACTCCCGTTATGACACCAAGAGAGATGTTAGATCATCTAAATGGTTACGTTATTGGACAAGAGCGAGCAAAACGTGCGCTTGCTGTTGCTGTTTATAATCACTACAAGCGTATTAATTTTACGGGCAATGATGATGAAGAAGTTGAACTCCAAAAATCTAATATTTTATTGATTGGTCCAACAGGTTCAGGGAAAACATTTTTGGCACAAACTTTAGCTAAATCGCTTAATGTTCCTTTTGCTATTGCTGATGCCACGAGCTTGACGGAAGCTGGTTATGTGGGTGAAGATGTCGAAAATATCTTACTAAAATTGCTTCAAGCTAGTGATTTCAATATTGAACGTGCTGAACGTGGTATCATCTATATTGACGAGATTGATAAAATTGCTAAAAAATCAGAAAACGTTTCTATTACCCGTGATGTTTCTGGTGAAGGTGTACAACAAGCCCTCTTAAAAATTATCGAAGGAACAGTTGCGAGTGTGCCGCCGCAAGGTGGACGTAAACATCCTAACCAAGAGATGATTCAAATTGATACAAAAAATATTCTTTTCATTGTGGGTGGTGCCTTTGACGGTATTGAAGAAATTGTCAAACAACGCTTGGGTGAGAAGATCATCGGTTTTGGAACCAACAATAAAGCCTTAGCTGACAATGAATCTTACATGCAGGAAATCATTGCTGAAGATATCCAAACTTTCGGATTGATTCCTGAGTTTATTGGACGTTTACCTGTTGTGGCTGCGCTTGAACGTTTGACAGAAACCGATCTTATCAGTATCTTGACAGAGCCTAAAAATGCCCTTATCAAGCAATACAAACAGTTATTAAGCTATGACAACGTAGAACTGGAGTTTGAAGATGCAGCTTTGCATGCCATTGCTGAAAAAGCTATCGAGCGTAAAACAGGTGCACGTGGTTTACGTTCAATTATTGAAGAAGTGATGATGGATATCATGTTTGAAATACCAAGTCATGATAATATTGAAAAAGTGATTATTACGGAAGCAGCTGTACGTGATAAAGCAGAGGCAGAAATCATTTATATTCAAGAATAAAAAACAGAAAATCATGAGTGGTCATGGTTTTCTTGTTATTATCATTGATTTGCTTTAGCAGATTAGAGTGATTATACGGAGGGAAGGGAACGATTTATGACCCTTCTCTCAAAAAGACTTTAAATAAACCTTGCGCAATTATCTAAGGATAAGATGACAAACAAGGAAAGAGAGAAAAAATGAAAATAAACCCTAATAATTTACAACTGACCATTTCAGCTGCCTCTGCCAAGCAGTATCCAGATACAGATATGCCAGAAATTGCTCTTGCTGGCCGTTCGAACGTTGGAAAATCAAGTTTTATCAATACCTTATTAAACCGTAAGAACTTTGCGCGAACTTCAAGTTCGCCAGGTAAAACACAACTTCTTAATTTTTACAATGTCGATGATACGGTTCATTTAGTTGACGTTCCAGGATACGGCTATGCACGTGTTTCGAAAAAAGAGCGCGAAAAGTTCGGTAAGATGATTGAAGAATATCTCACCACAGCGCCAAATCTTAAAGCGGTTGTCGCTCTCGTTGATTTACGCCATGAACCATCTGAAGACGATAAATTGATGTACACTTTTTTGAAGTTCTATGATATTCCTGTAATTTTAGTTGCAACTAAGGCTGACAAAATCCCACGTGGTAAATGGAACAAACACGTCTCCGTGATCAAAAAAGCATTGCAGTTTGACAGTACAGATGATTTTGTTATTTTTTCAAGCTTTGATAAAACAGGAATTAATGAGGCATGGGAAGCCATTGAACAATATGTATAAGATTAAGATTAACAATATGAAGTTCTTTTCGCATATCGGAGTTCTACCTGAGGAAAAGATTCTAGGGCAAAATTTAGAAATTGACTTGATTGTTACCACGAATTTTTCCTATTCTGGTTTAGATGAGCTTGATGAAACCTTGAGCTATGTTACTTTTTATGAAAAAATCTCAGAAATAATTGAAGTTTCACGAGCGGATTTGATTGAAAAGCTGGCTTTTGATATTATTCAAGCCATTAAAGAAAACAGTAAAGTAAAATCAGTAGAGGTACATATCCGAAAACTAGCGGTTCCTATTGCAGGAATCTTTGACAATGTCGAAATTGAAATGGTTGGTTAAAATATTTAACTTTTAAAGAATATTTATGGCTTTCTAAGGGGGGAGCAAGAAAGTGATGCATACGGTTTATTTGAGTTTAGGGAGTAATATTGGAGACAAGCAAGCTTACTTGCAAGACGCTGTAAGTTTATTGGGGCAAAATCCGGCAATTTTGATAGATAAAAAATCAAAGTTTTATCAAACTTCACCTGTTGGTGGAGTGGAACAAGATGATTTTGTCAATATGGCTTTGAAGATTTCAACGACACTTGAACCGACTAACTTGCTCGAGTTTATTCATGAAATTGAAGCTCAATTAAACCGTGTACGCAAGATTCATTGGGGCCCACGTACAATAGACATTGATATTTTATTTTACGGAAACGAACAGATTTTTGAGAATGATTTGATTGTTCCACATAAAGAAGTCTTTAATCGTCTTTTTGTTCTCGTGCCGCTTTTGGAAGTTTTAGAGCAGGATTTCCCATATGAGCAGCAAGTTAAGCAAGCGATTGAAAAGCTTAAAGACACAGAGCAAGAAGTAGTGGAGATTCCTGCGCAAAAACCTGCGAGAAAGCGTATTGAGCATGCTGTACGAGAAATTCTCTCAGCTGTGGGTGAAAATCCTGAGCGAGAAGGCCTCTTAGAAACACCAGCACGTGTGGCAAAGATGTATGAGGAAATACTCTCTTCACAAAAATTAACGCAATTTGAGGAATATAAACTCTTTAAGATTGAAAAAACAGCACAGGATCAAACAATCTTAATCAAGGATATCCCATTTTACTCAATGTGTGAACATCATATGTTGCCTTTCTTTGGCAAGGCAAATGTAGCCTATATCCCTAAAGATGGTAATATTATTGGCTTAAGCAAGATTCCACGCTTAGTCAACTATGTTTCGCATAAACTTTCAGTGCAAGAAAATATTACACGAGACATTGCAGAAATTTTAAATGATATTTTAGAACCGAAAGGTGTGGCAGTAGTTGTTGAAGCGCGTCATATGTGTGTGGAAATGCGCGGTGTTAAAAAAGGAAATTCTCAAACAAAAACCTCTTTCTTCATGGGAGAATTTGAAGAAAGTAGAGAAACACGTCTTGAATTTTTAGAAAGCTTGAACTAAAATGAAAATCATTGAAAAAAATACAGAGGTTTTTTCTCTGAAACAAATCTCTATCTGTTTTACTGAAATGAGCAGTCAAGAACAAGCTAAACTAGACAATCTTTTGTACCGTGTAAGATCAAAAATTATCGTAGATAACCATGATGTACTGGCTTTTTTAACGATTTATGAATTGGAAGATTTGATTAAGGCTTGGCCGACTTCTCAGGAAAAATTGGATTTGGAGCGTATTTTTAAACGTCATCAGATTATTTGGTCAGGTCAGAATTTTTCTTTTGATTTGACTTTGGATCCGATTGTTTATTCTATTGTCAATGTTACACCAGATTCATTTTACGATGGTGCAAAACAAAATCTTAACTTGGATTTTATCTTGCAGCGTGTAGAACAGGATTTACAAGAGGGAGCACAAGTCATTGAGCTTGGTGGAAAGTCATCTCGTCCAGGATACGCAGATATTTCTCCAGAAGAAGAATGGCAACGTCTCGCTCAGCCCTTGCAGAGTATCCGTAAGGCGTTTCCAGAAGCAGTTATCGCTATAGATACTGATGAAGCTTATGTTATGCGGCGTGTATTGGATGCAGGTGCAGATATTATTAATGACATTGATGGTTTCGATACATCTGAAAAACTACATCTGATGCAAGAATACCAGCCGGCTTTGGTTGCCATGAATAATGGTCGAGCGGGGATGAATTACGCAGATAACGTTTATCAAGAGCTTCCAGCATACTTTGCAGATAAACAAAAAGAATTAAACCAATTTGATATTGCTAATGCACAAATCTGTGTAGATCCAGGTGTCGGGTTTTCTGGCGGGGCAACAGGTGTCGACTCTTTACAGCGTGTAAAAACGACTGAACTATTGACCAGTCTAGGTTTGCCTGTGATGATTGCAATCTCTCGTAAATCTTTCATGTCCAATCTTCTAAATATGGAAGTAGACGAACGTCTGTTATCAACATTAATTCTTGAAAATCAAATGATGATGGATGGCGGACGTGTCCTCCGTGTACATGATGTCGCAGCAACACACCGTTTAATTGAGAATTTTAAAATATACCAAAAATACTAATGTATAATGATTTGATACGTGAACTTTCAGTTTTAGAAAGTTCTAAAAAACAAGAACAGGCAATTGATTTTTTAAGCAGCAGAAAAGGACTTAAAGGAAAGCAAAATCCTGATCTGCAATTATCCGCATCTGCGGTTGTTTTTAAAGGGAAGAAGATGTATTTTATCGAACATCCCTATCAAAAAGAACTTTTGCTTCCTGCTGGTCATGTTGAAGTGGGAGAAAAACCAAGTGTAACAGCCGAGCGTGAGTTTCATGAAGAGACAGGCCTGACAGCTGTTGCACTACGTCTTATAGACGTGAATCTTATTGATATCCCTTATAATGTGGTTAAAGATGAAAAAGCGCATCAGCATATCGACTTTCGTTATCTTCTTAAGCTTAAGGATGAGCCAGCTGAACTGGCAGAGTTGCCTGTTTTTTTGCTTTCAAAATCTGAGGCACCAGAGGAATTTAAAAAGTATTTTTTAGAAGGGAAGCAATCCTAAATATGACTATTGAAACAGCACTAGAGTGGATTCATTCTCGCCTTAAATTTAATATCCGGCCAGGATTGACTCGGATTGAAGCCTTACTTGAATTGCTCGGAAACCCTGAAAAAGAGTTGTCGATGCTTCACATTGCTGGGACAAATGGCAAGGGTTCAACAGTTGCTTTTGCCAGAGGTATTCTGGAACAGTTAGGTTTGAATGTAGCTACCTTTACCAGCCCATTTATTTCATCTTTTGGTGAACGGATGTCGATTAATGGTCATCCAATTCCAGATGAAAAACTTATCATGTATGTCGAGCAACTGAAACCGTTGGTAGAAGCAATGGATAAGAACGAAAGACTTGCTGGTATTACGGAATTTGAAATTATTACCGCGCTTGCTTTTCGCTACTTTGCAGATGAAAAAGTTGATGTTGCTTTGATTGAGGTTGGTTTAGGTGGACTTTTAGATAGTACAAATGTCATTCAACCTGTAGCGACAGCAATTACAACCATCGGCATGGATCATATGGATATCCTAGGGGATACAATAGAGAAAATAGCTGCCCAAAAGGCGGGAATCATTAAGCCACATACACCCTTGGTAACAGGAAAAATAGCAAATGAAGCCTTAGCTGTTATTGCACAAACAGCTCAAAAAAATCAAGCACAGCATTACCAATATAGTATCGATTATCAGGTAGATATCCTTGAAAATGAGCGATTTAATTACAGGGATGATGAAATTCACTTGCTCAACTTAGAAAAATCCTTGCTTGGTCTTCATCAAATAGACAACGCAGCGCTTGCTGTTAAACTTACCATGATTTATGCGCATGAAGTAGGACTATCACTTTCAGAAGAAGCAATCAGAGAGGGCTTAAGAAAAACTTTTTGGCCAGCGCGCATGGAAGAAATCAGTCAGGAACCTCTAACAATACTTGATGGGGCTCATAATGTACATGCCATACAACGGCTCTTGGAAAACTTAAAAAATGAATTTTCAGGGCGTAAAATAACGATTCTTTTTTCAGCACTTATTACAAAAGATATTACCGAGATGATTAAAATGCTACAAACCGTTGATAACTCTAAGCTTATCTTAACAACTTTTGATTATCCCAAAGCTTTAAAATTAGAAGATTTTGCGCACTTAGAGAAAGAAAATGTGATGCTGGCAGAGGACTGGAAGAGTACGTATACAGCATTAAAAGCAAACTTAAGAGAAGAGGATGTGCTTTTAATGACAGGATCTTTATATTTCATGTCTCAAATTAGAGCATACATCTTAGAATTAGAGCAATAAGAATAAAAAATAAAGTCCATGATGGACTTCAGGAGGAAGAAAACTGTGATCGTTTTAGCAGGAACAATAGGAGCTGGGAAATCAAGCTTAGCCAAGGCTTTAGGTGAGCATCTTGGCACGGAAGTATTTTATGAGGCGGTAGATAATAATCCTGTGCTTGATTTGTATTATCAAGACCCTAAAAAATATGCTTTTTTGTTACAAATCTATTTTTTAAACAAGCGTTTTGAATCGATTAAAATGGCCTATGCTCAAGAAAATAATGTCCTCGACCGCTCTATTTTTGAAGATGAGCTTTTCTTAACTCTAAACTATAAAAATGGTAATGTCACTAAAACAGAATTAGAAATCTATCAGAACTTACTCAGTAATATGCTTGAAGAGATGGAAGGAATGCCTAAAAAACGGCCTGATTTACTTGTCTATATTGACGTAAGTTTTGAAACAATGCTTTCCCGAATCGCTCAACGTGGTCGTAGTTTCGAACAGATTGACGATCAGCCTGAATTAAAAGCATATTACCATCAAGTCCATGAAGAATACCCAACTTGGTATGAAAATTATGATGTGTCGCCTAAAATACGTATTAACGGAGATACGCTCGACTTCGTTAATAATGCAGAAGACCTTGAAAAGGTACTTACTGAGGTCGATAAGGCACTCTTCAAACTACAAAAAAAGTAAATCGTAAGATTTACTTTTTTTTTGAATATTCAACTATACCAATTAAATATTTATTATTCTTGACAAATACAAAACATTGTATTATCATATTCTTATTGACGAAAAATAAAGAAAAAGCTAACTATACCAATTAGCTTATGGAGAAATTAATATGTGTGGTATCGTAGGAGTTGTCGGAAATCGTAATGCAACAGACATTCTAATGCAAGGTCTTGAAAAACTTGAATACCGTGGTTATGATTCAGCAGGAATCTTCGTTGCTGATGATGGTGCCGGACAAGTGAATCTTGTAAAATCTGTAGGTCGCATTGCAGATTTAGAGGCAAAAACAGGTGATAACGTTACAGGATCAACAGGGATTGGTCATACACGTTGGGCGACCCATGGTAAACCAACTGAAGATAACGCGCATCCTCATACTTCTACTTCAGGACGTTTCGTTTTAGTACATAATGGTGTAATTGAAAACTTCTCAGAAATCAGAGAAGAATATCTCGCTAAAGATACATTTAAGGGGCAAACAGATACAGAAGTTGCTGTACATCTCATCGCTAAGTTTGCAGAAGAAGAAGGACTTTCTGTACTTGAAGCATTTAAAAAAGCACTCTCTATTATTGAAGGTTCTTATGCGTTTGCTCTTATGGATGCTGAAGCTGCTGATGTAGTCTATGTTGCGAAAAACAAATCTCCTTTACTTATCGGCTTGGGAGACGGCTACAATATGGTGTGTTCTGATGCCATGGCGATGATTCGTGAAACATCTGAATTTATGGAAATTCATGACAAAGAACTGGTTGTCTTAACTAAAGATAAGGCAGAAGTCATGGATTATGAAGGAAATAAGATTGAGCGCCAAAGCTACACAGCAGAACTTGATCTTTCTGACATTGGTAAAGGAACATATCCTTACTACATGCTCAAAGAAATTGATGAACAACCAACTGTAATGCGTAAATTGGTTTCAACTTATACGGATCAAGATGGTCAATTAACTGTTGATGCGGATATTGTTAAAGCAGTCCAAGCAGCAGATCGTATTTACATCATCGCGGCGGGGACATCACTTCATGCAGGTTATGCTTCAAAACAAATCCTTGAAGAGCTGACAAATACACCAGTTGAGCTTGGCGTGGCTTCTGAGTGGGGCTATGGTATGCCATTATTGAGTAAAAACCCTTTGTTTATCTTCCTTTCACAATCTGGGGAAACAGCAGACAGCCGTCAGGTATTGGTAAAAGTAAATGAACTTGGTCATCCAAGTTTAACGGTTACAAATGTTCCTGGCTCTACATTGTCACGTGAAGCAACATACACAATGTTAATCGGTGCTGGACCTGAAATTTCGGTTGCTTCTACAAAAGCTTACACTGGACAAATCGCAACGCTCGCCTTCTTAGCAAAAGCTGTAGGTGATGCAGACCAAAATCCTAAGTCACTTGCTTTTGACTTGGTTAAAGAAATTTCACTCGTAGCTCAATCTATCGAATCTACATTATCAGAAAAAGATGTGATTTCAGATGTTGTAGCTAAGCTTTTACCAGAAGCACGAAATGCCTTCTATATTGGTCGCAAGCAAGACTACTTCGTCTCTATGGAAGCCAGCTTGAAATTAAAAGAGATTTCATATATCCAATGTGAAGGCTTTGCTGCTGGAGAACTCAAACACGGTACCATTTCCTTGATTGAAAATGGTACGCCTGTTATTGCCCTGATTTCAAATAACGAAGAAGTCGCAGCACACACACGTGGAAACGTTATGGAAACAGTGGCACGTGGAGCTTCAGCAATTACGATTGTAGAAGAAGCAGTAGCACGTGAAGATGATGACATTGTTATCAATAATGTTCATCCATATCTTTCAGCTATTTCAATGGTGGTACCGACACAGCTCATCGCTTACTACGCAACTGTCCAACGTGGATTGGATGTTGATAAACCACGTAATCTTGCCAAAGCTGTAACAGTTGAATAAAGAAGAAATAAAAAGTGGATTATAAAAAACCACTTTTTTTATTTTCTAAAACAAGAGTGATACTTACACTCTTTTTTCGTATAAATGACTAAGGAGAAAGTCGTGTATCAGATTAAAGAAGAACAATATCCTATGAGGCCCCGAGAAAGATTGATCATTTTTGGACCAGAAAAGCTGAATGAACAAGAACTTTTAGCTATTTTGCTCCGTACAGGCAGTAAAAAAGAAAATGTCATGGAACTTGCTGACCGGGTTTTGAATACCTTAATTTTTATCTGAATTATGATATTTAAAAAAGACGAAATGATTAAAAAATAAAAAAGCATGGTTTTCAACCATGCTTTTTTATATGTTTATTTGATGTCCTTATTTGACATAAAGAATAAGAGAGTTTGAAGCTCTTTCGTTAAGTCAATCGACTGAACAACGACATCTTCAGGAACTTGTAAGCGCAAAGGTGAAAAATTGAGGATACCTTTAATGCCTGCTTTCACTAGAATGTCTGCGACTTCTTGAGCATTCTCTTTATTTACAGAAATAATTGCTGTTTTGATTTTAGAATCTTTAATATTTTTAGAGAAGTCAGCGATGTCGTAGATAGGAACGCCTGTAGAAGTTGTTGTACCAACGAGAGGGTTTTCTGGAACATCATAAGCTTGGGTTACACGCATTTTATTACGGTTTTGGAATTCATAATTGATAAGGGCACGTCCAAGGTTACCGACTCCTACGAGTGCGATATGTGTTTCTTGATCTTGTCCGAGTAATTCTCCAAAGAAATCACGCAAAGCGCGTGTTTCATAACCATAGCCTCGACGTCCCAGCTCACCAAAGAGTGAAAAATCGCGACGAATCGTCGCTGCATCCACACCAATTTTTTCCGAAATAAGTTGTGAGTTTGTGCGTGTTACTTGTTCATCAACTAAAAGTTTGAACAAGCGATAATATTGAGGCAAACGTTTTGCAGTTGCCTTGGGTAGTTGTTTATTAACTTGGGAGCCAGCCATGTTATCTCCTTTACATAGTCTTTGTGAATATTTTACCTTTTTTAAGGGGGGGTTGTCAAACAATTCTTTCCGGAATTATGCGGTTGAAGAAAGTTTGTGAAAAAAATGGAGAAAAATTAACAAAGAAAAAAGAGAAAAATTATCTTTTCACTTCAATTTATTTTTTCATTTAGTTCATCGAGTAAGCGAATTAATTCTTTCAAGTCTGAATTGAGCAGTGTACTTCTTAAATAAGCATATTGAACATGAAAAATTTGCTTATCTTCAGGTATTAGTGGTATCTTTATAAGACTATCCATATCGGCAAAAGGAAGAAAATCGGTCATCAAGGTTATGCCAACATTTGAGTTGACCAGTTGGCCAATAGTATGGATATCAGAAAAATTAAAGAGTACTTTTGCTTTTTTCTTGTATTTTTCATTTAAATTTTGGAAAGCTTCCATATGCACAAAGCTTTCATCAAGCAGGATAAATGGATAATCCAAAGCTTCTTTAAATGAAATTTCTTGACGTGAGGCAAGTGGGTTATCTTTAGAGACAAAGATATAAAATTCGCGTTGATAAAGTAGCTTCACAAAAAGGTTGGGGTGCATCAGGGGAGCAATGCTGCCTATAAGGCTAAAATCAATTGTGCCGGAGATAAGTTTGGCCAGAAGTTCCTCCGAGCCACCCGATACTAAATCAAATTTCGATAAAAAGCTAATCGCATCCTTATCGTTTAAGAGTTGAGCCAGGATTTTTGCTCGAATGATAGGAGGAAAACCAATATGATTTTGATGATTTTTAGAATGCTCGATGGCTCTTTGCGTCAGTGCCAACTCTTCTAAAATACTTTCGATATGAATCTTCAATATTTTTCCTTCATCTGTCAGGACAACTGTCCTGTGAGAAGGATCTTTGTATATTAAGTTACAGTTATAATATTGTTCCAATCTCTTTACAGCATAGGTAATTGTCGGCTGACTTACCCCAAAATGATTAGAAACAGCAGTAAAAGACAACAAGTCTCCTAAGGCATTAAAGTACTCGAAATCATGCAAGTTCATTAGTTTAGACGCTCCTTTGACCCTTATATTCTATCACAAGTTTTCCGATTTGTTATAAATAATATTTATCATAACCCAAAGGTTTGACTATAATTTTTTATAAGTATTAAAATACATCTTGTAAGAATTTCTTATAGGAATAATAAATTTGGAGGACGTACGAATGCGTGCACATGAAATTTTAAACAATCCTTTTTTAAATAAAGGAACAGCATTTACTATGGAAGAACGTAAGGAACTTGGCTTAATCGGTCTTTTGCCACCTTATGTTCAAACACTTGAAGAACAAGCAGAACAAACTTACCAACATTACTTGGAAAAACCATCTGATTTGGAAAAACGTCATTTCCTGATGGAAATCTTCAATACAAACCGTACTTTGTTCTACTATTTGTTTAACCAACATATCGTAGAGTTTAACCCTATCGTATATGATCCAGTTATTGCTGAAACTATCGAAAACTACAGTCGTCTTTTTGTAGATCCACAATATGCTGCATACCTTGATATCAACCATCCAGAAAATATTCAAGAGACCTTGAAAAATGCAGCGGGCGATCGTAATATCCGACTGATTGTTGTGACAGATGCTGAAGGGATTCTTGGTATTGGCGATTGGGGCACACAAGGCGTTGATATCTCTGTAGGTAAATTAATGGTTTATACTGCAGCAGCTGGTATCGATCCAGCATCAGTTCTTCCTATCGTTATTGATGCAGGTACTAACCGTAAAGAGCTCTTGGAAGATTCAATGTATCTGGGAAATCGTCACGCACGTGTTTATGGTGACCAATATTACGACTTTGTTGATCAGTTTGTGGAAACTGCTGAAGCAATGTTCCCTAAACTCTACTTGCACTGGGAAGATTTCGGCCGTTCAAATGCTGCCAATATCTTAAACAAATACAAAAAAGAAATCCCAACTTTCAATGATGACATCCAAGGAACTGGTATTGTTGTTTTAGGTGGTATCTTCGGTTCACTTGATATCACAGGTGAAAAATTGACGGATCAAGTTTATCTCTGCTACGGCGGTGGATCTGCTGGTGCAGGGATTGCTGCCCGTGTTCATGCAGAAATGGTAAGTGAAGGACTTTCAGAAGAAGAAGCTTATAACCATTTCTTCATGATGGACAAACAAGGTTTGCTCTTTGATGATATGGAAGACTTGACTCCAGCGCAAAAACCGTTTGCTAAAAAACGTGCGGATTTTGCAAATGCTGGTGATATGACTGACTTAGCCAATGTTATCAAAACAGTTAAAGCCACTATCTTGGTTGGTACTTCAACTGATGCCGGTGCATTTACCAAAGAAGTTGTTGAAGCAATGTGCGCCAACACTGAACGTCCAGTGATTTTCCCAATCTCAAACCCCACTAAAAAATTGGAAGCAACTGCTGAACAAGTGATTACATGGTCTGATGGGAAAGCCTTTGTTGCAACAGGTATACCTTCAGGAACTGTCTCTTATAAAGGCGTTGACTACCAAATCGGTCAAGCAAATAATGCTTTGATCTATCCTGGTTTGGGTCTTGGTATGTTGGCTTCAGAAGCATCACTTCTTACTGATGAAATGATTGGTGCCGCTGCGCATTCATTGAGCGGTCTTGTGGATCCAGGTGCTGCTGGTGCTCCTGTGCTTCCTCCATTTGAATATGTTGCTGATGTTTCAATCAAAGTTGCAGAAGCAGTAGCGAAAAAAGCGCAGGAACAAGGCTTAGCACAGGCTCAAGAAAAAGATATGGTGAAAGCCGTTCGCGAGATGAAATGGTATCCAAAATACTAAGAGGTTAATGGATTAAAATGAAAAAATTAAAAGAAATAAAAATTTCAGGAATAAGTCTTCCTCTTTATGCCTTTTTTATGATTGTATTGGCAGTGACGATAGGTTTAGGGAAATTACCACTCAACATGGTGGGTATTACTCTCCTATTAGTACTATTAGGGCACTTGCTTTACTTTATCGGTGAAAAATTGCCTATCATGAATTCATATTTGGGTGGTGGGTCAGTTTTCACCTTATTAGGCGCAACGCTCTTATCCTTTTTCCATATCATCCCTGCAAATGTGATTAGTGCAGTTGGGAAATTTATGGGTGGCCAGTTTGGCTTTCTTGATTTCTATATTGCTGCCTTGATTTGTGGATCAATCTTGGGAATGAATAGAAGTTTGCTTGTCAAAGCTTCAGCTAAATTTATCCCTGTTGCTTTGGTGACAATGGTTGTTGGTTTCTTTGCTGTTGGTGGTATGGGTGTCTTGCTTGGCAATGGATTTGCAGACTCTGTCATGTATGTTTCAATGCCTATGATGTCTGGTGGTATGGGAGCCGGAATTACTCCTTTATCACAAATCTATGCTGATGGTTTAGCCAATGGGAACCAAACCGCAATTTTCTCTCAACTTGCTCCCGCAGTAACCTTTGGGAATATTATTGCCATCATTGGGGCGCTTTCTATTTCTAAAATCTTTGCGAAATCAAAATACAATGGTCACGGAACTTTAGTTTCTGCGACAAAAGAAGAACTCGCAAAACCTAAAATTGAATTTGATGCCACTAAAATTGGTGTCGGTATGCTTTATGCCTTTACTCTACTCATGGTGGGTGTGATTTTAAACAAATTCTTCCCAAATATCCATGAATACGCCTTTATGATCATCATCGTCTTTGTTCTCAAAGCCTTTGATGCTGTACCAAAAGAGCTGGAAGAATCAGTGGTGATGTTTAACCAAATCATCATGACTAATCTTACACATGCGGTATTGGCAGGTATTGGTTTGGCATTGATTGATTTGACCACACTAGGTTCTGCTTTGACATGGCAATTTATTGTGCTCTGTCTGACAAGTGTTATCGTTATGGGCTTAACAAGCTGGTTCTTGGGGCTCGCCTTAGGTATGTACCCTGTCGAAACAGCTATCGGTGCTGGTATGATTAACAACTCTATGGGTGGAACAGGTAATATCGCTGTTCTCTCTGCCTCTGATCGTATGGAAATGATTGCCTTTGCACAAATGGCCAACCGTTTGTGTGGTGCCATTGTCCTCATCATGGGTGGTATACTCATTCGCTTCTTTTACTAATTGATCCTCCAATCAAAGTAATATAATAACAAAATAATAATGAACTAAAACGAGGTCCTGTAAAACCTCGTTTTTTTTATCGTATTTAAAGAGAAATAGTTGCCACTACCATTATAATAGAAGAAACCAAAATTACTTTTCGAATAACTTTCAATCATAACAAAAAGCCCCCTCAAGTGACAAGTCAAAATCTAAGGTAAGCATACTATGTTTAGCATTCTAAACATATCCTGTTTGGTATATACTCCTAAGAACAAAAAAGATATAATTTTATCTTGGAAAGTGAGAGCTGGCAAAGTATATAACAAAAGAGGTTTGTGTGTATTTTAATTGCTCGAAAATAGGGTTGGTGTAAAATGATTTATAGTAAGTATGGAAAAATATTTCGCAACTTAAGGTTACAAAAAAATATGAGTCTATCAGAGTTGAATATACTAAGCGGGGTTTCTAAAGCAACGATTTCACAGTTTGAAAATGGCAAATCTTTAGTGTCCTTTGACAAGCTTGAATCTCTTCTAGAGTGTATGAATCTCACTATTTTAGACTATTCCTTGCTTGTAAATAACGGCTTGCCAGAATATTTTATTACACAGTTTCAAAATATTGAGGATGCATACTATAATCAAGACGAGGCAGAACTCCATCATTTATATGAAAAAAACCTAGAGTATGAGAATGATTCGACCTATATGATTGCATTGAGTGCCAAAGCAACTTATACTCAGCTATCGGGAAAAGAAATTCAAGATGTTGAATCTCTTTTATCAGAGGGACCGCTTTGGGGGCTTTATGAATTGTACATTCTTATCCACACTTTAGAGCAACTCAATCTGAACTTGGTCTGGAATATTATCGAAACATTTTTTAAAAATAAAAATGTTTTTAAATATTTAAAAGTACTTCATGAATACCGTGCATTGCTTATCAATATTTTGATTAAGGCTGAATTGGTATTTATTGAGGCAGATTGTGATGCAAAGGCGGGAATTATATTATCAAGGTTAAATAGTCTCGCTGTGGAATCAGATTTGACAAGTAAAGCAATTGCTCGTGTTTTAAAAGGATGTTATACTTACGCTTTCGAAAGTCGAAATAAAGGTGAAAAAATGATAGCAAGTTGCCTCGAAGTGATGGACAATATGGGTGCGATAAAACTAAAAAATGTCATCGTGCGACGTATTGCATTGCTAAAAACTAGAGTTCAAAGATGAAGAAATACCACTTTAGATAAGTGGTTTTTTTATGGTGATAGAATAAGGAGCTTCATGTAGAAATTACAGACAGAAGCAAATACTTTTTATTGAGAGAGTGCTATAATAAAGGGAGAAAAGCAGATAAGGTGGTGATTATAATGGAAAAACCTTCAAAAGAAGAACTCAAGCAAAAATTGTCTGATATAGAGTATGCAGTGACACAAGAAAATGCAACTGAACGTCCTTTTACAGGAAAATACGATGACTTTTATCAAGATGGGATTTATGTTGATGTTGTCAGTGGTGAACCGCTCTTTAGCTCAACGGATAAATATGATGCTGGTTGTGGCTGGCCGTCCTTTACTCATCCCATAGAAAAACGCGGGGTCAAAGAAAAAGCTGACTTTTCATTAGGCATGCATCGTGTGGAAGTAAGAAGTAAGGAGGCTGATTCTCACTTAGGACATGTGTTCAATGATGGACCACAAGATCAAGGAGGATTGCGTTATTGTATAAATGCTGCGGCTTTAAGATTTATCCCGGTTGAAAAGTTAGAAGAAAAGGGCTACAGCGAATACAAATCCTTGTTTGGAAAATAATAGCTGGGAAAATAAAACCTCCTCGTCCAAAATTAATAAACAGGTATTTTTTCTTCAACTCTGTCCTATGTTAGAATGAAAATATAGAGAATATATGTTTATTTTCTGTGGAAATTCAACTATAAGGAGGATTTACTGATGAAAACACCTTTACTAACGATGAATGATGGTCACTTGATACCGTCTGTAGGGCTAGGAACCTACCAGATAAGGGGTGGAGAAGGCCTAGATCAGGTGTTGACAGCTATCCAGAGTGGTTACCGTCTTTTGGATACATCAACCAACTATGACAGTGAAGGAATAGTCGGTGAGGCTATCCGTCGCTCAGGCCTCCCACGTTCGGAATTTTTCGTGACGACAAAGTTACCGGGAAAATATCATCATTATGAAGATGCTTTGGCCATGATTCAAGAGTCGCTCTATCGTATGGGCTTGGAGTATTTTGATTTATATCTGATTCACTGGCCTCTTCCTAAACGTGGGCTGTATGTAGAAGCTTGGAGAGCTTTAATCCAAGCTCAAAAGATGGGCTTAATACGCTCTATCGGGGTTTCCAACTTTGAACCCGAGCATTTAGACAAAATTATTACTGAAACAGGCGTTACTCCAGCCGTTAACCAAATCGAAATCCACCCCTATTGGGTGCAAGAACGTATGGTGAAAGCCAACGCTGAGCGTGGTATCATCACGGAAGCCTGGAGTCCATTAGGGCGAGGAAATGATGCCCTTGAAGAGCCCATTATCACAAGTCTGGCTGAAAAGTATGGGAAGACAGCAGGTCAAGTTATATTGCGTTGGCATGTAGAACGTGGCATTGTTCCCATTCCAAAATCGAGAAATTTAATCCATCAACGAAAAAATCTAGCAATTTTTGATTTTGAATTAACAGAAGAGGAAGTTGCACAGATTAATACACTGGAAAAACCAGACGGACGTATTGATGGTCAAGATCCGAATGAATATGAAGAATTTGATTGAAATTGGCATCAAATAAACAAAGAAACTCTTCGTAATGAGGGTTTCTTTTTTTATTCCATATCATATTTTGTAAATAGGCTAACCTTCAATAAATAGGTCTCGAGATGTAGTATTCTATAGGATTCTTTGTGCTAAAATAACATGTGTCATTATTAAAAATAAAGAATTATAAGAGGTTTTATGAAAAACATTGTAGCTATCGCCATATTAATCGCACTTGAAATTGTTGTTATTGCACTTCTAAAAGTATTAGGAATCGTCGATTCTCATAGTACGCTGGCAGTAATTATCGTTATTGTTTTTGCATTTGTTGAGCGCCTTGTTTATGTCAAAAAATTTAAAAATTAAAAGTGTATCATAATAAAGATGTATCTATGGTTGATTGAAGCATTTATGATAAAATAGAACTATGACCTACTATGAAAATTACATGACTGGACACATCGTACTTCCTCATGCTATGCTGGAGCATTTTGCTCAAGTGTTTCCTTCGGCAGAGGATTTTTTGGTTTGGCTCTATTTATATGAAAATCGTGATATAGCGCCAAGTGAAATTGCAACTAAAACAGGAAAAACACTTGCAGATGTGAACCGTAGTATTGATAAGCTTCAAGATTTTGGTTCTTTAAAAGTAACTTTACTCGGAATTGCTGGAGATATGGAAACTATTTTTGATGTCACACCAGCTTTAAAAAAATTAGACCAATTGGATGGCTTAGTTAAAGAAGAACAAATAGAAACAACTGCTCCAACACAACAAAACAAGAACCGGCTGCAAGAGTTGGTCAATATTTTCGAAGCGGAAATGGGCATGATTACTCCGATGCAAAGCGAAGAACTTCGTATTCTCTTATTTGAAGAGAAGTACGACTTTGAGCTCATTAAACTTGCCCTACGTGAGGCAGTAGTGAATCGTAAGGTTTCACTCAACTACATTAAAGCCATTTTACGCAATTGGCGCAATGATGGCTTGATGAGCACGCAAGCTGTGGAACAGCGTAAGGAAGAGCGTACCGAAGCAATGCAAAACCATAAAACTACTGATTTCTATATCCCGATGGACGGACCCTGGAACGGAAAATAATATGCTGAGTAAGAAACGATTTTTAGAAGCTTTAGATATCATTGTCGCTATGTTTCCTGAAGCACATGGTGAACTAGAATGGGAAACACCTTTTCAACTTTTAATTGCCACGATTTTATCCGCACAAGCTACAGATAAGGGTGTGAACAAGGCAACACCAGGACTTTTTGCTAAATACCCTGATCCGGAAAGCTTGGCACAGGCAGATATCGCAGATGTTGAACAATGTATCCGAACGATTGGACTTTACAAAACAAAAGCGAAAAACATTGTCAAAACTTCACAAATGTTGGTAGAAAATTTTAATAGTGAACTGCCAAGAGATAAGATGTTATTGCAAACCCTACCGGGTGTAGGACGGAAAACAGCAAATGTTGTTCTGGGAGAAACCTACGGTATTCCCGGAATTGCTGTTGATACGCATGTTGAACGGATTTCAAAACGTTTGGATATTGTGCCACAAAAAGCCTCCGTCTTGGAGGTTGAAGAGAAGTTGATGAGGCTGATTCCTGAAGAACGTTGGGTGGAAAGTCATCATCATCTCATCTTTTTTGGCCGTTATCATTGTACAGCGCGTGCACCAAAGTGTGAGGAATGTCCTGTGCTCGAATACTGTAAATTTGGAAAGAAAAACTTAAATGAATGAAATAAAACTCTCGAAACGCCTACAAGCTGTCGCAGATCTCGTGAAGCCAAACAGCCGTCTTCTGGACGTGGGCAGTGATCATGCTTATTTACCTACCTATTTGGTTCAGCAAGAAAAGATTGACTTTGCCATCGCAGGCGAAGTGGTCAATGGGCCTTATCAAATTGCCCGAAATCACGTGGCTGAGCAGAACTTGCAAGAGAAGATTGAAGTCAGATTAGCCGATGGTTTGGCTGCCTTTGAAGAAAATGATGCCATCACAAGCGTCGTGATTGCTGGTATGGGCGGTATTTTAATCTCCGAAATCCTCGAAGCAGGAAAAGATAAATTGAGCCAAGTGGAGCAGCTTATCTTACAACCCAATAATCATGAAGAAAGCCTTCGTTCTTGGCTTATGGACCATGATTTTGTAATTACTTCCGAAAAGATACTTCTTGAAGCAGGGAAAATCTACGAAATTATTGTGGCAGAACACGGCACAGCCGAGCTGAATGAAACAGAACTTGAATTTGGACCATATTTGTCCCAAGAAAAATCAGAGGTCTTCCGTCAAAAGTGGAATAAAGAGCTCAATACTTTAAATAAAATACTTGAGCGACTTCCTGAAAACCATGAAAAACGTACCACAGTTCAAGCAGAAAAAGAAAAAATAGAAGGAGTTCTCCTATGAAAATCAGAGATTTCATGGCCTTGTACGAAGAATTTTGTCCCAAAGATTTAGCAGTAGAAGGCGATCCTGTTGGCTTACAGATAGGCTCGCTTGATGCTCCAGTAAAAAAGGTCTTGGTTACTTTAGATATTCGTGAGCAAACAGTTTCAGAAGCTATTGAAAAAGATGTGGATTTGATTTTAGCGAAACATCCAGTTATTTTTCGGCCTTTAGCAAACCTGACAGATGCGGACAGTCAGGAAAAAATCATCCTTGATTTGATAAAAGCGGGTATCGCAGTTTATACAAGCCATACCAATATTGATGTTGTGGATGGTGGGCTTAACGATTGGTTCTGTGATCTTTTAGAAATTAAAGATACGGAAATCTTATCAGCAGAAGGTTTAGGTCGTATCGGAAATATTATGCCGATGAGCTTGGCTGATTTTTCGGAAAAAATGAAACAAACTTTTGCTTTAGATCATCTGCGTTTGGTAACCTATGATCGCTCTTTGAGCCAGACTATTCAACGTGTGGCAATCTGTGGTGGTAGCGGCGGAAAATTTTGGCCAGAAGCTCACGCCAAAGGTGCAGATCTCTATATTACGGGTGATATATATTATCACGTCGGTCATGACCAGCTTTCGCAGGGGCTTATCGGACTTGATCCTGGTCATTACTTGGAACATCTCTTTATCCCAAAAGTCGCTGAAAAACTAGCTAGCTTTGGTACAGGTATTGAAATTATTGAAAGTAAAGAAAATACTAATCCTTTCTTTGATATTTAGCTGGTAGTTTTCTTTCTGTATTTTCACAATAAAAAACCTTGATGCTGAATCAAGGTTTTTTATAATAATTGTGACTGTTTTGAATGATGCACATTCATATAATTGATGAAAAATACTTATTTCTAAACTCTAAAGGTGTCATGTCTTCGAGACGCTTAAAGCTTTGAATGAAATGACTTTGACTGGAAAAGCTGAGCAGCATAGCAATTTCCTTATAGCTTTGGGATGTAAACAACAAGAGATGTTTTGCCTCAGCAATTTTTTTCTGAATAATGTATTTATGTATCGTATGTCCCACGGCTTTTTTGAATTCCGTAGATAAATGTGTCACATTTTTTTGAGTATAATCAGATAAATGTTTCAGGGTAATTTGCTCGTAGAGATGATCATCGATATAGTATAAGACTTGTTTGACAAGATGGCTTTTCTCGGAGTAGGGGAAAGCATGTATGAGTTCCATAAAGAGGAAAGAACCTTCTTTTATATGGGTCAGGCATTCATGAGTAAAGTTAATACGTTGTAGTTTTTGAATCAGCGAGTCAGAAAGGCTATAAGCTTGAAGTATTGGCACACCATTACTAATACTCACTCGAGTGAGAATAGCAATTAATGAGGCACATTTATACTTTAATGTTTCTAGTTTACTTGTTGAAAGTTCAGCATCATAGGTACTGCTCATTTTCTTGAAAATCCACTCTAATTTTTCAGGTTCATTTCGTTTAATGGCCTCGATATATCTTTTTTCAAACTCATAGGAGTCAAATGAGGAACCGTCGTAACGTCGGAGGGACAAGTTTTTTTCTAAAATAACATCGGTATGTGTCTCACTGAGGTGTTGACGTACACTCCATTTATAATTAGTGCTGTCAGCTAGTTTTCCATTGAGCAAAGCATAAAAGAGCTCTACAAAATCAATAAAGGTCTTTCGACTCTCTTTGGAATAATGCACACCTGCTAAATAATTGTGATTATTAAACTTATAAGAATCTGTTGCTGTACCGAGTATGCCACAGGGACCAATTAAGACTCTACAATTTTTATATTCCATTAAGTCGCAGTAGAAACTGCTGAAAAAATAGTCCTTGTCTTCAAAAAAAAAAATCTGTCCTTTCTCTGCCTGTTTGAGATAAGGACTTTTGAGGTAGCTTTCTAAATAATCAACTTTTTTAGGAATAATTATTTCATCTGTATTATTAATAATCACGAAAGGAACCAAGTATTTATAATAGAGTTGTTTTGTAACTAATTGTAGAGCCTCATAATCCATCAATGTTACTTCTTTCCAAAACTTTTTTCATGATATATTTTAACATAAAATAAATCTTAATCAAAAAAATTTTCTAATTTATAGTTGTATTTAATATGTTTTTCATGTATACTTAATCCACAAAAAAGAGAGGATTTATTAAAAAATTATGTATAAAAATGTACTGTTAAAAGGCCTGTTATGGTTTTTGGGTATTGTAGTAGGATTGTTTTTATTAGTGGTGCTTGCGTTCAATATTTCACCTAAACCAGGTGTTTGGATTATTCGTCATATGTTTAACTCTGAAGTGCAAATTACTGCATCAGAACCTTACCGGAAAGCTCAGGAAAAAATTACGACAGTGCAAGATGAACGCTATGCGTCACACTTTAAAGATAATTCCTACGATATATATTATCCTAAGCAGAGTCAAAAAGCGCTTCCTGTTTTGATTTGGGTGCACGGAGGAGGTTTTGTTGGTGGCGATAAAAAAGGAACTCAGGAATTTGCTACTCGATTAGCTGCGGATGCACATATTGCCGTTTTATCTATGAATTATGAGACGGCACCAGAGTCTGCCTATCCCAATCAAGTCATGCAGCTCAGTGAGCTAATTCAGAGCTTGAAAAAAGAGAAATTCAAATTTTTAGATTTGTCTAAAATTATGCTTGGTGGCGACAGTGCCGGCTCACAGATTGCTCTTCAGTATGCTGCAACACAGACAAATGCAAGCTATGGAAAAAGTGTAGGCGTTCCACAAGATTTAGATAAAAATGTACTTAAGGGTGCAATATCTTACTGTGGACCTGTGAATCTCACGCAAATGACCAATGTTCGCTCAAGTAGTCAATTCATGAAATTTTTTGTAACCACTGTCGCTTGGGCTGAAATTGGAACTAAAAACTGGCAGGACAGCCCAAAACTGGATGAGATAAGTATTGTAAATCACTTAACCTCAGATTTTCCAGCAACTTATATTACGGATGGGAATGCCTACTCTTTTCAAGATCAAGGTATCGCCTTTGAGAAGAAGTTGAGGGAATTAAACGTTCCTGTACGTGGCTTGTTTTATAAAGATTTAGAAAAAGAAATCACGCACGAGTATCAGTTTGACTACTCACTCAAAGAATCCCAAGAATGTTACCGACAAACCTTGGAGTTTGTGAAAGAGTATAAAGATAAATAGAATAACTTATAAAAGAGAGGGAATCAACTCATCGCTCTCTTTTTGTATTGCATAACTGTAAAAAAAATAATTTATGTAACCTTCTACATGTTTTTTGATATAAATACGAAAAATATTATATAAAAATAAATCAAAAGAAACTATAATTAATTTAAAGAAAGCGCTTTTTTAAATAAAAAAGGAGAAACATAAATGGAAAAAAATAAGCTAAAAGAAATATTAAACACTTTGAGCTTAAAGGAAAAAATTGCACAGACTGTTCAGTTAAATGGAGATTTGTTCACCGATAGTGGTGTTATGCCTACCGGTCCCCTTAAGGATTTAGGTCTTCCTGACAATTTTGATATTCACCAAGTAGGATCGATTTATAATGTGAACGATCCTGAAAAGTTAAGGATGATTCAAGAACAGGCAATTAACAAGAGTTCCCATGGTATTCCTCTGCTCTTCATGTCCGATATTATTTATGGCTTTCGCACGATATTTCCCTTACCCCTTGCTCAAGCAGGGTCTTATGATTTTGACCTTATTCAAAAAGCAGCTGAAATCACAGCTAAAGAGAGTTATTTGAGTGGAATTCATTGTGTATTTTCTCCTATGTTGGATGTAGTCAGAGATCCGAGATGGGGGCGCGTGATGGAATCACCAGGTGAGGATGTTTATACTGGAAAAGAATTTGCGAAAAGCGTGGTGACAGGCTATCAAGGTCAGGTCAAAGATTATGTCTCGGAGAACCATGTTGCAGCTTGTATAAAGCACTTTGCGGCATATGGCGCACCTGAAGCTGGGCGTGAGTACAGCACAGTAGATATGTCCAATCAACGTCTCTTTAATGAATATCTTCCAACCTACCAAGCAGCAATTGAAGCACATGCGTTGCTTGTGATGACTGCATTTAATGTGTTAAATGGAATACCTTCTACAGGGAATAAGTGGCTAAATCGAGATATTCTAAGAGAAAAATTTAACTTCTCAGGACTTTTGGTTTCAGATCATTCAGCTACCGAGGAATTACAAGCACATGGCTTCACAGCAAATCAAGAAGAATCTGCCAAAGCATCAATTGAGGCGGGTGTAGATTTTGATATGATGACTTCGGTTTATGTAAATGGTTTAGAGCCTCTTATTTTATCAGGAAAAGTAGATGAAGCCCTTCTAGATGAAGCGGTATGGCGTATTCTAAAACTCAAAAACAAGCTTGGACTCTTTGAAAATCCTTTTCGAGGACTCGATCAAGAAAATACAGGTGAGTTTCTTACAGCGGAAGCTAAAGAAACAGCTGTTGAGCTCGTTGAAAAAAGTTGTGTCTTGTTGAAAAATAAGGAGAACGCTCTTCCTTTGAGTGCTCAGCAAAAAATAGCTGTCATTGGGCCATATGGAAAAAGCAAGTTTACTCTCGGTTTCTGGGCCTCGGTCAGTGGGAAAGCGCAAGATACTGTTACATTAAAAGAGGGCCTCGAAAATAACTTTGCGAAGAAAAATCTTACATTTGCTACAGGTTATAACTTGTTTGATTCCTATGAGAGTTTTGGCCCGCTCAAGACGGGGATTGAGCATTTAAACGGCCTGATTGGAGACGAGAAAGAGCTGATTGAAGAGGCAGTAGAAGTTGCTGAAAATTCCGATGTTATTCTTCTGACGATTGGGGAGCAATTTTTAGAGAGTGGCGAAGGTGCATCTAAGGCAAAGCTTTCCTTGCCAGATAAGCAAATTCGTCTCATTAAGGCACTCGCACAATTAGATAAACCAATCATCGGACTCCTCTATACAGGACGCCCACTGGTATTGACAGAAATAGAACCTTATTTCTCAAGTTTACTTTTAGTATGGTATCCAGGGACAATGGGGGGTGCTGGTATCGCAAACTTACTTAGTGGACAAGCAAGTCCAAGCGCTAAACTTACGATGACATTTCCAAGAAGTGAAGGTCAAATTCCTATTTATTATGCGCAAAATACTACAGGACGACCTTTGAATGAAGAAAACAAAAATACACGTTTTGTTTCCAAGTACAGTGATGAGTCTAATGAACCCCTGTATGCATTTGGAACAGGTCTTACTTACAATCAAGTTGATGTAAAATGGCTGGAAAATATGGAAAACCTCACCTTTACAGAGAGTAACCAGATAAAGTTAGCTTATCAACTCGAAAATCTGTCGAATGAGACAAGCCATGCAGTGGTTCACCTTTATATGAGAGATATGGCTGCATCGATCGTTCAACCTTTCCGAAAATTAGTTGCGAGTCAATTTATAAAAATAGAGCCAAGTACAAAAGAAGAATTGGCTGTTACTCTTACAAAGGAAGATCTTTCATTTTCTGATAATCAAGGCGAATGGCACTTTGAGTCAGGGAAATTTGGTTTCTATCTTGTTGCATATGGGCAGGAAGAAGAATTAATTATATCGTTATAACTATTAGAAATAAATATTAGGAGTATAAAATGAGCAAATTAGAAGTTTTTCTAAATGACAAATTGATGCCGGTAGCTTCACGCTTACAGCAAAATAAAGTTTTGGCCGCACTTATGGAAGGCTTTATTCGTACCAGTCCAATTACATTGGGTATAGCCTTTATTACAATCATCGGTAATTTCCCGATTCCTGCATGGATTGAATTTTTAACTAAGATAGGAATTTATCCCCATGTAGAGGCAATCACAAATGGTGCTACTGGAGTGTTCTCACTCTATGTGGTCTATAGTTTAGCTTACTCTTATGCGAAACAACTGGGAGCAAATAAACGAAATTCTGCCCTTATTTCTTTAGCAAGTTTCATTATGCTAATGCCTCAAACAATCTCAACTACTGTGATACAAGATGGTCAGGAAGTAACTCAAGCTATCGGAGCTTTGAAACTTGACTTCTTGGGTGGTCAAGGTCTCTTTATTGGGATGTTAACAGCACTTTTAGTGACACGTCTCTACGCCTTTCTTTCTAAGAAGAAAATAATGCTTAAGCTTCCTGAAAGTGTTCCTCCGATGGTTACACAATCTTTAGCACCAGTCTTTGTAGTTACACTTATCTTTACTTTGGTCTTTGCTTTACGTGTGGCCTTTGGATTTACAGCTTCAGGTTCAATCTTCCAATTCTTCATCGATGTCGTCAGTGCACCACTAAACTCATTGGCAGCAAGTCCTTTGTCAATTATCCTTATTATGGAAATATTAGCTATCCTTTGGTTCTTTGGTATCCATAATGCCGTTTTACAAGGTCCTTTAGGCATGATTACAATGACAATGATTGTCACAAATATTGGCGCCTTTCAAAAAGGTGAAGACCTTCCTCTCCTTATCCCATCAGTTATCTACATGGGTATGTACGCAGCTGGATTTATGGGCTTTGTCACTTTCTTCATGATTCGTAGCAAATCAGCCAAAATGAAACAGTTGGGTAAACTCTCTTTCATTCCTTCTTTGTTTAATATTACAGAACCGATTATGTTTGGTATGCCAATCATTTTGAATCCTATTTTCTTTATTCCGCAAGTGTTCACACAGTTAATTGCTGGTTTTGTGACTTGGGGGTTAACAACTACCATTTTACCAATCAATCTTAATCCCACAATGAGTCTGTTGCCATGGACTACTCCAGTCTTTGTCAAAATGCCTCTCTCAGGTGGATTAAATTATACAATCTTGATGGTTATTAGTATGTTGATTGGTATTGTTATGTGGTATCCATTTATTAAAATTGCGGATAAAAAAGAATATGAACTTGAAATGGCAGCAGAACAACTAAGCCGTCATGAAACCAAAGAACAAAGCTTACAAGAAAGTATGCAAGCATAAAAAGGGGAATTGATGATTTTAGGAATTGATATTGGTGGAACACACATCAAAGTAGGATTTGTTGAGAATGAAAAAGTTACAACTAAAGATAAACTGCCTACTGCAAAAAATTTAGAGGAATTTTGTCAACAAATAAAAAAAATAATTAATGACTATATAAAAATCAATTCTTTCACAAAAATAGCTTTTTCAGTCCCTGGTTCAGTTGATGAATCGGGTACTGTTTTCTATGGAGGAGCAGTTTCATACCTGAATGGTATAAATTTGAAAACATTAATTGCTGACAATGAAGGAATGGAAAATTTTGAAGTCGTTGTTGAAAATGACGCCAAGGCTGCAACCCTAGGAGAAATGAGCTTTGGAAGTCTTAGAGGCATCAAAAATGGTGCAGCCATTATTTTAGGTACAGGTGTCGGAACAGGAATTTGTATCAATGAGCAACTCTATAAAGGCAGCCATAATCAGGCGGGAGAAGTAAGCTTTTGGATCCGAGAAAGAGCGGTTCACGGAGCAGACTCCTTTGTAGGTATGGGACTTTCCGCTGTAAAGCTCATAAGTTCATTAGCAAACCAGCTTCAAGTAGAGAATGATGGGCCACTCGTTTTTAGCGCTTTAAAAAGTTCAAAAGATAAAGAAGCAGCACAACTTTTTTCAAGTTACTGTGAAGGAGTCGCAATACTGTGCTTCAATCTTCAACTTATTTTAGACCTTGAAAAGATTGTGATTGGCGGAGGCATTAGTCAACAACCTCTTCTTATCGAGAAGGTCGAAGAAGCTTATCAAAAACTGTTTACAACAGCTCCAATTATTAAGAAAACACTACAACCAATCGTGGTAGAAGCAGCTAAATTTAAAGCTGATGCTAATCTTATTGGAGCAGCAAGAAAGGGAATCTGAGAATGATGAAATTTAAACAAGATTTTTTATGGGGGCATCAACAAGTGCTTATCAAGTGGAGGGAGCTTGGAATGAAGAGGGAAAAGGTCCTTCTGTTCAAGACGTAAAAAAGATACCTGAAGGTACGACAGATTTTAAAGTAGCCTCTGACCACTATCATCACTATAAAGCAGATGTAGAGCTCTTTAAGGAACTTGGACTCAAAGCTTATAGATTTTCTATTTCTTGGAGTCGTGTCATGCCAGACGGGAAAGTTAATCCAGAGGGCATCCAATTTTATAAGAACCTCATAAATCTGCTCAATGAAAATGAAATACAACCGGTTGTTACTGTTTTCCATTTTGATTTACCACTTTATATTGCAGAAAAAGGGGGCTGGGAAAATCGTGAGACCATCGAAGAATTCACACGCTACTGCCAAGTTCTCTTTGATTATTTTGCAGATGATGTCCCTTTATGGCAAACTATTAACGAGCAAAATGTGATGGCTCTCGCAGGTTCAGTGATAGGCACGAGTCAAAAAAGTATGAAGGAAAAATTCCAAGAAAATCATCATATGTTAGTGGCTCAAGCGAAAGTCACAAAAATGTTCCATGAAGGAAATTATCAAGGAAAAATAGGGCCTGCGCCAAATATTGCAAGTGTTTATCCAGCTTCTGACCGGCCAGAAGATCAGTTGGCTGCATTAAATATGAGTGCTTTAAGAAACTGGCTTTTCTTAGATGTTGCTGTTTTTGGTAGATATAATCACAATGCTTGGCATATCTTAGAGAGCATCGGAGCGGCTCCGATCGTGACGAAAGAAGATCAAGAAATTTTATCTCAAGGAACTTGTGACTATATTGCCTTTAACTACTATAATACAATGACAGTTGCAAGCTATTTTGAAAAAGACAATAACATTGATCAGCAGTCTGGATTTGGAATCCCTGGTTTTTTCCAATCCGTTGAAAATACACATCTCCAGATGACTGAGTTCGGCTGGCCCATTGATCCAAAAGGTTTCCGATTTACTCTGAATGAAATTTATTCAAGATACCATTTGCCACTTTTAATTACGGAGAATGGTATTGGGGCAAATGATATCTTGACAGATGATGGCGCTGTACATGATCAATATAGAATTGATTACTTGAAGGAGCATATTGAGCAAATGGCTCTAGCGATGGCTGATGGTGTTGAGGTGATTGGATATTGCCCATGGAGTGCGATTGATTTGGTAAGCACTCATGAAGGAATGAAAAAATGCTATGGCTTTATCTATGTTAACCGGACGGATGAAGACCTCCTAGATTTAGCGAGATACAAAAAAGATAGCTTTTACTGGTATCAAGAGCTTATTTCTAAAAATGAAATAGAGGAAAGTGATGATAACTAAAACTTTTAACTTTGATGATGAAGCAAGTTTAACAGTTTATCTACATGAAGATAAAGAAGAGTTTTCACGTGTAGGAAATCGACCTTTTGTTTTAGTAATTCCAGGGGGCAGCTATTCTTTTTGTAGTGAACGAGAAGGAGAACCAATCGCCTTGAATTTTCTTGCTCAGGGTTATCATACAGGTGTACTTCGCTATCACGTCGGAGATAAAAGAAGTTTTGAGAAGTCCCTCGAAGATGCACAAAAAGCCTTACTAAAAATTCAAGATTTAGCGACAATATGGAAGATTGATGAAAATAAAATCGCAGTCATCGGTTTTTCGGCAGGAGGACATTTAGCTGCTGCTCTTTCTAATCTGTCACCAGTTAAGCCAAACCTCTGTATTTTAGGCTACCCAGCTATTTTGAAATCTTTTGCCCAAGTGATGCAGATTGAAGCACCTTCCTTAGAAACTTATGTAACGAGAGAAACACCTCCCACTTTCCTCTTTTCAACATTTGAGGACAATGTGGTACCTATAGAGAATTCCTTATTATATCTTCGCGCTCTGGAAGAAAATGATATTCCTTTTGAGGCACATATCTTCCAAAAAGGCCTTCACGGTTTATCGTTAGCTACGAAAATGTTTGGTGCTCAAGAAAAAATGATAGATAAGCGATTCACCCGTTGGTTTTCGGAAGTTGTCGAATGGATGGAAATAAACTGGGAAACCACAAGGGGTAAGCGTGTGCCAGATAGCTTAGCAGATTATTCTATTGGGGATTTACTTGAAGACAGCAATAATAAAGACGTTCTATTGCAAGCTTTCCCCTACTGGAAAGAAGATAGAAGCAAGTTAAAGATAGTAAAGAAGTTGACACTCTCCCAGCTCTCAGAGTTAATTCCTGAAAAATTTGGTGAGATACAGTGCAAGAAAATTTTAGAAAGACTAACCAAACCAAGTCAATATATTACTTAGAAAGAGGAAAAAATGAAGGCTTATATAGTTCATGAAAGTTATAAGGCATCGACGAGCATGTTCTCAGGGACACCTGATGAGCTTGAGTCATTACCCATTTATAAAAATAGTTTTGGGGCATGCCATTTATTATTACACGATGGCTGTGAAAATCATTTTGTGTTGGGAAAAGAATTTTCCATTCCTGATCAAATTGAAATTCCAATCTATCGCATAGAGGTCAAATCCGAGCTGCCCGTGACGCTACAATTTGAAGAATATTACATGGGAAATGAAAATATTGAATACACGGACAAACTATTAGAACAGACAGCCAAAACTTATTCTGGTGATCGTTTTGTTCCTATCTATCTAGAATTTTCGACGTCTTCCGAGATACAGGCAGGTACCTATTCAGTCGAAATTACACTTTATCGTTCAAACTTAACATCTCAGGATGAGAAAATACTTTCTAAGACTCTAAAAGTAAAGGTAGGAGACTATAGTTTTCCTGAAGATACAGGACACAACTTTAATCTTGATATCTGGCAACAACCTTCGAACCTTGCACGAACTTACCAAGTACCTTTGTGGAGCGATGAACATTTTCGCTTGATTGGTGAAATGGCGGAGAGCTTGGCAACCCTTAATCAAAAAGTTATCACAGTAATTGCGGGGGAAATTCCGTGGAAAGGCTGGTTTAATTATATCGTCAAAGACTATCCAGCCAATCTTTATGAATACTCAATGATTAGCGTTAAGAAAAATGAAGCAGGGGAAATCCAGTGTGATTTTTCGGTACTAGACCGTTATTTAGAATGTATGTTCGCCGCAGGCATAGATCAAGAAATCAATGTTTTTGGTTTATTAGGTGTTTGGCAACCACCATTTTTCCCCTTGATAAAAGAAGTTGACCATCCAGAAAAGCTGGTCATCCGCTACTATGACGAAGTCACAGAAACCATTGACTTTATCCAAGATAAAAAAGACCTAGAGCACTATATCAAACAGCTTTTTGAACATTTTAAGGCATTAGGAGTTTGGGAGAAAGTGCGCATCGTCTCTGATGAGCCCAAAGTACATGAAATTGATACATTCAGACGTTCTTTAGATATTCTTAAGTCAATAGAGCCTACATTGAAAGTAAAAGGGGTTTTTGATAAAGAAGCAGTACTTGAAGCCTTGCTGCCGGTTATCGACTATCCAGTGACTTCCTACTATTGTACATGTAATAACTACAAAGAACTTAGCCAAAGTCATTCAGGAAAAACTCAGTACTATATCTGTAATTATCCAGACAAGCCAAACACTTTTCTTCACAGTCCCTTATTAGAAACACGTGTACAAGGACTCTTAGCACATTACTTTAAAACAGATGGTCTTCTTCGCTGGGCTTACAACTGTTGGCCAGATAACGTACGTCAAGATATCCGATATAATACAGCAGCTTTACCTATCGGTGATCTCTGTTTAATCTATCCTTCATATTCGGGACATATCCTCTTATCTTTACGTTATAAAGAGTTACAAAGGGGCATAGAAGACTTTAGTCTCATTAAAAATGCAGAGAAGGTAAATGAAGAAGCCGTTTCAAAAATTATAAAGGATTTTCTTAAAATAGAAGAACCAGCTGAATGGATGCTTGATAGTCATAATAGTAACCCTCTTGTGTTTAAACAGGATTATAAAGCTTATGACAAATTGCGAGAAGATTTAATACAAGTTATCAACTCAAAATAAAAGCAGCTTTTATCTTAGTCGATTTTGGGAGGAAGAGATGGAAGCAATACTAATACCGATGAAAAAATTTATGGCTGATATTGAGATTCCTGATTTGGTACAGAGCGCTGTATTAAAAAATTTCTCCATAATTAGTGACAAAATTTTGAGGATGAGCGCACAAAAGTTACTCGATGTTAGAGTTGCTGGCCAAGAGGCAGAGCGACTAGGAGAGCTGTACAGTAATGATACGCTGATGGAGCTGACTTATCACTTATATGCTGCCTTTTTATGCTGGGGCAAAATATACGTACCACAAGGTATATCTTATGAAATTTATATCAACACAATGAAGTGCTTCACGAGATTTTTAGAAGAAACCAGAAAGATAATCTCAACTTATAAATTTAATAGAGGATTTTGGACTTGGCGTTATACGAGTGGCTTGATATACAGGATTAAAGAATTAGAGTTTGAAAGGGTTGCTCCGCCACATAAAGATAAAGCGGCACGATTGGTAGGGAAGAAATATATTTCTGTTCATATTCCATCTGATGCTAACTTGTCTCACGAGATTATTTCAAAAAAATATCTTGAAGCGAAGTGTTTTTTGAAGAAATATTTCCCAAGCTATGACCAAACACCATTTGCGAGCAGCACATGGCTACTTTCCCCTAAGTTAAAAGATTGGTTGAAAGAGAAATCAAATCTGAGATTATTTGCAGATGATTATGATGTGGTAAATACAAATCCTAATAGTGATGAGGGAGTGCCTTGGGTTTTTAATAGTATTTCTGCTGATATCTTGAATTACCCTGAAGAAACAAGTCTGCAAAAAGCGGCCAAAAAGTGGATGGTGGCAGGGGGGCATATTGGCTCGGCCTTGGGAATTTTAAAAAAAGACATAGAACTAACATAAGCAAATACAAAAAAATACAGATAAGTGGTGAATTATCTGTATTTTTTGAGACGTAAAAAGGTTGTGTGTGATTTTCCGAGTGGAACATAAAGTAATTAGACTTTCTCTCTCGAGTATGCTATCATAAAAACATGAAAAAATTCCAGAAAAATGAAGTGATTCAAGGAACAGTCCTTGACTTAACACATGAAGGGCAAGGAGTTATCAAAGTAGATAACTTCCCTTTTTTTGTTGAAAATGCCTTACCCGGTGAAGAAATCAAAATGAAAGTTCTAAAAGTCGGAAAGAATTTCGGCTTCGGCAAGGTTGAAGAATGGCTCAGCCAATCACCAGATCGTGTGCAAGATGTCAATATGACCTATCTCCGCACAGGAATTGCTGACTTTGGGCACATGACTTATCCAGCCCAGCTTCACTTTAAACATCAACAAGTGGTTGATGTGCTGCGTAAAAACGCACATAAGCCAGACTTTCCGGTTCTTGACACTTTAGGTGCAGAGCAAGAAAGCCAATATCGTAATAAAGCACAAGTACCTGTCCGTAGTGTGAAAGGACAGACAGAAACGGGCTTCTTCCGAAAAAACTCACACGATTTAGTGCCAATCCGTGATTTTTATATCCAAAATACTGTAATTGATGACTTGGTTAATCAGGTGCGTGAGAGTTTAATTAAGCTCAATATTCCGCCTTATGATGAGCAAACGAAACGAGGTATTGTACGCAATATCGTGATTCGTCGCGGTCATCATAGCGGACAAATGATGCTGATTTTGGTTGTGACTAAAGAGAAATTCGCAGGTCTTTCAGAACTTGTCGCTGAATACAGCAATAAAGTGGACTCTTTCCAAATCAGCATTAATACATCAACAGGAAATGCAATCTTTGGCTCTAAGTTCAAACTGCTCTCAGGTAAAGATTATATTACGGACAGCATGTTAGGTAAAGATTTCCAAATCTCTGCTCGTGCTTTCTATCAAGTCAACACAGCACAGGCTGAAAAGCTTTATCAATTAGCTTATGATTTTGCAGATTTGAAAGCCAAAGATGTCGTGATTGATGCTTATTCTGGTATCGGTACTATTGGACTTGGAATGGCAGATAAGGTCGCACAGGTGTATGGTATGGAAATCATACCAGAAGCGGTTGAAAACGCTAAGACAAATGCAGCGCTGAATGATATTAAAAATGCGCAGTACGAAGTTGGACCAGCAGAAGAAGTAATGCCACAATGGGTACAAGACGGTATCCAACCTGATGTTATCTTTGTTGATCCACCACGCAAGGGTCTAGACGAAAGCTTTATCAAAGCCGCCACAGCAACCCAAGCACGAGCTGTAGTCTATATCTCATGCAATCCGGCAACATTTGCGCGTGATGTCGTCCGCTTTGAAGAGGAAGGCTATCTTTTGGAAAAAGTACAACCCGTTGATCTTTTCCCACAGACGAAGCACGTGGAGTGTGTGGGTGTGCTTACTCGGACAGAAGGCTGAAAGAAAAGGTAAGAATTTTTGAGAAGACCATTGTGGTTGATTGCAAGAGTGGGATGACCATATATTTAGATATTTAAAATGACAGAAATTAGATGCTTGCGGGTAGACGTGAGCATTTTTGTTATGTCAAAAATTGTAATCATGAGCCATTACAAAGGTGTATACGTGTTATAATGTAGTTGAAGATTTAAAATGAGGAGACAATCGCTTTGACGTTAATTCAAGACGAGCTACAAATCATCGATGTCGATGATCTCATGCAGCTGAATCTAAAAATTCCCGAATATCAACGCCCGTATCGTTGGGCGTCAAGTTCAACAAACACTTTATTCACAGATACCTATGAAGCTTTCAGAACCAATATTCACGAGTATCGCTTAGGATCAGTAATTTTACATAAATCTCATAATTCAGAAACCAAGAAATATGAATATAATTTAGTTGATGGACAACAACGAACGACTACACTTGCTATTTTATTGTATGCATTAGGTGATGATTCTCAGGTTATTTTGGACGAGGAATATAAGCCGTCTTCACAGAAGTCAATCCATGATAACTATATGGTGTTACAGCAACGAGTTAACGAGCTTCGGGAAGATGAACGTACTAACTATAAACGATACCTAAAAAGTAATTGTACGGTTGTTAAGATTGTTACGGATAGTGAACAAGAAGCCTTTCAATTTTTTGATTCACAAAATTCTCGAGGAAAGGCGTTGAAGCCACATGATTTATTAAAATCATATCACCTAAGAGAAATGACGAAAGAACCGGAACAATTAAAAATAAGATTAGTAACAGAATGGGAAGATGCAAATCAAGCTATGTTGGAAGAATTGTTTAGAACATACCTATATCCCGTCATACAATGGTTCAGGAATCGTGATGGATTGAACTATTCATCAGCCAAGATTCAAGTTTTTAAAGGAATAAAGCAATCCAATACCTACAATTACGCGATTTATCATAAAGCAAGTAATATTTTTATTGAACAAGTTAACTCAAGTGGTTCGAATGAATTACTCAGTTCTGGAGAGCTAAATGAGTTTCAATTAACACAACCAATCATATCTGGTAAACGTTTTTTTGCGTGGACTTTGCACTATTTAGATTTGTTAGATCAAGTGAAAAATAAAATTGAAAATTACCACCATCATAACGAAGCTGAAATACCAAGTAAAGGTACTGGGGATATTTATATTAAACAACTTTATGAAGCTTCTTTATTGTTTTTCGCGGATAGATTTGGTTTTGATGCTATTGACGATTCTATTATGCACCAGTTCTACACATGGTGTTATTCACTGAGAATAAAAATGTGGGCAGTTTATCCTCAAACGATAAATAAATATGCTCGGGGACAACACGGGCGAGTTAACGAAGGAAAAGATTTATTTACTCTGCTAAGCGAGATGGTAGATCCCCAGGAACTAAAAACAGTAATTTTGGATAGAGTAAATGAATCCGATATTCAAAACAGAAGATACAAAGAAATATATAAATTAATAGAAAAGTATAATAGGTGGTAATCATGGATAATAGCTTAAAGATGATACCAATATCAAAAATATTCTCTAATGTATGTTATGAAGTTCCAATTTATCAACGGAATTACGCTTGGGAAGCAGACCAGATAGAACAATTAATTGAGGACATTAAAAGTTCTAGAGATGACTACTTTCTTGGTAATCTAATTGTTAATCAAAAGGACAACAGTGTGTATGAGGTGATTGATGGTCAACAACGCTTAACTACTTTATACCTACTAGAGCGCTATTTAGGTATTCCGTTTGATAAGGATGCATTAAGGTTTGAAGCTCGAGAAAAGTCAAATAGAACCTTATCAGTTTTACCAGATATCCATCAATTAACGAATGAATTGCAGTCTACTGAAATAAAATCAGGTTTTAAAATTATTGATGATTATTTTGAGAAGATGGGGCTGAAAAACAATCAAGAATCATTTGTTAAACGATTAAATAAAGTGAATCTTATTCGAGTTCAAGTGCCTGCTAAAATAGATTTAAATCATTATTTTGAAATCATGAATACCCGTGGGGAACAACTTGAGCTTCATGAAATTGCAAAAGCAAATATTCTATCAAAGATTGAATCAAAGGAAGATAAGTTAATTGCAAATGATATTTGGGAATACTGTTCTAACATGGATATATATATCCAAATGAATTATCCGAAGGAGAAACGAGAAAAAATATTCAATAGTGATTGGAGTGATTTGTCAGCTAAGACTGTAAACTTTGATGCATTAAAATCTTATTATCATGATACAGTTGAAGAAGAGGAAAATCTTTCTCTTAGGGATATTCTTCAGGGCAAGGGAAGATCGCGCGTGTCAAATAAAACAGTTGTGGAATCTGAGAATAAGCGATTTGAATCGATTATTTCATTCCCTAATTTTTTGTTACAGGTCAATAAGGCACTCACTCAATTAAACATCGATGATGATTCAAGTCTTGATGATAAGAATTTTTTAGAAAATCTTAAAAAAAACTGGTATGATGAAGAATCCGCGAAATATTTCATTTTTATGATGTTAAAAGCGCGTGTAGTATTTGATAAATTTATATTGAAACGTGAGTATGCTAGTGATTATAAAGAAACTGGAAAATGGTCGCTCCAAGAACTTAAAAAAAGAGCAGAGGGTGAAGGCGCCACGTATGTGAGTACATTTGGTAACGATGGAGATAAACGAAACAAGCAAGTTCGTACTTTACAATCTGCACTTCGTATTACTTACACAGCACCTAAAACAATGCATTGGATTTCCCTTGTTCTGTCAAACTATCTGAATGATGCTGGGGCTGATATTTTAGAACTGCTAGAAGAATATGGTCAGTCCAAGGTGGATGCTTCTGGATATGCACTAACCACAGGATTTGGTTTTGAAAGAATCGTATTTAGTTATTTGGATTATTTACTTTATCGTGACGGCTATTCTTACAATGAAAAAGAAGTAGTAACTCCTCTTGCTGATGATTGGCATTTTCAGTTTAGAAGTTCAATTGAACACTTTTATCCTCAGCATCCTACAGAATTGAAAGTCTGGAATGATGAAGATTTAAACTGTTTTGGTAATTTAGCATTAATTACAGTTTCGGGAAATTCAACATTTAATAATGCGATGCCAGTTGGCAAGGCAACCACTAATCCTGGGATTATTGAACAAAGTTTGAAGCTAAAAATAATGGCTGAGATGATGAGACAGAACGATAATAACTGGAATCAAGAGTTAGCTCATAAACACCAAAATGAGATGTTTAAAGTGCTTGAAAAAGAAGCAAATAAATAATTAAAAAGCTTTTTAATAATAATTGAGATTTTAGAAGAGGTAGTGTTTTTTTTCTAAAATTTCAATTTTTTTGTAGACGAAATTGAGAACCAAATAGAGTTACCTAAAACTTTAAAACTATAGAGATAGATTTTTATCCCTAACTCGAAACTCACTTGAAACTCACTTATGGTGTATTAAATAACTTAGGGGATATCAGATATGAAAGATCCTAAGGTAATTTTTCAATATAAACTTGATGGTAATCAAGTTTTAAAATCCATTACTGAAATATAATATGTATATAAAAATACATGAGGAGAATTTATTATGCACTTTCAAAAATGGATACAAAAATACAAAAATCACCTAATATTGATTTCAGCAGCACTAATAATAATTGGCTACCTAAGCAGATTTGTTCTTGTAGTAAGTATCGGATCTGAGTATGCAACAGAGATTTGGAATATTACCATGATTATTGCTTCGACTATAGGAGTCCTTCCTATAGGAATACATGCCTACCAGGCCACCAAAGCAAGACAAATCTCAATAGATTTATTAGTTACGATAGCAGTTGTTGGAGCTTTTATAATTGGAGAATATGAAGAGTCAGCTATAGTTACTTTCTTGTTTTCTTTTGGTGCTTATCTTGAAAAAAAGACATTGGAAAAAACGAGAGCTTCTATAAAGCATCTCACAGAGATGGCGCCTCAGATGGCGCTTTTAGCATCAGGCAATGAGATAGATATTGAAGACGTTAAAATTGGAGAGAAGCTTTTAATTAAAACTGGAGGGCAGGTTCCTGTTGACGGAGTAGTTTATGAAGGGGCTGGATATGTCAATGAATCACCGATTACTGGTGAATCTCGTGAAGTTAAAAAAAGGGTTCTAGATAAAGTTTATGCGGGTGCTATTCTTGAGAACGGGACACTTTATATAGAAGCTGAAAAAATTGGAGAAGATACTACGTTTGGTAAAATAGTTGAACTAGTTGAAGAAGCTCAGGACATAAAATCTCCTGCTGAGAAATTTATAGATCATTTCTCAAAGTACTATACACCAACCGTTTTAGTGGTAGCAATTATTACATGGATTTTGAGTCGTAATATGGAGTTAGCAATTACTATTCTTGTTCTTGGCTGTCCGGGAGCGTTAGTTATTGGCGCCCCTGTATCTAACGTAGCAGGTATTGGTAATGGTGCAAAAAACGGGATGCTTATTAAAGGTGGAGATATCATGAACACCTTTAGTCAAGTTGACACACTATTGTTTGACAAGACCGGTACTTTAACAAAAGGAAATACAGAAGTTCTTATTACAAAGAAATATGGCTTAGTTTCTGAACAATTGATTAAGATGATTACCTCGGTTGAGAGCCAATCTGATCATCCTCTTGCCACAGCAATCGTAAGACACATAGGGAATTCACAAACAACAGAATTTGGAGAAATAAATGTAATCAAAGGTCAAGGGATCATAGCAGGTAATTTACTTATTGGAAATGAAAAATTGATGAACTCAAATCAAGTTTCTCTCAGTCAGGATCAGAAGAATGATCTAGAAGCCATACAGCTTCAAGGTGCATCCACCGTTTTAGTTGCTTGGGAAGGAGAAATTAAGATTATTTATGGAATAGCTGATGAGATCCGTCCTGATGTAAAAAACACTTTATCTGTACTTAAAAAAGATGGGATTTCTAAAGTAATCATGTTAACAGGGGATAATAAATCAACGGCTCAGGCTGTTGCACGACAACTTGGAATTGATGAAGTACATTATGAATTATTACCTGAAGACAAGGTTTCTATTATAAAGAAGCTAAAAAATTCTGGACACAAGGTCGCATTTATTGGTGACGGTATAAATGACAGCCCTTCTATTGCTCTAGCAAATATTGGAATCGCAATGGGTTCAGGAACAGATGTTGCAATTGAAACGTCAGATATTGTATTAATGAAGTCAGACTTTAAAGAACTCGGTTATGCATATGGATTGTCAAAACGAACAGTTAATAATATGAAGCAAAACATTATAATCGCAATTACAGTTGTAATATTTCTTCTGACGGGTCTAATTTTTGGAGAAACTGGTATTGTGCCAGCATTTGTCAATATGGGGACAGGAATGTTCGTTCATGAAGCAAGTATTTTAGTCGTTATAGCTAATGGAATGCGGTTAATTAACTACAAGCTGATTAAGAAAAGAGTATAAAAAAAGCGGTAAAACAGGTGTTCTAAACAAAAATATTCAGCTAAGAATAATTTATTATGATTTATTGATAGAAATCAATTTTTCAGAAAGTATCTTGAATTATAATAAAACTATAGAAAAAGAAAGAAGGAAATGATAATGAAAAAAGTAGTGATGAAACTAGATGATTTAAGCTGTCCATCTTGTATGTCAAAAATTGAAGGTGCAATGATGAAGACTGCTGGAGTAAAATCAGCTAAGGTTCTTTTTAACGCTTCAAAAGTAAAAGCAGAGTTCGATGAGAATGTTGTAAATGCCAATCAGTTGCTATCTAAAATTGAAAAATTGGGCTATCCTGTTCAAAGTTCAAAAATTATTGCTTCATAATAAAATTACAGGAGGAGCACAGAAATGGAAAAATTAACAATTGAGGAAAAATATGATATAGAACTCGAAAAAGCAGAAATAGATCACAGAAAGCCCACAGCAGGTGCAATGCTTGGGCATGTCTTGGCCAACTTATTTATAGAGAAGGTACGTTTGATGCAAGCAGGGATTTATGCTAAAAATCCTAATAATCGTAATTTATTTCGAGGCATTGCTGTACAAGAAGATGGATGGTTCTATAAAATAGCAGATTTATTGTTAGATGAAGGAGAGCTAGTTCCATCAACTATTAAGGAATTTTTGCATTATCATAAATTTATTACGGATGATCCCAAGGCAAAATACTGGATTGATACCGATCTGGTTCAAAGTTTCATCATGGATTTTAATAATCAAAATATATTTATCACAAGAGCCATCAAGCTTGCGCAAAAGGAAGAGAAGTACGCCTTAGAAGAAAGTGTTAAGACGCTTTATGGGTATAATTTAAAAATTATAAGGGATTTAGCTGGTATTGTGGGCAAAGTTCCAAAAGATTTTATATCTGAAGATGATGAGGAATAAAATAGTAGCATTATCTGGAACATGCACAGGTGATGCTTTTTTATTAAAGAAAGATTCACTGTTATAAAATATTACGCATATAAAACTCACCATTCAACAATATACGACTCCTAACAGAGTAATATAATTAGAATCCATTATTTATATAGAATTTAGGTTTATTTCCCTGTAATATGATAAAATCAGAGCAAAGTGTTTTGTAAATTCTATTACAATTAATTGAAGTGATGACTTAAGTTAAAGGAATTATCTGAAAAATGATGAAATTAAAATTAGTGCTGCTTAATGCTTCTTTATCATTTAGAAAAACACGGGAAGCAAGCATTTTTTACTCTTTGCCAAAATTTTTTAATAGGCAAGCAATCCTAAAAGGTTAACAACACAATAAAAAGGATAAAATGAATAAATCAGAATACTCAGAAGAACGATTAAGCAATCACCACTGTGTAAAATCAGTTCCCTTGTTTGCCTCTCTTAGCTCAAGTGACCTTGCTCAGGTTGAAAAAATAGTACATCATAAAGTTTTTAAAAAGGGAGAAGTGGTGATTAACCCGATGAGTCGAGATCCTAAATTAGTAATTATTGCTAAAGGAGAAATAAAAATGTATCAACTTTCTTCGACGGGCAAGGAGCAACTTTTACGGGTAGTCGAACCAGGAGGATATGAAGGAGAAAAAGAGATTTTTGGTGTGGTAAACGATAGTCTTTATGGCGAGGCATTGAGGGACTCAATAATCTGTTTTTTGAACAAATCAGAGTTCACGACCCTCTTACTCACTCATCCTCAACTTTCTTTGAGCCTATTGCAGATTAATGCTGAAAAAGAGAGAAAAATAGAATATCAAACTAGATTTTTGATGATGGAAGATGTAAGTAGACGCTTAGTAAACTACTTAATGGATTTGTCGAAGTCATATAAAAGTAATTTAATTAAACTTCCTATGAAGTCTAAAGATTTAGCAACATTTATTGGAACAACTCCTGAGACACTTAGCCGGAAGTTGAAACTACTGGAAAGTAAAGGTCTTATCGAGCGTGAGAATAAAAAAATTAAAATATTAGACTACGAACGTTTGGAAGATGAGTATTCTTAATCTCATAATCCTAAAATAAGCAATGCCACATATACATGGTCAAAATAATAATCATAAAAGAAAGTGAGAGTAAAAATGCTTGAAAATGTAAATCAATATTTTTTGTATCAGGAAAAGAAATATATCAAACCTGAAAAGGCAGGTGTTTTGTCTCAATCTATGCTTGATTTAAGAGAACTAGCACAGTCTGCGAGAAAAGAATTTATAGTAATAAGTCAGCTTCTAGCTGAGAAGGTAAAACCATTTGAAGCAGAGCGAGTTAGTCAATGGATGAATCAGGCACAAATATGTCGGCCACATTTTTGGTGCTACTATCGTTTTCCATCAGATGATATCGATGAAGTTACTCTGGCAATACGCCTATATGGTAATTACAATGACTTTGGTGTCTCTGTAGAAGTTAGCTTTATTGAAAGAAAGAAATCAGAAAAAAGTTTAATTCAGCAAAGGAAGGTCCTAAACTGTCCCATAACCGCACCTTCTTATTACCTTGCCCAGAATAGTGGCATAAGCTATAAAATTGAAGGAAATGAAGAAAATAGAATGATGCTGATGAAAAAGGTAGAACGAGGTGAGTTTCGGAAGGTCTTGATCAAACAAGATGTTCCATATGTTAAAAATCAAACGGTTGAAGAATTAATTGATAGAATAGCGAAAGTGTTTGATGGACTCGTGCCTTATTATGAAGAAACTAAAAAAATAAATACAGAAATGAAGCATATTTTAGAAGTCTCATACCCCAGCTAATTCTAAATATTAATCATAGTTTTATTCTAGATAAGAAGGACCCAAAAATGCCACACAAAAACCACAACTACGAGGAAGAATCAGAAAATTTCTATGACAATATCGCCCAGCGGTTTGACCATTCCTTTGATGGTTTCCTTGCTTCATTTTTCAAAAAGTTTATTGTTAAACATTTGGAAGTACCGAGAAATGCCAATATCCTTGATATTGGCTGTGCCAATGGGACACTGCTATCCATGCTTAGCAAGCAGACAAAGATTTTTGGGGCAGGTTTAGACATTTCTTCTGAAATGGTCAAGATTGCCAGCCAACGTCATCCGCAGTTTGAGTTTAAGCAAGGCAGCGCGGAAGCTGTTCCATTTCCGAAGGATAATTTCGATATTATCATTTGTTCAGCCAGTTTTCATCACTTCCCTCATCCCGATCGCTTTTTAGATGAAGCTAGTCGTTTGTTAAAACAAGACGGTAGACTGGTGATTGCGGAAATCCATATTCCTGTAGTGGCAAAACTTTATAATTGGCGTTTGAACCACTTTTCAACTGAAGGTGATGTCAAAGTCTATCAACCTAAAGAGCTGGTAAATCTCTTTCAAGAAGAGGGCTGGAAAATTGTGAAACGTAAAATTTTTCTGCAAATTCAATATTATGAACTGCAAAAGCTGTGAACACAGCTTTTTTATATAAATAAAATTATGTAAAAAAAGAACCTTCGATGTCAATATTACAGGGATTATGTTATAATTTAAACAGTATTTTACACATTAGAAGGGGAAAAATCCTATGGAAAAACAAAATTTTAGAGCCTCTGTTTTTTTCAAATGGTTTGTAAATAATAAAGTCGTGACGGCACTCTTGGTTGTCTTACTTTTATTACTTAATATTCTATTACTCAGCAAAGTCAACTTTATCTTTGCACCAATTGCAGATTTTCTGACCATTGTTTCATTACCTGTCGTTTTAGCAGCTGTGTTTTATTACCTGCTTAATCCGATTGTTGATTATCTCGAAAAGAAACGTGTGCCGCGTATTGCCAGTATTATTGTGCTTTTTATTCTAATTGCTGGATTGTTGGTTTGGGGCTTGGCTTACGCCATTCCTTCTATCTCCAATAGTGTGGCAAGTTTCTCTAAGCACGTGCCTAACTATGTCGAACAAGCACAAGAAGAAGTAAATAAACTCTTGACCAATCGTCACTTTGAGCAATTCCGCCCACAAATGGATGATTTCATGGATTCCCTTGGAAATAATATCGTGGACTGGTCGAAAAACTTTTCAACTGCTGCCTTTAGCTCAATCACTGATGTGATTACGCGTACAGCAAGTGTCTTTATTTCACTGGTTATCTTCCCGTTTGTGCTTTTCTATCTTTTACGTGACGGAAAAAACTTGAACGGCTATATCACACATCTTTTACCAGTCAACTGGCGCAAAGATACTTCAAAAATCTTGACTGAGATGAATTCACAACTTGCAAACTACGTACGTGGTCAAGTTATTGTTGCGATTGCGGTTGCTTTGATGCTTGCGATTGGTTTACCAATTATTGGTTTGCGTTACGGAATCACCCTTGCTATCTTATCTGGGCTCTTTAACTTGATTCCATTCCTTGGATTCTACTTGGCCATCATTCCGGCTATGATTATCGGTTTAGCAACAGGTGGGCCAATCATGTTGCTGAAAGTCTTGATTGTCTATATCATTGAACAAACACTTGAAGGACGTTTCGTTTCGCCTTTAGTTTTAGGTAAACAGTTGAGCATTCACCCAATTACGGTTCTCTTTGTGCTCTTAACGGCCGGCAAAGTCTTTGGCTTATGGGGTGTTCTGTTGGGAATTCCGTTCTATGCTGCAGCCAAAGTAATTATCACACATATCTATGATTGGTACCGTGAAATTTCAGAACTTTATCAACCTGTTGATTTAGGTAATACAAGTGAACTTGAAAAAATAGAGGAGAGCTAATGTCTTATTCAGAAGATACCATTGATTTTCTACATAAAGGTGATTTGATTGGGATGCATAATGCTTTGAGCAATGCGCTCAAGCATGACAATGAAGAAATGCTTGCGGATTTGGCAGAGTATTTACAAATGATGGGTTTTATTGATGAGAGCCATCAAGTATATGACAAGATTCTGGGTGACAATCCTGAAAGTACCGACTATTTGATTAATCTGGCAGAGATTGCAGAGGATGATGGGCTGATTGATGATGCTTTAAACTATCTCTATCAAATTCCTGCTGGAGACGAAAACTATGTTGCTGCTTTGATTCAAATTGCGGATTTGTACCAGTTTGAAGGCGACTTTGATACGGCCATTAGCAAGCTGGAAGAAGCCCGCGAACTTTCCGACTCACCTCTGATTACATTTGCGCTTGCGGAAAGTTATTACGAGCAAGGCGCATATCAAGAAGCAATCCAAAACTACGCCAAGCTTTCTGTACGAGAGATTTTACAGCAAACTAAAATCTCTACTTATCAGCGTATCGGTGAATCCTACGCACATCTAGGGAATTTTGAAAATGCGATTTCCTTTTTAGAAAAGTCTTTAGAGTTCGATAAAACTGCTGATACAATTTACAAGATTGCGTTACTTTATAGCGAATTGGACAATCAAGCCCGGGCAATTAGCTATTTCAAACAGCTAGAAGATTATAATACAGATTTACTGAATTATGAATTAGCTTATGCTCAAACACTGGAAGCAGACCGTCAGTTTGATGAAGCTGCCCGTGTGGCTCAAGAAGGTTTACTGAAAAATCCAAATTCGGCTTTACTGTTGCATTTTCTCTCGAAGCTGGCTTATAGTCAAAAAGATCAAGCAGCTGCAGAACGATACTTGATGGATGCGCTCAATGTTGCTGAGCTCCATGACGAAACAGTATTCCTCCTGGCAAACCTTTATTTCAACGAGTCAGACTTTGAAGCTGTGATTCGCTTGGAAGAGTTGTTAGAAGAAGAACATTTCCTAGCGCAATGGTTATTTGCTCAAGCCCATAAAGAGCTGGAAAATGATGCACAAGCAGAAGTGCTCTATACAGAGCTCTTGTCGACTGCCTTGACTGATAATCCAGATTTCTTGAAGGATTATGTTGATTTCCTTTTGCAAATCGGACAAAATGAAAAGGCACAAACCTATATTAAACAATATCTGGAACTCGTGCCAGAAGATGAAGAAATGAGAGGACTGTTGTTCGAGTAATCGAGCAATGGTTTTTTTATTGAAGTAAGATTACGAAGTCTGTAATATTTCATAGGAGGAGATGTAAGCGTTTTAGGTGCAGATATCTTCTGAAAGCAGACTATATATACATTCTTCAAGCTCGATTTTTGTAAATTAAAATGTTTTCTGCTAAAATTGATTGTGAAGATTGTGAATCTTAATTGAAATGGAGAAGAAATGACTGATAAAAAATTCGGCTCAGACTTAGTTGTAGATAGTTTAATTAACCATAATGTAAAATATGTTTTTGGTATCCCTGGTGCCAAAATTGACCGCGTATTCGACCGCTTGGAACATGATCCAAAAGCGCCAGAATTAATCATTACTCACCATGAGCAAGGTGCTGCTTTTATGGCACAAGCTGTGGGACGTATCACCGGTGAACCTGGTGTTGTTTTGGTTACTTCTGGACCCGGTGTATCAAACTTGGCAACGCCACTTTTGACAGCAACATCTGAAGGGGACGCAATCCTTGCTATTGGTGGACAAGTAAAACGCGCGGACCGTTTGAAACGTGCCCATCAATCTATGGATAATGCTCAAATGATGGCGCCAGCTTCAAAATATTCGCAAGAAATCTTGGACCCATCAACAATTTCGGAAACAGTAGCCAATGCTTACCGTATTGCTAAAGGCGGTCGTGCAGGTTCAAGTTTCTTATCTATCCCACAAGACGTGACAGATTCAGAAGTTTCAGTGAACGCCATCAAACCTTTGTCAGATCCTAAGATGGGTAATGCCTCAATTGATGACATTAACTATTTGGCGCAAGCGATTAAAAATGCTGTATTGCCTGTTATCCTTGTTGGTGCTGGCGGTTCAGATGAAAAAGTAGCTAAAGCTTTGCGTAACTTACTTTCACACGTCTCTATTCCGGTCGTTGAAACTTTCCAAGGTGCAGGTGTGATTTCGCGTGACCTTGAACATACATTCTTCGGTCGTATCGGTCTTTTCCGTAACCAACCGGGAGACATGTTGCTCAAACGTTCAGACTTAGTCATCGCTGTTGGTTATGACCCAATCGAGTATGAAGCACGCAACTGGAATGCTGAAATTGATAGTCGTATTGTTGTCATTGACAACGCTATTGCTGAGATTGATACCTATTACCAACCAGAACGTGAATTGATTGGTGATATCGCTCAAACATTGGAAAATCTTTTGCCAGCAGTCCGTGGTTACAATTTGCCAGAAGGTTCAGTTGAATACCTTAAAGGTCTGCGTGATGTGATTAACCAACACGAATTTGATGTTGAAGCAGCTGAAGAAGGACGTTTGCACCCACTCGACTTGGTAAGTACTTTCCAAGAAGTCGTTAAAGATGATGAAACTGTGACTGTTGACGTTGGCTCACTCTATATCTGGATGGCACGTTACTTCCGTTCTTATGAACCACGTCACTTGCTCTTCTCAAATGGTATGCAAACACTTGGTGTAGCTTTGCCTTGGGGAATTACAGCCGGCTTGCTCCGCCCAGGACACAAAGTTTATTCTCACTCTGGTGATGGAGGTTTCCTCTTCACCGGTCAAGAACTTGAAGTTGCCGTTCGCCTTAACTTACCATTAATCCACATTATCTGGAACGATGGTCACTATGACATGGTTAAATTCCAAGAAGAGAAAAAATACGGCCGTGCAGCAGGTGTAAACTTCGGCAGTGTCGATTACGTGAAATACGCTGAAGCTATGGGTGCCAAAGGCTATCGTGTCCACAGCGCAGAAGAACTCAAAGAACTCTTGGAATCAATCCCTGATAGCACAGGACCAGTCGTTATTGATGTTCCTATCGATTACTCAGACAATATTAAATTAGCGGATACGCTTTTGCCTGAGGAATTTTATTGATTTGGAAACTGTAGCATGTAAAAATGATAATCTTGCTATTAATATCTTTATTTAGCCTAGTTAGGATACTTTTAAATAAAACAATACAAAAAGTGGAGTCTTTACCCCACTTTTTGTATTGTTTTATTTGTTATTCATTTCTTGATCTTTAATAATAGTTGCATCTATTCCTTTAACAACAGTTGAAATAAATGATTCATCTTCTAGTGCCATTAAACCAGCAATAGTTGTACCGCCTGGCGAGCATACTCTATCAATCAGTGTCCAGGGATTTTCTTTACTTTCAATAAGCATAGCAGCACTTCCCAGAACAGCTTGGGCAGCAATTTCATTACATAAATCTTTTGGAAGACCATTTTTTCCTCCAGCCCTTGAGATACTGTCAATAAATAAATAGGCATATGCTGGTGAACTTCCTGCTAATGCTGTAAAGTTAGAAAAATCTTTTTCAGGAAGTGACCAAGCTAATCCAACTGATTTAAACATTTCTAAAGTTGAGTTGATATGTTCGTTACTGGTAAATATGTTACCACAAACAGCAGCAGCACCTTTACCGATCATAGCATTTACATTTGGCATCACACGGATAATAGGAATTTTATCATTAGTATTCAAAAAGTTATAAATCTTCTGAGTAGGTGTCCCTGCTGCTATTGAGATCAACAAAGGTTTTTTTTCTATTATCATTTTTCTATTTTCTGTCAATATTTTTTCAATAATATTAGGCTTTACTGATAGAACAACGGTATCTACAGAAGCAATAAGTTCTGAAGTTGAAATACACACATTTGTATTGTTTTCTTTTGAAAAAAAGTTGACTTTTTCAGTCATCACATCAAAAAGGTAAATGTCTGTGCTTGCGACATAATTATTTTTGATAATGCCTTTTACGATGGCAGAAGCCATATTTCCAGTTCCGATAAATCCAATTTTCATAGTTTCTTCTTTCTGTTATTTATTAATTTTTTTAGTTAGATTTTTCCTTACAAATTATTGTTTTCAAGTTTTCTGGTTTCTTTATGTCTTTCTAACTTAGAAAACTGCGAAGGACGATTAATTAGAACAATAGAGAGACAAACTAAAATCAAGCCAATGGCAAGAGAAGTAGTAAAATGCTCCCCAAGGAGTACGGCGAGAACACTACCCGAAATTGGCATAATAAATTTATAAACAGTTATTTCACCAAGATTTGCGTATTGGGCTGCCCAATACCATAAACTAAAAGGAATAGCGGATGCAGCAGCAAGTATTATTAGTAGAATTATACCAGTAGCTGTCCAATTTATTGCTGATAAACGTCCCCCCATTAAAAAACCGATTATATAAAGAAACAGAGAACCAATAATTAAATTCCAACCTGTCATTACGAAAGAATTTAGAGATGACCCAATTTTTTTAGCAAGCATAGTTGCTAATGCAGCAAGCAAACCATATATAAGCATAAAACCTTCTCCAGTAATAGAAAAAGAAAACATGTCACTAATATGTGTTCCGCCATTTAACTGAGAAATAATTAACCCGATAAAACCAATAACAAGTCCTAAGATTTTGCTGGTGCTTAATTTATCATTTTGATATGCAAAGTGAGCAAGGATTGCTGCAAAAAAAATTGTTGACTGTGCTAAAATTGTTGAATTTATTGTCGAAGTTATATTTACATTACCGATATTAAAAAAGAAATAGGCTGCTGTGGTAGAAATTAACCCCATTAGTATAACTTCTTTCCACTGAGTTTTATTAACTTCTAGTATATTTTTTTTGATGATTTTAGCAAATATGAGCGTCATGATTCCTGCTATAAAAAAACGAAGACTAATAGTTGCAAGCACTTGTCCGAGATAATTGCTTCCCAATAAATCAGGAACTATTCCCATCTCTATGTTCATGACTTTAATAAGTTTAAATGGTGTGCCCCAAATTATGTTTGCAATAATTGCAGCAATTGCTATTGTAGCAGCTGTCGGGGTATGTTTTTTGAGTGTTTCACTCATGAGCTATCCTCCAATTTCTCTTGTTTACTTTTTCACAATAAAAACAAATACAATGTTTATTATAATAAATAGCTTGCAAAATTAAAATCTGTCATATATACTTTTAACAGTAGGTTATTTTAAGATTTAAGGGGATTTATTATGTATAAGGTATCTGGAGAGGAATTTACACATTTCTGGGGTTTTTTAGAAACTTTAGATTGTTATATTAAAAGTGAAGTAGGAATGGTTGATGAACTAAAGAGTTTTGATCAAGACGAAAGAAGAGAAATCGCTGCTTTAGTTTGTCAAAATACATCAAGTAGGCTTACATATACAGCTCCTTATGTAAGAATTATATATGTACTTAAGGGAAGTGTCGCTGTATATTTAGATAATAAAAAATTTTTATATAACGAAGGAATGCTTATTTTAGCAAATAAAAATACAAAAATTGAATATCAAGAACTGTCCTCAGAAACGGTAGTTACTGGATTTTATTTTAAATTAAAATATTTTAATAATGGCTTACTCAATCAATTTATAGAAGAATCAATGCTTTATAGATTTTTTGTAGAAAGTACTTCGCAAGATACTGAAAATACTAGCCATTATTTTATTTATCAGTTTAGCACTATGGACGATGTACATTTTTATATTTTATCTTTGCTAAAACAAGTAGTGAAGATGTGCTATTTTAATAATAAGTTAACAAAAGCTGCATTTGTTCTATTGATTGTTGAGATGAGTCAAATGACAGATAGCTGCTTATGTTTACATGACTCAGACATCTCTAATAATGTCCTAGTTAAAGAAATTTTAAATTTTATAGAAAATAATATCCGTACAGTTAGCTTAGAAAATGTTTCGCAAAAATTTCATTTTCACCCCAATTATTTATCAGCATTAATAAAAAAAGAGACGGGCTATAGTTATTCAGAGTGGCTAATAAAATACCGCATTGATTATTCTAAAAAGTATTTATCACAAACAGATTTAACTGTGCAACAAATTATTGAAGAAGTTGGCTATTCTGACAAGACCTACTTTTTTAATATTTTTAAGAAACGTGTAAATATGACACCAGGAGCTTATAGGAAATATATTAGAAACAGAGATAGAAACGAATAAACGATTAGATTTATTTACTTTCTCCACACTTTAATTATGAATGAGTAATCTGAAATAAAAATAAATTCTGACTATCGTTAGCTACAAGCCCAACTGATTTTAGATACAGAAAGGTTTGATAAAAGTAGAAGTATTTGAACATGACAGTAAGGATATTCTTGAAATGTAAGAAGATTGAGATTGAAAAACAATTAATTATAAGGAATTATAACCAATGTCAAAAGAAACAAGTAACCAAGGGGGCTTGTTTTTTTTATTGCAATGATGATTTCTATCATAGTCACGTTCACAAAAATAAGCGAGTCGAATACTTATTTAAAAAAAGTACTTTTAGAGTACACGAAAAAGAAATTTTAGTTGCCTATTCAAAGAAGTAATAGGCGTTTATCGTCAACAGAATAGCTATAATCACCGCAATAAAGCCATTTTTTTATATTCTGAAAAGTCAGAAAAATTAGTGTTTTGCGGAAAGACACCCCTTACAAACGCCGTTGTTATAGGGTTTTCGTTAAATTTAGTATTGAAAAAAAACATAAATGAAGTTAAACTATATATACAAGATCCCGTCAAGTATGACTTTTTAGTTTTCATATTTTTCATTAAAACACTAATTTTATTTAAAAAAGTTATATTTTGTATAAGTGGTTGGTAATAAAAAGGGGGAGAAATGGAAGAGGTTCAATATGATACAACAATTGCTGTCGATTTAGGGAATAAATTCATCAAAATAAAAAGCTCTAAAAATAGTTATTGTTTTGTCAATGCAATGTTTCCACGAGAACAAGCAGGCAAGTCTTTGTTGGGGAGTTATATTAATTGGAAGAAGCCAAAAATATTCTCTACAAGATTAAACGAACATAAGGAAATGTATTTTGGTCCTGACCTCTCAGAGATGGGTCATGAAACTGAGTGGATTTCTTCCATAGGAGACGGTTTGTCCAGATATTCAAGCGTAGAGTTTCAGGTGATGTTCGAATATGCAATTGCCCTTGCTGTGAGTGACTTTGAAGAAGAAGATGTACATATTCAATTGGTTACAGGCCTTCCAACTTTAGATGAAAAAAATGAAGAAATAAAACAGTGCTTAGTCGAATTTCTCAGTGGCACACATGAAGTAAAAATCCAAGATGAGATAAGTAATGAAGTGTTTGATATAACATATACCGTTGATAGTATTGTTGTTGTTCCTCAATATTATGGAACCTTAAGTCATCTTGCAATTGATGAAGACCTTAACCTTCAAGAGAATAGAGTAACTCAAGAAAATGTGGGGGTAGTTGACTTTGGTGGAGGAGGTATCTTGATTGATGTGGCTCACCGACTTGACCTAGGTGCGAGTGGTTTGGCTTGGCAAGAGGATCTAGGCGTAGATGCCTTTCATCGCGCTGTTGATATAAACTCTGCACTATCCGTCTATACGATAGAGAATTTATATATTGAAGGCAGTGAGGCTGAAGAGTATCTTTATGAACCAGGAAATTCTAAGCGAGTAAGTGATTTCACTCCAGCTTTCATGGAACAAAGGCGAAGAGCCACAGAGCATGTGAAAAATCTATATAGCAGACATTTTAGAAAAAATGAGGATATTTCGGTGATTTTTCAAACCGGAGGTGGAGCAGACTTTCTTTTACAGAAAGAACTCCAGAAAGAGCTCTCAAGTCAAATTGACATTGAGTTTATTGACGAGCCACAAATGTCTAATGTCAACGGTTATTATAAATTAGGAACATATATGCAAAAGATGGATAGTGTAAACCTACCCGCAGAAGAAGAAATTGAAATTGTAGAAAATGGAGATTAAGAATGGAAATTAATGATAAAGCAAAACAAACAGATTTAAATAGCTTCGAGGCAGAACTGGCAAGTATTATCCAAGAAGTCGAAGAAAATAAAAAGAAACTTGAATTTCTTAAAAACGAGAATGATCAACTGCGTCTAAAAAATACGACCTTGGAAGAAAATGAAAGACGCTATGTCAACACGTTAAAACAAAAGGAAACACAGCTCCAGCAATTAGAAAAACAACCACCAATGGGTCTTTCGGAAAAAGATCTCGTAGAAGTCATGCTTGATGCAAAGCGTGTCGCCAATGACATTGTTAAAAAGGCTCAAGATGAAGTGGTTCTTGTTGAACGTCAAAAGAAGGAAGCTCTGGCAGCCTTGAAGCAAGAAGGACAATTGGTACGAGAAGACATAGAGAAGTATAGAATCAAAGTCAATCAAGATTTGAATCAATGGATTGAAAGTCTAGAAAGAGTCATGGACAGTCCAGAATAAGCCGTTTATAATCAATGAGTTAAGGAGGTGAGGAACAAATGATCAAGCTTTACAGAGGAAATATTATTGATGACCAAGAAGACACGTGTTTGTTTATGTTGGACTCTTTTGGACCTTCACAGTTCTTAATGCAAATGATCCAAAAGCAAGACAAACAACTTTCAGACTTAGATCACTCCCTCTTAGAGAAGAAATATCACTTCATGATAGAAGCAATGCTTTCTTCTGAACGTCCTGTTCTATCGCTGTTAGAAGCACTTGAAAAAACCTTCCCCCAAATCATTTGGACAAAAATAATAAAGACACCTTCCAATAGCTATAAGATTGAATTCATTCCGATTGCTTTTCAAAATGAGCGGCAAGAAGAAGATGGCATCTTGGCGGATGCCTTAGAAGAAATGGGGGTGCATGCGGCCAATCTTATTCCGACCTTTCGTGAAAAAGTCGAAGAGGTGTTAAAAAATTGGCAAGGTGCCTCACCTGTTGAAATTTCTCCAACTTTTGAAATGGAAGAGAAAAAAGAAGAAGCTTCTCATCTTAAAGAAGACACAGAAGATCCCCTTCTCATACGCTTGAAAAAACTTCAAGAGGAAGTGAAAAAACAAGGCGCTCAAAAAGAAGCCCCTCATGTCCAGAAAAACTCTTTTTTTAAGAAGAAAAATCAAAATAAACATCAGAAACAAAATAAACATGAGAATAAGAATAAAAAAAGCTCGCGTTTAAAAAAGGGAAGTATTATCGTTGGACTTTTAATGTTTTTCGGACTTTGTCTTCTGGTTCTCGGGCAATTTTATGGTGTAAGAACCGTAGAGGGGAACTCCATGGAACCCACATTGAAAAACGAACAGGTCATCGTTATTGAAAAGCAACCGGATCAATTACAGCGTGGAGATGTTCTTGCGTTTAATGTCCCTCAAATGGGGGATAAAGAATTCGTGAAGAGGATTATTGGTTTGCCTGGAGATACGATATATGCTTCTCAAGGTAAGCTTTATGTGAATGATAAACCACTCTCGACAGATTATACGGGCTCAGTGACAGAAGATTTCACATTGAAAGAAATATGTGGAAGAGAAACAGTCCCTGAAGGTAAGCTATTTGTATTAGGAGATAACCGTTCACATTCCACAGACAGTCGAAATTATGGTTTTGTGGATCAGGGAGAGATCAAAGGTAAGGTAGTAATGAAATGAAAGAAAGACTAAAAAACAGGTTTAGAGAAAGAAAAGGGCATATTCGACTATTAGGTTTCTTAACGGTTCTCGTTGTAAGTGTCAGCTTTCTTGGACTGGCTATTCCTAAAATTATGGCAGGAGATACCCAAGTCACCGACCTCACACTTCAAGGAGAAAGTAAGGAACAGTTGATTACGTTGACTCTAAAAGATGAGCATCCAGAGGATACAAAAATAGTAATTCCTCTTCCAGAAGGGATTACTTATACTTCAAATTCAAATCCCAATATCGGTGTGACATATGATGAATTAAGCAAACAAGTGGTTATTGACTGGGTAGAGGGGGAAGAAAAACAGGTAGAACTTCAACTTGAAGCAGAACAGGAAGGACACTATGATTTTACTGCACGTACTGTACGGGATGGAGAGCCAGTGACTTCGTTACCTTGTTCAGTAATAATACAAGAATCGAAAGATGATGAAGAAGTTACAGAACAAAGTGAAATAAGTGAACCAGAAGTGCCACCCATTTCTTCATATTCTAGTGTGGGGGGAGGTAATTCTACCCGGACTATATACCAACGCTTTTATGATGAAACAATGGATATTAGGAATGCAAGTGGATCAATGAATGGTACTGGCGCAGAACAAAAGATATATTCTGGAGGGAAGGCTTATTATCTTCTACTTAATACATACCCTGGAGTAAATAAAAAGACGGTAAAAAACTCAACGTATACTATTCAGGTACCTGACAGTATAGATTTTTCTTCAATCGGAGAATTTTCTTTAATTGCAGAACAGGATCGAGTATTTACTAATAGTGGTTCGACTTGGTTAAATTCAGCATATGAAAAATATGAAATAAATCCAGAAGAATATACTATAACCAGTAATGAATTAGAGCGTACAATTACAGTTAGAATACCGAATACAGGTTTTTGGACTCCATACATGTCAACCAATCTTCAATTTTCTTACACAGCTCCTGAGGATGAGTCAGGAGATTTAACTTGGAAAACTAATGTTTTAGCTCCCTCAAACACATCGCAGGTGAGTTACGATTTAGTAGATGCCATGTCGCTCTACCATGATGTAATAATACACCATATTGACAGTTCAGGAAATCCTCTTAACGAGGACACGGTAGTATATGAAAAATTTGGTACAACAATTGAAGCAACGAAGTATATAAACGCTAAAGAGGGTTATAAGTTCGATCATGTAGAAGGTGAGACATCCGCAACGATTGATTCTGATACTAAAGAATTAACTCTTGTTTATAAGAAGAAAGCGGGTGGTAATGTCACCGTTAGATATATTGATGAAAATGGCAATGCTATTGTAGGCGTTTCTGATCAAATAATAAAGGGAGAATGGGGTGACAGTTACGATGCGGCGACTCCTGAATATCAAATATCTATTCCAGGATATTATTTAGACGAAGAAAAACTCCCCCAAAATATGACAGGCAAATTCGATGATAGTCCTAAGGAAGTCATTTATATCTATAAAAAAGATAAAACTGTTGTAAATGTACATGACTCAACACTCTATGTAGGTAATGAGTGGAAAGCAGAGGAAAACTTTGATTCTGCGCTCGATAAAGATGGAAATGCTGTAGACTTCAAAGATATCAAAGTTACAGGTGACGTGAATACAAATGAACCAGGAAAGTATGATGTGAGTTATAGCTATGAGGGGGTTCAATCAAAAGCTACTATCACAGTAAAAGACAATGTGCTTCGATTCTCTAGTGTTCCAAGTGAATTAAGTTTTAATGAATCTAAGATATCCACACACACAGAGACGATTTTGAGAAAAGATCCAAATTGGAAAATTATTGTTGAAGAGGACCGTTTTAAAAAGTCCAATTGGCGTGTGACTGCTCGACTTTCTGAAGGATTTAAAGATAGCTCAGGGAATACTTTACCAGATGATATTTTGCTCTTTCGTAAGGAAAACCAATCCGATCAATGGATTAATTCTGAGACAGAAGTGAATGTCTTTGATGGAGAAAGTAATGATAAAGAAACACTTTATGATGTTTCTTGGGGTCAAAATGAAGGTCCTCTGCTTCAAGTTGCACCAGGTACTGTTAAAGTTGGAAAATATACAGCAGATATCACTTGGAACCTAATTGATGCCCCAGCTTAAAGTGGAGAGGAGGTGAATTCAGTGAAAATAAAATATAAAACGTTAGTTGTATTAACTACTCTACTTGTAACAACACTTTATTGCATAGGCAATAATCAAATTGCTTATGCGTCTGATGGCGGAAGTATGTCGAGTCAATCTTCAATTATATTTGATCAAACGTATATTCCTACAGATGACATTATCGAAGATGTTTATGTGAAGGAAGATCCACTTATCCCAAGCGGCTCTACTTCCTTCCCTGTCTATACAGGAAAGAGCACGCTCCCTAAGACTGGGGAGACAGGGAGTCAAAGCGGACAACTTCTCGGTATAACACTTTTAAGCACCAGTCTACTCTTGAGTGGACTAAATAAAACAAAAAAAGAAAATATTAAAAATTAATGGAGATGATAACAATGAAAATGAATCACTTATTTATGGCAGGCGCAGTATTACTCGGTACAGGGGCTCTCGCAGCACTTACAAATCCAGCACTGGCAGAAGAAAAATCAGTAACGACAACAGGGGATGTAACCTTTGTTGAAGATACAGAAACAGTGCCTCCTGTAGACCCAACAGATCCAGATGAAACAGTAGATCCTGAAGAGCCAGGAGAAGGCACAAGTGGCCCACTAAGTATTGACTATGCTTCAAACTTCCACTTTGATAAACAAAAAATCTCTGCCAAAGATGAAACTTACTATGCTTTATCAGATAACATCACTACTGTAGATGGCAAAGAAGCACGTCCGCATTGGGTACAGGTTACGGATAAGCGTGGGACAAATGCAGGGTGGAAACTTCAAGTCCAACAAGCTGCCCAATTTACAACAGGTTCTAAAGAACTAAAGGGCGCACAAATTAAAATGACCAATGCCTCTGTGGCTACAACTTCTGATAATCAGGCCGCAGCTCCAACTCCCGCTGAAACAGTCACTTTAATCCCAACAGGGTCAGCACAAGATGTAATGACTGCGCAGACTGACGAAGGTATGGGGACGTGGTTGAATGTCTTTGGTACAGGACAGGAAGGCGACCAAAGCATTTCATTGAGCGTCCCAGGGACTTCTGAAAAAGTAAAAGACGGCAAATACACGACTGAACTGACATGGTTGTTGAATGATACACCAGCCTAAGCCATAGAGAATAAAAAATAAAGAAAAAAGGAAAATAGGATGAAAAAAACAGCATACAGCACTTTAGCGGCCACAGTACTTTTAACAAGTTTTGCCTTCGGGGCATCGACAGTTTTGGCAGATGAAGACGGCGCTTCAATGAAATCTGTAGGAACAATCTCTTACGTGACAGATGACTCTAGCGTTAACCCCATTGATCCCATGGATCCAGATCCAGAAAAACCCATTACACCAACAGATCCAGATGACCATGAGAATCCCACAGCCGGTCCATTAAGTATTGACTATGTCTCTAATCTCCGCTTTGGCGAACAAAAGACCACAGGGACAGATATGACATACTATGCCCAATTGGATGAGATTATTGATTCAGAGGGTGAAAACATTAAGCGTCCAAACTTTGTTCAGGTGACAGATAAACGTGGTTCTAATGCAGGTTGGCACTTAACGGTTACTCAAGATGGGCAATTCAAAACTGGCGCAAATGAATTAGCAGGTGCTGTCCTTACCTTGGATAATGCGACCTTGTCGACACCAAACGGAGGGATAGAGCCAACAGCCAGTCAAGCTATTGCTCTCACTCCAGGTAGTGCTTCAGATGTGTTGGATGCCAAAGAAGACCAAGGGACCGGAACATGGTTGAACCGTTTTGGTGCAGATGAAGAGGAAGGACAATCAAGTGTGACCCTCTCTGTTCCCGGTAAAACAAAGAAAGTTCAAGGGGAATATAAAACAAGCCTCACTTGGACATTGACAGACACACCAGCTTAATAAGGAGAATACATTGAAAAAGAAAACTTCATTTCTCTTCTTTCTAGGTCTCATCCTTCTTTTCTCTGGTTTTAAGACTGTGTCAGCCGCAGAAATGAAATTTTCTGTTCAAGCCGTCATTCCAGAAAATCAGGTGGACAAATCGCAATCGTATTTTGATTTGCGTATGAAAGCAGGAGAAGCTCAAGACCTCTTGGTTGATATGCGTAATGATACCTCAGAAGATGTGACTGTAGAAGTCACACCTAATACGGCCATTACCAATCAGAATGGTATTGTAGAATACAATGATACTAAGACTGAACGTGACAGTAGTTTAAAGACAGGTTTTAAAGATATTGCGACAACCGAAAAAGAAGTGACTGTACCGGCTAAAAGTACAAAGCAACTGAAGGTCCATGTGCAGATGCCAAAAGAAGAATATTCAGGCACCATCCTTGGAGGAATCTATTTCTCTGAAAAAGACAAGGACACGAGTAAGGAAACTGAGGATGAAGCATCCCAAGGTAGCCAGATTGTTAATAAGTATGCTTATGTCATCGGAGTACAATTGACGGAAAATGATACACCTGTCCAAGCTGAATTACGCTTGAATGCCGTTCAGGCCCAACAAATCAATTACCGTAATGTCATTACAGCCAATATCCAAAACTATGAAGCTGCGATTCTGAAAGACTTGAAAATCGAAGGCAAGGTTTATGAAAAAGGGGGAAGCGAGGTTCTCTACTCCGAAGTGAAAGAAGACCTTCGTATGGCTCCAAATTCAAACTTTGATTTTGCCATAAGTCTGGATAATAAACCCTTCAAAGCCGGGAAATATACCTTCAAAGGTGTAGGGAAATCAGGGGATAAAGAGTGGACCTTTGAGAAAGACTTTGAAATCAAAGGGGAAGAGTCTCGTAAATATAATAAGGAAGCGGTCTCTCTTGAGAAGAATTATACTTGGATTTATATACTTGTAGGTGTAATTATTCTTGCCATACTTTTAGTTATCATCGTAATTTTGTTAAAGAAGTTAAAAAAGAATAAAGAAGAACAAGAAAATGAGGACTAAGGTAAAAGCCTATTTAATATTTAAAATAGCCTTTTATTGAGAGAGGAAGGAATGATTCATTTATACTATAGGGAACGATGTACCTCGAGTACGAAAGTTATCCAGTGGTTTAAGAAATACAGGCTTGATTTCCAGAGAAAACCCATGGGACAAATCTCCCGAGAAGATATCATAACGGTTCTCGCCTCTACAGATAAGGGGATTTCTGACTTAGTGAAACACCCGAGTCATGGGAGCGAGGAAGATGGCGCTAAAATTCGTTTGATACATACGATGTCCTTAAATGAGGCAATCAACTATCTGAAAGTCAACCCCAATCTTTTAAGGTCTCCGATCATTATTGAGAAAGAGAAGGTCTTGATTGGTTATAACCCTGAGCAGATTCGGATATTTTTGCCTCAAGCCTATCGAAGAAAGTCCTTAGTAGAGAATACAAGATATCCCGCATAAAAAGTGTTGTTATTCATTGTATGACTTCAAGGAGTTTGATAAAATAAACTTATCTCATAAATAGAGATATTCATTACTATTGAAAGCAGATACTCGCAAAGTTGTCTGCTTTTAATGTTCAAAAATATTGAATTTACCCTTAAAATTTTTGAGGAAATTATTGAGAATTAAGTAAAATTTCTTACATTTGGAGGAAGCGAATCAAAGAAGCTTGCAAAACAACCAGTCATATTGTTTAAGTGTTTAAAAGAGTATTTGGTGATCTGTAACGGAATTTGAAATTAAAAAAGTGCTTGGAACAACTATCCAGCACTTTTTAGTATAATTTTCTTGAATATTAAGGGCGAATAAATTTAACACCGGCTGTTGAACAGTCCCGCTCAGTGCCCCATCCACCGTTATAGTTTCCTTCACTTACTCTCATTTTAGAGCCTGAAACCGAAATAACAACTGCAACGTGGCCAAGATCTCCTGCACCTTGATTTCCTGGAGGAAAGACAGCAATTGTTCCGACAGCAGGCTTGCTGTTAGCGTATTTATCCCAGTCTTTTGCATTGCCGACATAGAGAGGAATATTTCCGTTGAAATAGTCCCAAACATAAGCTGTACATTGGCCTGCAGGATAGGGATTTTGTTTATTGGTCTGGGAAGTGACATTATAGAAACGTTGGAGGAAAGCTGCCATCTCACCACGTGTCACATATGCATCAGGTCTAAAAGTTGTTGGTGTGTAACCTGTAGTGATACCTTTGGAACTCAACCAGCCAATGTCATTGGCAAACATATGATTTTTTGCATCTACGAACTTCGTATTATATTTTCCTGAAGTAGGAGCATTTCCTGAAACTTTTGCCATTCTATGGAGAAAGGCAGCCATTTGCCCTCGCGTCACGTTACCGTTCGGATTGTAGTGGGGCGCAGTGCCGTTGGATACAGTTGTAGCTGTCAGCCAGAGAATCTGGTTTTTATACTGGTTGACATCTGTATAGACATTGAATGGCGCTTTATAACTTGGAGTTCCCGCGAGACGATGAAGAAAGACAGCCATTTCACCACGCGTCACGTAACCATCTGGATTATAAGTCGTTGGTGTATAACCTGTGGTAATTCCTCGACTATAGATCCAGCTAATGTAATTTTTGTATAAAGATTGTGAAACGTCTTTAAAAGGATTGCCTGAATGCTTGATAGGTAATTTTTCTAAACTTACTGGCACCTTTGGTAGTGTACCACTATTAAGAGGTTGCTGATAAGTTACAGCACTTCGAGCTTGTACCACAGGACGCTCGGTCGTACTTGCTACTTTCGCCGTTTCAGCACTTGTATCTTGTTCCTTTATCGTTACTTCAGTACTTGAGCTTGAGCTGCTTTTATCTATCACACTACTTTCAGTGCTTTTGTTTTCAGTTGAAGTTTCAGAAGTACTTGCAGAAGTAGAAGAGCTACTTTCCTCGTTACTGGAAGCTACTGGGACATTTTTTTCATTATTTACAGCTGTGAGTTCACTCGCACTTACCATAATTCCTTGCGTCGACGACAGAAAAACTGCGCTCAGCATTAAAACCTTTTGATATTTTTTCACTATAAAATATCTCCTCCTTATTTACCATGTCTCTTATAATCATTATTTGTTTGCTTTTTTAGCATATTATAATCATAACATATGATTTAGTTTTTTTTAAGGAATTTTGAATTAAAATAAATATTGTAAGCAGAATTAAAGCATTCTCTTCATAAGAATGATAGAATAAGAATGGAATTGATGGCAAAGTAAATAAACAGAAATCGAGAGTCGTGAGGCATCTGTCTTCACTTAGAATAATGGCTTTCGATAAACTATATATTTTAATCTATTTTTTCCTCAATGCAATTTTAAATAATGTTTAGAAGTCCTTTCTTTGAGGGCTTTTATTTGTGCTTTTTGTTATAATTAAGGAAGTGATAAACAAGTAGGAGTAACTTATGACTGCAGAAAAAGAAATTGAAAATCAGTTTATACATATTTTGAGTGAGGCAGAAAATCAGTGGCGATATCGTGAAGATATTCGTACAGAATCTGCATTATGGCAAAATCTTAGAAAGCATCTCAATCGTATAAATCAGGCACAACTTGCTGGTACTCCATTAACGGATGTGGAGTTTGAACGGATAAAAGTAGAATTTGGCCGTTTAACTGCAACACCTTTTCAAGCTTCACAATGGTTACGAGGAGAAAATGGTGTTGCTCAAATTTCTTTAGAGCGTGAAGATACCTCTAAAATTGTTATAGAATTTTTTAGAAATAAAGATGTAGCTGGAGGTATTTCTTCTTACGAGGTTGTAAATCAAATTGTCCCAGCGACAGATAAAGTAACTCGAGGAGATGTTACTTTGTTAATCAATGGCTTGCCAATTATTCATGTTGAGCTAAAAAATGAGTCTGCAAAAGATGGCTATATGCAAGCTTATCGTCAAATAGAACGCTATGCCTTAGATGGCTTTTTTGATGGTATCTATGCGACAACACAGATTTTTATTGTTTCAAATAAGGTACAAACAAAGTATTTTGCTCGACCAAGTGAAAATACAGTCCAAGCATACAGACGTATGGAAAAATTTCTGTTTAACTGGAGGACGGCAGAGAATGTGGCAGTAGATAATCTTTTTGATTTTACGCGTCAGGTACTAAGAATACCTGCTGCCCATGAACTTATTAGCCAGTATACTGTTTTGGTTGATGACCAAAAGAGTCAGAAATTTTTGATGGTTTTACGACCTTACCAAATTCATGCGATAAAAGAAATCCGAAAAAAAGCAGCTGAACATAAAGGAGGCTTTATTTGGCATGCGACTGGTTCGGGGAAAACCATAACAAGCTTTGTAGCAACTAAACTATTGGCACAGAATGCAACAGGTGTAGATCGTACGATTATGGTCGTTGACCGGACAGATCTGGATGCACAGACACAAGATGAATTCACAAAATTTGCTTCGGAATTCCATACAGGGCAGACAAGTGGAACAGCAAAGTCTAATACTTTAATTGTCGGGATTAAAAATCAGCATCAGCTTACCAGAAGTCTGTTATCGAAGAAAAATAACAATACCATTCTTGTTACGACCATACAAAAACTCTCTGCAGCTATGCGTGCAGCAAAATATGAAACAGAAAAGAAAGGTACAGAGCGTTTTGCTAAATTAAGAAGTGAACACATAGTCTTCATTGTTGACGAAGCACATCGAGCAGTCAGTGATGAAGAAATGAAAAAGATAAAAAAACTTTTTCCAAATTCTACTTGGTTTGGGCTTACAGGTACGCCAATTTTTGAAGACAACAAGAAACAGGAAAATGGGACCTTTGCTCGAACCACAACACAGCAATATGGTGATCTATTGCATGCTTATACAACAAAAAATGCAATGGACGATCGGGCTGTACTGAATTTTCAAGTTGAATATCATTCCTTGTTAAACCAGGATGAACAAGAAGCTCTTCTCGCAAAAATGACAGAGGAAGTCCCTTGCGAGCGTATTGATCAAGAAAAACTTATTAAAAGCGATATCTATGAAGGCCCAAAACACATAGAAGCCATGCTTCATAAGATTTTCACTCGCCGCAGCTTGGTAAAAAAGTTTAACGTTCAAAATGGCTATCCTACAATGTCCGCAATTCTAACAACTCACTCAATAGCGCAAGCTAAGAGAATATATCATAAATTGCAGGAGATGAAACGAGAAGGGACATTATTTTATGGTAAAGATTTTGATGATAAGCGAAGACTTATCGATCAGGATTTTCCACGTGTAGCTATTACCTTCTCTACAAACCCTGATCAACTTGAGAAAAATCAACAGGACGATGAGTTGCTTGAAATCATGAAAGAGTACAGTGAAATGTATGATCAAGCAGCTTATACAGATGAAAAGCTTTACAACCAAAATATTAATAAACGTTTAGCCAGAAAAGAAGCACAATATCAAAAAGATGGGCAATGGCTTGACTTAGTTATTGTGGTAGACCGTCTATTAACCGGTTTTGATGCGCCAACTATCCAAACACTTTACGTTGATAGGGAAATGAACTATCAAAAGCTGCTACAGGCCTTTTCTCGAACAAATAGACTTTATCCGGGTAAAGATAATGGGATGATTGTTACTTTTAGAAAACCTGCTACCATGAAAAAAAATGTAGAAGAAACATTTAGACTCTTTTCAAATGAAAAACAAAATTGGCAAGAACTCATTCCACCAGAATATCAAACAGTAAAAAGTAATTTTGAAGAAGTACGTAAAGCATATCAAACTACAAAAAATCAATTGGAAGAAAATCCAAATGATTTGAAGAGGAAAATCGCTAAACTTAAAGCTTTTCAAAAAATGGAAAAAGTTTATAAGGCATTAAAGAGTTATGACGAATATGAAGATGAAATAGAGCAATTTACAAGTTTTGATAAAAAAATGGACGATTATCGTGGTAATGCAGAAAATTTACGTGGAGAGATCAAGCATGAATTAGAAGATTCGGATGGAGATAAACCAGATATTGATGAATTACTACAAGATATCGAATTTTCTTCACAATTAAATGCTACACACGAAGACAAAGTTGACAGCTTCTATATCAACCAATTGTTAAAAAACCTTCAAGAAGATATGGAAGGTGCCGAGGAAAAATTTGATGAAGAAATTAAATTAAAAGATCCTATGGTACAGCCTATCTACCATAAAATCAAACATCAGATAAAAAGCTCTCCTGAAGAAGTAGATATTAAAGAAATTAAGTATAAGATGTTTAATGAAGAAATAAACAATCAGCTTCAGGAGGAATCAATTAACTATGCTCTTCCGGAAGAATCGGTGAAATCAGCTTTTAATGAATTTCAACCTGAAAAAACAGAAATTCCATATCTTGCAAGTATTGTTGATAATATGGCACTATCAAAAGGTATATTTGAAGAAAAAACAGGAAAAAAATACCGTAGTCGGACAAAAGTTATGGAGAACGTTCTTAAAGACGTATTTACACGTTTACAAAAATTGAAAGAAGAAATTTAATGTCAACAACACTAAATAACCAACTTTGGGCATCAGCGGATATCCTTCGAGGAAAAATGGATGCCAGCGAATACAAAAACTATCTCTTAGGATTAATTTTTTATAAATACCTATCAGATGTAGAATTACGTGAAGTTTATGAGCAGGAAAATGGTCAAACAACTAACTTTCCACCACGTAGTGAACAATATAAAATTTTAGAAGAATGGTATAAGGAAGATAAAGAAGATCTTGAAGAAATTATGCGTCTACAACGTGGCTATTTCATCGCACCAGATCAACTGTTTTATCATTTTCGTCAAAAAGCAGATGCCTATGATTTTCGCTTAACAGATTTGCAAGCCGGGTTTAATGACTTAGAACGTCAAGGAGAGCAATTTAGTGGACTTTTTGCAGATATTGATTTAGGTTCTACTAAGCTAGGTTCTAATGATCAGCAACGTAATGTGACAATAACAGAAGTGATTCGTGCACTCGACGAAATTGATCTTTTTGAACACAATGGCGATGTGATTGGAGACGCCTATGAATATTTGATTGGGCAATTTGCTGCTGGAGCAGGAAAAAAGGCCGGAGAATTTTACACCCCTCAGTCTGTATCACGTATTATTTCAGAAATTACTTCTATTGGTCAAGAAAGTCGAGCACCATTTCATATCTATGACCCGACTATGGGATCAGGATCATTGATGCTCAACATACGTAACTTTGTACACGATAAAGAAAAGATACATTATCACGGTCAAGAGTTGAATACAACAACCTTCAACTTAGCACGAATGAATCTTATTTTGCATGGTGTCGATAAAGGAAGAATGCGCCTTAAAAATGGAGATACTCTAGATAGTGACTGGCCAACAGAAGAGCCACATCAGTTCGATGCAGTTGTCATGAACCCGCCATATTCTGCAAAATGGTCAGCTGCTGAAAAATTTTTATCTGATGCACGTTTCGAGCGCTACGGAAAGTTAGCTCCAAAATCAAAAGCAGACTTTGCTTTCCTTCTCCATGGATTTTATCATTTGAAAGATACCGGCACAATGGGAATTGTTCTACCACATGGTGTATTGTTCCGAGGAGCAGCGGAGGGAGTCATTCGTAAAGCTCTTCTTGAGATGGGGGCAATTGATGCTGTTATTGGCTTACCAGCTAATATTTTTTATGGTACAAGTATTCCAACCACGGTGATTATCCTCAAGAAAAACCGTCAAAATCGAGATGTACTTTTCATTGATGCTTCCAATGATTTTGAAAAGCAGAAGAATCAAAACATGCTTCGTGAAAGTGACATTGAAAAAATTATTGAAACATACAAAGCGCGTGAAGATGTTGAAAAATATGCTCATTTAGCAAGTTTTGAAGAAATTGAAACAAATGATTTTAATCTTAATATTCCACGCTATGTTGATACTTTTGAAGAAGAAGAGCCTATCGACATTGTTGAGCTAAGTAGAGAAATCGTAGAGATCAACCAAGAAATTAGTAAAACCGAACAAGAATTTCTTGCTATGCTGGATCAACTCGCAGTGACAGATGATAGCCGTGATATTATTGAAGCTACAAAACGGATTTTTGGAGAGTGATATAATGAACGATAAAAATTTAGGCTCACAAAAAAACAAGTTGAAAAAAATAAAAAAGTCTCCAGAACTTCGGTTTAAAGGTTTTTCTGACGATTGGGAACAGCGTAAGCTGGGAGAGTTAGGTAATCTCAATAGAGGTAAATCCAAACATAGACCTAGAAATGATTCTAGGTTATTTGGTGGCGAATATCCTTTTATTCAAACTGGAGATGTAGCCAAAGCACCTCTTTTTTTGACAGAATACAGTCAAACATATAGTGAGTTTGGAATTCAACAGAGTAAATTATGGGATATTGGAACATTATTAATTACTATAGCAGCTAATGTAGCTGATACTACTATTCTAGGGATTAAAGCAGCTTTTCCAGATAGTGTTATTGGCTTTGAATCAACTTCTTGTGATGTCGTTTTCATTAAAAATTATATTGATATTCAAAGTGATCTATTAAAAAGAAAAGCTGAAACAAGTTCTCAAGCAAATTTGAATTTAGCAAAATTAAAAGAAATGAGTTTAAATGTACCAAAATTAAAAGAGCAACAAAAAATCGGTTCATTCTTCAAACAACTCGACGACACTATCGCTCTTCATCAGCGTAAGTTAGATAAGCTTAAACAGTTGAAACAAGGGTATTTGCAGAAGCTGTTTCCTAATTTGGGGGAGAATATTCCAAAATTTAGGTTTGCTTATTTCGAGGATGTATGGGAACAGCGTAAGCTAAGTGAAATAGTTAAAATTACAATGGGACAGTCCCCAAACTCTGAAAATTATACTACTAATCCTGATGATTATATTCTTGTTCAAGGGAATGCAGATATGAAAAACGGACGAGTTTTTCCAAGAGTATGGACTACCCAAATAACTAAAATAGCAGAAAAGAATGATTTAATTTTAAGCGTTCGTGCACCTGTTGGTGATATCGGGAAAACTGATTACAACGTGGTTTTAGGACGTGGAGTCGCAGCGATAAAAGGGAATGAATTTATATTTCAACTGCTTGGTAAGATGAAACAAAATGGGTATTGGACAAAGTTGAGTACAGGCTCAACTTTTGAAAGTATTAACTCAGTTGATATAAAAAATGCACAAATATTATTACCTAGTGGTAAGGAACAAATTCAAATTGGTTATTTTTTCCAATTACTAGATAATACTATTTTTCTTCATCAGTCTAAACTTGATAAGTTGAAAACAATAAAAAAATCTCTTTTACAAAAAATGTTTATTTAATATAAAAAGGCGTATTATATCGCCTTTTTATATTAACCTATAGTTGACAAATGCCGCATAATCTTATCATTATCTTGATTTTCAAGTTCTTGGATAATATGAAGATACGTTTCTTGTGTTGTTGACATGCTTGAGTGTCCTAATCTCCTTGCTACAGTAGCAATCGATACATCAGCAAAAAGTAAGAGAGATGCATGTGTATGCCTTAGACCGTGGATAGAAATATTCGGTATTTCTGCTTTCTTACATAAAACTTGAAGTCTGTTATTTACTGTTGAATTAAAGATACGACCTTTAACAAAAATAGGTTGGTTCTCAGAATAAACTTTTGTTAATTGTGAGAATTGCATAGCTGTCTGCCAGTCGAGCTGTACCTTTCTTTTAGAAGATTTATTTTTTGTCGGCTGAAACGTGCCCTTTGAAGATTTATAGTCCCAGGTTTTATCAATCGTTAATTTTTGCGAAGAAAAATCAAAATCATTTGGAGTGACAGCTAGCGCTTCAGAAAAACGAAGCCCTGTTTTTAATATTAAGAGAATAAACCAATCCCAATTAATCTCATTTGTCAAATTCATCTGCTTAATTAGTGCTTGTACTTCATGTTGATTTAAAAATTTAGGTCTTTTTTTGCAGGGACTTTTTCCCTTTATTATTATTTTTCGTGTTGGATTTTGAGCAATTAGTCCGTCATCAACTGCATCTAAAATTGCCCCTTTTAAATGATGGTGAAAGTCCATCGTCGTCTGTTTTTCATGAGATATTGCATAATCGTTCAGTAATTTTTGATAAGTTCGACGTGTGATATCGCATACTTTCAAATCTGGAACGAGCTTTTCAATATGTTGTTGGCTAATATAGTATTTTTTCAATGTTATTGGACGCACTGCTCCAACCTTATATAGCTCAACCCATTCTTCAAAGTACTCAGAAAACAATTGTTTTGTTCTTTTATTTTTTGACAAAATAAAAACCTCCCTGATTAATATAGTTTCGAAATTAAAATTTCTGTATTTATTTTATCAAGGAGGTATATGGTAAATAAAGTTTTTAGATAAACATTTTTTGAAGTAGAGCTTTTTTACAGGTTTTTAGTTGATTTAATTTGTTTTGATGGATGGTAATACTATTGTCGAGTTGTTTAAAAATTGAGCCAATTTTTCCTATTTCTTTAATATCAATTGGTAACTTAATATTAAAATTTTTCACTTTATCAGCGTTTAAATTAGATTGTGTTCCAGTAGAAATCAGCTTACTCCATTCTCCTATCTCATTGGCCATCAATAATCTTTGATAAATAAAATCTCTGAGTTTATTATCATGAAAAACCATATTATAAAATGCTTGAGAAGTCGCTGCATCAATATTTAGAATTGCCAACTTCCCTACAGAAGCATACATTGCAAGAGAAATAGCTCCTTTGGGTACAACCCACGCAGAGGAATTCTCTAAACCTTTTGAAGTAATAGTTTTTTCAGTTGAATAAATATATCCATTTGAATTTGAAATATCTGAAATACCTAAGAATGGAATATTTCCTCCATAGTAATCTGGATTTGTTGACTTTGGAGTCCCACCTGAGCCCCCTTTTTTAAAGAGTATTGCTAACTTATTTTCTTCCCATTCACCCTCAAAGTTCGCAAAACGAATTTTTGGCACCGTCTCTCCTGGTTTAGGAAACAGCTTCTGCAAATACCCTTGTTTCAATTGTTTAAGCTTATCTAACTTACGCTGATGAAGAGTAATAGTGTTGTCTAATTGTTTAAAGAATGTGCCTATTTTTTTTTGCTCTTCCATTTTAATAGGTACAGAAATAGTTTTAGCTAACAAATCGGGTTTCGTAATTCCCTTTATTGAGGTCCCTTGAATGTTTTTTAGTTCTTTTTGCAATATTCTATAGATAGAAAATATAGAAAAAATATTATCTATGTTTAAATTTGATAAGGATAGGAAATCTTGACTTGTAGCGTATTGAAAAGGCATGAAAGCTAGTTTACCAACACCAACTCGTGTAACAATAGCTATAGAATTAGCTGGAACTAATTTTGTAGCTGAATCTTTAACAGCAATATCTGTAATATATTTATTGGGCGCTATATTAAATAATTCATCAGTATTTAAGTCACTACTTTGTATCCAAGGGATTGTTCCTTCCCAATACTCAGGAATAGAGGTTTTTGGAGTACCTCCTCCAAAAATATTATCTGATAGCTCACCCAACTTACGCTGTTCCCAATCATAAAAAACAAATAGAAATTATTTGAACAAAGCACAATAATTCACTAAAATAAAAAGAAGAATAATTAAAAAGGAAAAACTCAATGAAAAAACTCAAAAAAATAGTCCTGTGGGTTGTAAGTATTTTACTCGTCCTTCTGGCCGCAGGATTTGTTTACATAAAGTCCAGCACTTATCATCCAACTCCTCAAGCATCAAACATTGCAAGCCAAGCCGAAAAGGCAGATAATGCAGATAATGCTTTGGTCTTTAAAGGCAATCCAGATAAACCCAGTATTATCTTTTATCAAGGCGCTTTGGTGGACAATGCAAGCTATAGTATTTGGGCCAGTAAAGTAGCAGAAGCTGGGTATTCTGTTTATCTTCTCAAAGAACCTCTGAATCTTGCTATTTTTAATCCCAATCTGGCTGAGAAAGTGATCAATTCTGAACATCTCTCACAATATATCGTTGGGGGTCATTCTTTAGGCGGAGTTATGGCAAGTCGCTTTGCAGCAGTTCATCAAGATAATTCAGCCTTAGAAGGTGTCTTTTTCCTTGCAAGTTATCCTGATCAAAAAGGGAGCTTGAAAGATTTCAAGGGTAAAGTTTTATCTATCGTAGGCACGAAAGATGGTGTGCTTAACCAGTCTTCATATGATAAGGCCAAAACCTATCTGCCACAACAAACGATAAATGTAGCATTGGAGGGCGGTAATCATGCCGGATTTGGCAGTTATGGTGCCCAAAAAGGCGACAACCAAGCCGACATCTCAAATGAAAAACAACAAGAAGAAATCGCCACAGAACTCATCAAGTGGCTCAAAACTTCCGAAAAGTAAAAAAGAACTCTTTGATAAGGGTTCTTTTTCTTTCTGTTTACTCAACCGCAGCAAATGGTCCGAAGAGCATATTATTATTTTGGACATTGACATCGATAACATTGTAGAAAGCATTTGGTGTATCAGCAACATCCCAAACAGCGAGGATAATATGGTAACCTGAGCGATTACTTGGGACAGTGATAGAGTGTGTCAAGTTGTTAGAAGCAGTAGAACCATCATGACTGACAGTACCAATGAGCTCTAACTCTGAACGTTTGAGTGGCGCATTTTGATCCCAACCTGTTTTGGTCATGTAATAGTGCCATTTGGTTGTTTTATGTGGTGCTGTATATTTCCACGTGAACTGATTTACACCAGTGTTTATTGTTGTTTTTTTCCAACGGTCGCTTGTTTGATTATCAAGGACAAAGTCAGCGATTTGTCCTAGACCACCATTAGCTGAAGCGATGCGCCCATCTACAGGTCCGCTTTCAGGGAAACCTTTGGGAGCTTCAAGTGATTGAGGATTTGTGATGACATTTCCATAGAGATTATAAGCTGTTGTCCAGCCATATTTTTCATAATCAAGCTTTCCTTGATAACCACGTGCCGGAGGATTCTCAACGTAACCGTGAGCTAAGACCGTTTTAGTATTGAAAGCCAATGAAGCACCCAATACTCCTAAAGTGATTAAAAACCCAATAAACATTTTTTTCATAACTTTGCTCCTTTCTGCTTGTTAAAGCATATCATATTTCTTTCCAAGGTCCGTAAGGGCCTGACAAGTCAGGTTGGTCACCCTTGGTCCACCATTTTACTTCATATTCTTTTCCATTGTAGTAGACGCGGTCCCCCGTCCAATACTCTTTATCCTTGCTCCATGTATTTTCAGGAGTTACTGTGTCACCTGCAGTGCTAAAAGTCGTGCTTGCACTATCAGAACGAATACCAGCATTATTGATTGCGACGACTTCAACGGTATAGGTTGTTGCGGCTTTAAGACCGGAGATAGCTTGTAATCCATCTTTACTTGTATAAGTTTTTCCCCCAACTTTAATCTCGTAGTTGGCTATCCCAGATGCATCTGTTGATTTTGCTTGAATTGTAGCACTGGTTTCTGTAAGATCAGAAACGGTGATTATTGGAAGTGTTGGTTTTGTTTCATTTCCGCCCCCAGTGTCTCCAAAAAGCATTGGTGCATAGGTGTTGACGAAGGAATTGTTGTAATTTAAGCCTGTCGCGCTCTTACCTGCATCCCAATTGACGGACCAGGTCATTAAGCCCTTGATTTCATTTCCAGAAGCTTTTAGACGTTTTAAGGCATTTTCGACATCTTTAGGATTTTTAACGTAACCTGTTGCTGCCGCATCCTCATTTGCAGGCAAACCAATCACAAACTTGTCTGCTGGAATTTTGATGAAATTATCGGTTCCTGTGACAAGGCGATGTGTCAAACCATAGAGGAAAGCTTCTTTTTGCTCGTCGTTAGATTGGGAAACCCACATGTTTAAGTCAGAATCCCAAAAACCATCGCCTCCTTGATTGTAATACTGAGGATTAATATAATCGTAATCACCTTCTAAGCCATTGATATAAGGCGCATACTTCCCTGTAGTTGTAAGATAAGGAAATTCTGGGGCCATCGTAATCATAAAATTCTTACCTTGTTGACGATAATGAGCTTTGACTTTCCGTAAAGCTGATGGGATGACAGTATTATTGTCAGCTGCATCAATGGCAGATTGCTCTAAATCAATATCCAAGCCGTCAAAGCCATAAGTATCAACAAGACGGATAACCTCATTCACAAAGTCATCCTCTTGCGCTTTAGTAAGTGCGATATTAGCGTCTGCACCTCCTAATGCAATTAATACAGATTTGCCTTCTGCGTTGAGTTTTGCAACCTCAGCTCTGAATTCAGCATCGGTCTTATTATAAGGTTTAAATGTGGGAAGAGTACTTCCTTGAGGTGTTTTCATGAAAGATACGTTAATAATATTGTATCCGTCTTGTGTCTGTGAAAGGTCAAAATCAGCAAAGGTTCCGTATTTATAACCATCTTTACCTGTTGATTCCCAATTGTGCCAATAACCGACTAAAACCTTATCGGTGGGATTGACCATTTCATCGGCAACATCTGCTTGAGCATGCGCGCCTGCAAAACCAAGTGTAGCCAAGGCTAATGTCGCTATAGCTATTTTTAAGTGACGTGTATTTCCATTTTTGATCATAGTTCCTCCTGTTGGTGGTAAGACTATGTCCGGAATAATCATGTAAGCGCTATAATTATTATAGCAATTTTTAATTTTCGATTCAATTAAAAAGGGAAATTTAAAAAATAAAATAGGGTAAAGCCAAAGTAAAATCTTTATCAAAGAGTATAGACAAAGCTTTCTAGGCAACCCAACATGGGCAAAATTTACAATCGAATAACTGCCTTTAAAATAGGGGATATGTTAAAATTAAGAAAATACTAAAGAAAACGGATAACTTAGAAAAAGAGGAGGAGCACTATGAAACATTCTAGTAAACTAAAACCGATATTACTTGTTGGGTTGTTTATCATTGTGGTAGAAGCAATTGGGAGTTTATCAGGAATATTAGCTGGTGATATCAAATCGATTTATAACAACTTACAACTTCCGCCATTGGCGCCACCAGATTATCTGTTTGGTATTGTTTGGCCAATTCTCTATGCCTTGATTGCTGTAGCAGGTTTTATAGTTTTTCAAAATTTAAAATTAAGAAAGAGTGAAGCCCAGCCCGCTCTCTTGCTTTATGTCATCCAGTTATTCCTCAACTTTATCTGGAGCATTATCTTTTTCAAGGGCTATTTCTGGTTTGGAGTACTCGTTATCCTTGTTCTTGATATTGTGGTCTATCTTTGTATTAAGAAATTTTTCAAAATCAATCTATGGTCAGGAATTCTGTTCATACCATACTTTGTTTGGATACTGTTTGCAACATACTTGAGTTTGGCTGTTGCTATTTTGAATTAATGGGTAATTGTGTTAGGAATTATGTTTGTAAACTTTTTAAGATAAAGAAAAATAACACATATAAAACTCTACACTTATACTCCCAAAAATCACCAAGAAGATGTTAAAATAATATTGTACAAATAAATTTAATCATATTAAGTGAAAAATATCATAAATTTTAACTAGTAAAAGATTTAACGAAACAAGGCAATTGTGTAAGCATTGGCAATGGCCTTTTTATATGTCAGCCAAAGTTAAATCTTATTTTTTTGTGAAATAAGAAGTATTGATATTGGTGCTTAAAAGTAGAGGTTTGTGTACATGCCTTTTTTGGTAAATTATTTAATTTTTCTATTCTTGGAGGATTTATGAAAGAATACATGCAGAAGATGGGCCGATCGCTCATGCTTCCGGTTGCGACTTTGCCTGTTGCAGCTTTATTTACGGGGATTGGATATTGGATTGATCCTACAGGCTGGGGCGCCAATAATGTATTGGCAGCCTTTATGATTCAAGCTGGGCAAACAATTCTGAATAACTTAGGATTACTCTTTGCTGTTGGACTGGCCTTTGGAATGTCCAAGGACAAAGATGGCTCCGCAGCACTGGCTGGCGTAGTATCTTTCCTTGTGCCTATGACTTTACTCAATCCTGATTCTGTGGCACTCTTGCAAAGAATTGATGTTGAAAGAGTAAATACTGCATTCACTAAGATTAACAACGGGAACGTTTTTATAGGGATTTTAGCTGGTCTAATCGCAGCAGCAGTCTATAATAAGTTCAGCAACACCAAACTGCCAATGGCCTTGTCTTTCTTTAGTGGCCGGCGTTTAGTGCCAATACTTACTGCAGTTATTATGGCTGCGATTTCAGCTGTTTTACTTTTCCTTTGGCCAGCCGTTTTCGGAGGTCTAACAACTTTTGGTAAAGCTATCGTTAACCTTGGTCCTTTAGGTGCTGGAATTTATGGATTCTCGAACCGCTTGTTAATCCCAACAGGAATGCATCACGCACTCAATAACGTTTTCTGGTTTGATGCTGCGGGTATTAATGATATCGGGAATTTCTGGAAAAACATCGGAACTCAAGGGATTACGGGCCGTTATCAAGCAGGCTTCTTCCCTATCATGATGTTTGGCTTGCCTGCAGGTGCATATGCTATTTATCGCAATGCACGTCCCGAAAAGAAAAAAGCAACAGCTTCACTCATGCTTGCTGCTGGTTTTGCTTCATTTTTCACTGGTGTAACCGAACCTTTGGAATTCTCATTCATGTTTGTTGCTTGGCCACTTTATGTGGTGCATGCGGCATTAACAGGAATTTCGATGTTTATTGCTGCGCTATTCCATTGGACCGCAGGTTTTAATTTCTCTGCAGGTCTCATCGACTTTATGTTGAGCTTACGCGTACCTATTGCGAACCAACCTTATATGCTTCTTGTGCTTGGTTTGGTTATGGCGGTCGTTTATTACTTTACTTTTGACTTTGTCATTAGAAAATTTAACATGATGACTCCTGGCCGTGAAGAAGGTGGCGAAGGTGAGGAAGATCCGGATTTATCTTCTGCAGATGAAAAATTTGCTTATCTTGCTGGCCGTATTTATCAAGGTCTTGGCAATGATAATCTTAAAACGGTTGATAATTGTACGACACGATTACGTTTGACTGTCGAAAATTCTGACTTAGTGGATCAAGCTGCAATCAAAGCAACTGGTGTACCTGGAGTGCGTGTTTTGGATAAAAAGAATGTCCAAGTCATCGTAGGTACAGAAGTGCAATTTGTAGCGGATGAATTGAAAAAAATTCAACAAACTGGAGAAGTTCCGGACCATATTGTAGTAACAACAAAAGAGGTTGTTCTGGCAGATACTAAAGCATTCACTCAAGAAATATTTGCGGTGGCTACAGGTAAAGTTATGCCAATCACGGAAGTTCCGGATCAAGTTTTCTCAGCTCAAATGATGGGAGATGGCTTTGCGATATTACCGACAAAAGAAGAAGTATTTGCACCAATTTCAGGTAAAATAACAAATATCTTCCCAACCAAACATGCAATGGGCATCCAAACAGAATCAGGCTTAGAAGTTCTTTTACATATGGGCTTAGATACGGTTGAGCTTAAAGGTGAGCCATTTAAGTTAACTGTTTCTGAAGGCCAAGTTCTTAAAAAAGGCGATAAGATTGCTGATATGGATCTGCAAAAAATTAAAGCTGCAGGAAAAGGAACAGAAATTATTGTGGCTTTTACAAATACGGAGCGTGTAGAAAGTATCAATCTTACAAAAACGGGTAATGTCATTGCCAACCTCGTGATTGGTCAAGTTACAAGTAAATAAAGATAGAAGTGGAGTTAACTCCACTTTTTATTTGGCGCAAAACAGCATAAGGGAGTTTTCTCTTTCTTATTTTTTAAGTTTTTACTTGACTTTATAAGTTTACAAATGTAAACTATAGATGTAGAGTTATTAAAAGAATAGAAAATTTAAGGAGGTTGAGATGGAAGAAGAACATAAAGAGCACATGCATCACGAGATGAACGATATGGCAGAAATGGACCATCATGGCGGACATGATATGATGAACCATGGAGGGCATATGATGCACATGGGTAATATGGGTAAGAAGCTGAAGGTTAGTATTACGCTCATGGTTCCTTTGCTCGCTATTTCAAGTATTGCTGGCTTTCAGTTGATAAGCTTTCAAGGCGATTCGATTGTCAGACTTATTTTAGGGTCCATTATTTTCTTCTATGGTGGCACACCTTTCTTTAGTGGCGCGCGTGGAGAATTTCAATCCCGGAAACCGGCGATGATGATGCTCATTACGATGGGGATTGTCGTCGCATATGTTTATTCTGTTTATGCTACTGTCTTATTATGGACTGGCGGGGAGGCAATGGACTTTTGGTTTGAGCTCTCGACCTTGATTGTTATCATGCTGGCAGGTCACATTATCGAGATGCGCGCAGTTAGTCGTGCAGGTGATGCTCTAAAAGACCTCGCATCCCTCATTCCTAAAAAAGCTCATCTGAAAGACGGAAAAGATGTGGCCATTTCTGAGCTCCAAGTGGACGATATTCTTCTCGTAAAAGAAAACGAACGTATTCCAGCTGATGGTATTGTGACATCGGAAACAACTCACTTGTCTATTGATGAATCGATGATTACTGGTGAATCCCGTTTGGTCACGAAAGAAGCAGGAAATACAGTTTACGGTGGTTCTCTAAACCAGAACCTCCCCTTTGAAATGAAAGTAACTTCTCTAGGAAAAGATTCTCTTCTGGCGCAAATTGCGCAATTGGTAGAGAAGGCGCAAAAGCAAAAGTCTGCCAGTGAAAACTTAGCAGATCGTGTAGCAGGTTGGCTTTTCTGGGCGGCATTGATCGTGGGGATTGGTTCCTTTATTATTTGGATGATGACTTCCTCATTGAGCTTTGCACTTATGACTGCTGTTTCTGTCTTTGTCATCGCATGTCCTCACGCCTTAGGATTGGCTGTACCTTTAGTTGTGGCACGCCTAACTAATCTTTCGGCTAAAAATGGTTTGCTGATTCAAAACCGTACATCTCTTGAATCTATTAGTAAAATAAAATATGCCCTTATGGATAAAACCGGAACACTAACAGACGGAAAATTTAGTGTACGTCAAGTAGTCGATTTGGCTAAGGATGATAAGGTAGATATTCTACAAGTTATGGCCGCATTAGAAAGTGGCTCAACACATCCTATTGCGCTCTCTATTGTCAATGCTGTTGACGATTTGAAGTTAGAAGCAGAAAATCTGGAAAATATTCCTGGTGTAGGCTTAAAAGGTACTGTCCAAGGAAAAAATTACAGTATTGTCTCTTACGCATACCTCAAAGAAAATGGAATTACGGTTGATGAGGCAGAAGTTCAAAAGGTCTTTGACCAAGGTCTGACTGTTTCCTTCCTCATTTCTGATAAAACACTTTACGGTTTTGTCGCTTTAGGTGATTCACCAAAAGAAGATGCGAAATTCTTTATCGAAGAATTGAAAAAACGTGATATCATACCAGTAATGTTGACTGGAGATAATGAAGCTACCGCAGAAAAAATTGCAAAAAATCTTGGCATTGCGGAATACCGTGCTGAATTAAAACCAGAAGATAAAGCCAATATTGTCCAAGATTACCAAGAAAAAGGTGGTGTTCTCTTTATTGGTGACGGTGTCAATGACTCACCTGCGCTTGCTACAAGTGATCTCGGCATTGCGATTGGAGGCGGAACATCTGTCGCTATCAATACAGCAGATGTTGTCTTGGTCAACTCACATCCGAGTGATGTTTTAGCACTGATTGAGATAGCTAAACGCTCTAATCGTAAGATGAAACAAAACCTTTGGTTTGGAGCGGGTTATAATATCATTGCTATTCCTGTTGCTGCCGGCATTCTTTACCCAACCTTTGGTATCTCTATTGATCCATTAGCTGCTGCAGTATTGATGAGTATCTCAACAGTAATTGTCTCAATCAATGCGATGGGACTAAAATATGAAAGACCACAAGAAAAATAAAAAAACTCCTATTTAGGAGTTTTTTTAGATTTGGTAAGAATACATCCGTAACATCTCGTCTTCATCTTCCGCTTGAACAAAGCCAATAAATTCCCAACCGTAGCGTTCATAAAGATGAGTATGGTCAGTGACAAGATAGACCCTATGAATCCCTTGCATCTTCATATCATCGCAAGCTTCTTGGAGTAACTTTTCCGCAATTCCTTGACTACGGAATTCTTTTTCCACATACAAAGCACAAATATTAGGCGATAAATCTTTACGATTATGAAAATCATTTTCAATAATTCCAAGGCCACCAATAATTTCTGATTCATGGATCATCATATACCATTGCGGAATGGTTTCTGAACCTTGGAGGCAAGCCTCCATGCTTTCTTGATAGGCAGAAAGTGGAATTTCCCATTTCTGGTGAAACCAGTTTGCAGCTTGTTCAAGTTTTGCCTTATGTTCCCGGAGTTTTATGATTTGCATGCAGTTCTTTACCCTTCAGTTTAATTTTAACTTATTTTAGCATATCTTTTTAAATTATTGCCTTATGCTTGTGAATAAATATTTTATATGTTATTATATGTCATATAGTATCATGCTATACAACATATAATATACTATGAAAGAAAAAGAAAGGACGTTTATGGATATCCAAATCCCAACCTTACTTCTAGATGGTACAGTACTTTCTTTGTTAAATAAGAAAGATATGTATGGTTATGCCTTGACAAAAACAGTACAGGCCCAACTTCCGATTAGTGAGTCAACCATGTATCCTGTCTTACGACGTTTAAAAAAGCATGAGCTTTTAGAAAATTATGATGAGCCTTATGAAGGACGTATGAGACGTTATTATCGGATAACGGAGAATGGACGCTTGGAGCTTCAAAAAATAACTGCCGACTGGCAGCAATTCCGTAATGCCATGGATAAACTTTTAGGAGAAGGAGAACTCGAAAACGATGAATAGTTATTTAGAGGCTGTGCAGGCCCATCTGACCGACCTACCTCAAGAAGAGAGTAGTGACTTAATCGCTTATTATCAAGAATACTTTATTGAGTCAGGTTTGACACTTGAGGATATAACCGCACAGTATGGAACCCCGAAACAATTTGCGACTAAACTCAAACTCAGTTATTTCTTAGACCAAGATGATCACGCGCAAGAAGAAGAAGAAAGTATATCCGCTAAATCACGCTTTCAGCTGGTCTGGCTTATTATACTTGGCCTTTTTGCCTCTCCGCTTTTGGTACCCTTGGCACTTGCCGTTCTTTTGCTTATTCTAGCATTATTAATGGTGCTATTGGCTCTCCTCTTTAGCCTGTACATGCTTGATGTTTCACTTGTGTTTGGTGGATTATTCTCCTTCATTTCTGGACTTGGTGTAATTTTCAGCAGTCCAATGACAACGCTTGTCTTTAGCGGACTTGGTCTTTTACTTTTTGGATTGGGAATCCTTATCAGTCCTTTTATTCTTTTTCTCACGAAATGGCTGTGCCTCCGTTTTCTTGGAATGATTAAATGGTTAGGGCGCAAGTTAACTCAAAGAACTAGACGCGATCAAAAGGGGGAAGTATTGTGAAAAATAAAAAAACGATAATTGCCGCACTGATTATGATTGTCTCTGGCGCCGTACTTTTGGGTATCGGATTAGCCTCAGGGGGTAAAACGAGTCTCGTCTGGAGAGAAGGACGTCCTCAAATCTCTCAGCCTATTTCTACGCAACAGAGTTTTGCTTCTGATGATGTAAAGAATATGATTATCAACAGTAAAGATGCAGACTTAGAAATTATCACTGGGTCAACACTTAAAGTGGAGAGCCACTTGCTTGATCAGAAGCCTGAAATTAGCCTTCAAGGTCAAACTTTGAATGTTGAGGCAAGAAAAAGCGCCTTTGACTTCAATTTAGGTCTTAATTTTGGTAAAATGGGTCAGGAAAAAATAATTGTAACAGTACCAGAAAATATGAATTTTGAGAAAATCATTATTGATGGTACATCCGGACAAAAAACTTTGCGAGATTTGAAAGCAGAGAGTCTCAAAATTAATCTTCGAGACGGTGGCCTTTCCTTAGAAAGAGTTAAAGGAAACCAACTCACGATGAATATTAGTGATGCTGCATGGCAATTGCGTGATTTGACTTTGTTGGGACATTTGAAAGTAACTTCTAATGATGGTGCATCTGTTTTAGAGCGTGTGACAGCAGAAAGTATGGATTTTGCTTCAAATGATGGTGCGACAGTTTTTGAAAATCTTCGCCTGAAAGAACACAGCAAGATTATTAAAAAAGACGGTCAATTGAAAATGATAAACAGTCAATTGCCAGGGATAGATGCAGAGGCAGAAGAACTTTATGTAAATCATGTCAAAAAAGAGTTTCCTTATCAGACGGGAAATCAAGAGACAGCTTTGACAGTCAAAGTTACAGATGGCAGTTTCTACCTCATTAATGAATAGGATATAAGAAAAAATGGATTTAAATTTTATTGAACTTTTGAAAATTATTTTTCTCGGCATCGTCGAGGGAATTACAGAATGGCTGCCTGTATCAAGTACAGGGCACATGCTTTTAGTGGATGCCTTCATTCATACCAACATGACACAAGCTTTCAAAGACATGTTCTTTGTAGTCATTCAATTAGGCGCGATTATTGCGGTTATTGTAGAATTTTGGTCACAGATGAATCCTTTTGTTAATGTTGAAGGAAAAGGTGTACGGATCAAACGTTCTGTCTTCAACATGTGGGTTAAGGTTGTCGTAGCCTTTCTTCCATCTGCCGTATTTGGCTTATTTTTGAATGATTTCTTAGAAGAACATTTTGGTACGCCTTTGACAATTGCCATTATGCTGATTGTCTATGGTATCGCATTTATCGTGATTGAACGTTGGAATAAAACACGTGTACCAAAAATTAACACGATGAAAGAAATTACCTATCAAGCTGCACTGATCATCGGGATGTTCCAAGTCCTCTCAATGATTCCAGGGACATCACGATCAGGGGCAACAATTGTAGGCGCCTTGCTTATTGGAGTCTCACGTGTCGTTGCTGCCGAGTTTACTTTCTTCCTCGCAGTGCCAACCATGCTTGGGGCCTCTGCCTTTAAACTCTTGAAATTCGGACTTCACTTTAGCCTATCAGAAGTGATTGCTCTCATTGTTGGTATGGTTGTCGCTTACGTTGTCTCTATCTTCGTTATTAAATTCTTGATGAGCTACATCAAACGCCGTGACTTCCAAATCTTTGGTTGGTACCGTATTGCGCTGGGGATTATTGTTATCCTCTTCATCATTGTCGGAGTAATTTAAAACCCATACAAGAAAAAACCTACTTTACTCAAGGTCTTTGGCCTTAAGCAGAGTAGGTTTTTGTTTCGGTGTTTTTTAAAGCGGAGATACAAACAAAAGTGCTTTTTTTATTTTATTTGAATTTTGGAAATGATTTGAGCAGCTTCACGGTCAAATGAAACAGGAATTTCTAATGTCTGCATGCTGTCTACTAATTTTTGAGATTCTGACTTGACCCAGACAGGATCCTTAAGGTATCTTTCATCTTGGTAATGATTAGGGTCTTTATAAAAATTTATCGAACCGCCATGGTTAGAACTATAAGTAACAATTGTTGTCCCAGCCATTGTATTATCTTTGCTAAAGGATAAAGTGACGGTTTCTTGAGGAATAACTACAGAACCTTTAAAAGGGAATACCTGATGATTTTGTCCATTTTTAGTAACTTCAATAGATACAGGCTGATAATTCCCTTTATAATAATGAACTATCGCTTCGGTTACACGCGCATATTCAATTTGTTCAGCAGTGTAACCTGTAAAAGAAGAAGACGTAGTTTGAGCCGTTTCTTCTTTAGGTGCATCTGTGGAAGAAACAGTATTTTCGCTAGTGCTTGATGAACGAGACTCTTCTGAACTTTTTGAAGGTTTCGTGATACTTGAATCTTGACTATTTTCACTTTGAACTTGTTTTTTTGTTGTGTCTGAACATCCGCTCAGCGCAAAAATACTTATTAATGCTGTAGATAAGATTAAAGTCTTTTTCATAATTTCTCCAATATAATTTTAACATCCAATATATGTTTAGTATAACAAATTATAAGCATTATTATTATGCTTAGAAGTATTCCTAAGCATGTTTGGGGCTACTGCCTGTAAACTCTTGAAATTCAGACTTCCTTTTAATATATCAGAAGTGGTTGGTGTTAACGTTGGAAGAGGGACTTACATTGCATTACTCTTCGCAATTAAATACTTGCTGAGTGATATTACGCTGAACTCCCAGTTGCTTTTCTCATTAGAGAGAAAGAAATAAGTTTGTGAATTTATAAATTAAAATTAAGGGTTGGGTAAATGAAAGTGTGCTATAGTTGTGTTTTTGTCTATTTTTTATGAGGAAGTTTGTGAAAAATGTTGTTTTGAAAAGAAAAGAATGATATAATGAAGCGTTTTCAAAAAAAGCTGTGCCTCATTATGAGAGAAAACAGAAGTACTCTGAAAGCAAAAAATATTTAGGAGATCAAATGAAACAGAATATATATGCCCATCGCGGTTTACCAAAATTGGCGCCAGAAAATACGATGGCAGGTTTTGAAATGATGCCAGAATTTGGCATTAAGTGGTTTGAAACTGACATCGCAATCACAGAAGATGGGGAGCTCGTTATTTGTCACGATGATCTGCTCGACCGTACTACGAATTTGACGGGTGAAATTTCTTCTTTGCCTTATCGATATATTGAAACAGCTGATGCTGGATCTTGGTTTGGAAAAAAATACGCACAAGAAAAATTGCCGACCATGGATGACCTCGTTTCATTCATCAATCGTACGAAAATGAACGTCAATTTGGAACTGAAGGGCATTTCAGGAGAAAATGGTTTTAAACTCTTAGATATTTTAGTGGCAAAATTTACCAACTATCTAGAGGATATTGATCCTGAAGTGGAAATATTAATCTCTAGTTTTAATCCTATATTACTGAGCAAAGTTCATGAAAAAGCACCCACTTACAAATATGCACTTTTATTCGAAGATTATACTTTTAATCCTGATTGGCAATTACTGGCTGATTGTTGTGGTGCCTCAGCTATCCATATGGAAGATGATGGACTGACAAAAGAAAAAGTTGAGCAAGTTAAAAAACGTGGGCATGAGTTAAATGTTTGGACAGTTGATAATTCAGAACGAGCACAAGAATTATTTAACTGGGGCGTGGATGGAATCTTTACTAACTGCGCACACACATTTTCCGAAAAAGTTTAAGAAAAGGGGTTCTCATGCAAAAAATACTCAGTAAGTTAGGATTTAGTGATACGAAAACAGCGATCGGATTCTTTTCAGTTGCTACAACCGGACAAGTGATATACTCGTCCTTCGAAGCCTTTAAAGGAACTTTTTATGATCTTCTGTTGAAAGTATTAGGGTTGACTAATGCTCAACTTGGGATTATTTTCAGTCTTATAGGAATATCGGTTTTTCTCTATATACCTGCAGGTTGGGTTAATAATCGTTTTTCAACAAAGTCAATCCTTGTTACTGGACTTCTTATTCGGTTTTTAACGATTAATTATATCGTCATTTTTAATCCCGCATTTGCTGGACTAAAAGTCATTGCAACCATTTGGGGCATTGTGGACGCTTTTTTCTGGCCAGCAGTTCTTAATGGTGTTGTAATAATGACCAAAGGAAAGAACCAATCCGTTGGTTTTGGTTTGTTAGAATCCTTACGTCGTGCGCAAGAAGTTATTATGAATCTTCTCGTTGTTGGTACGATGGCTCTCATTAGCGGAATAGTTGTTTTCAAAGGGTTTATGTTGTTTTATAATCTTTTGATTATTCCACTAGTTTTTCTCATTATTAAATATGTCCCTAAAAATGGGATTTCTACTGAGGAAGCTTCGGAAACAAACAAGTCTGCTGATGCATTAAAAGGTCTTATACACGTTGCTTTGAAACCGCAGGTTTGGTTGGCAGCTATGGCGGCCATGGCTGTTTATTGGAGCTATATTATACTTATTTATACTGTTCCTTATCTTCATGCAGTATTTGGCTTATCTTCCGGTCAAACAGCTTTATTTGGTATTTTTAACACAGGAATTATGGGGATTATTGGAGGTATTACAGCAGGAATTTTAGCAGAAAAACTTTTTAAGTCTTCATCATTAATGATGGCCGTTTCACTCTTTCTTTCGGCTGTCTGTCTTGGTGTAACACTCATTTTACCACATAATAAATCTGCTGTTTTTGTATCTATTGCAGTGCTCTTCCTTTTTTCATTTTTTATCTTTTTGTCAAAAGGGATTATATTGGCGCCTGTTGCAGAAGTTCCGATTAATGAGAAATATTCTGGTTCAGCAATGAGCATCGGTTCTTTCTTAGCATACGCTCCAGTTTTTTGGGCCTATTCAATGAATGGAACAATTATTGATAAACACGTCAATAATCCCTTAGAAGCTTATCGAATCATTTTCTTGATTGGAGTTGTTGTTGCGCTATTTGGTGCTGTTTGCGCATTAGTGATGAGCTTTCTTAAAAAGAAAACAGCTATCCAATAGCTGTTCAAAAGAGAGAAAATAGAATGACCTAGTGGCATATAATTTATAAGTTTATCTAAAACATGGTAATTCATATAATAACATTACTATAAAGCAAAATAAAAGAACTAAGATTATTTATTCTTAGTTCTTTTATTTTAAATTATCTTTCAACAATATGATAATAAACCTTACTTGTAATTTTATAAATAAGATAATAGGCTAAAACACATCCTACAAGCGTTAATAAACTGATTGTAAGAACAAGTTGGAAGTCATTGGCTCCAAAAGCGTTGAGAATATTAGCAATCATACGATAAGCGCCAGCAAAGTGAAGGACCGCAATGAGGAGAGGAAGGAAGAAAATCATTCTTACTTGGGATTGAATTGTTTTTTGTACCTCAGCTTTAGAAAGTCCAACTTCTTGTAAGATTTTAAAGGAGCGTTTATCTTGTGCACCTTCGGAGAGCTGTTTATAATAAATAATCAAGGCAGCACCTAGGATAAAACTAATTCCAAGAACAAAGCCAATGAAGACAAATCCACCAATTTGTGCATGTTGATCTGCCAGAGCTTCACTGCGGAATGTAAGTGTTTGAACAGACGAATCTGAGGTTATTTCTTTAAAACTTTGAGAGAAGGCATTTTCTGTTGATTTATCTATATTGAAAAGCGCAAGCGAGATAGGAGCTTGCTGATAATTTAGATTGTTTTCTCTCGTATTAAAAGATTTAATAACCTTATTCATTTCTTGTTTATTTGGAAAGACTATAAGAAGAGATTTTTGGAAAGAGACACCCCCAGGTAAATTTTTAATATCCTCTATATCTTTTTTAATATCATATTTATTACCATACCAATCTAATTGGATTAGATTTTTGCTTTCGGGATCGGGCTTATTAGATGTATCTTTAATCATAATTTGATTATTAGAAAGCGAAGGCAAATTAGCATTACCTGAGGATACTAAACTCTCTCTAGTTACCATTGTCACAAGTGTATAGTCATCTTTATCTGCAGTTTGGATATCGGAAGCAACCAGTGTATCATGAGTATTTTGGAGATGTAAGCCAATATTTTGGGCGATATAAATTTCCGATAAATCTGAGACTTCCGTATGTGAAGCGTCTGCAGCTTTTTGTGCTATTTCTGTTAAAGTTTGTTTAGAATCTGGAAGTGTAGAACTTATCATCGCATCCTTAGGCATTGCATCTTTCACCATCTTCTCAGAGCCAAAGAAAATCCCCAAACTAACGACAATAGTCACGACGGTCATTGATAAAAGAATGGTTATATTTGCTAGGCCAGCAGCGTTTGCCTTCATCCGGTAAAGCATTGAACTTGTAGTGATGAAGTTACTTGGTTTATAATAGCTTGGACGTTTTTTCTTACGTTTGAGGTACCAGACGGTAAAGCTTATATAGAAGAAGTAGGTACCAAAAATAACGAGAAGCACAGCAATAAAGAAACGTGTAATTGCAGATACAGGATCTTCAACTGTAAGAGCAAGGGAATAACCTGAAGCAAGTAAAATAAGAGCTAAAGCAGCTAAAAATAAATTAGATTTTGGCTCTTTTTCGCCTTTAGAAGCCTCACGCAGTAAATCAAGACTAGATGATTTCCAAATTATAAATGCCCCAATCAACATCAATATGAAGAAGAAAATCAAATAAATAAAGGCAACGAGGAGAATCGCATTAAAATTAATTTGTAGGTCAAAATAGTTTCCTCCAATGAGGTTAACAAAAATAAGAAAGAGAAATTTAGAAAAAGCAATACCAAGAAGTGTTCCGATAATTAATGTCAATAAGTAGCTTATAAATAATTCAAGGAAGGCAACATTTACAATTTTTCTTTTTCCAAATCCCAATATGTCATAGAGTCCAAATTCTTTTGAGCGTTGCAGTTGTAAGAAACGGTAACTATAGATGAGTATCATGAGGGAGAAGACAGCTAAAATAACCAAGGCAAACTTCATTAACATAGAAACTGCTTCGCCTCCTCGTAATTTATCGATAGAGGGCGAAAAACCGATTGATGCTGTAACGAAAACCAGAACAAACATAGTGATGGAAGCCATCAAAAACGGTGCGAAACTTTTAATTCCCCTTTTCATGTTATTTGTAGCAATTTTCAGACTAAGCATTTGGTTCCTCCTCAGCTGTTTGGCTTCCAAGGAAAGAGCTCATAGATAATGTAATTTCTTTTGCAAAAGAAGTAGAAGACTTATCCCCACGATACAACTGATGATAAAGCACACCATCTTTTATAAAAAGGACACGTTTAGCGTGACTCGCAGCTAAACTTGAATGTGTAACCATGATTATCGTTTGTCCCTCTGCATTGATTTCTTCGAAAAGGTCGAGTAAATCCTCAGAGTTTTTAAAGTCTAAAGCTGCGGTTGGCTCGTCAGCAAGTACAAGATCAGGTTGACTAATAAGTGCACGTGTTACAGCTACACGTTGCTTTTGACCTCCTGAAAGCTCAAAAGGCTGTTTGTCTAGAAAATTTTCGATGTTTAATTTAGGAGCTAATGCTTCTAAACGTTTCTTCATAATCTTAGGTTTGAATTTTGAAAGAACCAAAGGTAAGTAAATATTATCACGGACACTAAGTGTATCCAGTAAGTTGAAATCTTGGAATACAAAACCTAGGTGTTCACGTCTAAAAGCAGAGACTTTTTGATCTTTAATTGCTGTAATATCCTCGCCATTTAACAAAACTTGACCTGATGTGGGCTTTTCCAATGTGGAAAGTATATTAAGAAGCGTTGTTTTACCAGAGCCTGACTCGCCCATGATTGCAATATACTCCCCTTCTTCAACTGTAAAATCAATATCAGAAAGTGCTGTAGTTTCTTCTTTAGAGAAGCGTGTTTTAAAAATTTTCTTTAAGTGTTTTACTTCAAGTAACATTGTTTTTCTCTTTTCCTTTTAAGTTATGCTTATATTTTATCGTATATTGATTTAGGTTAAGCTTACGGTAATGTAAGTTTGACATTTTAAACTTCTGAAATATATAAGGATACAATAAAAACTATCATAAGATAGTTCTATAGAAAACTGATAGGCGCTGTAGGAAGTGAAATGTAATACTTTTGGATTACTTGTTGTAATCTTCTAAAAATTCAAAGTTAGTAATTAGTATTTTTTTATCTACTATTTTGATAATGCCATCTTCTTTTAAATCATGCAAGATACGATTGACACTATTTCGAGTAGAAATACCACAGAAACCAGCAATATCATCATTTGTCAATTTGAAATCTATGAGGATACCTTCTGTTTTTTTTATCCCAAAATAGTCAACCATTATACTCAGACAAGCATAAACTGCCCCTTTTTTGCCATTGACGGACATCCTTTTGTGTACTTCGATATTATGTATGAGCCTTCTTTTATAAAAATTGCCAATAATATTAGACAAACAGTTGTCTTCATTAACCCATTCATCTAATTTTTTACGAGGAACTTTATAGAAATAAGTATCACTTGTTTCAACTCTTACAGAAAAAACCGAGGTATTGATGTTTCCACGATCCTTTGATTCAAGAAGGGATACAAAATCTGTATCTGTAACATAAAACGTACTAAATTCTCTACCGTCCCTAAGTATATTACTGAGCTTGGCAACACCTTTTTTCAATATATAGATATATTCTGACTCAATTCCTTGATGCATTATATACGAGTGTTTTCTAGGATGGATTATTGGTATGTTTTTTTCCTCAAGAAGATTAAATAAGTAATTGAGGTCAGTATCTGACATTTCTTGCATTTTTATCACCTTACTGTAATTATTAAATATTATTATACTAAAATAGTCTAACTATCTCTATTTATTGTATGAGTTACGAGTTATTAATAATAAGTAGAGTACTTCTGATATACTTAGAAAGAGACCATTACTCAAACATACACGAAGCTATATTTGTTAAAAATACAGCATTTTCAGTTCAATTATTTGGTAAAGAGTTCTTAATTTGGTATATTAATATTGTACCAAGCGGTAGGTAAAATGATTGGAGCGTGTAAAGTGTCAAAAGCAAGAGAAAAAATCATTGAAAGCAGTAAAAAACTTTTTTGTCAGAGGGGATATGCCTCGACTTCTATCCGAGATATTCTCGAGGACTCGGGTACTGGAAAAGGACAACTTTATCATTATTTTTTGTCTAAAAAAGAAATCTGCTTAGAAGTGATTCAATCTCATAGTAATGATTGGGAAACACAATGTTTTGATCCCTTATTGCGTCAGATGGAGGATCCCAAACAAGCTTTGCTTGCAATGTTGAACTGGGAAATTCAGGTGCATGAGGATGAAACGCAACATTACGGTTGTGCAGTAGGAAATCTTGTCGTTGAACTTGGTGCGAGTGGAGATAAAGATTTTCGTGCGTTGTTAGGTCAGCTCATGGAAACTTGGACAGCTTTGATTCAAGCCCGGATTATGGAAATTACAGGTTGGACAGCAGAGCAGTCCAAAACTCAAGCTCAGCATATCATCTCAACAATACAGGGGAGTCTCTTACTACTAAAACTTACACAAGACTGGTCAGTTTTTGAAAACAGCTTGGATCAATTAGGAAAAGAAATTAAGGCACTTGCTTAAACCATAGGAGGAAACAAGCATGAAAATTATATTTGACAAAACAGTAAGCGAAAAATTAGCAAAATTTGATAATGCAGATTTTGTATTGGATTTTGACCATGAGTTGAGTGAAAAAAATGAAGCCATTGATGCATGTGCGGGCGGTATCTCACGTTACCGTATCCTTGCTATTGACAAAGGCAAGTTGCCAGAGGCTTTTGATGCACATATGGATTCAGAATTTGGCCCTGTTTATTTCAAAAAATGGGGGGAAATGTTCTGGAGTGCCCAAGATTTACATGCAAAAGTGGAAGGTAGCTACAATCTCATTGCATTGAAAACCGACGGAGAATATTTGAGCCACAATCTTCTCATCGTAGACTATAGAGGCAAGCTTTAGTATGGAAAGAAGGACATTTAAGAATCTAATTATTGGCTTTGGTAAAGCAGGGAAAACCTTGGCTAAGTCTCTTGCCAATAAAGGGGAAACAGTAGCAATCGTAGAACAATCTACGCGGATGTACGGGGGAACTTGTATTAATATTGGCTGTATTCCGTCTAAGTCGTTAATTGTAAATGGCCAAAAAGGTGAAGCTTTCACCGAGGCAGTCCTTCAAAAATTCAGTCTTGTCGAAAAGCTGAATAAAAAGAATTACCATATGATTGCGGATGAACAAAATGCAACTGTTATTGATGGGAAGGCAAGATTTCTTTCAGACCATGAGGTCGAAATTTCCGAAGAAGGAAAGCCGATAATGCTTGTTCAAGCTGAACGTATTTTTATCAATACGGGTGCGCGTGCTATCCTTCCTTCGATCCTTGGCATGTCGGAGAGTAAAAATCTTGTGACATCGACAGGATTGATGGACTTACAAGAAAAGCCTGAGCATCTTCTGATTGTGGGGTCTGGCTATATCGGACTCGAATTTGCAGCCATGTTTCTGTCTTATGGATCCAAAGTGACTATCATTGATTCACACAGTATGTTTTTGCCACGTCAAGATAGAGATATTGCACAGCGCGTGAAGCGAGATTTAGAAGATGCTGGTGCAGTATTCAAACTTGGCTATGAGATAAATGGTGTTTTTGACCGTGATGAAGAAAGCATCCTCAATATTACAAGAGACGGTCAGGCAGAAGAGGTGCAGGGGAATAAGATTCTTCTTGCTACAGGGCGTAAGCCTAATACATCTGGATTGGGCTTAGAAAATACGTCAATTAAGGTTGGTGAGGCCGGGCATATTTTGGTGAATGAAAAACTTGAAACTTCGACTCCAAATATTTGGGCTTTAGGTGATGTTCACGGTGGTCCTCAATTTACTTATACATCATTGGATGATTTTCGTATCATTGAAAGTCAACTTTATGGCGACAAATCTCGCACATTAAGTAATCGAGGCGAGTTAGCAAGTAGTGTTTTTATCACACCAACTCTGTCTAATATAGGCTTAACAGAAACAATAGCTCAAGCTCAAGGTACCAAGTACCGATTGTTCCGTTTAGAAGCTACATCGATTCCAAAATCTGCAGTACTTGGACAAAGTAAAGGGCTACTTAAAGCGCTGGTTGATCCTGACACACAAGAAATATTAGGTGCAACTCTTTATGCTGAAGAATCACATGAAGTGATAAATATTTTATCGCTTGCGATGAAAGCAAAATTACCTTACACCATGTTAAGAGATCATATCTACACTCATCCAACCATGAGTGAAGCTTTAAATGATCTTTTTGCTCCAGTAAATGAAGTGAAACTATAAGAAAAGGCCCTTATTTAAAGGGTTTTTCTCTTATAAATTCTGTGTTTTTTAGATATAAAAAAATTAAAAGTCGGATATAGGATTACCCAAAGTCAACAAAAGATAATCTGCATTATAATAAATAAACAATTAAAAAGAGGTGAAGTATGAGTGAAATGAAATTAAAAACGAAGATGATTCATGGTGGTATCAGTGAAGATGCTACAACAGGTGCTGTTTCTGTTCCTATTTATCAAGTATCGACCTATAAGCAAGATGGTCTCGGGCAGCCCAAAGCTTATGAATACTCGAGATCGGGGAACCCAACACGTCATGCCTTAGAGACACTTATTGCCGACTTAGAGGGTGGTGTCCAAGGCTTTGCTTTTGGTTCAGGTTTGGCTGGTATTCATGCCGTTCTTTCTATTTTTAAATCAGGGGACCACTTGATTCTAGGTAATGATGTTTATGGGGGAACTTTCCGCCTCATGGATAAAGTCATGTCTAATTTTGGTTTGGAATATGACTTGGTAGATTTAACAGATATTGATGCTTTAAAAGATAAGATTAAAGCATCAACTAAGGCAATTTATTTTGAAACACCTTCTAACCCCTTGATGACTGTCTTAGATATCCAAAAACTTGCAGATATTGCTAAGGAAAATAGTCTACTGACAATCGTTGATAATACTTTTGCTACACCTTACTTCCAACGTCCCTTAAGTTTAGGGGCAGATATTGTTTTGCATTCTGGTACGAAGTATCTTGGTGGACATTCCGATGTCGTTTCAGGACTTGTCACAACAGATAAAGAAGATTTGGCTGAACGTATCGCCTTCATGCAAAATTCAATCGGTGGTGTTTTAGGTCCTCAAGACAGCTGGTTAGTTCAAAGAGGAATCAAAACTTTAGCACTTCGTATGGAGGCCCATGCTAAAAATGCTAAAAAAATTGCAGAGTTTCTTGATGCGTCAGAGAAAGTAAGCAAAGTCTATTATCCAGGACTTCCGCAAGACCCAGGTTATGAGATTGCTTCACAACAAATGTCTGGCTTTGGAGGAATGCTTTCTTTTGAACTTAAGGATGAACATAAAGTCAAAGACTTTGTCGAGGCTTTAGAATACTTTACTTTAGCTGAATCACTCGGCGGTGTGGAAAGTCTGATTGAGGTACCTGCAGTGATGACCCATGCTTCAATACCGAAAAAGATTCGTGAAGAAGCTGGCATTAAGGATGGACTGATTCGCCTATCTGCAGGCATCGAAGATATCCATGATTTATTGGCCGACCTGAATAATGCCTTTGAAAAAATTAACAATTAAAACACCAAGAGGTGTTTTTTATTATGTAAAAGAGAGAAAAAACTCTTTTTTTATAGGGCGTGGTATGCTATAATCAAGAAGAGATATTTCAAAAGAAAGTATATAATTTATGAATTATAATAAGTTGTTTATACGTTTGAATGAAAAATTAGCAGAAAATAACATCCATTTAAGCTTACAGTGTGTTGGTGGTTTTGTTTTGGAATATCATGGACTAAAGGCTACCGAAGATATTGATGCTTTCTATGAGTCTACTGCTAAAGTTGAGGAAATTATTGCGGAGATTGGGCAAGAATTTCATGTCGGAACTGCTAACGAACCCTGGCTAAGCCATTCTATCGGACGTATTATGTCACTTTCTGATGAGGATAAAGTTTTAATTTTTGAAGCAAGTCATCTCGAAGTCTATCTGTCTTCCTTACAGTCAGTATTGATTGACAAAATTCAAGTGGGCAGAGCCAAGGATATTCCTGATATTGCCCAGATTATGAAGAAGTTAAACATTGAGCGTCCAGATACGCTCCTTGATTTACTCAACAATTATTCAGAAGGAACTTCAGATCCTGCGGTTGTTTTAGAAGCTTACGGTCTCGCTTATGGCCAAGAAGCGTTAAAAAATTATTTAAAAGAAAATCCCGAACTTTTGAGGCTATTATAAATGAATTGGAAAGAATATTTTGAAGCTGCGGCTCAAAAATCAAGAGGAAATGCGCGGCTCTGGCTCCGCTATTTGAATAAAGCAATCCAGCGTGAACAAACTTTTTTGACACAAGACGATATTGATTATCTTCGGCAGTCAGAGCACTTGTCGTATTTTCAGCGCTTTTTCCTGACTTTAGCAGTTGAGGAAGGGAGCAAAGCTTGGGAAATGACGGTTTCTTTATCCGAACCTGCTCAATTTTCACGCTTGAAAGCCGTCGCCCAAGAGTTAAAAAATTAAAAGAATATAAAGTAAGAAATAAGAATTGCTGAAGCGGCAGTTCTTATTTTGACAAAAGGAGTAAAGATGATTCAACTCACAAAAATTCAACCACCAGCGCTTGAAGCAAACTTAAAACCAGTTGTACTGTCTGACGAAACAATGGAACAAAGGAAGCAAAAACTGCTTGATAAAATGAACCAAGATAATTTTGATTGCTTAATTATCTATGCGGACCTAGAACATGGCAGTAACTTTGAGTATCTTACAGGTTTTCTCCCGCGTTTTGAAGAAGCCTTGCTTGTACTTCATAAGGATGGTAAAGCTTATCTTGTTTTAGGTAATGAAAACCTAAATAAAGCAGATAAGGCAAGATTAAAAGCAGAAGCTGTACATATGCCACATCTTTCTCTACCTAATCAGCCTATGAATACTCAAGAAACAGTTGAAGAAATCTTAAGCAAATGTGGCCTAGAGAATACTCAAAAGATTGGTTTAGTGGGGTGGAAAAACTTTACCAGCGCAAAAGAGGATAATTATCAGCTTTTTGATGTACCTCATTTCTTAGTTCACGCTGTCCAAAGCTTATGTCCTGAAGCTAAGCTAGAAAATGCTACACGTTTGTTTATCGGGGAAAATGGTGTTCGCACAACAAATAATGCAAACGAATTTGCTCATTATGAATTCGGTGCTGCTTTGGCAGGACGCTGCATGTTACAAGCGATGAATCAGATTGAGCTTGGAAAAAGTGAAATGGAAGTTGCAAGAGAATTATCAGACCTTGGACAAGCACATAATGTCGTTACAATAATGGCAACTGGTGAACGTTTTGTAAAGGCCAATATTTATCCAAGCGATAAAGTCATTAAAAAGGGAGACAAGCTTTCCTTAACGACAGGGTATAAAGGAGGCCTCCAAAGCCGAGGAGGCTATGCGGTGAGTCAGGCTTCGGAGTTGCCAGATGAAGAGAAAGATTATCTCTCGGCTGTCGCACAACCTTACTTCAATGCCGTTAAAACGTGGTTGGAAGCAATCAAGATAGGTATGCAAGGCCAAGAGCTGTATAACAAAATAGAAGAAGTTTTGCCACAAGAAAAATACGGTTGGACTTTAAATCCTGGTCATCTCTCCGCGGATGAAGAATGGATGAGCTCACCAGTCTACCCGCAGTCAACAGAAAGTATCGAGAGTGGCATGCTGTTCCAGATTGATATTATTCCATCTGTTTCTGGATACGGTGGTGTAAGTTGTGAAAGTGGCATTTTCTTGGCGGATGCACAGCTAAGACAAGAGATAAAAGAAGCGTATCCTGACATTTGGGGGCGCGTGCAAGAGAGAAGAGCTTATATTCAAAATGAATTAGGCATCACACTTCGCGACGAGATACTTCCAACAAGTAGTGCAACAGCTTATTTACGTCCTTTTATGTTAGATAAGACATCCGCTTTTACTGTAAAATAAAGAAGCCCACCTGGGCTTTTTTGTTTTTAATAGATAATTTTTAAAAGCGAGTGATTTGTTATTTGATAAACATTTTCGTGATGAGTGTTTCGTATATCTAAACAATAGTATATAGAATTATCACTCAAAATGTAATAATTCAGAAGTGTTAAGCGCTTTATTTTCCCTAAAAACTTGAACATATCTTTTGACTAACCTTATTCATTTTGTGATAATTATTTAAGAAGTACAAAAAATATTAGAAAAATTGGAGATAATAATCATGTCATTAATCGGAAAAGAAGTTGCACCTTTCGTCACAGAAGCTTATCAAAATGGCAAGTTCTTGACAGTAAACTCAGATGATCTTAAAGGAAAATGGAATGTCATCGTATTTTACCCTGCAGACTTCTCTTTTGTTTGTCCAACAGAATTGGAAGATTTACAAGAACAATATAGTATTCTTAAAGATTTGGGCGTAGAAGTTTATTCATGTTCTACAGATACACATTTTGTTCATGCAGCTTGGCACGAACACAGTGAAGCTATTGGTAAAGTAGAATATCCAATGCTTGCTGATCCATCACAAAAGATTTCTCGTATTTTTGATGTATTGGATGAAGAATCTGGTTTATCACAACGTGGTTCATTTATCATCGACCCAGATGGTGTTGTGCAAGCTGTCGAAATCACTGCAGACGGTATCGGCCGTGATGCAAGCCAATTAGTAGATAAAGTGCGTGCAGCACAATACATTCGTAAGAATCCAGGTGAAGTCTGCCCTGCCAAATGGAAAGAAGATGCAGAAACTTTGACACCAGGTTTGGACTTAGTCGGTAAAATTTAATTTAATAAGGCGAAGTAGATTACTCGCCTTTTTAAGCTAAAAAGAATGGAAAGATAAAATGTTAGAAGAGAATCTTAAAGCGCAACTCAAACAATATTTAGAACTTTTAGAAAATGATATCGCATTACGTGTCAAAGCAGATCCTGAAGATGTCAATGGTAAAAAAGTTCGCGAATTTGTCAATGAAATTGCTGAAATGTCACCACGTATAAGTGTTGAAGAAGCTAAGTTAGTCAAAGCTCCTGGCTTTTCTGTCGTTCGTAAGGGAGAAATGAGGGGTATTGCTTTTGCTGGTATTCCTCTAGGTCATGAATTTAACTCGCTTGTTTTGGCTCTTTTACAAGTAAGTGGTCGCGCACCAAAGATTGAAGATGACCTCAAAAAACGTATTCAAGCCATTGATAAACCTTATCATTTTGAAACTTATGTAAGTTTGACTTGTCATAACTGTCCAGATGTCGTCCAAGCCTTGAATATCATGAGTGTGCTGAATGAAAATATCACGCATACGATGATTGAAGGCGGCATGTTCCAAGACGAAGTCAAATCTCGTGGTGTGATGGCTGTACCAACAGTTTTTGCTAACGGTGAGGAATTTTCAAGTGGACGCATGAGTCTTGAAGAAATATTAAATAAACTCGTGGGCCAAGCTGGAAGTGAAGAATTTGACGACAAAGATTCTTATGATGTTCTTGTTGTTGGCGGTGGTCCAGCAGGTGCGAGTGCGGCTATTTATGCAGCACGCAAGGGCATACGCACAGGTATTTTAGCAGAAAAATTTGGTGGTCAGCCATTAGAAACTCTAGGTATTGAAAACTTGATTGGGACGCCTTATACTGAAGGACCTAAGTTGGCTACCCAACTGGAAGAACATGTCAAAGCCTATCCAGCTGATATTATGAAAACACAAAAAGCAGTAAAATTAGAGAAAAAAGACCTGCTTGAAGTGACTCTGGAAAATGGTGCTGTCCTACAGTCTAAAACGATTGTATTATCAACAGGAGCACGTTGGCGTTCACTCGGAATTCCGGGCGAGGAAGAATTCAAAAATAAAGGAATTGCTTATTGTCCGCATTGTGATGGACCTATCTTTGCAGGTCAAAAAATTGCCGTAGTTGGGGGAGGAAACTCGGGGATTGAAGCAGCTATTGATTTAGCTGGTGTAGTTGAACATGTGACTGTTTTAGAGTTTTTACCAGAGCTGAAAGCGGATAAAGTTTTACAAGAAAAACTTTATTCATTGGGTAATGTTACCGTTCTGACCAATGTAGAAACAAAAGCGATTCATGGTACAGATAAAGTTGAAAGTCTAGATTATGTCGAACGTGATACTCAAAAAGAAGTAAACCTCGAATTATCAGGTGTCTTTATCCTTATTGGTCTTGTGCCTAACACAGAGTGGCTGGAGGGAGTAGTAGAACGTAACTCACGAGGCGAAATTGTCGTTGATAAACAAGGGGCTACAGATGTACCTGGTGTATTTGCTGCAGGGGATTGTACAGATTCAGCTTATAAACAGATTGTAATTGCTATGGGAAGTGGTGCCACAGCTTCTCTAGGTGCTTTTGATTATCTCATTCGTCATTAAAAACAAAACCATCTTGAAACATTTCGAGGTGGTTTTATTATTCTTTAAGTTTGTGCTAAGTTTCACGTACTAAAATTGTAGTATTCTTAAAATGTTTTTGCTATAATATTAAAGTAAAAATTGTTTACAAATGTAAATTAAACAAAATCTTGGAGGATTTATTAATGACTAAATTACTTGTTGTAAAAGGACATCCCTTGACAGCTGAAGACAGCTTCTCAATTAAAGGCTTGGATACTTTTGTATCAGCCTATAAGACTGCAAATGCAGATGATGAAGTAGAAGTACTCGATGTTTTCTCTGCCGATATTCCTGAAATTGATCAAGACATGGCTTCTGCCTTTATTGCAATGCAAAATGGTGTAGACTTCACTGCCTTGTCTGAATCACAACAAGATAAAGTTGCACGTTTTGGTGCCTTTACAGAACAATTCCTTTCAGCAGATAAGGTAGTCATTGCGAGTCCATTGTGGAACCTTATGATTCCTGCTAGCCTTAAAAAATGGATTGATACAGTCAATGTTGCTGGTAAAACTTTCCGTTACACAGCAGAAGGACCAAAAGGTTTGGCAACAGATAAGAAAGTTATGCACTTGCAAGCAAGCGGTGGTATGTATAATGGTCAAGATACAGGTAGCCAATATATGAAGACTATCTTTGAATTCATTGGTACAGACTTCTCTTCACTTAGTGTTGAAGGCCATGCTTACCAACCTGAAAAAGCTGAAGAATTTTTGGCTGAATTCCTTGGTAAAGTAGAAACTGCAGCACAAGAGTTTTAATTCTAGCAAATCTCGGATATTAGTTGACCCATATTTATTTTTATATTAAAATTAAATAAGAAATAAATAAAAGAAAGAGCATTTCTTTGAAATGCCAAGGGAACAACCTTATGATTAAATTTAGTATTCGTGCTGAAAATGTGGAAATTACAGATGCAATTCGTACATATATCGAAGATAAAATTGGTAAATTAAATAAATACTTTAATGATGGACATGAAGTCACAGCCTACGTGAATATTAAGTCTTATTCCGATAAGCGTAACAAGGTTGAAGTAACTGTGCCAGCTAAAAATGTAACTTTAAGAGCTGAAAATACTGCTCTAGATGTACTTGCAGCTATTGATTTAGTGGAAGAAAAGTTAGAACGTCAAATTCGTAAATATAAAACGCGGGTAAATCGCAAATCAAAAATAAATGTCCCAACTGGCTTAGCATTTGGTGACGAATTTGCTCCTTTAGATGCTACTGATGAGATTGAAGAAGATACTGTGAAAATCGTCCGTACGAAACGTGTTGATCTTAAACCGATGGATGCGGAAGAGGCAGTACTTCAGATGGATATGCTTGGCCATGATTTTTATGTTTTCTTGGATGCCTATACTAATCGTACGAGTGTTGTTTACCGACGTGCCGATAAGAATATCGGTTTAATTGAAACAGACTAAGATAAAAAAGACTGGTTTGATATCCAGTCTTTTTATTTTGAGATTAATCTTTATTTATATTTTTTTTTCTAACTTACTCATCCAGAGACCTAAGACAAGCCCGACTACAAAGAGAAGAGCACTCATAAAGAAGGTTGAGAGAGTTGCGCCAGCATAATTGATGGCTTCAGCACTTTGGGTAGGCACTACAATCAGCAATGTGCTTGAGAGTACTAAACCAATGATAAAGTTGTAAACTTTAGAATGGAAATTAATAAGAAGTTTCTCCATTAATTTTGAAAAACTTACCAGAGCAAATAATCCACCAATAGCAATAGGAAGAAACACACCGAAAATGTCACGGTTTTTAAAACCTTCGAGCATCGGAGAGAAAAGTCCAAGAATCAAAAGTAGATTTGAGGGACTAAGTCCAGGTACCAAAACACCTAAGGCAATTAAAATACCTGCAAGGAAGAAACCAAAGAAGTTTGCCGGAACGGTCCCTGCAATAGCTGGCAACATGTATAGAATAAATGTCGACAACACAAATGTGAGAATTAAAGTAAAGGTATCACTTTTATCACGAGCTTTTTGACGTGTGCTTTCTTTAAAGAGAGAAGGAAGAGTCCCTAAAATAGCACCTGCAAACCCCCATAACACAATTATCTGATAATGCGCTAACACCCACTCAAGAGGTCGACTAAGAAGAACTAATCCTAAAATCCCACCAATACCAACAGGAAGGAAGAAAAGAAAATTCTTCTTGAAATCCTGACGAATATGAGCCAAGAAATGGAGCATACGTTCATAAATCCCTAAAATGGCTGCAAGAACCCCGCCAGAAACACCAGGAAGAATGAAGCCAAGAGCAATAATCATTCCTTTAATCAATCGAAAAATCCAGTTCATATTATCACTTTCTATTTTTAAACTTTTGCGACTATTATATCATAGATTACTTATACGAAACATATTTATCATACAAGTCGATAAAATATAAACTAGGATATATTCGAAATTTTACACTTTAAAAATAATTTTACTATCTTTTTTTGTATTTTTACATTAAAATAGAAAGCATAATGCATTTTTATATGATGATAGTATACGAGTAAATAAATAAGGAGGAAAAAGTGAAAGAGGTTAGACAACCGAAATATCAGCAAATTGCTATTTTAATTGCTGAAAATATTGTGCGCAACGAACTAAAAATTGGTCAAAAAATTTATGCAAGATCAACCTTAGCAACAACTTTTGGTGTTTCTCCCGAAACAGCACGAAAAGCAGTAAGCATTCTTAGCGATCTAGGGATTGTAGATTCCATTCATGGAAGTGGCGTTGTTATTGCTTCACGTCAAAAAGCTCAAGAGTTTTTGACTCAACATCAGGAAGTTAAATCAATTCAGGATTTACAAGCCGATATTTTGAAAAGTGTTGCACGCCAGCAGAAAGAACTTGCCAACTTTTCATCGACTTTAGATAAACTCGTTGGGCAAACCGCACACTTTCAAAAATCCAATCCAATGACTCCAATTGAACTTGAACTCAATGAGCCGTCAGAAAACTTAGGTAAAACTATTGGGGAAATGAACTTATGGCAAAATACAGGTGCCACTGTCATTGCTATCTTACAGAATGACGAATTAATTATTTCACCGGGTCCATATGCAACATTGAACCAGTATGATACCTTGTATTTTGTTGGTGGTGCGGATTCTTTACAAATTATTCAAAATTTCTTTTATAAAAACTAGTTTTGACATTGGGAAATATCTTTCTATAGAGACATGCAATAGGAACTGTCACTATAGAAGGATTTTTTTCATATTTAGGCAATTTAAGATATTTGTAAGTTTACTTATTTGACAAAGTGACAATACCTTGTTATTATGGAATGGTCACTTTGATGAACATTAAATAATGAAATGTATTTAATTATTAAGAGTAAAGGAGAATATTTTGCCAGTAAAAATTAAAATTGAGCACTTAACCAAAATATTTGGTAAACGTGTAAAAACTGCTTTGGCAATGGTCGAGCAGGGTGATTCGAAAAACGAAATTTTAAGAAAAACAGGTGCGAGCGTCGGTGTTTATGATGCCAACTTTGAAGTAAATGAAGGCGAAATTTTCGTCATTATGGGGCTTTCTGGTTCAGGGAAGTCAACACTATTACGTTTGCTTAATCGTTTGATTGAGCCAACAAGTGGTAAGATTTTCATTGACGGTGAAGATGTTGCTACATTGAATAAAGAAGATTTGTTAAAAGTCCGTCGTAAAACGATGAGCATGGTTTTCCAAAATTTTGGTCTCTTCCCACATAGAACGATTCTTGAAAATACAGAATATGGTTTGGAAGTACAAAATGTACCAAAAGAGGAACGTCGTAAGCGTGCCGAAAAAGCTCTAGACAACGCTAATCTACTTGATTTTAAAAATCAATACCCGAACCAACTCTCTGGGGGGATGCAACAACGTGTCGGCTTAGCACGCGCTTTAGCCAATGACCCAGAAATCCTTCTGATGGATGAAGCTTTCTCAGCTTTAGACCCCTTGATTCGTCGTGAGATGCAAGATGAACTTTTGGAACTTCAAGCAAAATTCCAAAAAACAATTATTTTCATTTCGCATGACCTGAATGAAGCATTACGTATCGGTGACCGCATTGCCATTATGAAAGATGGTAAAATCATGCAGATTGGTACAGGTGAAGAAATTCTTACTAATCCTGCTAATGATTACGTTAAAACCTTCGTGGAAGATGTCGATCGTGCAAAAGTTATCACGGCGGAGAACATTATGATTCCTGCCTTAACAACAAACATTGACATTGATGGTCCAAGTGTTGCGCTTAAAAAGATGAAGACAGAAGAAGTAAGTTCTTTAATGGCTGTCGATAAAAAACGTCAATTTTACGGTGTTATTACCAGTGAAGCAGCAGTTCAAGCAAAACAAGCGAATAAATCTCTTCGCGATGTTCTCATGACAGATGTTGGACAAGTTGGTAAAGAAACATTAGTAAGTGATATCTTACCTATCATATACGACTCTCCAACACCTGTTGCCGTGGTAGACGATGAAGGATTCCTTAAGGGTATTCTTATCCGCGGACGAGTACTTGAAGCTTTAGCAGATGTAGACGATGAGGAGGTAAATAATGATTGAGTTAGCAATAGGTAAGATACCCTTAGCAGATTGGGTTTCGACTGCAACAGATTGGATTACAAGTAATCTAAGTGCTGGGTTTGATATTATTCAAAAAGCTGGTACAGCAATTATGGATACCGTAACTGCAGGACTTACAGCTGTTCCATTTTGGTTAATGATTATTGTTGTTACGTTTTTGGCAGTTTTAGTTTCAGGACGTAAAGTTGCCTTTCCTATCTTTACATTCTTAGGTTTAGTTCTTATTGCCAATCAAGGCTTATGGACAGACTTAATGAACACAGTAACATTGGTCTTGCTCTCTAGTTTAGTTTCTATTATTATCGGTATTCCTTTAGGTATATGGATGGCCAAGTCCGAACTTGTTGCTAAGATTGTGCAGCCAATATTGGACTTTATGCAAACTATGCCAGGTTTCGTTTATTTGATTCCAGCCGTTGCCTTCTTTGGTATCGGAGTGGTCCCTGGTGTATTTGCGTCAGTTATCTTTGCCTTGCCACCAACAGTTCGTATGACGAACTTGGGTATCCGTCAAGTTTCAACTGAATTGGTCGAAGCAGCAGATTCTTTTGGTTCAACGCCAAGACAAAAGCTCTTTAAGTTAGAGTTCCCTTTAGCGAAAGGAACAATTTTAGCAGGTGTTAACCAAACTATTATGTTGGCCCTTTCGATGGTCGTTATTGCTTCAATGATCGGTGCACCTGGTCTTGGACGTGGTGTCTTAGCGGCTGTTCAATCTGCGGATATCGGTAAAGGTTTTGTAAACGGTATTGCTTTAGTTATTTTAGCTATTATCATTGACCGTTTCACTCAAAAGCTTAATGTTGCCCCCACTGAAAAGCAAGGAAATCCGCAACTTAAAAAATGGAAGAAAAGAGGAGCGCTAGTAGCCCTTATCGTTCTTATCATTGGTGGTATTTCTGGTGTTACACTTAAGAAAACAGCAGCAGATAAAAATGTTGAGCTTGTATATATGAACTGGGACTCAGAAGTTGCATCTATTAACGTATTAAGTCAAGCTATGGAGCAACATGGATTTGACGTTAAGAAGACAGCTTTAGATAATACAGTTGCTTGGCAAACTGTAGCAAATGGCCAAGCGGATGGTATGGTTTCTGCTTGGCTCCCAAACACCCATGAAACACAATGGAAAAAATTCAGCAAGTCCGTTGAATTGCTTGGCCCTAACCTTAAAGGAGCTAAAGTTGGTCTTGTCGTACCAAGCTACATGAAAGCAAATTCTATCGAAGACCTGAAAGATCAAGCAGATAAATCAATTATCGGTATTGAACCTGGTGCTGGTGTTATGGCCGCAACAGAGACAGCTCTGAAAGATTATGATAACTTGAAAGATTGGAACTTAGTGCCATCGTCTTCAGGTGCGATGACTGTTGCCCTTGGTGAAGCTATCAAGCAACATAAAGATATAGTAATCACTGGCTGGTCACCTCACTGGATGTTTAATAAGTATGATTTGAAATATTTAAAAGATCCTAAAAACTCAATGGGTAAAGCTGAAGACATCAATACTATTGTACGTAAAGGACTTAAAGAAGATAATCCTGAAGCTTATAAAGTCTTAGACAAGTTTAACTGGTCTCAAAAAGATATGGAATCTGTAATGCTTGATGTTCAAAATGGTAAAACACCAGAACAAGCAGCAGCAACATGGATCAAATCTCACAAAGAACAAGTTGATAAATGGTTTGAAGACTAATAAGTTATTCATTAAAGACTAAGCGGATTGCTTAGTCTTTTTTAGAAGAAGATATAAAAAATAATCCGTATATTCATTGTGGCAGTGATAATATGATAAAATTAGAGTATTAAATAATCCAAAATTTCGAAAGGAAAGAAAAATGAAGTTATTTCAACACAACACCCTTGCAGCTTTGATGTCAGGACTTTACGAAGGAACTCTAACAATTGGAGAACTCTTGGAGAAAGGTGACTTTGGTATCGGGACCTTGTCTGGTATTAATGGTGAGCTTATCGTCCTAGAGGGCAAAGCTTATATTGCGACTGGGGACAAAAAAGTACGTCAAGTAGAAGACGATGAAACTGTTCCATACGCTGCCGTAGCTCATCACGAACCGACACTTTCTTTCCAACAAGAAGAAAAAATTGCCAGCGAAGAACTCTTCGAAAAAATTGAAAATGTGTTTAACAGTGAAAATACTTTCTACACAATCAAAATGACTGGGAATTTTGAAATGATGCACGTGCGTATGGCTCCAGGTGCAGCAGAAGGAGAGCCTTTTGCTAAAGTAGCAGAAAATCAACCTGAGTATAAAGAAGAACACGTCAAAGGAACTATTGTAGGCTTTTGGACACCAGAAATGTTTCATGGTGTGAGTGTCGCTGGTTATCATCTGCATTTTCTTGCTGATTCATGCGATTTTGGCGGTCATATTTTAGGATTCTCTGGATTTTCCGGGCAAGTAGAGGTCGGTCAAGTGGATGCCTTAGAGCAAAATTTCCCGACAAAATCTCAAAATTTCCTCCAAGCCAAATTTAATCTTGATCAACTCAAAAAAGATATTGAACAAGCGGAATAAAAAAACTGCAGAAATGCAGTTTTTTTATGTGAACAGCTTCTATTTTTTTCGTATTAATTAATGAATAACACCAAAAATGGAGGCTGCATGATTAAAAACTTTGAAATATTACGTTTGAAAAAAGCAGGAATGTCAAATCTTGGAATTTTGAAACTGATTGATTATCAGAGGAGGCATGAAGCAAAACTCACTCTACGACAGTTAGCGCGGATTGCAGAAATTAAAGCTATCCCAAATTTTATTGAGAATTATAAGAGTCAGGATGTTAAACGGCTACGAAAGCTATATAAGCTCTTCCCTTCGTTCTCCATTTTAGATGATATTTATCCAGAATGGTTAAAAGAAATATATAATCCTCCGGCACTCCTTTTTTACCAAGGAAATCTAAAATTACTTAATCTACCTAAACTTGGATTTGTAGGTAGCCGTGAAAGCTCCAAAGAAGCAACCAAAATTACGCATAAGCTTATTGAGGAATTAAAACAAAACTTTGTTATTGTGAGCGGATTGGCACGCGGTGTTGACACTTCTAGCCATGTAGCAGCTGTAAAGCAAAAAACTCCAACTATTGCTGTCATAGGTAATGGTTTAGATATTTCTTATCCAAAAGAAAATCGTAAATTACAAGAATATTTAGCAACACACGAATTAGTTTTATCAGAGTATCTTGCAGGAGAGCAACCGCTCAAGTTTCATTTCCCAGAGAGGAATAGAATCATTGCTGGTCTTTCACGTGGGATTGTCGTTGTTGAAGCAAAACAACGTAGTGGAAGTCTCATTACAAGTCGATATGCATTGGAAGGGAATAGAGAGGTATTCGCTGTACCTGGAGATATTTTGAATCGAAATGCCTCAGGCTGTAATCAATTGATTCAACAGGGAGCTGCTAAGCTTGTCACACACGGTCAAGATATTTTAGATGAATTTTATTTAGATTAAAGTAATTTTCTTCCTTAATTTTTTATAAAAATTGAAACTTTATGAACTTATATAGAATACGTAATAGCAACGATTGAGAGTATTTTTTATCTTTTAATAAATGTTTAATTCTCCTATAAGAAAAACACTTTTGGTTTTATTACTTGACATCTGTCCTAAAAGCCTATATTATTAGACTATTGAATTTTGAAAAAATAGGTAAATATATGGCGAAAGCAAGTGAAAAACAAACAACTACAAAAAAGAAAATAAGCAGTAAAAAAACTGCGAGTAAAAAGAAAACAAAAATTGTTAAAGGCAAAAATCTCGTAATTGTTGAGTCACCTGCTAAAGCAAAAACAATAGAAAAATATTTAGGACGAAACTATAAAGTCGTTGCTTCTGTTGGGCATATACGTGATTTGAAAAAATCAACCATGTCCGTAGATATTGAAAATGATTATGAGCCACAATATATTAATATTCGAGGAAAAGCTCCACTGATTAATTCTCTTAAAAAAGAGGCCAAAGCTGCAAAGGCTGTTTATCTGGCAAGTGACCCGGACCGAGAAGGAGAAGCCATTGCTTGGCATTTGGCACATATTTTAGGACTCCCTTTGGAAGATAAAAATCGGGTAGTTTTTAACGAAATTACTAAAGATGCAGTTAAAAATGCATTTAAAGAGCCACGCAGTATTGATGTTGATTTGGTCGATGCGCAACAAGCACGACGCATTTTAGACCGCTTAGTTGGGTATTCAATCAGTCCAATCCTTTGGAAAAAAGTAAAAAAAGGATTATCAGCTGGTCGCGTCCAATCGATTGCGCTTAAACTTATCGTTGATCGTGAAAATGAAATTAATGCCTTTATTCCTCAAGAATATTGGTCAATTGATGGCGAATTTAAAAAAGGAGCTAAAAAGTTTAAAGCTGCCTTCTGGGGAGTTGATGGTAAGAAACGAGCATTAAATAACAACGATGATGTGATGGAAGTTATGTCCCGTTTGTCTGGGCCAGATTTCGATGTTGATAAAGTAGAGAAAAAAGAACGTCGTAGAAATTCCCCACTTCCATACACCACAAGCTCAATGCAACAAGATGCGGCTAATAAAATTAATTTCCGTACACGGAAAACCATGATGGTGGCTCAACAGCTCTATGAGGGGCTTACACTAGGTGCACAAGGCCATCAGGGTCTGATTACTTATATGCGTACGGACTCAACACGTATCTCTCCTGTAGCGCAAGGTGTCGCTGCAGACTTCATTACGGATCGTTTTGGTGCTAAGTATAGTAAACATTCTTCTAAGGTTTCTAATAAAGCAGGAGCACAAGATGCCCATGAGGCCATCAGACCAACCAATGTTCTTAATACACCAGAATCAATTGCCAAATATCTAGACAAGGATCAGCTAAAGCTCTACACTTTAATTTGGAATCGCTTTGTTGCAAGTCAAATGACTGCTGCCATCTTTGACACAATGAAAGTTAATCTTTCGCAAAATGGTGTAATTTTTATTGCCAATGGTTCACAAGTAAAGTTTGATGGTTATTTAGCTATCTATAATGACTCAGAGAAAAATAACATGCTTCCTGATATGGAAGCTGGTGACGTGGTCAAGAAAGCGAATCTCAAACCGGAGCAACATTTTACTCAACCTCCTGCACGTTACAGTGAAGCGACTCTGATAAAAGTTCTGGAAGAAAATGGCGTGGGACGTCCATCAACATATGCACCGACATTGGAAACAATCCAGAAACGGTATTATGCACGTTTAGTTGCCAAACGTTTTGAGCCAACTGAACTGGGAGAGATTGTAAATAAACTCGTTGTTGAATTTTTCCCAAACATTGTAAATACTGAATTTACAGCCGAAATGGAAAAAGATTTAGATAAAGTAGAAGAAGGACAACGTCGTTGGGTTGATGTTGTTGATCAATTTTATAAACCATTTGCCATTGAACTTGAAAAAGCCGAAGTTGAAATGGAAAAAATCGTTATTAAAGATGAGCCTGCTGGCTTTGATTGTGACATTTGCGGCCACCCAATGGTGATTAAATTGGGTCGATATGGAAAATTCTATGCATGTAGTAATTTCCCAGAATGCCACAATACTAAAGCCATTGTGAAAGAAATCGGTGTAACCTGTCCAAGTTGTCATAAAGGGCAAATCATTGAACGTAAAACCAAGAAAAATCGCCTTTTCTATGGTTGTGATCGATATCCAGAATGTGAATTCACAAGCTGGGATAAACCTGTTGGCCGTTCTTGTCCAAAATGTGAGCACTATTTAGTAGAAAAGAAAGTTCGTGGCGGTGGTAAACAAGTAGTATGTAGTAATGAGACTTGTGACTACAAAGAAGAAAAACAAAAATAAAAGCATTTTACATAATTAATTTTATGTTAAATATAGGAAATTATAATGAAAAAAACACACATAAACGTTATTGGCGCAGGTCTTGCTGGCTCTGAAGCTGCCTACCAAATTGCAAAACGCGGTATTCCTGTGAAACTTTACGAAATGCGTGGTGTAAAAGCTACACCTCAGCATAAAACAAATAAATTTGCCGAGTTAGTCTGTTCAAATTCTTTCCGAGGCGCAGCCATCACCAATGCTGTGGGACTACTGAAAGAGGAAATGCGTCGCTTAGACTCTGTGATGATGCAAGCTGCAGAAAAAACGCAAGTTCCTGCAGGTGGTGCATTAGCCGTTGACCGTGAAGAGTTTTCAGCTTTTATTACTGAAGCTGTTTCGAAAAATCCTTTAATCGAGGTAATTCGCGGTGAAATAACAGACTTACCAAACTTAGATGAAGAAATTACAATTATTGCTACTGGCCCACTGACAAGTGATGCCTTAGCAGCAAAAATTCACGAGTTTAATGGTGGAGATGGTTTTTATTTCTATGATGCTGCAGCCCCAATTATTGATGCAAATACAATAGATTACGATAAGGTCTATAAAAAATCGCGTTACGATAAAGGCGAAGCAGACTATATTAATTGTCCAATGACAAAGGAAGAATTTAACAACTTCCAACAAGCTCTAATCACTGCCGAAGAGGCACCGCTCAACTCATTTGAGGATTTAAAAGTTTTCGAAGGCTGTATGCCGATTGAAGAAATGGCTAAACGCGGATATAAAACAATGTTATTTGGTCCAATGAAACCTGTTGGCTTAGAATACCCTGATTCATATACAGGTCCACGAGATGGTGACTTTAAAACGCCTTACGCCGTTGTACAGTTGCGCCAAGATAATGCTTCAGCATCTTTATATAATATTGTAGGTTTCCAAACTCACCTTAAATGGGGAGAACAAAAACGTGTTTTCCAAATGATACCTGGACTTGAAAATGCTGAGTTTGTCCGCTATGGTGTGATGCATCGCAATTCATATATGGATTCTCCTAACTTACTCAAACAAACCTTCCAATCAAGAAAACAAGAAAATCTTTTCTTTGCTGGTCAAATGACTGGGGTAGAAGGTTATGTTGAATCAGCGGCTAGTGGTTTGGTTGCTGGGATCAATGCCGCTCGTCTTTTCAAGGGCGAAGAAGAGGTTGTTTTCCCACAAACAACAGCTATTGGTGCTCTCCCATATTATATTACACATACGGATAGCAAACATTTCCAACCTATGAATGTAACGTTTGGTATTGTTAAAGAGCTTGATGGTCCCCGCATTCGTGATAAAAAAGAACGCTACACTAAAGTGGCTGAGCGAGCGCTAGAAGATTTAAGCCAAATTATCGAAAAAATTTAACAATAAAAAACCTCTATTAGTTTAGAGGTTTTTTTATTGTTAAAGAGCTCATTACATAAAATTAATTATGTAAAAATTATATTATACAGTTATACTTAAAATATCTTCTAAAATGATTCTCCGTACTACATTCTCCTCCTTGATGTAAAGTAAATCATAATCGATACCAAAAATTTTACCCTTAGAAGTAGTTTCTTGCGAATTTTCCAGAAAACGGACACTTACTGGTCTTTGTCTGCTCCAGGCATATTTTACTTCATAAATAATTTCTTGCTGTGACATTTTTAGAGTAGTATTATTCATTCGATTCTTTCTAATTATTATTTTTATCTTAAATTAATAGTCTACTTAAATCTTACCAGTCTTAGTCATAGTTCGTCAAGTGCATTTTTCTGTTCTTGACTAATAATATGTGTGTATAGGTCTGTAACTTGTGTTGAAGAATGCCCGAGTTGATGACTTACAAGAACTTGAGAATTGGTTTGTGCATAAAGGCGAGTGGCTAATGTATGACGAAGTTTGTGTGGCGTAATTCTGACTTTAAAGGCTTGCGAGTATTTAGAAACCAACTTCTCAATGCTTGAGCCATCAATACGCGAAGCCTGCCCGCGATAAATAGACAAGAAGAAGGCTTTATTATTTTTTTCTGGTTTGTAACGTTGCTCACGTATTTCTAAGTAATTGAGTAAATAAAGCTCAGCAAATTTGGCGATATTCACAGCATCACGCTTACCCCCTTTACGTGTAACCTCAACAACCAACGTCTTCATATTTAAATCCGATATGTTGATATTAACGGCTTCAGAAAGACGTACTCCTGATGCCAACATAAGCGCAATGATGGCCAAATCACGCTCTTTGTTTTTGTTAAAAGAAGAGAGAGCACGATTAGATAAACTTTTTTCGTACTCGTTATCAATGAAGTCGAGAAAGCCTTGTGTCTCATCACCTAAAAATAATTTTCCTTTAATATTCTCAGCACGTGAAGCTAATGTTTCTCTATTTTTTTGAATCTGAACTTTCTTCATAACATTTCGATAAAAGTACGGTTCACCATTTATTCCTTCGGCTTGCTCAGTAAGGTATTTAAAAAGACTAGAAAGTGCAGCTAAAGTGCGTTTTACCGAGTTTTGTGTTAGTCCAGATTTATTATTTTGACGCGGTTTTTCACGTAAGTAGAGAATATAACCTTCGATATCAGATCGCGCAAGGTTTTCTAATGTATCCAGAGTAATACCAGAAATATCTTGGGCATTGCTGACATCGCTATCAATAAGCCAGTTAAAAAATCTCTCATACTCTAAAAGATATTGATAGAGTGTGGTCAAGCTATAAGGAATACTCAACTTTGATTGATAATATTCTAAAACGAAGTCAGGCATACGTTTTTTTATGCGGTCAATATTTGCAAGTAGAAGTTCACGTTTCATAGTTCTTTAAGCATACCATAAATTTATAAAACTTTCAAGAATATTATAGTTTTTCGGAAAGATGTCATAGGATATCCCAAGGTCTCTCTAAACTATATACCCAGCAAGTTTAATAAATTCTTTCTATTTATTTATTTTTTCGAATATAATTATATCATAACTTCTATAAATAAATAGGTTTGAACTTGACTGTTGAGCCATTTATATAATTTTATTAGTTAAATTTATTTTATATGTAGGCTATTTAAACAATAGAATTTAGAAGAAAAACTATATCATAAAGACAGGCAATAAAATATATACGTGAACATCCATAAAGTTTGCTGTAATAGCTAGTTTTTTCTGTGTAGCTTGGATGACCTCCATTTCGTCTATTCTTTCTGACATATTTACCTATACAACATCTTTCCGAAAAACTTGTGTTACAATTTACATCTCCTAATATTAGGTTATAATATTCTTTATATTTTATGTTATGAACTTATTCCAGAAAGAATAAACATATGCGGTGAGTTTTATGTAAGTACGATTTATACTATTTGTTAAATTTAATGTTTATGATATAATGGTAATATATAAAAAGAGCTTGCTAGTAACAAGCCCTTCTGTAGCCGTATTTTAATTAAAAGTAATCATCAACACTCGCTAAAGTTATGGATGGTTACTTTTTGTTTTTATCATTTAATGCTAGTACTAATGTTGCGAAAGCAATCATTAACATTAGCGCCTGATAAACAGACAAACTTTTCGCCTTTCTTATTTTGTGAGGTTACACTTACAAAATCTTCATAAGCATCACCTCCCGAAAGACTACCGTCCATAGAAACTTCTACGTCGACTATTATATCAAAAAAATATACTTCAAGCTAATCAGACTTGAAGTATATTTAAATTGTGAAGCTTTTCCTTACGTTCATATGTTTTTTACTTAACTATATTAAAGTTGAGGATTACAAGACCTGCTAACGTATTTTGATCTGTAATTTTTAGAAAGCAAGTAACGCCCGCTTTGATGCCTTTGATATTTTGATTATTTGGTATAATACTAAAAATATTATTCCCTTCTTCGTCGTTGATTGTATTCGTAGGTACTAAACCTTTAACTCCTGCCTCGCTTTTTTCAATATGGTCGGCCCTGATTTTAAAACTCTTCCCCGTGATATCGGTAGTTTCTTTAGTTTCAAGTAAAAATCTTTACTATAACAAAATTTCATCCTGCAAGTAACTCTAATTGCCTTAACTGAGTAATTTTACTACTTGCATCCACTCTTCTTATTTCCTTTGGTATGAACTTTCTGATATTCTCATTATCATAGCCTAACTGCACTCTTTTTTCATCAAAAATAATGGGAGTACAGAGTAATTCCAGATGATTTTGTAAGAAACTTAAAGCAGAGTCTAATGACAGTTCCTCCACACTACTCATAAGCCACTGGTATTTTGGATCTGATTTTTTCTTACGACCATATAATGCAGATAAACCTTCCTCTTCTAAACTTAATATTTGAATCAAAATTTCTCGAGTGAGTTTAAAAGGGTGACGGCTTATGTTTATCTCTTGATAGTCTATCTGGTGATTTTCTAACCACGCTCTAGCATTCCTACAAGATGAACTACTATTCTTAGTTATTAACATTACCATTTTCTTCTTCCTCCTATACTCCCAGGACTTTTTGAACTCTAAGAAGCTCTCCTGCCACTTGTATCATCTTTTTATCAATTGTGGTTCTTACCGCCACATAATATTGATATATTCAATATTATACACTAATATCCAACAATAAACAACGTTTTATATTGGTTATATCAATATAAAGAGGGCTCGCTAGCGACATACTCTTAAGAAAGGATCATATTAGAAAGACTACCAGACTACCGTTCATAGAAACCTCTACATATCACATCTATTCAAAAAAAGCCCAACATTGTTGAGATTAATCCAATGTCAGGATTTAATTATAAAATACAGTTTGTAAAGAGTAACTTTTATAGTAAAAAAATTTTATCTTTGCAAGCCTTGATTGTTTCCTCGTCCCATAAAGAAACTTGCACCTCACCGATATGGGCTTTGCCAAGTAGCAACATACACATACGGCTTTGTCCAATACCACCCCCAATTGTTAATGGTAATTCATTATTAAGCACTTGTTGATGAAATGGGTACGCTAAACGATCATTAGCATTAGCCTTTTCTAACTGAGTAAGTAAAGCTTTATCATCGACACGGATTCCCATGCTCGATAGTTCTATAGCGCAGCCTAAAGGCTCATACCAGAAGAGTAAATCACCATTTAAAGTCCAATCATCATAGTCTGGTGCTCGGTTATCATGTGGTTCACCATGCTTTAATAAATCCCCAATTTGTAAGATAAAAGTTGTTGGATGCTCTTTAACATAAGCATTTTCTCTTTCTTTTGATGTTAACTCCGGGTAAAGATCTGCTAATTCTTGACTTGTAATGAAAGAAACATTTGTATCTATGACTGTTTCTACTTTTGGATATTTGGTATGCAAACGACTTGATGTTTCAGCGATAGCATTCACTAAACCTTGAACTGTTTCTTTTAAGTAATCAAGAGTTCTTTGTTCTCTTGAAATCACTCGTTCCCAGTCCCATTGGTCAACATATATAGAGTGAAGATTATCTAACTCTTCATCACGTCTAATGGCATTCATATCGGCGTAAAGGCCGTTCCCCACATGAAAGTCATATTGTTTGAGCGCAACTCTTTTCCATTTTGCTAAAGAGTGTACTATTTCTCCATTATTATTATTATTCAATGCTGGAATATCAAATATTACAGGTCGTTCGCTTCCGCTCAGATTATCATTTAATCCGGAATGATCATCAACAAAAAGGGGGGCAGATACTCTTTTTAGTTTTAAACTTCCTGTCAGTGCTTCTTCAAAACAACGTTTAATAAATCCAATTGCTGTCTGTGTATCATAGATATCCAGTGTTGATTTATAGTTTTTGGGGATAATGGTTTTTTCCATAAATTTAAAAACTCCTAAATTATTTTAATTTTATTGAATATTATATCATAATATACAAATTAATATAAAAATATATCAACAATATACTTAAAAAGACTGTTGATATTGCAAAACAGGTATACCAAGACTGCCCAAAACTCTTGCGGGAAGAAAGATAGGATTTACTTTTATAGATTGAAATATGCTTCATCATATGTTAGGATGAGACATAAGATTGTATTGAGGAGCATAATAGAATGAAAGTCGTAGATGTTGACTTAAAAGACAGATCTGAAGATTTAGTAGAAAAATTATTGGTAGTTTGGGAAAGTTCTGTAAGAGCTACACACCTCTTCCTTTCAGATAATGAAATAAGTGAAATTAAAAAATATGTGCCTCAGGCTCTAAAAGAAATCCCTCGTTTAATTCTTTTAAAAAATGATAGGAATACGCTTGTCGGTTTTATGGGAATTGTCGACAGTCATCTAGAGATGCTTTTTATTGCACCTGAGGAAAGAGGTAAGGGCTTTGGTAAGAAACTTCTTGAGTATGGAATTACTAAATACTCCATTAATGATCTTGCTGTGAATGAACAAAATCCACGCGCTAAGGGTTTTTATGAATATATGGGCTTTGAAGTCTATAAAAGAACGGAGTTCGATGAACAAGGTAATCCTTACCCACTTTTATATATGAAGCGAGGCTAGTCTAAAAAATAAAAAGCTACTGAACTTAGCTCTTCAGTAGCTTTTTATTTTGATATTCACTAAAATCAATCATTCTGTTTTCTACAATAAATTTTTAAAGAGACGATGTGAAATGATCTTTTCTATTTCTACTACAATAAAAACTGTAAGCCCAGCCACAAAAGCATAAATGAGATTATTAATCCCGATACTTGTCGTGCCTAAAGCATTACTAATTGTTGGGATATAGACTATAGCAAGCTGTAGGACTAATAAAACCAGCAAAGATAGCCAGAGCACTCGGTTCTTGAACATGTTTTGATCGATAGAGAATTTTGATATACTTCGACAATTTATCATATAAAATACTTGTCCGAAAACGAGGGTCATTAAAAGAGTAGTATGAGCAACAGGTGTTGATACTCCCATAGATATGACAATATTGTTGACTAAAAATCCAAGGGAAGCTAAAAGAATAGAAACATAGAACATTCTAAAGATAGCATAACGGCTTAAAATATTTTCGTTTGGATCACGTGGCGGTCTATCCATGACATTAGGTGCTTCTTTTTCGAAACCTAATGCAAAAGAAAGTGTAATTGTTGTGACCATATTTAACCATAGAATTTGGATTGACGTCAATGGTAATGGACGATCAATTAATATGGATACCACAACTAACAAACCTTGAGCAAATGCTGTTGGTAAAGAAAAGTAAATTGTGTTTTTTAAGTTATCATAGACACGTCTTCCTTCACGCACTGCATCTGAAATGGTAGCAAAATTATCATCTGCCAAGACCATATCAGCAGCATCTTTTGTAACTTGTGTTCCTTTTTGCCCCATCGCGATACCAATATCTGCTTTTTTAAGAGCTGGGGCATCATTTACACCATCACCTGTCATTCCGACAATTTTACCATGCGATTTTATAGCACTGACCAGTCGTAATTTATGTTCTGGCGTTGTTCGGGCAAAAACATCGTTTTTAAGCACTACCTCGGATAACTCGTGATCTGTCATCATTTCAATATCTTTACCTGTGATAGCACTATCAGTATTTTTTAATCCAATTTCTTTCGCAATTGCGACAGCTGTATCTTTATGATCTCCGGTAATCATCTTCACAGAGATACCTGCACGGTGGCTCTTTTTAATCGCTTCTATTGCAGATGGTTTTGGTGGATCAATAATACCATACATTCCGACCAGAACCATATCCTCTTTCAAATCTTCATGTGTAATTGTTTTTTGGTCAGAAGAAACTTCCTTCATAGCCGTAGCAAGTATACGTTGCCCTTTTTTTGCTTGCTTAGATATCATTTTTTCCCAGAGTTTAGGATCAAGATTTTCTGTTGTATTATCTCCAAATTGATAATCGACCATTCCAAGTAAAACATCTGGCGCTCCTTTTAAGTAAATGAAGCGTTGATGATCTACGTCGACTAGAGTAGCCATATATTTGTATGAGGAATCAAACGGGATTTTATACAGTACTTTTTCATCTTGTGTAATTTCCATATGAGAAGCCCACTCTAATAATGCTGCCTCTGTCGGATTACCAATGACAGTCCTTTGCCCGTTATGGTAATCAATTTTTGTGTCATTACAGTAAATAGCAGTTTCAACTAATTTCTTTAACTGATCATCTTCATTAAAAGTATTAAGATCATCTTTCCACTGTTCAGTTTGATTCTTTTCAAAGGTCTTTTTCTTAGTTAAAACTGTCAGCACGGACATTTCATTTTTAGTCAGTGTTCCTGTTTTATCGGAACAGATAACTTCCATGCTCCCCAATGTCTCAACTGCTGGCATTTTTTTTATGATTGCTTTCTTTGCAGACATACGCGTCACACCAAGAGACAAAATAATTGATAGAACTGCGGGTAATCCTTCAGGAACAGAAGATACTGCCAGTGAAATAATCCACGAAGTTGCTTCTTCAAACGTGAAATCCCGATGGAAAAAACTAAAAACAACTAATGAAACGATGAGTATTAAGAGAATAAAGAAAATTTGTTTATTCAAGTACTTCATCTTTTTAATTAAAGGTGTTTCCGTAACGCCAACTTCTTTCAGATGGACACTGATTTTTCCTATCTCTGTATTGTCCCCTGTTTCAACAACAACTGCTTTACCACTCCCACTGTTTACTAATGATCCTGAATATCCCATATTAACACGATCTGCCAAGTCTGCTTCAGTTGAAATAGAAGCAGCATTTTTTTGTACAGGAGTTGATTCACCTGTGAGCATTGCCTCATCTACAACTAAATTATAAGCTTCTAAAATTCTTACATCAGCTGGAATAATATCTCCTGAGTTAAGCAACACGATGTCACCTTTTACTAAAGAGTCTGTTGATACAACTTTTTTCTCGCCACTAATTAGAATAGTTGCCTCTGTCCCCATTAAACTCGTGAGGCCATCTAAAGAGTTACTTGCCTTTGACTCTTGGATATAACCAATCAAAGCATTAATGACAACAACAACTAAAATGATAAACATATCGATATAGTCTTGACTGATTCCTTTAAGTAATGCAGCCACAAGTAACACATAGATTAATAAATCATTAAAGTGTTTGAAAAACTTTTTTAATTTTCCTTCTGCCTTTTCTCCAGATAATAAGTTGAAACCATTTTCTGATAATCTATTTTTTCGCTCGCCTTCTGTTAACCCGATATCTTCTTCAACTTGGAGCTTCTTTAATATATCTACCTTTGATAATTGAAACCATTTCATCATAATCCCCCCATAATTTTCTTAGTTTTTATTAAAATACTTAACTTTTTAAGAGTACCTATTACTAGTTTATCATGCAAACTATTTACAATATAATAAAATAACATTTTATGTATTATTTTATTATGAAATATGTAATATTGCCTTTTATTTTAATATTTTTCAATAACTTTTTATCTCAAAAATTTTAGATTAGATGGGCGTTGAGTAAAATATTTTTAAATTATAAAAAAGACGAGCATTCACTTGTCTTTTTTACAGTTCTACTTTCTATTTCGTTTAACTTTTCTCATCAAGAGAGTTACAAATCCAACTAAAATTAAACCGATGCCGATAACAATAGCGGCTGTCTTGTTAAACTCTCCTGCTTTTGGTAAGATTTTTTTCTGTGGTCTCTTCTTTTCAGTCAAACCCTTTAGCTCGTTATCTTTAGATGATGATCTTTTTTCCTCAAGATAGATATTTTTAAATTTTGGCTTTTGTTCATAGCTTACAGATGCGACAAGTTTTCCTTTTTGGTCTGATACTTCGACATGAATCTTATAGGATTTAGTGTCGTAGGTAATTTGAGAATCTACTCCAGCCTTTTCCCGAATCGTGTAATCGTAGCTTCCTGTTTCTGTATAAGCTAGCTTATCAAAGCGAATCTGTCCTGAAGCATCATTTTTAGCCGTTTGAATAATTTGATTTGAAGCATTGACTAATTCAAACGTGAATTCCCGATCTGTCAGTTTCTTACCGACAAGTTCTTTGGTTGCTTGCAAATGAATTTCTGTACCAAGCGGTTGATAACTATTTTTAAACTGTATCGCTGCATCTCCTGTAGCTGTAGCAACAAGATTCCCTGCTTCTTCCTTAATGCTAACAGTTACTTTATAATTGGCAGCATCATAGTCAATAGTCTTATCCAAACCAACTTTCTCTCTCACTGTATAATCATAATCTCCAGTATTAGTGTAAGTGATTGGTGAAAATACTATTTTTCCTGAAGCATCATTGTGTACGGTTTGAATAACTTCCCCCGCACTGTCTAGCAACTCGAAAGTAAACTCTCCCGCTAAAAGAGAACGTCCGCTCAATAGTTTTTCAGCTTGAATCTGGTAACTAGTACTTTTTACTGCAGGTGGATTAACTGCAAGCTTTGGTGTGCCAATAGTATCGTAACGTTTTTGATTATGAGGGTCTGTATAATAGAGCTTTGCGCCTGTATCTTCATCGTCAATTCCTCGTTCAGGATCCAAAATATCCACGGCTTTATCACTTGTATCTGCATTTGTTGGGTAATAAGTATCCTGTGAAACTTGACGATATTCTTCTTTTAATACTAGCGGAATATTTACGGCAGGATATCCATCGGGACTGTAATCATAAAGATCGCCTAACTCCCAGACAATCGTCTGTTCTTCACCTTTGTCCTCATAATTTCCTTCAATTGTCACTCCTTGAGGCAGAGTAGCATTTTCTGGAACATAATAATATTGACTCACTTTATCTCTAAGAACAGAATCTCGACCACCTGGGAAGAGCGTAGAATTAAGCAGTAAATCGCTCAAATATCTCTTGCCTGCCCCAACATTATCGGCTGGAACTTCAAAATAATTTTGCGAGTCATTTGCCATGGTCTTTAGGATAGCACTGTTAGCCATATAATCTACTGTTAACATCTCTGCACCCATTCCAGCAACCTCATAGGTTGTTCCTTCAATGAGTTTTAGATAATTTAGGTTGATATCATGTCGTTGATATGTTCCCGTTGGCGCACCCTCTACTTCTACAGGCTCATCGCTGGTAATAGCAGCGGACATTGCTAGAATTCTACCATCTGTTTGCCCAAAAGATACAATGGGGCCGCCACCTGCCCAACCTGCTCGCATTGTAGCAGTACTCTGAGGAACACCATCAGATAAGAAGACGACCATTGCGCCTTTGGTTGCCCTAGCTTCATCACTACGTGATTGGAGTAGATTATATGCCATACTCAATCCATATTGATAGTCTGTTTGTGGCGTTGTGAACAGACGAGGAAGCATATCATCAATTGCTGCCTTGTTTTCAGCAATGCTGCCCTTCCAACCGACAGTAGAGTTATAGACACCACTGATTGAACCATCGGCTTCAATGGTTGTTCCCGTACTTGGGCCAAAGTAGCCATGTTCATTATTTTTTAAAACAAGATTATCTCTAAAATTTTTCATTCGTTGTGAATTATAATTTAAATGGGTAACCATTGAGGAATCACGGATTGAAAATGGTGCTAGAGCTACTCTGTTTTCCGGATGCTCTTGGAGTAACTGATTGGTTACTTCTGAGATGGCTTCTTTTGATAACATCCATCGGTCATAGCAACCTTGGTCTTCATCACCATGTACCCAAACCCCAGGTTCTGTTTTTCCAGCTACCTTTGCTGTAGCATCCCAACGACTAATCCGGACAAATTTCTCACCTTCTTTCTTAAAATGATAAGGGATATATTTGGCTGTAGCTTGAGTGAATTGTTCAAAAAGATGAACTGGTGTAGTGCTGATCACTTCCCATTTATCAACATCCGCGTTATAAACTGTGAGGGTGTTATCACTATTCTCATAAACTTTTGATTTATCTGCGTTTGCTTCAGGTTCCTGTCCTTCATGAAGTGGTTCAAGGTAGAAATGTTCCTGGTTTAAGCAAGAGCTGGAGAATAAAGGATATCCTTTAAAACCATCCGCATTAGCATTATCGGTATAAGTCATGTCCATGCTACCTGAGCGGTCTAAAACAAAAACGACATCCATCGGGCCAGAGAGACTTGAACCGTTTACTTTTAAAAGTAAGTTAGCTTCATAAGCTTCTTGATCTGTCCACCATGCCTCTTTTTCTAAAATTTTAGCCGTGTTGCTATCCTTGTCTCGTATGGGTGCCACTTTTTGATCTGTTTTCTTATCAACTCTATCCGCACTCACTCGACTCAAGGTATTTTTTAATCGCATCCCGGAGATAATTAATACCGAAAGTACTATCGCCAACACAAGCCCTTTCAATACTTGTCTTAAAGTTTTCATGTTTCTACTCCTTTTTATTTTGAATTAATGAACTTTTTTAGAAAAAATCAAAAATAGATGTCACTTTGTTTGCAACATTTCGTTTCCCTCCTTTTTCTTTAGTTTAAAAAAGATTAAACATTAAAGTAAAATGATAATTACTTTAAATTTTTTCTCTTTCTCCTAATTTAATAATACAAAGATAGAGGGATAAGTCCAAATGTTTTTAATATTAGATTGAGTAGACGATTTTTAACTTCATAGAATAAAATAGAGTAAATTAAGCATTTTCTATCATAAAAAATGAGAACATGTCCAAGAAATCGGACAAATAAAAAACGACAATTGAATATTGTCGTTTTTTAATTTATTTTTTATCTATTAAGAGAAGCTTCCTTATCTCCATTGGCCCATTCTGTGCTAAGAAATTGAGCATTGTCTATCTTATATGCTGTTTTAGTTGGATGTTTCATAAATTCCTCGATTTTTTTGTCTAAAGCCACCCAACCACGATTATTCAAGTGGATAGTGTCCCCAATATAGTACTTTTCATTGAATTTATTTGTCATGTCATAAATGTGATGGAAACCTTGGCTGTTAAGTTGATATTTAATTTTTGCGCTAAACTCCTGTAACATATCATAAGAGAGCCCTGTATACTGGTACCATGCTCCATTTACAGGTGGAATAACGAACTGCACATCATTATTATTTTTTGCAAATTGATTTAAAAGCTGCTGAAAATCAAGATATTCCGGACTTCTCAGGTAACTCACTTCCTTCATCACTCCTTTACGTTCTTTAAAGACCTTTTGAAGATTTCTTGACCACACATGGTCAACAATTTGAAATTCATTATTTGCTGAATTTGCAGCTCCTCGTTCATATGCTGCTTGATCCAGTTTTTCAAAATCTTTTGTGTTTGGTAATTGTTTACTGATTCGCTCTATCTTTTCGTATGAATTTTCTTGCCTACCGCTGAGCTTTGATAAGCCCGTAAAAAGAGAATCTTGTTTCGTCCAGAACTGATTTGCAAGTTTAATTGAAATCTGGTTTATACTGTCGATTTTTTTACCATTTGCTAGAGCTTTTAGTGCATGAGTAACAACAATATCCTCAGGAAAATCTTTAAAATTCAAGAGGCGTTGAGCGAGTTTTTGTGTCGCGACATCTTTTGGTGAGGCAGATTGTAACCACGCATATATTTCACCTTTAGAAACAAATTGACTTAACTCAGGTGTACCAATACCTTTACGTGTAAACCATTGTGGACTGATGATAAAAACAATCTTACGGTTATGCAATTGCTTTTCAACAGAATTCAGATAGAAAAAGTGTGTTAAGGATTGGGTCCCGGGTTGACCTGCTAGAAAAGGCGTAAAACCTTTATTATTTTTCATAAAGAAACTACTTGGGTGAAAAGGATCAATATGTTCCAGCTCAGAAGAGCCTAAAATTGGCAGATAATGCGGGTTAGAGAATGCTTGTGATTTAATCGCATAGCTTACAAAGCCTGTCCGATTCTTAGGATCAGTCGCAAACTCATCAAGTTCATGCTTATTAAACTTAGGGAAAACCGTGAGAGGAGAAAAGATGAGTATCACTAGCAAAGTAAGGGCCGCAACTAAAGGTGCGAGTTCTTGAAGTACCTTATCTTTCTTCATCCATCTTTTCCTTGATACGATCGGCAATTTTATTTGCTGTATTCCAGTCGTCACGATCCATTTCAGAAGGTGGTAAACTTAAACTAAAGGCATTTTCAAGCTCAACAATAAGCATAATGGCTCTCATAGAGTCAAGAATGCCTTCTTCAAAAAGATCCATATCTAAATCTTCACGAAACTCATCTGTGCCAGCAACTTCTTCAATGATATTTAATACTTCATTTTTCATATTTATTCTTCTTTCTTCTATTGTTGTCTAAAAATTAGGTAAAGGACTACCAAGTCCATTGATTGCATGCATTATAGCATAATTAGGAATTCCTGAAAAGATAAGGAAACTGACCATAACGGCATTAAAAGTGATAAATATTGCAGCTCCACGTGTCCACATATTATCAGGAATATTCCATTTGTGCTTCTTCTTCATTCGCTTCCAGGCATCATAAATGATCATCAGGCAGGCATGATAAACACCATATAAGATATAGTACCACGTTAAACCATGCCAGCATCCCATAATAAACATGTTTACTAAGTAACCCACGTTTGAGATGGTCACCATATTTTTGGACCATTTTTTAACCATCATCCACTTTACTAAACGCATAAAGACAAAGTCTCTGAACCAGAATGATAAAGAGATATGCCAGCGTTGCCAAAAGTCGTTAATATTTTTTGCGAGAAAGGGTTTATTAAAGTTAATAGGAATTTTATATCCCATAATCAAAGAAACGCCCATCGCAAAAAGAGAATAACCTGCAAAGTTGAAAAAGAGATAAAAACCGTAAGCGTACATGCTCCCCATCATATTCCACAAATTGGGATGCAATGTTGCTTTTATTGCTAAATCATGCAGAAAATAATGTGAGATTAGATAAGAAATGATGAAATTATATAGGAAACCTTGGAAAATATAGAAAATCCCTTTTCCTAAATACTCCGAATACTTATCTGTCAGTGGCGCTTCTAGCTCTTTTTGGAAACGTCGAAAACGATCAATTGGCCCTGACGAAATAGTGGGAAAGAAATAAAGAAAATAGAGATATTCCTTTAAGGGAACTTCTTTAATCAGGCCATCGCGTAACTCAAGAATTACACTTACAGTTTTAAAGGTCACATAAGATATCCCTAAAAAACCAAGGATAGATTGTGGGTGCATCGGGTCCAATAAGGGTGTCACCTTAACAATTGTTAAAGGTAGTAACGATGCAATCACTGCTAAAACGAACACCCAAGTTTTGTTTTGGAGTTTTCGATAGTGCTCGTAAAGCTTGATTAAAGTTGTTTCAAAAATACCAAAGCCCAGAAGGGACCAAAGACTGACTTTACCGCCGAAACTGATCCAGAGAAAGGCAATGGTCAAGATGACTTGATAGCCCATCCATTTTTTTCCGTAGGCGTGTGCCATGATAAGTGGAAGCAGTGCTAACCCTAAAATCACAAAATAAAAAGGAGTTGCATATGGTTCCACTAGTTCTTACCTCCAAGGACTTGTTTGGTTAAGGTCTTTCGGTCAATTTTTCCATTGGGAGTAAGCGGGAAATCATCAAGATAAATGAATTTAGTCGGCATCATATAATCCATAATCGTATTTGAAAGTTGTGCCTTGATTTTTTTATTAAATGCGCGTTCTTCAGCCTTAGTTTCAAAACTTAAAGAAGAATGGATGACCGCTATTAATCCTGTTACTTTATGTGCAGCATTTTCTTGAGGCACCACTAATGCTTTTTCAATCTCAGCAATTTCATATAAATGTGCTTCAATATCCTGCAACTCAATCCTAAAACCATTGAACTTTATTTGAAAGTCGATACGACCATTATAGTTTAGAACCGAATTTTCATCAAAATAGCCTGAATCTCCTGTGTGATACGCTTTCTTGCCTTCATACTCAAAGAAGACTTCTGCTGTCTTCTCCGAATTTTCAAAATATCCCTGAGCTACAGAATCCCCAATAATAATAATTTCATCATCAATGATTTGGATTTCAACACCTGGCTTTGCAGTGCCAATAGGCAAGCGCTTATAGTCCTGAAGGATTGTTTTATCAACTTGAATACTTGTTATAGCACCTGTAGCTTCGGTTGGTCCATAAGTGTTCCAAACTTTTGCATGTGGGAACTTGTCGAGCAGCTTCAATGCCGTTTTGTGCGTTAATTCCTCGCCACAAAAAATGAATTGCTGTAAATCTGGATGATTTTCTTCAACAAATGATGGATCAAGCAAGCATATTTCGATAAAGGATGGAGTAGAAACCCAGGTATAAATCGTACTTGAATTAAGTCGTTCAAAAAGTTTTTTGAAATTCGTTGTCTCCTCTTGACTAAGTGAAATCAAGGTCCCACCTGTTGTCAAGCTAGGATATAAACTGAAAATTGATAAGTCAAAGCTATATAATGCTTGGGACAGAAAGTGATTATTTTCGATTATAGAAAAATCCTTATTCATCCATTTAGTGAAGCTAAGTAAGTTATTATGTGTTACTGCGACACCTTTTGGAAGTCCCGTTGTGCCCGAAGTATAGATAATGTAGTTAATATCCTCTCCGCTCACAGCTTGACGACTGTCAATCTGTGAAAAATCGAAATCGATATTTTCTTGGTATTCAGTATAAGATATTCTTGATGTAAAAAGTTGGGAAAACTTCTCTTCAAGTTCCACTGTATGTATGACTAAAGAAGGGTTTGCAGCTTGCATAATCAGCTGAGTTCTCTCAAAAGGTGTATGGGCGTCTACAGGAATATAGGCCCTCCCTGTAAGTGAAACACCGAGTAGTGCAGCTAATGATAAAAATCCGTTTTTACCAAATACAATAATTGGACGTTCGGAGATGGGCATTGCAGATATTTTTTGAGCTACCTGTGATGCTGCATCAAGCAATTGATGATAAGTATAATCTTGGTCGTGTTCGACTATCGCTAAACGCTCCGGGTATTTTGTTGCTCCGGATAAAATTTCGTGAAAAATGTTCATGACATCTCCTTTCTAAAATTCATTGTAGATAAAGTGTGCGCCTCCTGTTTTACTATAAGAATAAAGATAAAGTAGAATTAAAATAACTACGAAGTAAAACAGTGTCTTTCCCAAAAAGATGAATAATTTTTTATATTTTCTATTCATAATATATAATTGTACTATAATTAAATTGTCTGTAAACTTACATTTTGGTAAGTTAAGTTGAATGGTAGAAAACCTTCTCGATATAGTCTTGTGCTGCAGGCATTTTACAAATCGAACCATGAGAATATCGTTCTCCTGGGCTATTTGTATAGGTGAATTTTTCCGTTATATTGCCATTTTTTTCAAAGAGGTTATAAACAGAAAAGAGATCCGACCAAGGAAGAACACCATCAAAATCAGATCCAATAGGCGTATCTAAAGCCATGAGATAGACATGGATGTCTTTATCCATTTTTGAGTAATTTTTCTCAAAATAGTTATAATCAGCGCTTTTGTTTTCAGGTCCATTTTGATATAGGCTTTCCATGGACTCGTTGGTTCTTAACTTTTCTTTGCGATTAAATTCACCATCTAAGGCAACAAACTTTTTAGCAGGAGGTAAATTTTTATCTTGCGAGTAATTGATCAAAAATTGCATAGCTCCACCTGCACCTGAAGAATAGCCCACAATATTATACCAAGGGACATTATAGTGTGCCGCTAGATATTCTATTGTAGCTTTTATCGCATACTGATAGATTTCGTGATCATTTGTTCCATGATCTGTCCCAACAGCAATAGCTGGATATTTATTACTAGCATCAATTTTTCCAGTAATTTTTAATTTATATTTATTTCCTGTTTCCGCAATTACAGTGAGGCCTGGTTTTGCGGCATTATTTTTATTGGTTACTGCTTGAACTAAATGACTGATATTGTTTTTAGGACTGCCACTTGAGCCAGTAACATACAGTGTTGGGTAAATCGTAAGCTCTGACTTTAGTTGTTCTTCCGTTTTTTTAATCACGCGCGTACTTGGCTCACCAGGGCTTGCCTTGGTCTGTTGATAATATAAAGCAACACCTAAAACTCCAATTACCGCGGCAATAAAAACAAAAAATGTCACACTTAACATATCGATTCCTTTCTTTCTCTCCTGCGCCCTTTTTTTCATATGCACTCCTTATATTTAAAAGCAAGGTTTATTCTCTTGAGCTAAGAAATCTCCAACTCATACACTCATTTTTCTTTCTATTTTATCTTTTTTCACCCAACTATTTCCTTACTTTTTTGTAATAAAAGAACGGCCCTAAAAGACCGTTCTTTAGTTAAAAATATTAACGGATTTGACCATTTCCGTCAATTAGATATTTACTTGAAGTCAAAGCTTCTAGTCCCATTGGACCACGTGCATGAAGTTTTTGAGTGGATATTCCGATTTCAGCGCCAAGTCCAAAAACAAAGCCATCTGTAAATCGTGTCGATGCGTTTACATACACTGCTGCAGCATCAATCTCCTCTTGAAATTTTTGGGCATTAAAGTAATCTTTAGTTACGATACTTTCTGAATGACGACTCGAGTAACGGTTAATATGATCAATCGCTTCATCCAAATCGTTGATTATTTTCACTGACATAACGTAATCTAAGTATTCTGTACCAAAGTCTTCTTCGCGAGCAGCAACTGCTAAGTTTCCATCACAAGCTTGGAGAATTTTCAAGGAACGTTCATCCGCTCTAAACTCAACCTCATGTACTTTTTTCAAAGCTTCCTGCAATTTAGGTAAAAATTCAGCAGCGATTTGCGCATGCACGACTAGGCTTTCAGCAGCATTGCAAACACTTGGGCGTTGTGTTTTAGCATTAACAACTATTTTTGTAGCCATCTCTAAATCAGCAGTTTCATCAACATAAATAGTGCAGTTTCCGACTCCAGTTTCTATAACAGGAACTGTTGCTTTTTCTTTTACGCGATTAATCAATCGGGCAGAGCCACGCGGAATAAGCACATCTAAAAATTGATCAGCCTGCATCATCTTTTCAGCTTCTTCATGACTAGTATCCGTGAGAAGCTCTACGGTACTGGAGTTAATTCCTTGCTTACGTAAGCTTTCTTTAATAATTTCAACTAGGACTGTATTAGAATGTATGGCGTCTGAACCACCGCGCAAGAGAACACTATTCCCTGTTTTAAAACAAAGTGAAAAGGCGTCAATTGTCACATTTGGGCGACTCTCAAAAATCATCCCAACCGTACCAAGCGGCACTCGTTTTTGGACAATTTTTAGTCCGTCAAGATTTGTAAAGCCTTGTAAAACTTGTCCGATAGGATCAGGCAAGTCAGCCACTTGACGTAAGCCAAGTGCCATATCCGAAATTCTTTCTGGCGTCAATCGTAAACGATCTACCATAATATCCGAAATACCATGTGCTTTGGCTTTAAGTAAGTCTCTTTCATTTTCAGAAATAATCCGGCTTGTGTTTTGAATGAGAGTATCTGCTAGGAAAAGCAGAAAGTTGTTTTTTGTTGCAGCAGATAGTTTTGCTGCTTCTTTGCTTGCTGCTTTGACTTTTACTCCTAAATCTTCAATCATCATACATCTTCTTCTTTCTCAATTTTTTGGTGAAAATATGTCCCAATTTCTTGTCCAGCAATAATATCTTTTATCTCACGGATGCGTTTACCATTGGTCAGAACCATCTCCTGCTGGTTTTCGAACAAAATTTCTGCAGCGGCGAGCTTAGAGGTCATCCCACCTGTACCAAAACGACTCCCGGCTCCCCCCGCCATCTGTCGTAATTCATCCGTAATGTCATGGATTTCTTTAAATATTTTAGCATTATCATAAATATTGGGGTTTTTATTATAAAGCCCATCGATATCAGAAAGCATGATGAGTAAATCAGCATCCACTAGCTTTGAAACAATCGCTCCAAGCTTATCATTATCGCCAAATTTTGTTTGATGATCCATTTCATCGACAGCTATAGCATCATTTTCATTGATAATAGGGATGATTCCCAGAGAGAGCAGCGCATTCAAGGCATTTTCAGCATTATTTGAGCTCAGTGGAAAATCGGTAACATCCCGTGTTAATAAAAGTTGTGACACTTTTTGAGAATAACGACGAAACATTTGCGTGTAAAGACTCATCAACTCTACTTGACCAATACTTGCTAAGGCTTGTTGCTGTGCAATATCTTTTGGACGTTCATTCATCCCAAGGACGTTTAACCCTGCTCCGATAGCTCCTGAAGTTACTAAGATAACTTCATACCCCTTATTATTTATATCGGATAACACAAAAGCCAGTTCATCTATATTTGATAAATTTATCTTCCCATTCGGTAAAATCAACGAGCTTGTACCAATTTTTACTACGATTCGTTGTGCTTTTAGTATATTTTTTCTTGTCATAATGCTTAATTATACCAATATCTGAGCACAAATACACTTATATACCTCAATTATTGCAAAAAATTAGAAAAACCACACAATCAAGATTATGTGGTTAACGAATAACTTTAAAATTTAACCCTATAACTTTATCTTCTCTAATGCCTTTGGCGGAACACTTCTTTCTTCTACAATATTCCAACGTACAACCTTGTCGTGATTTACGTGAGCCATGATATACACTCCTTCACGTAATGGCTCTGTACGTAAGTATATATCTTTGAATTCTCCTTTACTATTTGATGATTTGAAGAGATAGACGTTTTCACTTTCTGCATCATGAGTTTGTCTCTCTGGGGCCATCTTATTCTCCAAAGTAACCCTGACGTAATAGTCCGTTGTATTTAAAATATGTTTGAAAGCAAAATAGCCTCCACAAAAAATAATTGATATAACAGTTAGTCCAATAAACCTTTTCATGATTTCTCCACTAGTCTTATTTACTTATAGTATACTAAAACATAAGTTTATTTTTAAGGGTAATTTGAACATTCTTGTTTTTGTGTTTACTAATAAGTAATAAGAGGAGACTTTTTATGATAAACACTATTTTTATCTAAAATAATGTGTGGATTTTTCTTACGATATTTTGTGGATTTGTTGCTCTTGTTAAAAGCGAAATGACTGCCACTCCATCTAAAGGCATTTGACTCAGTGGATTAAGTGATTCAACAGTAATCCCCCCAATACCTATGATTGCTTTTTCATTTACACGAAGCAACTGAGAAAGTTGTTCCTCCCCGAGTGGTTCAGCAGCATCTGATTTACTGCTTATAGGGTAGATAGGACCAATCCCAAGATAATCTGCTTCACTTTCTTGTGCAGCTAAAAGTTCCTGTTTATTTCTAACCGAAAGCCCAATATATTTTTGGAGGCCTAGCTTTTCACGCGCTTCTGCAACTGCTCTATCTTGTTGTCCCAAGTGAACCCCATCTGCTTGGATTTTGCAGGCCAGCTCTAAATCATCATTGATAATAAAAGGGATATGTAAGTCCTTTGCTGCTTCTTGGAGTTTTAAAACAGTGGCCATTCGTTGGTTTTGACTCCTGTAAACTGTACCTTTATCACGGAATTGGTAGGAAGAAACTCCTGCCTCAAGAATTTCAATGATTTTTTCAACTGCTTCTTCTATAGACAACTCGGGAAAATTTTGGGGCCCCGCAATAAAATAACATGTTAGAATTTCTTTATTCATGGTAACTCACCCAATGATTCAAAGGTCCATGCCCATGACCAACATCAATACTTTCTTTTATTGCGTTTGTGATAAAGGATTTTGCATGAGGCAAAATATCAAGTAGTTCTTCTCCCTGTGCAAGATGAGCTGTAATATATGAAGAAAGCGTATCTCCTGTCCCATGTGTCCTATTTGTATCAATTCTTGAAGCAGAATAACGCATAATTTCACCGGATTCTGTCAATAATAGATCTGTAACAGTTTCGCCCGCTGAGTGGCCTCCTTTAATGAGAACATTTTTCGTCCCCAAACTTTGCAAATCATAAAGTGCTTGTCGGATTTCTTCCTCACTTGAAATCGGACGCTCTAGAAGTACTTCTGCTTCTTGAAGATTAGGCGTAATGAGTTCTGCCAAGGGGAAAAGTTCTTTTTTTATGCACCTGATAGCCTCATCTGAAAGAAGAACGGCGCCTCCTTTCGCGACCATCACTGGATCAACTACTAAATGTTGGGGTTGATAGCGTTGAATCCCTGTGATAACAGCTTTAACTTGAGCTACATCAAACAGAGCCCCTGTTTTTGCAGCAGAAATATCTAAGTCAGAAAACACTGAATCAAATTGCGATAATATAAACTGAGGCGCTACACTTGAAATCTCTTGCACCCCCAGCGTATTTTGAGCAGTCAAACCGACAACAATCGTAGCCGAATATACTTTTTGACTTTGAAAAGTTTTTACATCTGCGTTAATCCCTGCTCCTCCACTTGAATCAATCCCAGCGATTGTTACAACTTGTGGTACCTCAATCATTATTTTCCTCCACTTGCTTTGCACTACTATAGATATTATTTAATAAGGCAGTGATAAAGTCACCGGGAAGTTCTTTGACTTGTAGTTCTGCCTGGATTCCAGATTCACTAAAAAATTTAGCAGCCTCATAAGAAGCTTCAAGGAAGTGAGGATTAACAGCTGAAAAAGTAGCTATTGCCGCAGTTAGCATATCTCCACATCCAACATTTATTGCAAAAAGTTCACTACTCGTATTCACATAATACATATTCGTTCCATCTGTGATGACATCTGTTTGGCCTGTCTGAACAATGACAGCATTTGTTTTTTTCGCTGCAATTTTTGCATTATTACTGCTGCTTGTCGTATCAAGTGAGTCAATCCCTCTACTCTTTACTTCTTCTTCAGCAAACCAAGCAATTTCAGCAGCATTTCCTCGAATAATATCGAAATGGATTTCGGATAAAAGTAGCTTCATAACTTGACTTCTATAAGGAACGTGTACAGCAACGGGATCTAAAACAACAGGAATCCCTTTTTCATTTGCTAAACGTCCCGCTGCAATGAAAAGTGGTACATCTTCTTGTCTCAAAGTACCTGTATTTAAAACAAGTGCACTTGCAAGTGTAAGAAGATCTTCAATTTCGTCCTTTTCGGACGACATTAAAGGTGAAGCACCTAAAAAACTTACAAGATCAGCAACTCTTTGGACAGTAACACTATTCGTAAGACACAAGATTAAAGGTCTTTGATGACGAATTTCTGTTAAAGTTGACATAAAAAAACTCCTTTGTAAACACAAGGAGGGAAAAGCAAAAAACATACCACATCAAGCTATATAAACTAAAAGTAGTAATGACACATCCCTTCGCAGGTCTTAACCCGAGCAGGTTTGATGGTTTTTCTCAACTGATAAAATGATTATTTTATCGGTACCCATTGTGTTATGATATTTATTTTTTTCTATAGGATTATATTTCATATAGAAATTAATTTTAGTATAACATACTGTGTCTTAAAGATAAAGCAAGCGCTCATATTTTTATTGCTTCTATCATAAAAAAGCACTGATGAGTAAAAATCAGTGCTTTTCCTTTAGTAGTAACGTTTATTTTTTTGTTTTAGTGCTTTACGGGCATTTTTCATGCCACCAACTTCCTTAAACATTGTGTCAAGTTTTTTTCTTTCAATTTCTCTGTTATTTAGACCTGCATAAGCTGTTTCTTTTAGTAGCTTTTGGTAGTTTGAAAAACGTTCAAATGAAAGTTCACCTTGTGCAAGAGCGTCTTGAATAGCACATGCGGGTTCATTGCCATGCTTACAATCAGAAAACTTGCACTGCGACACTAAAGCTTCAATATCTGAAAAGCTCTCACTAAAGTTAGCCTGATCTAAACCAACTTCACGAATCCCTGGTGTATCAATCATCATAGCTCCTAAAGGTAGTTTAAATAGCCTACGTTGCGTCGTGGTATGCTTTCCTTTACCATCATTGCGTAAACCATTTGTTTTTAACGTGTCTTGTCCTAGTAATCCGTTAACCAATGTTGATTTACCAACTCCAGATGAGCCAATCAAAACAAGAGTTTCTCCAGGCGTGATATAGGTCTGTAAAGGAAGATAGCCGTTCTCCGTTTGCGAAGATGTCAAAATAATATCTACACCAAAACTAATCTTTTGGAGTTCTGCTTGTTTTTGTTCCACATCCTGTGCCAAGTCTGTTTTGGTTAATACAAATACAGGAAGTGCTCCAGATTCCCATACAAGAGCTAAATAGCGTTCCGCTCTTCGGAGATTAAAGTCTTCATTAAGCGACATACAAATGAAGACTTTATCTATATTAGCTGCCATGAGTTGACGCTCCTGCGTCTCTCCTGCTGCTTTACGGATAAGTGCTGAATAGCGTGGTAAGCAACGCTGAATTTGCGCGTGTCCAGTAGAATCTGTTTCTCGATCTAAGAGAACGAAATCTCCAACTACTGGAAAGTCAAGTGATTCTGATGTTTCGAAACGGTATTTCCCTGATACTTCTGCTTTGACTTCACCTGATTGAGTAGCGACGTTGTATTGATTACGCATCTGTTCAATCACACGTCCGGGATAAAGATCTGGATATTTAAGGGCCTCTTTTTTAAATTTTTCTGTAAAGCCTAAAGTATTTAATGTATAGTTTGTATTCAATTTTATTCCTCCAAAAAGTTTTAATGACTTATTGGGAGGCAACATGGTTCAGACGAGAGCAAGTGCCTCCCCATGTCTTACAATTTCCTTATTTACTCGCATAATTGCTCCTTTCTCTTACTTCAAGTATAGCATATCTTAATATAAAAAATACAGCCTTTACCGCTGTATTTTTCTTTAGATAGTAACAGTTATTGAGGCTGCAATAATGATTAAGACCAACCCAATAATGGTTAAAAGCATTTCTTTTTTTGTTTTTCTTTGGTTTAAGAACCAGATACCTGTCAATGTTGCTAAAACAACAGATGTTTGAGAGAGAATAAATCCAGTTGCCAAGCCATTCATATCAGGTTGAGCAGAGATAAGATAAGTTAAAGCTGCAAAAGCAAAGAAGAAACCTGAGATAATATGTTTGTATGATACACTTTCAAAGATTGCCATTTTTGTCTTCTCTTTGAAAGAGATAACTATACTGTAAATAAGAGCGGTCAAAAGCATACCAATGGCTTGTGGGAGAAAAGCTTCTTGACCTGACAAATTACTTGCTTGAGGCGCAGCAGAGTAGCCCCAATAACCAATAGCACCAATAGCTAAGAAAATAACTACTTTTCTCAAAAGACCTGTACTTGCTGGTGTTTTTTCTTCAGACCAAACAGTCAAGCTCGCACCAAAGATAATAAGAATAAGAGAGAAAGCCCCCAAAATTTTTGCACTTACACCAGGCCAGTTTCCCAGAGCAACGACACCCCAAAGTGAAGCAGCTAAGAGTTGGAAAGCTGTAGTAATTGGCATTACTTTAGAAGAACCAATCAAACTAAAGCAGTAGAAAGTAACGATTTGTCCTGCTGCCCAACCGATACCAGATAAAATACCGAGGAATAAATCCATGCCTGAAGCTAAATGAATGCCTTGTGACATTGAAAAAACTAGGGCAAAAATTAGAGTACCTAAAGTTGAACCAAGAATTTGGTTGACGGGTTTCCCACCAATTTTTGAAACGATTGTTGGGTAAAGCCCCCAACCAAGAAGCGGGCCAAGGCCAATTAATAGTGCTGTTGTATTCATGTTTTTGTTTTTCTCCTATTTGTCTTTAAAATACGACGTTACTTTCTAGTAAGATATTTGCGTAAGGTGTCATTTCCCCTGTACGAATAAAGGCATGACAATTATTCAACTCTGCCTTCATATCGTTATGCGGAATAAATTCGACCGGTGTATCAGGTAAACGATCGATGATTTGAGCTAAAACTGTTGGGTTATTTTCTTTTATCTCTTCAGCAAGGTAGATTTTTTGAACTTCAAGTTCTTCTAAAACGTTATTTAACACATCCATAAAGCTTGGAATACCGTTATCTACAGCCAAATCAATTTTTTCAGTCCCTTTCGGTACTGGCATCCCAGCATCACCAATGCTGAGTTTGTCAAAATGGCCCATTTGAGCAATGACACGTGAAATATCAGAATTTATAACTTTTGTTTTTTTCATTTGAAATACTCCTAATCCAGTTCATTTTTGTAGGGAATTGAAGGTTGTGCACCGTATCTTTGTACAGTAAGGGAAGAAGCTTTGCTACCATAAATAATAGCATCCTCAATATTACTGAAATCTGCTTTTAGGACGGTACTTAAGGCACCTATGAAAGTATCACCTGCAGCTGTTGTATCAACAGCTGCTACCTTGAAGGCTGGAATAATACCAGCTGTGCCATCTTTGATATCGTAGTAAGCCCCTTTGCTTCCTAAGGTAATGATTACGGCTTCAATACCAAGATTATGGAAATAATCTGCAGCAGCTTTTAGACTATCATTGTCTTCTACTTTAATGCCTGTTATAAGTTCAGCTTCAGTTTCATTGGGAACAATGATATCGGTTGTAGCTAAGAGCTCTTGTGGAATATCCGTTCTCGCAGGTGCGGGATTGAGAATAGTTCTAACATCATTTTCTTTAGCAAGCTTAAAGGCAGTAACTGTACTGTCAAGGGAGCTTTCAAATTGTGCAATCAAAAAGTCGCTATTTGTAATAATATGTTTTGAGTTTTCAACGTGATCAGGCGTAAATGCATTATTTGCTCCTGAGAAAATCATAATGCTGTTTTCTCCAGAATCATCCACAGTAATAAAGGCTTGGCCGGTCGACTGGCTTTCTAAAAGTTGAACAGCAGATGTATCAATATCTTCATACTCTAAAAGCTCACGCATCATTTGCCCAGCACCATCTTTACCAATAGCGCCAATAAAGAAAGTATCAGCGCCAGAACGCTTTGCTGCTACCGCTTGGTTAGCACCTTTACCGCCACCGGCAGTAAAATGTTCTTTTGCATGTAAAGTCTCACCTGGTTTCGGCATGTTGCTTACTCTCAAAGTTGTATCCAAATTGATACTTCCAATAATTGTAATCTTATTCATTTTCGTTCTCCTTTATTTTTCTTGTACTGCCACGTTCAACATAAAAAACTTTAAGTTTAATCTGTTTTTGGTCAATCGACTGATTATTTGCCAGCTTATAAATTAATTGAGCTGCCTCGTGTCCCATTTCATAAGCGGGTTGATGAATTGTTGAAAGAGCGGGGGAAACGTATTTGCTCATCAAAATATCATCATAACCAATCAGCTGGATATCTTCAGGAATATGTTTATTTAGTCGATGGATCTCCTGCATATATGCAACTGCATGAACATCAGAAGGCAAAATAATCGTATCAAATCTTCCTTTCCCTTTTAGAAGTTCTTCTGCTTCCGCTTGGATTTCTGAAAAATCATAACTCATACTTTGAAAAACTTGATAGTTCACATCTGCTTGATTTAAGTAGGTAATACTTGAACTAAAGCGTTCATTCGTATTATCGGTTGTCAATGGACCTCGAACAACTGCGATATGCTGCGCACCTGCTTCTACTACAGCCTTGGCAGCTAGAAAACCCCCTTGACTGTTGTCCGCAAAGACACCAAATTCGCTTTTCTTACCTACGCGATCTACGGTTACTGCTGGTAAATCAAACTCAGGAAACTCTTCCTTAAAGTCAACCGTTGTGATTACACCAGCAGCATTGCTTTGAACTAAAAACTGAAGATAGGATTTAATGATTTCACGATCTTCATTAACATTCCCTAAAATCAGTTGGTAGCCTTTTTCTCTAAGAAATTCTTCCACTCCTTTCGCCAACATTGGAAAGAATGGATTGGAGATATCTGGTAATAAAAGGCCAACCAGGTTACTTTTTTTACTCTTAAGAGACTGAGCCGAGATGTTAGGTGAGTAATTCAGGTCCTGAATCGCTTTTTTTATCTTTACTTCTGCTTCTGAGCTAACATATCCTTTGTGTGTGATATATCTTGAGACAGTGGACACGGATACACCAGCTTTCGAGGCAACCTGTTTGATTGTAGCCAATAGACCTCCTTGTGACATAATGTGGAAACGTTCTCACATATTACTTAACTATTGTAATCGCTTGCTGTAAATATGTCAAGTATAAACTAAAATTTATTAGATTAATTAAAAAAACACAAAAAAGAGCCTCAGGCTTGGCTCTTTCTGCTTTTTAGTCATAAAGATAGAATAAATCACTGGCAATTGTGGGATAAGCCATGATCATATTTTGAAATTTGTCCAAATTAATAGCTTGATTAATGCAGAAATTCAAGATATTTACAAGTTCTTCTGCCACGGTCGAAAGCAGTGTTGCTCCAAGAATTTCATTTTTATCATTTACAATAACATTAATTTTTGAAAGAGGGTCAGCTATGCGCTTATAGGTGTACCAACCCGTCATATCTATCTTTTTCTCATTTTCTTTATCAAGAATTTGGGTTTGACCGATTTGGGCGAGCTTGCTGGATCCAAAAATAACGGTAGGAATGGCCGGATATTGGATACCTTCAATTTGACCATCCTGTGTAAAATAACGTGCAAGGTATCTGGCCTCAAAACCGGAAACAGGGGTTAGTTTGGGTTGCTTTTTATCTAAAGCATCTCCGATAGCATATATATTTGGATTATTAGTTTGTAAAAATTCATTGACTAAGATACCTTTAGGCGTTGTTTTTACCCCAACAGCGTCCAGATTTAGGTCTTCAATATTGGAAATACGTCCGACTGCTGAAATAACACCATCAGCGGTGGCTTTGCGATTGTTTTCACTAATGATTACTATTCCTGATTCAGTTTGTTCAAGCCTTTCAGGAGAGAAGTTGTCGATAAAGGTAATGCCTTCTTTTTGTAATTGCTTAATATAAGAAGTTGCAAAATCGTCAGCAAAACCTCTAATTTTTAGTGCACCATGTGTAAGGATAGAAACCTCAGATCCCGCTGCATTAGCGATTTGCGCTAATTCAAGTGAGACATAACCTGAACCTAGGAAAACAAGACGTTTGGGAAGCTCCTCTAGCTCTAAGAAGTCATTGGAAGTCAGTAAATACTCATTACCAGGAATATCCAAAACCCTTGGTCGTGCACCAGTTGCTAGGATATAGTTATCCGCAAAGTATGCCTTACCCCCGACATCTAGATGTCCATCGGTCTGAAAACTTGCTGAGCCATAAACATTTTCAATGCCTGCGCTTTTCAATCCTTGTTTAGTGCTTGAAGGAATGGCATCACTATATGCTCTTTTTCGAGCTAGCATCTCTTGCCAATCAATTCTAAGATTACCGTGTAAACCAGCGGATACGAGATTTTCTGCTCTGTACTTTGCCTCGACAAGTGCCATCATAATCTTTGTGGGATCACAACCATAGTTCGGACAGGTTCCGCCCCATTTATCCTTTTCCGCAATTAGGACAGATGCTCCTTGCTCTTTGAGTGCATAAGCTAGTGCATTTCCTCCAGGTCCTGCACCGACAATAATATAGTCATATTTTTCCATATCTGCTCCTCCAACTTTCTCTTAAGTCCATCATAATAGGAAAAGAGCCAAAACGCTACTGTCTTGACTCGCTTTGCCTATTTTAAAATGTCCTGTAATTCTTCTTTGTGCGCTCTAAAATACTTTGCTGCATAAGGACAAGTCGCTTGAAGTTTGAGGTCTTCTTTACGTGCTTTCTCAATTCCTGCCTTTAAAAGCAACTGAGCGAGACCTTGACCTCGGTATTCAATAGCCACACCTGTATGAGTGATAACAATATTGTTGCCCATTTTCATATATGTCATCTCTCCGATGCGTTCATTATTGTCATTGTACAAGATAATGTTGTTGTCTTCCTCAACAGTTTTCATAGTATTCCTCTTTCCTTTTTACTTGATAAATTTTAGTGCTCCAGATGGACAACGATTGATAATCGCTTGATTGTCAATTTTTTCTCCATTATCTGGGATAATCCATGGTCTACGCCCCACTTCCCAGACAGCTGCATTACCACGTACGCATTCTCCTGCATGCTCACAAATTTGAGCATTATAATAGATATCCATTTCCTTCCCACGATAACGTCGGTAACCTGCTTGCTCCAAGTTTTCATCAGTTGTTGCTTGATTGTTAATTTTTGAATTGTCCATTTCATTTTCACCCCTTAATGTGATTAGAAGCCCCCCAAGTCTGTCGCCTTTCCTGCCTCAACTAAACCTTCTTCCTCCATATAAACAGCAAAAGGTTGTAATTTTTTAGCATGGAAACGTTCTTTAAAAGTATCAATAGTTTCTTGTGAATAGTGTTTAGGATCAAGCTGCAGACGTTCCACTGGAATAGGACTTTCACCCGTAATTTTAGCATCAATAAGTACAGGTAAGCCTGATTCAACCAACTTCATTGCTTGGGCAAAAACATCGTCCAACTCTTCGACTTTGTTAACTGTAAAGCCATGAACGCCCATTGCCTCAGCAACTTTTGCAAAATCAATCCCAGTAAATTCCACCCCAAGATAACCTTTATTAGTCGTTTCTTGCTCATCTTTGATAAAACCAAACTGTTGATTAGAGAAAACGACATTAATAATTGGTAATTTTTCTTGAGCTTGAGTTGCTAAATCTTGCATAACCATTGAAAAAGCACCGTCACCTGAAAGTGACCACACTTGACGATTAGGGAAATCTAACTTGGCCGCAATCGCACCTGGAAGCCCAACACCCATTGTCGCAAACAGACCAGAAGTGCGCCAAAGTTGACCTTTACCCATATGCAAATGACGAACAGATGTCATCGTAACATCTCCAACATCAGTTGAAAAAAGTGCATCCTTTTTCGCGACTTTATTAATAGCATGATAGACCTGATAAAGATTCAACGGATTTTCTTTATCTTCTTCTAGGGTCTGCGTATAACTTTTCCAGTTCATAATGTTTTTTACATTAGCACGCCACCAAGGTGTCTCTTCTTTTTCCCTCATTTGTTGAGAGAGAGCTTTCACAACTTTTTTAGCATCTGCTAAAATGCTGAGTTCTGTCCGTTGTCGTTTGCCTAGTTTTGCAGGATCAATATCTACTTGAATCACGTGTTTCACATGTTCAAACATATTCGTAACATCGATAAAAGGTTGATTCGTTCCCAGCATTAAAACCGTATCTGCGTTTGCAATAGCATCATTAGCTGGTTTTCTTGAAACTCGAGTAGGCGATCCAAGAAAAGCCTCAAAGTCATCATCCACAATATCAATAGCCAGTGCGGAAACCATTACTGGTGCTTTAATTTTTCTTGAAAGCTCCATAAGTTCAGTCCCTGCGCCACGCATCCCGATACCAGAGAAAATGACAGGACGTTCAGCATTTTGTAAAATTTGCATCGCTTGCTCAATAGCCTCTTGCTTGGGTTCAGCAAGTTCCGGTTGGATATAAGCTTGACTTGCATCAAACCATGAATCTTTTTTGATTTCTTGCCAACCTAAATCAACAGGAAGTTGAACTACAGCCACACCTTTTTTGCTGTAGGCTTGACGAATCGCTTCGTCAATAATATGAGGAAGCGATTGTGCGGTCATGACCACACGATGGTAGACTGAAACATCAGCATAAATAGGATCTTCATTCATTTCTTGGAAAGTATCCATATTCATGCCAGTGGTGCCAAATTGGCCAACAATTGCCAACAGAGGAACATGATCTTCTTTTGCATCATATAAACCGTTCATCAAGTGCGTTCCGCCAGGTCCTGCAGAACCGAAGGCTACACCGATATGTCCTGTAAATTTAGCGTGCATGCTTGCAGCCATCGCACCTACTTCTTCATGACGGACCTGCACAAAATGAATACGCTCTTTTTCTTCTAAGAGTGCATCCATCAAAGAATTAATGGAGCCACCTGGCAGACCATAAATATCTTTTACTCCCCAATTTTCAAGAACTTTAACTGCTGCAACACCAGCTTTTATTGTTTCTACCATTACGATTTCCTCTCATTTCTAAAAACTTAAAATATGAGTGACCGAAAATTAGATGATAAATTACTGCTCTCTAGAGAAAGCCTTTTCATTTTCTTATACACTAATTATACTACGAAATAGTCTGAAAAGGTAAAGATATCCGGAAAATAACTTTTTTAAGAGAGTGGATTTTCGATACACTTTTTGATTTAGCTTACCCAAATTTAAAGTAAGTCAGTATCTTTGATAGCTTCAATATCTTTAGCGCCAGCTAACTGCATAGTGATCGATAATTCTTTATTAAGATGTTCAAACACTGATTTAACACCTTCCTTACCACCTAAATTTAAGCCGTAAAGTACGGGACGACCAATAGCGACAAGATCCGCTCCACTGGCTAAAGCTTTGAAAACATGCTCACCACGGCGTACACCACTATCAAAAATAATAGGAACACGTTTATTGACCACTTGTGCAATTCTTGGAAGGACAGTAAAGGAAGCTGGTCCTCCATCAAGTTGGCGACCTCCGTGATTAGAGACCCAAATACCATCAGCACCAGCTGCAATAGCCTCCATCGCATCAACTGGATCTTGGATACCTTTCACAATAACAGGAAGATTTGTCCAGTTTTTAATTTTTTGGATATCGGATAGGACAAGTCCCTGTTTTGCTTCCGCATAAATTTCAAAAATACCTTTTCCAACACCATCAGATTCAGAAAAAGCTGCCAAATTTGGCATTGGAAGTGGAAATTGGAAGTGATTAATCACATCTTCTTCACGATAACCACCTAATGTAGAATCCGCAGTTAAGATAATTGCTTTTACTCCGGATTTCACAGCTTTTTCAAGCAAAAATTGATTAAATTGGTCATCTTTACTCATATAAAGTTGGAAAAATTGCGGGGCGCCATTAACAGCTGCGGCTGCATCTTCCACAGATGTTGAGCCATAAGTTGAAATAGAGAAAAGTGAACCCACTTCTTCCAGGGCTTTAGCTGTATCCACTTCTCCTTCCATATGAGCCAATCCTTGTGCAGCAACTGGAGCTTGAATAATTGGAGTCTTAAGTTCAATTCCAAAAATGTTAGTGCTCAAGTTTGCCGAATCAATCCCCCGTAGTACTCGAGGTGATATTGTTTTCGTGTTAAAGGAAGCCGTGTTTTCACGCATTGTCCATTCATCCTCTGCGCCGCCACGAATATAACCAAACGCCCCCTTATTCCCTTGAGCTTCCATACGCTCTTTTACACGTCCCTCAAGGGAAGCAATATTTACGATTTCTACTTTTTGTTCATCATTACTAGTAACATATGACATGGTTATTTCCTCTTTCTTTTCTATTATTTTTTCAGATAAGCACTTTAAGCTACAGCACTCTTTGTTTCTTGTAATTCAATTTGACGATACTCCCTCGAAAAGAAACTGCGCAATTGATCTTCATTAAATCCAGCTTGTAGCTGTGGACCTTTTACTAAAAGTGGTCGGCGAAGAAGTTCTGGATGTTGTGAGATGAATTTTGTCCATTCTTTAATCGTCATGTCTTCGACATTAACGCTTAAATTTTTAAATGCTTGTGAACGCGTTGAAATGAGATCTTCGGTGCCATTTTCTGTTTTAGCCAACAACTCACCAATCTCCTCTTCTGTCAAGGGATCAGCAAATAAGTTATGCTCTGTGTATTCCAGATTGTGGTTTTCTAACCAAACTTTTGCTTTTCGACAGCTAGTACATGAGGGAGTGTAGTAAAATTTAATCATTCTGTCTTCTCCATTTTATTTCTATTGTAGAAAGTGAAATTCACTCATCCATTTTGTTTACGTTTGTAAACACAACTATATAATAACTCCTTTTTCTCAAAATATCAATAATTAAGTAATAAATACAGGTTAAGTTTTTGGTATTTAAATTACATATGTATTTCTCTTGTATTTCTTTAATTCGAGATTCACATTTACAGTTGCATTTTTTTATCATAGAAGTTATAATGGAAAAGTTATAACTTTCGTACAGATAACATAGATTTATGTTGATATTATACAGAGGCGAAATTATTATTTTAGGATAATAATTTCGCCTCTTTTTGTTTAAATTAGGAGGACATTTAACTGCATGAATAAAAACAAACAATTTCATCTCTTAGGTGCTGTCATTGCTACTGGGCTCTTGTCTTTTTCAGGAGTATTAATCGAAACAGCGATGAACGTGACCTTCCCCCAATTAATTACTGAATTCGGGCTAAGTACTTCCAAGATACAGTGGGTGACCACCATTTATCTATTAGCTATTGCGATTATTATTCCATTGTCTTCGTATTTTAATCAGCGCTTCTCCTCTCGGAAGCTCTTCATATCTGGGAATCTCCTTTTCTTTTTAGGTGTTCTGATTAATTGCTTCTCACCTAACTTTACACTCCTATTAGCGGGGCGGCTTTTACAAGGTGTCGGAACTGGTATTGCTTTACCTTTAATGTTCCACCTTATTTTAACCAAAGCACCACTTGAAAAGCGCGGTATGATGATGGGATTGGGCACAGTCACAACATCGATTGCTCCTGCTATTGGTCCCACTTATGGTGGCATTATCTCTAATGCACTAGATTGGCGCTACATTTACATCTTTTTACTTCCATTAATTGTTTTATCCCTAATTATTGGCCTTTCCTCGCTTCCAGAAGAGAAAAAACAAACGACAAAAAAACTGGCGCTTCAACCAGTATTGGCGCTTTCTGTCATGTTTTTCGTCTTCATTTCTGCCTTGAGTGCCGAACAAATTCTGACCTTTGTAATTCTCTTTATTATCGGTATTTTAAGTGCTCTCCTCTTTGTTTATTATAATCGTAAAGAGACACTGATTGAATTATCGATACTACGTCATCGTAAATTTGTCGCACTCCTCTTCGCTCTTCTTGTGTACCAAGGCCTTCTTTTAGGTTTATCCTTTATTTTACCTAATTTTATTCAAGTTTCTGCTGGATATAGCTCTGCTGTAGCTGGACTCTTTATGTTTCCTGGCGCTCTTGTCGGTGCAATACTTGCACCTATTTCTGGGAAAATTTTGGATCAAGTTGGTGCTAAAAAGCCGATTACCTTTGGTCTGTTAACCGCAAGCTTAGGTATCGTTTTACTCTTTATTTTCCTCCCAACACAGTCACTTCTTTTATTGTTGATTGCGCATATCGTTATGATGCTTGGGCTGGGAGTATCTTATAGCAACTTAATGACCAGCAGTCTCAGTACACTTTCATCTGAAGAGCTCTCAGACGGAAATGCATTGGTTAATACATCACAGCAATTTATTGGAGCGATTGCAACTGCTTTGGTAGCCAACATTCTTTCTGTGTTTCAGCACGCTCAAGGGTTTAAAGAAGGCACCCAATTTGGAACATCAGTCATTCTCATTCTCTTCTTCGTATTAGTAATTTTGGGACTCTTTGCAAGTTATTCTGCATTGAAAAAGAGAGGATGATAAAAAAGAGCACATTAGTGCTCTTTTTTATTTATGTAAACTAACTTAAAAATTATAGAATCACAGAGAAAGACCAGTAATCATGTTCCATAAAGCATATTGTATGATTAAGACACCAATCTTTTCATTACTGTTTATTTTTATATATACATATTTTAATTTATGTAAAATAACAATCATTATATTGTTGCGTCAGATAGTTTGAAGGTCACTAATGTTTCTGCAGGATAGGCTGCTAATTGACTAGCAAAGCTATCGTCGTCGTCTTTCTTGACCTTGGCTTTAAGATTAATACTTACTTTATGATGTTCTTCGGACAGGATATCGTAAAGAGACTTGAGATCTGCAATATCCTGACTACTTGCTTTAGGTAATACTGTATATTTAGCATATTCAGAATCAAACCATGAACTTTCTTTCTCAAAATCGACAGGTGAATTTTCATTGATTTGAAGCTTGACAGTAATGCTGTAATCATAGCCTTGTTGCTCTATTATTTTAGCGATTTTCACCATATCTTCGTATGTTCCTGAAGCTTTAAGTTTCAGCGTTGCCTTATAGGTGATACCGGCAAGTTCAAAGCTCTCCGCAATTTTAAATGGATCTTGTTCACTACCTTCTTTATCTACTTGTGGAGGAAAGAAATTAACTGAAATAGAATAACCTTCAGTCAAAAGTTGCTCGTACTGTTTAATAACTTCTTCTGGTTCCAAGTCATCCATATACTCGTTAAACGTACGTTCTGTTAATTTGTTGCTCTCAAGAGCTTCTTCTTTAGGATAAATTATTTTTACTTGATAAGTCATACATGTATTATAGCAAAAAAAGAGAGGGACTTGTTAATCCCTCTCGACATTTCTACTTTTAATCTTTTCTTGTCACTTTACCTTGCCAAGCCACCATACCACCAGATATGTTTATTACGTTATAGTTCATTTTTGAAAGTACTTTACAGGCCTTTTTTGATCTCATACCTGATTGGCAAATCACAAAATACTTTTTATTAGTGTCTAACTGCGCTGTAGAAACTTGGTTCAGAGGAATATTTCTAGCTCTTCGTATATGTCCTTTTTTATATTCATAAGGTTCTCGCACGTCAATAATTTCTTCTTTTACCTGATTATTCCTTAGATGTGCAGCAAGCTCTGTTGTTGTTATACTCTTAATTTTCGTAAATAATCCAAACATCGTTTCTCCTTACTGCGCCAAGCATCCGTCCCAAGCATTTGTACCGCCCAAGACATTAATAACATCGATATCGTTTGCGGTAAGCCACTGTGTCACCTGTGCTGATCGAGCCCCTGATTGACAGATAATATAACTTCCATTATTAACTTCCTCCAGACGACTTTCTATCTCACTCATGGGTATATTACGCGCTGTTGGTACATGCCCAGATGCATATTCGAAAGTTTCCCGTATATCAATAATATCTGCTTCATTTTTCATTACTTCTATTAAATCTTGCATTGTGATTGTTTTCATTCTTTTTTCCTTTGTTTTATTAATAATACCATTATATACCCCTAAGGGTATATAATCAAATTTAATGCTTTATAAAAAAAGACATAGGAGACTATGTCTTTTTTTTTACGCTTTGTTTTGTTGAAAATTTACGACTGCACCAATGAGATTTGCGGAATTACGATAGTGACAAACTTTAATCTCAGGCAAAAAAGGCGGAATTTCTAAATTCTTGATTATCTTTTGAAGCTGTTTATTAAGTTCTGGAACCAGCCACTCAGCTTGTGAAACAGCTCCCCCTATGACTATAAGTTCAGGATCAAAGGCATACTGGAGATTGTAAATACCTTTTGCGACATTAAATGTGAAACGCTCCATTTCCTCTTGCGCGACACTATCATTTTCCTCTCTTGCTCGTCTGAAGACCTCTTGACCTGTAAGCTCTGTTTTTTGCCGGATATTGTAGCGTTTAGCCATATTTACAGCTGTACCTAGATCTGAAAAAGTATGCTTTTCATCCATCAGCATGAAGCCGAATTCCCCACCAAAAAGATGGTTCCCATGGTGAATTTTTCCATTGAGAACGACTGCTCCCCCTACACCTGTCCCGAGTACTAGAAAAAGTACATTTTGTAGATTCTTCGCTGCTCCATATGCAACTTCGGCAAGAGCAGCACAATTGGCATCATTTTCTATAGTCAAGGGCAAGCCTAGCTTTTCTTCTAGTACGTGATGAATATTAAAACCGTGAATATAAGGCAAGGCACTGAATCCTTCAATATAGCCAGTTTTCTGATTAACAGCTCCAGGGGAACTCATCGCAATACCTGTTATATTTATCTTTTCTCGTCTCATCTCACTTACAATGTCCTTCAGGCAGCTGTAATAACCTTTGAGGTCATTGGGTGTGCGTTTCGATTTAACTTCTCCCAATTTTCCTTCCGAGAAAAGACTATATTTAATGCTGCTTCCACCAACATCAATTGTTATCAGTACCATTATTCATTCCCTTTCAGTTTTTGTAACAGTGTTTCTTCAATGTCAACACTTGAGCTTTCTGAAACTTTACGGTACCAATGTGCTGATTTTTTTAGTTTCTTGATTTGTCTATGAACATCTAGAGAAATTAATCCATAGCGATTTTTATAGGAATTACGCCAGCTCCAGCAGTCTATTGGTGTCCATGTGTGATAACCTAAGCAGGCAGAACCTTCAACCATTGCTTGGTGTAAATAATAAAGGTGCTCCGTCATAAATTGAATACGATAATCATCTTGGATAATACCCGCTCTATCCTCAAAACGTGCTTCATTTTCGACACCCATTCCATTTTCTGAGATAAACCAAGGGATATTGTCATAATCATTTTGTATCGTTTTTGCTATATTATAAATTGTCTGCGGGTGAATCTCCCAACCTCTATCTGCATTCATACGAACCCCTCTTTTGTTAAAGGGAGCGTAATATTTTTCCGGTAGCCAGTCCTGAGCCAAACTGTCGCTCGAAAACTCTGGCTCTTGAACACGACTTGGATGGTAATAATTTACTCCTAAAAAGTCCACTGTATTGTGTTTTATCACTTCCAGCTCTTCAGCAGTGCTTTCCCATAATACACCATCTTGCTCTAAAATATTTACGAGTTCTTGTGGGAACTCTCCTTTTACTGAAGCATCTAAAAACAGTTGATTTTGCCATAAATCAGCAAAATGAGCTGCTTTTAGGTTCTGTATTTCTCCATCCTTAGCATAATTCGGTGTTAAGTTGAGGATGATACCAATCTTAGATTTGGCATTGTTATTGATTTTTCTAAATCTTTCAATCGCTAAACTAGAAGCTAATTGTAAATTATAAGCAACTTGAACAGCTTTTTTACCATCTTTAAGGTCGGGATAATGGAAACCTAAAAGATAGCCACATTCGACAACTACTATCGGCTCATTATGTGTGAACCATTCTGTTACACGATCACCAAATAAGTGAAAGCATTGCTCCGCAAACTGAGCAAAGAGTTGAGCAACCTTTTTACTTTCCCATCCGCCATATTTATGGAGAAGCTCCACAGGTAGATCAAAATGATGTAAGTTCATCATAGGCCGAATTCCGGCAGCTAAGAAAGTATCAATTACGCGGTTATAGAACGCCACTGCTTGAGGATTAGTCTTCCCAGTCTCAAAATCCTCAATAAGTCTGGACCACTGAATACTTGTTCTAATACTGTTGAGTCCAGCTTTCTGCATCAAACAGATATCTTCTTCAAAGTCATTATAAAAATTACTGGCAGTATCTGGACCAATTGAGCCCCAAAATCGTTCACTAAAATGATCAAAGTCATAATCAAAAACATTGTCGTGTTTTTTCTTGAAACGTCCTTCAGTTTGTGGGCCACTTGTCGCTGCGCCCCACCAAAAATCTTTTGGAAATTCTATTTTCATTGTTCTGTTCTTTCTACTTTTCTTCTTCTCAAATAGAAGGATTTATATTTTTTTCAAAAATAGACCCTAGGAAAAGTAAAATCCCCTAGAATCTTATCTGTTTTTTATTCAAATACTAAAGACTCACTTCATGAGTTGTAATTCATACATTGGATCATATTGTGGGCTTATACCATCATTTGCAAAATTATCGCTTGATCCAAGCAAGACTTTATTAACATCATAAATCGACTGGGCTTGATTAATTTGATTTAAAACAACTTGATAATTCTCTTTGCCCTGTCCCACGCGCTTCCAATGATGTAGTGCTATATCTTTGGAATCTTGGAGACTGAAGCCTTTGGCCTGTAAAATGGCTGTTTTCGTCCAAAGGAAGTTTGAAGGCACAATGTGGTTTAAATCAAAATTGTTATATGTTCTGCCATCACGGTCTAAGGCATAAAGAAACATGCCGTACAGTTTATTTTCTGCTGTATATTTTGCTACTTTGTAAATATTACTTTCTCCGTAAGGCTCTTTAGTATCGTACCATCTATTATGGTCTTGCTCTTCCGGAAAGGCTAAGCCAGGCATAAATTTCTCTTTCGGTATAATCCCAGTATAATCTTTTATTGCTCTAGCTGTACGAGTATCATCTGAACCATATTGTTGATAGCCAAGATATGTAAAGCTTTCTGCAACCTCTTTCAATGGATTAAGATTGGAACCATTTGTATCATAAACAAATACAGTACCATTATTTGCAAGAGGGCCAATATATTTTGATAGTGCTCGAATAACACCATTTGAAAGTGCAATATCTGAAGTGCTCGGGTAAGTTTCCATATCAATATCTAAGCCATCAAGTCCATATTGGCGTACATGCTCGTCTAACAATTTATTAGCATAAGCATCAAACTCCTCTACTGTGGGGAAATTTCCTGCATAAGGAATCTTTAAAAGCTCTGAATAATCAATCGCCTTAGTTAACTTCACACCTCGTGCATGTAAGTTAGGAACATAAGACTTTTTAAGCTTTTCAAAAAAGGGTGCAGCGGCATCTTCTTGGCCTTGAGGAACGTAGCTAAAAACATTGACAATATCAATGCCATAAGGAATATCATCCATGCTCAACCAATTTTCGTCTGTAAGGCTGGTATTGACACCTTTCATTTCCTTATCACGCCATGCACGGTAGTAGACCATGGTTTTCGCTTGCTGGCTATCTTCTTGTGCCTGCGCAGAGATTGGACCAAAAATGAGCATACCAAGCCCCACTGTAAGTAAACCTAAAATATAGTGTTTAATTTTTTTCACCTTACTTCCTCCTTAAGAAAACATTTTTAAAACTTTTATTTGTTTTGACTAAACTTTAAGTATCGAAAAACCAATTGACAATAAGTCATGTTTGACCAAGAGAACCATTCGCGGGTGTAATTATTTGGATTGTCCACATCAATTCCTTCATGACACTGACCTGTGCCACCATCTGTGGCAACGATTGTCTCTATCTGCTTTTTCATTTTGTCTATATCTTTTGTCGTCAATCCTTCCATAGCTAAAGCTATTGGCCACACATAACGTGGTGGCGTATGTGGGCTACCGATGCCGTGCAAATATTGTCCAACATAATAATAAGGATTTTCTTCACTTAAGCATTTTTCTCTCGTTTTTATATAAAGTGGATCTTCTTCTCCACAATAGCCAAGGAAAGGCAATGAGAGTAAACTTGGCACATTAGCATCATCCATAAAGAGTTGTTTTCCTAAACCATCAACCTCATATGCATAATAAAGATTTTTACCGGACGATACTAAACCAAATTTTTGAATGCCTTCTGTTATTTCTTCTTGAAGCTTCTTTATTTTTCTTTCTAATCTAGGAGAGAAATGTGCTGGGAGCAACTCCAGAAGTTGGTTCAAAACCACTAAAATAAAGCAGTTCCCTGGAATAAAATAACCGTACTCACACGCATCATCACTCGGTCTAAAGGCACTCCAGACCATACCTGTATAACCAATTGGTTCTCCACGTCCTTCATGAGATAGTGTATCGGATGGTGGGCAATTTGTTCTTTTAAAAATATACTCTGAGCTCTCATGATGTTGCTCCGTAATAAAAGTATCAATAACACGTTCAACCGTTGTCCAATAGTCTTCCTTAAGATGCTCGGTATAGCCTGTATGCTTGTAGAGTTGGTAAGCAAGGAATAAAGGGGCACACAAGGAGTCAATCTCAAATTTTCTTTCCCAGACTAAAGGCGAAATTGGAATATTCGAGACATCTTGGCTATAATGACTGTCTGTTGCCTCCTTATTAAAGGCATTGGCATAAGGATCATGATTAATATATCGCATTTGTTGCTTCAAAACACCGTGAATCAGAGATGTTATTTCTGGAATATGATCCGCCATCTCCAAATATGGAAGTATTTGAAAGGTAGAATCTCTCAGCCACATTGCTGGTATATCTCCAGTAGCAACAAATATCTCCCCATTTTCCCGTACTGAAACGGTGTTTGAAATAGTATCTACTATAGCATCTTGAAAAAGTGATGTCGCTCGGTCATCCCATAGACGAATTGTTTCTGCATGTTTTTTAATCTTGGAGATTAACTCTTCTTGTTTTATCAACTCCTTTGTCCTCCTACTATTTTTTGAAAAAGATACCATAAGTTCTAATTTCTCCTGGCCTAAATTCTGCCATTGAAAGTTCTTCTACAGAATTTTCCAAACTATCAATAATTTTTCCTTCTAAGTTTAACAGCTTGATAGCCGCAGGCTCTTGAAGTTTGATAATTCCTGGCATCTTTTGGGAAGTGTCTTGGGGATTATATAACCGTAGTTGTATACCTGTTTGATCGCTGCTGGCTTCCATACTGCTAAAGATAACTCCAATATTTTCTAAAGCTATCATTCGTAATGGTTTTAAGTCGATGTTTTTCTTATTTATGGGGAAATATTCGATTGGTGTGCTGAAGCGATTGATCGTCTGTGTTTGGTAATATATATCTTCTTGTGTTGTAAGTAGATACTGGTTTTGGAGAGACACAGCATCAAAATCAGTATCAATGACGATATTTCCTTCGAAGAAAACATCTCCTAGAAGTTGGCTATCAGGCGTTTCAACTTCTCTAGTTTGCAAACCAGAAGCATCGCCTGGACGTCTTTTTGTATCTGGTCTTCCTAGGTAGCCAACACCCCTAAATACCGTAATGGCAAGCTCCTGTTGGTCCTTATTCAATACTTGAAAATCCTTTGTTCCTTTGCTGAGAAAACTCCAGCTTGTCTTCGCATCATGCAGATTGGCGAAGTGAATCATCGGTCGCATACTTGTAGGTTCTTCTTTGTAGCCTCTTGCTTGCCAGTCTTTCAGATACTTTTCTTCAATCGGTCGATCAATGATACCAAAAGGAGTATCGCTAGTTGAAAACTCAGACTCTACATCTGTTTTAAGCACTAAGCGCAAGCGATGGTCTAGAACTTGATTATTCACATTTAGGCTGAGATAAAGACGATTATCCTGCTTATTGATTTCCAAAGTTAAGGCATAGCTGACTACCCCATCGCGTTTTTTGTCTTTCCGCGATGCCAGATCATATGGAAGCTCCCATTCACCTTCTACAATGATTCGACTTAGAAATTCTCCTTGCTCCACGCGAGAAGTGTGACTGTTTTTAAAGTTCAGGTTTAAAATCCAGTCATCAAATGCTGGAGAATAATCGTAGGTATCCCCTTCATCTCCCCCATCTTCAAAAGAGAGAAAGTCTAAGTATTCTTTACTGTTTTTCTTAAGATAAAGATTGAAGTTCCCATCTGTAAACTCAATCTTATAAAAATCATTTTCAATACTGTCTGCGTTGACTAGTGTTTTGGGATTTTCTTTCTCATCAATGACGTGGTAATGTACATACCCCATAGCTGGTAACATGCATTCTACTGCAATGGTACTGACATAATAACGTTCATCAAGCATTTCTTTGGGGTTTCTGCGAAGCAATGCTGCATTTTCCATTTCTTGCTCAATAAGTTCAAAAGATATTTTTTCTCCTTTATCATCAGCAAGTGAGAAATGTTTATTTGCTGTAGAAAGTTTGACTTTCTTTATCACTTTAAGCTCAAACGGAAGGGGATTCCACATGAAAAGCCTGTCTTCTTGATTCCTATTTAGTGAAATACTTAATTTTCTGAGCAGGTAGTCCATACAAGACTGAGCTTCCTGTAGTCCATTTATGCCCCGCATATAGATATCACGATTAGTTTTGTCACTGTTACACCCGCCAGCACTATCGTGTGCTTGACCTCGGCTTACTATCTTCCATAAGCTATCTATTAGACCTTGTTTCACAGAGATACCATAACGTGCAGCTAACACTGACATTGGCTCTAACTGATAAGTTAACAAACGCTCAATCTGATCATAGACTTGCTTTAAATCATAGCGTGATGAATAGATACCACGGTGAATTTTGGAATCTGTTGGCTCAATAAACTCTCCTTTGATATCAAGAAATTCTTGAGCTTCTTTTTCGAGTGCCTTGAAAAATTGCGGATAGTTACTTTCAATAAACTCTGTTGAGTCTTCAATTTCTTGATTTGCCTTATCGATCCTTGTTTTTAAATTAAAATCAACTGCACGCTGATCTCCTCCCACCGGTAAAAGATGTGCATTGCTACTTGTATGTGTTGATATTCTTTCAACAAGGTCTGAAAAATCATTCTTTTCTACTAAATCAACTCCCGCATAGTAACCATTTTTAATATTGGCTGTCAGTACTTTTGAACCATCATTACTTGACCAATAAAAGTAGCGCGTGTTCGCTTCATTCGGCATCCCGCGCCAAAAAAGGGCATGTTGGATATCAAAGCCATGATAGATTTTCGGCATGTCTTGACTTTGACCAAAAGAATCTGGCAAGTAGCCAATTCTCATCGCACTACCTAGTTCTTCTGCTTCACGAATACCAATGCGTAGATTTCTCACTATTGATTCCCCAGAAGTTGTCATTTCATCGATTTGTGTAAACCAAGGTCCAACAAAGAGTCTGCCCGCCTGGACAAATTTTTTCAGCTGCTTTTCTTTTTCAGGAAAGAGACTGAGATAATCTTCAATAATTGACATTTGTCCATCTAAAGTATAGAAATCTAACTGGTTGCTTTCCAAAGCTTCTAGAACCTCATCCATGTGAAAAATAAATTGCACACGTGCTTCTTGTCTCGTAAAATACCATTCAAAATCCCAGTGGGTATGTGCAACAGTATATACTTTTTTCATGGGTATTTTCCTCTATTTCTTATTTAAATTCTATTCTGCACTGACCAATGCTGCTTGTTCAGCACGTTCTTGTTTCTGGTTAAGAATCACAAATGGAGCATATAAAACAATGTCTAACACAACCAAAACAAGGGTCAGTATAACTGGACTAATATGAAAGGCTCCTAAAACCCATGTACTGATAAAGATAGGTTCATTTCCTGAATTAAGGACAACGAGAGGAACAACCCAACCGATAGATGTTACAACATAAGCGATAACAGCATTAATCATTGGTACAAGGACCCAAGGAATAAACATTAATGGATTAAGAACGATGGGAAGTCCAAAGATGACAGGTTCATTTATACCAAAGCATCCTGGGATTAAAGCAAGTTTTGCAACTTCACGTTCTTTTTCACCTTTTTTCGTAAAGATAAGCATTGCGATAATTAAACCAAAGGTAGCACCTGAACCACCAATCATGGCATAGACGTTGGTCATTGTATTTGGTGCAATAGAAATGTCAGCAAAGCTTTGTGTCTCAGCAAATTTTGCTACATTTTCTAAGAAAATAGGGAGCCAGAATGCTGACACGACACCCCAAACGATATTGAAGCCGTGAAGACCAAGAAACCATAAGATTTGTTGGAGTAAAATAACGATGAGAATAGCGGGTAAACCAGTACCAACTGTCAATAAAGGCTTGATAAGCACTTCAGAAATCATTTGCAGTAAAGAAACATAGCCCAATGATTGTAAAGCAATTCGAATTGCACCAAAGATTAAGAGTACACCACTGATTGGGATTAACGAGAAGAAAGAATCAAATACATTTTGTGGGACATTACCGGGCATTTTGATTGTAAATTTACTACGCGTAAACCGTGCAAACAAAGCCACAGCAATTAGTCCAACAATGAGGGCAGTAAACATCCCTTCATAGCTGAAAAATGATGTTGAAAATCCTTCAATAATATCTGCTTTAGGATCCAAGTAATTGACATTATTAGGAACCATCACAAAATATGCTGCAAAAGCAAGCAAAGTTGCAATTATTGGATTAAGTTGACTATTTTTTTCATTTCTTTTTAGCTCGAAAGCATAAGAATATGCTGAAGAAAAGACCACAATTAGCGCAACAATGCCCAAAGTAGCATTTCCAATATAACCAAATAGATTACTAATATTCGTCAATAAAGCATTATGAATATCTTGGTTTTTAATAAGGGCATCCAGCTGCATTTTGATAAGATTAGAGAAGGAACCTACAACCGTGAACGGTATTGTCCTTACGAAAGCATTTTTAATTGCTTGTAAAATTGTATTCCGCTCCACCCAAGCAGATACTTTTAGTAATGGTTCTTGAAACTTCTGCACATCAATTTTCATAATACGCACTTCCTTTTTCTTTTTTTTAGAAGCCACTTCCACCAAAAAGAAACCGCTTCCGTTTTTCATTATATACAATTTTTTAAAATTTGTAAAGATGAATATAAAATTAATGTAGACAAATTATATAAAATGTTATATAATATATACACAAATCATAAAAATCGAGGTATACAAATTGTACAAATACCGTGAAATTTACGCTGATATTAAACGTGATATACTGACTAATCATTATCGTGCGGGGACTCTTCTTCCTACGCAAGAGTTTTTTGCTGAAAAGTATAATGTGTCACGTATTACTTTAAAAAAATCCCTCACCTTACTCGAAAACGAAGGCTTAATCTTTAGCAAACAAGGCTCCGGAACTTATATTCGTCCAAGAGTTGAAGAAACAACAGAACTTCTGCCTTTAGACTTACCAATTGGTGTAACTTATTCGCATCGTGATCAAGAAATTAAAAGTAAAATTCTCTTTTTTGATGCACGCTTACCATCAACTGAAGAGCAAAAACACCTTCTTCTGAATAAAACGGATCCAGTTTATGAATTTAAACGTCTTCGTATTTTGAATGGAAAAGCCTATAGTTTTGAACATGTTGTCATGCCAAGTTACATCGCTCCTATCACAGAGGAAATTCTAGAAGGATCTGTCTATGACTACCTAGGACAGGAAGCTAAGCTACAGTTAGTAGATGCTAAACGTGTCATTTATGCCGACCAAGCTACCGAGGAAGTGAGCACAAACCTGGAAATTGATTGCAAGTCTCCTGTGCTCGTCATTGAGCAAACAGCATATGACCAAAAAGGGCATGCTTTTGAATTCTCTAAGTCATACTTTATTAGTAACCAAACGAAGTTTGCTCTTGATATCCATCTCAAAAAGAACTAAAACTATAATAAAAGCCACAAATCCCTTAATTTGTGGCTTTTATCTCATACTATAGCCCCTTTCATTAGGCGACCCTTATTTTATTGAAATATAATTAAGGACGTGCTATAATATTGGTGTTATAATATAAGGAGAAACTCAGGTGTTAAAATTAACGAAAAATGAGCAGGATTATCTTAAGGCTATTTATACCTTAGAACGCGCGGGAGATGATTCAGCTGTCAGTATACAACTTATCGCTAAAAAATTGTCTGTCGCAGCCCCTAGTGCGACTGAAATGATTAAAAGATTAGCAAAAAAACAACTCGTGGACTATGCGCCTTATCGTGGCGTGAATTTATCGGAGCAAGGCAATGCCCAAGCTCGCTTTATTATTAAAAGTCACCGTGTTTGGGAAAGTTTCCTAGTTGACAAGCTTGGTTATTCTACAGAGGAAGTTCATGAAGAGGCTGAAAATTTAGAACACGCCTCTTCACCAAAACTTGTTGAATATCTCTATGCTTTATTAGATTATCCTGCTGTTGATCCCCATGGGTCAACCATCCCTTCGGAAGTTTTTTGGGAAAAAAATAAAGTAGAAATTCCGCTCAATCAGGCGGAGGAAAACAAGAGTTACTATATCACAACAGTAACTGAGACAGCACAAGACTTCTTTGAAAAATTAGATATCAATATACCGCACTTTATTCGGATTCTTGAGCGACTTCAGGATGGATCGATTATTCTCAAAGAAGATAATGGGCAGGTTTCTGTTATCCCGCCATTTTTACAAGAAAATATCTTACTTATGCAAAGAACTGGAACCGTCGCTTCTGCTTTAGAAAGCGAGAACATCTGAACATTTTCTCTTATATAACAGTAATATTAAAAAAACAATGTTGAACATGGTTCAACTTAGAGAAGGTAAAAATGAATGATCTTAAAAATCAACCCCATAAGTTGATTTATCATACAAACGGAAAGTCTCTTCAAGAGATTAATGGAACAGTAAAAGTTCCAAAAGATGGCAGGTTTTTTAGAACACTTCTTGCGTATTCAGGACCTGGAGCCTTAGTGGCTGTGGGTTATATGGATCCAGGAAACTGGTCTACCTCAATCACAGGCGGGCAAAATTTTCAGTATTTATTAATCTCTGTTATTTTGATGTCAAGCTTAATTGCCATGCTTCTGCAATACATGTCAGCAAAACTCGGGATTGTTAGCCAAATGGACCTTGCCCAAGCTATCCGTGCACGAACCAGCAAAACTTTGGGAATCATCCTATGGGTGCTTACAGAACTTGCAATTATGGCAACAGACATTGCAGAAGTTATTGGTGCAGCAATCGCCCTCTATTTACTTTTCGATATTCCGCTTATTCTAGCAGTCTTTATCACGGTTTTTGATGTCTTTTTATTGTTGCTTCTCACAAAAGTAGGTTTTAGAAAGATTGAAGCACTCGTTGTCTGTCTAATTTTGGTGATTTTATTTATTTTCACCTATCAAGTTGCCTTATCTAATCCCGATTGGAAAGGAATTGTGGAAGGTTTTATTCCAAATACACGTACCTTCGCTACCTCTCCTTCTATTGCAGGAATGACACCTTTAACAGGGGCACTTGGTATTATCGGAGCAACTGTTATGCCGCATAATCTCTATCTTCATTCTTCAATTTCACAAAGTCGTAAAATTGACCACGATGACGATAAAGACATCGCTCGAGCTGTTCGTTTTTCAACTTGGGATTCTAATATCCAATTGAGTTTAGCTTTTGTTGTTAATTCGCTTTTGCTCATTATGGGTGTTGCTGTATTTAAGACAGGTGTCATTGACGACCCTTCATTTTTTGGCCTTTACGATGCCCTTTCGACACCAGATTTATTAAGCAATGGTGTACTTGCGGATGTTGCTAAAACAGGTGCTTTATCTACCTTATTTGCCGTAGCTTTACTGGCTTCTGGGCAAAATTCGACAATCACGGGGACTTTAACAGGACAGATCATTATGGAAGGTTTTATCCATATGCGGATGCCAATGTGGGCACGTCGTCTCATCACGCGCTTACTCTCTGTCGTTCCTGTCTTGATTTGTGTTACGATGACACGCGGCTACAGTTTAAAAGCACAGCACGAAGCCATTAACAACCTCATGAATAATTCACAAGTCTTTCTTGCATTTGCATTGCCCTTCTCGATTATTCCCTTACTTATGCTGACAAATAGTAAAAATGAAATGGGCAAATTTAAAAATAATTGGATCGTTCAATTCTTTGGTTGGTTCTCTGTCATTGCGTTAACTTATCTTAATCTTATTGGTCTACCAGATCAAATTGAAAGCCTATTTCCTAAGAATCTTGCCTATCTTGCAGATGGGACAGCAATTCTTCTTATTGTTTTAGTTATCGCCTTACTCATTTGGACCATCTTTGAGCTCTACCGCGGCAATAGAAAACTTTCGCTGCTTAACCAAAAACTATCTGATTCATAAACCTAAAAAAAGCTATCACCGATAGCTTTTTTTATTTAACCATTACTTGGTAAGAAAGGAATGATTGACTCGGCAAAAGCCTCCATATTACGGCTTTGAATCATAATTTTTCCACGCCCTTTAAATTTATTGACGAGCCCCTCACCAGTTTTAAAACCAAAAGTTCCAGAAGCGACTTCGATTGAATAATCAAGCGTTTTACTCCAAGCAAGAACGTGATGATTATCCACGATATATTCCTCTGTGCCGTCTAATTCAATCTCCACAATATCGCCATAGCCATTTACTAACATGCGGCCGCTTCCTTGTGTTTCCATCACATAGAGACCACCAGTTCCTCCAAGAAGAGCGCCACTTAGTTTTTGTCGTTCCATTGTATAGTGAACATCGCCATCACTTGCAAGAAAGGCACCTGTATTCAATCGCCATTGTTCTTGACCAATACTAAGTTCTTTTACAGCACCCGGAGTAGCTGGAGCCAAAGTAATTTGACCATTAGCACTGCTTGATTTAACCTTCGTGATAAAGAAACTTTCGCCACTTGTTATTGAACGTCCCAGAGCTTTTAAGGCACCACCAATCCCACCTTTTCCATTGCTGTTCATCTTTCCTTCAAGTGTGACTGAAGGGTTATGATAAACCATTGCTCCTGATTCAATCTGAATTTCTTCCTTGTCTTGCAAGCTAACATGTACAAGCGGAAAAGCAGATGTTGAGCTCAATTGATATTCCATAAATTTGGGCCTACTTTCTCATTTTTTCTCATTATAACATAAAATTTAATAGAACAAAAAGCCTCTTGCTCAGGTCAAGAAACTTTTTGATTTTTTCATTTGTAACTAATAGTTTGAATTGTTTTCCCTTGGTCATCTGTAAGATTTACCACGAGTTGAGGTTGATTTACCCCAGAAGCTTTCATTGATTCCAAAACTTTATCGGCAACTTTTTCTATCTGATCACCATTTGTTGCTAAGATACTGTGAGATAGAAAGCCATTCATTTTAGAGGACTTTACTGTATATTTTAACGTCTGTCCATCTGTTGTGGCTTGGGCCGAATCAATAAAGCCTTGCGAACGACTCACGATATTACTAGCATTTTGATTCAGTGTAGAGACAATATCATCAGGACTTGCCGGAACAATATTTCCAGAAGCATCAGTCAAGCTTTCTGAGTAAGGAATAATTTTCGATAGAAGATTATCCGTATTATTGGCGATCGCATAACGCCCTAGCAAAACAAGACCTCCGACAAAAAGCGTAAGTACAATAATAAGTCCTGCAAGAAAACCAAGTAGTTTTCTTAAAAACCCTTTTTTGTTTCTTTTTGAGCTTCTGGAAACCATAATCCCCCCTTATCTGTGAGCAATTTATAAATGGTCGTCTGTCAATAGGACGTTTTCAGTTTAGACATTATTTTATATTTTACAGTACTTTTCTTAAGCGAAAGTTATTATAAAAAAGCCTTACGGCTTTTTTATTGATTTTGTAGTTGTAAAACTTGTGCGTTATTAATTTCTTTAAAGAGCTTGTTGCTTGTCTCTTTCGAGATTGCTTCCGATTTAGCTTGATCTAGCACATATTGGTATTCAAGTTGGAAAGCTTCAATAAGCAATTCATTAGGCACGATTGTTTCTTCCTGAATTTCATTACGGATTCGATAATGTCTATTTTCAAAGACGCGTCTCACTTCCTCAATATCGCTAAAGTCAGTAATTTTCTTCTCAAATCGTTCTCTCTCAAGACGGTTTAATTTTTCCATTGTAGCCTCATAAAGGATATCTTCTAGACGTCCCAGATCATTTCTTAGGGCCATGAATTCTTGCATTTCACTTTGGTCAGCTCTGCGTAATTGTCTTCTTCTTGAAAAAAGTCTTCTTATTTTTTTACTCATCGCACGCTTGCTACTATTTTCCAAGTAAATTTGGAAGTAGTCAATCGCTTTCGGTGAAAAATTCTCTTGAATATCGGAACTTTCTAACAATGTTTCCTGCCAAGTTACAGTCTTTTCTAAGAGCTGACTGCTTTTATTATGATCTGGAATTTGTAAGCCTTTTTGTGACTGCAATTGTTTTGTTAAGCTGCTACGAACCTTACTATCCTCTATCACTTGCATCATATGTAAAATAGCGTAGTCGACCATATCATTTCGAACACTATCAATATCGTCTAAGCTTGCATCCTTCATGGGTGACAAAAATTTGGGTAAGGTGAAGGTTGGCACAATAAGACTAAGCAAAATGACAATCGTTGCCATGCTAATAATAATTTCCCTATTTTCAGTACTCAAAATAGCAGTATCCACCGGTAAAGAGAAGGCCATTGCCAATGTCATTGTTCCATGTGCGCCAGACAGAGCAAAGATAGTGGAGTCTTTACTGCGTTCTTTCTTATCGTTTGAGAAGAAATGTTCGATGGAGCGATTACCTCTTTGATTGGTCCAGAATTTCCGAATAAATAACATGAGGACGTAAACCAAAGCACTGATAAAGAAGAGAATTACAGCTTCCTTGAAGCCCAATGATTTAAAGATATCCCAAATACCAAAAAGACTTACTCCTAGCAAAATAAAGACAAAATTGTTGAGGATTCCACTCAGTATTTCCCAGATGGTATTATTGGTAAGTTGAACATTGGTCGACGTAAGTTTAAGCATGTCGCCTTCAAAATTATGGATTAATCCTGCAGCGACAACTGCAAGTACTCCAGAGGTACCAAAATGCTCAGCAAGCAAATAAAGAGCAAAAGGCGTTAAAATAGAAATTGGAATAATCGTTGCTTCTGGATTTGTCGCCCGAAGATTAATCGCAATGCGAATACGAACTAAGAAAGTCCCGACAATTAGTCCAATAAGTATCCCACCGACAGAAACAAAAGCAAACTGACCAAGTCCACTCCAAATACTAAAATGGCCACTTTCCAGCACCGAAAGGCCCAAACTCAAGAGTACCAAACCTGATGCATCATTGAAAAGAGATTCAAACTCGACAGCTTCATTTACACCTTGGGGCATTTTTTTACCCGCAATAATAGATTTAACAGCAACAGAGTCCGTCGGTGTAACAATAGCAGCAAAACAAATTGCCAAGGGGAAAATCCAACTGCCCATAATATTTGTGGTCAATGCTGCAACAAAGAGTACAGTTACAACGGCTAAAGTAATGGAGAGAAAAAATATTCCTCTGAAATTTTTTCTCACTTCTTTCAAAGATGTTTTACTGCCTTCATTAAACATTAAAGGTGCAATAATTAGCATCATGAAAAACTCTGGCTCTAACTCAAAATGCCTAAACTCTGGTAAGAAGCTCAGAATAATCCCTACTCCGATCAAAATAAAGGTTTCAGATATTTTGGGGAAAAATTCTTTGATTACATTTGCTACAATGACCCCAATCAACATTACAGCTATGAAACTAACGGCTGACATAAAACACCTTTTCTAATTTTTTCTATTTCTTTAGTATACCACATACACAGTCATACAAACAATACTCCTATGTAAAAATCAAAAGCTAGGAATAATTATTCCTAGCTTTTCTTTATTTTTTCCTTGCAGAAACAATCAACATCATCGGACGTCTCAGCTCATCTCGCATTTCTTCAAGTACAAGCATTTGTTCAGGTGGCTGAGGTTCAATCACATGTTGAAGTTCAAAACCAAGTTGTAGCAATGTGTTGAGGTAGGTGGTTAAAGTTCGATGATATTTAGTTACTTTTTCTCCTAAGAAAGACACTTTACGTTTTCCCTCGTAGAAATAATTGTCTACAGGAAAGTGCTCTTTTTTTCCTTTTGCATCATAAATCCAGTCTTGCAGGCCAGATGCAGTAAAAAGAGGATGCTCTACGGAAAATACAAACTGACCGCCCGTAGTTAAGCACATATATATGTTGGAAAAAAGCAAGGACAAATCTTCAATGTAATGTAAGGCTAGTGAGCTCAGAACCACATCAAAAGAATCCGGTTCAAGACATAAGTCCTCCATAGCGATGCATTGATAAGTTATTTTCTCATCTGAGTTTTTACTTGTCGCTCTTTCCAGCATTTTACTCGAAATATCTGTGCCTAAGACATAAGATGCTCCATTGTCAACAGCATATTTGCAGTGCCAACCATATCCACAGCCAAGGTCCAAAACTTTTTTGTTATGAAAATCAGGTAAAATATTTCGTAGCTCTGACCACTCCCCAGCAGCTTCTAACCCTGATTTGGAACGCTCCATTTGAGCATATTTTGAAAAAAATTCTTGATTATTATATTTGTTTTCTTTCACTTGTTATTCTCCCATGTAAATTTTATTTTATGCATTTACATGGGTAGAAACAATTTTTTGAGCAATAATTCCTTCTGACATTATTCTTACTCCTTATTTTTTATTATAACATGGACAGTTTTAAAATTCTATGAGGCTTCATGCATTCGAATAGCCCGCAGAGAGGGGAGGATACTTAAAAGGATAATTATTCCCATAAATATAGCCATGCCAATATTCCCATAGAGTGCTGACAGCGAAACCAAAACACCTGAGAGTACGGAAGCGACTGGCTGAGTCACTGAAAAGGCTCCCGTATAAGTCCCAACATGATCACCTTCCATCAGGTCGGCTCTCAAAGCTTGAGAGAAAGGTACGAGAATCATTTCGCCCAAAGTAGCAACTACTGCTGCTGTAACTTCCCAGCTTAAATTATGACCTAAAAAGGCAATAATAAAACCTAAACCTTGGAGAAAAATTCCTAATGTAATCCCTGTACTACGCGACCAATTTTTAGTCAGTTGATTCATTTTACTCATAAAGAGTACGATAATCAAGGTATTAATCAATAGGAATAGTGTCAACATCCGTTGACCATAAAGTTCCAACCCTAAAATGCGTGTTGTTGAGAAACTGTCACTTAGATGTACTGGCAAGTAATAGTCAATTTGATTAAAAATCATCGCAATAAAAACCGAAGCAAATAAATAAGACATAAAGATGCTATCTTTAGCCACAAAGAAATAAGCTTTTATAATATTTGGTGCTTTTTTTTGATGCTCTTGTTGTGGGTCAAAAGACTCGTCAATCCAAAACAAGACAACGACAAAACTCAGAATTTCTTCAATAGTGATGACCAGCAAAAGCCAGACCAAATAATCACGGAAAAACCAGCCAGAAAGACCTGAGCCAATCATAATAGCAAAATTGATAATCCAGTATTGAATACTGTAGACTGTTCTCCGGTTTTCACTTGTTGTTAAGTCCACAATCATCGCTTGACTGGCTGTATTAAAAAAACCGAAACCAAAATTTACGATTAAAAATCCGAAAAAGGTTGCCCAAGGATTAAAATAAAATGCTGAATTAGAGAAGGTTGCAAGTGCTGCGCCAACTGCAGTAATTGCGGTTGAAAAAAGCATGACAGGTCGTCGCCCTCGTAAGTCTGTCAAATGTCCCGCGTAAAGCCCAACCAAAAAAACCATAATAGAGCTCACAATAAGCAAGAGGCCTGTTATACCAGCACCCATATACTTATTATAGTAAATCGTCATGGAACCACCCACTGTACTAAAGCAAAGTGCTCCTAAAAAATTCATTACCAACCTAATTTTAATGGTCGGATGAAGTCCCCAAAATTCTTTCATATTTTCCTCCTTTTTTCCTCCTTTAATAAAATAGCAAACAAAAAAGACTTCCCTTTAGTGTTTGGAGCTATCGCTCAAACTTCCTAGGAAAGCCTTTGTCCTTGCTATTATGTCTGTTTATGAAAACCAAAGCGCTATTTCTCGCTCTGCAGATTCCGGTGAGTCTGATCCATGGACAATATTTTTAATGGCTTTACCTTTTTCAGGTGCTTGAGCAAAATCTCCACGAATAGTCCCTGGTTGAGCTTGAGTAGGGTTAGTTGTCCCCATCATTGTGCGCCAGCAAGAAATAACTTCAACACCAGATATTACACCAATAACCACTGGTCCAGAAGTCATATAATTACGAATATTAGGATAAAAATCTTTATCAACTAAGGCTTCGTAATGCTTGTCAATCAAGTCTCCATTTGGAGCAGAGCGAAGTTCTAGCTTTTCTAGCTGAAAACCACGCTGCTCGATTCGTTTCAATATTTCACCTATAAGACCGCTTTGTACGCCGTCAGGTTTAATAATAAAGAAAGTTTTTTCCATGATTGACTCCTCCTATGTATCGTGCTTATATTTTACATCTAAAAGCTATAAGTTGTCAAGAATTATCTGTAAATTGCGACAAAATACTATTTTTATATACAAAAAGCCCGAAAGAATACGGGCATTTCTGTTTTTCTTCAATTATTCTTCAATAGGTAAGATATCAAAATTAATTTTATTGTCGACAAGTTTGACAATAACTTTCGTTTTTGGCGGAATCTTGCCTGCAATAATCAACTTAGCAAGTGGATTTTCAATAACTTTTGTCAAATAACGTTTTAATGGACGTGCGCCATAAGCAGGTTCATAAGCATTTTCTGCAATCCATGCTTTGACTTCTTCACTGAGTTCCAGTTCCACAGACATTTCTTCAAGGCGTTGTGTCAATTGGCCAGTCATCTTCACGATAATATTTTTAATATTATTCAGTGACAGTGGTTTGAAGAGAATAGTATCATCAATACGGTTGAGGAACTCTGGTTTGAAGTGCATCCGCAATTGTTTCATTACTTCTTCGGTAGTTTCTTCCGAAATTTCACCTTGATCATCGACATTATCCAGCAAATATTGTGAGCCAACATTTGACGTCATAATCAAAACAGTATTCTTGAAGTCGACCAAAACACCTTTTGAATCTGTCAAACGACCATCATCCAAGACTTGCAACAGGATGTTGAAGACGTCTGGATGTGCTTTTTCAATTTCATCCAATAAAATAATCGTATATGGGTTACGACGTACAGCTTCAGTCAGTTGACCACCTTCATCATAACCAACATATCCTGGAGGAGCTCCGACAAGACGTGATACACTATGTTTTTCCATGTATTCACTCATGTCAATACGAACCATATGTTCTTCGGAATCAAACAGATTTTCAGCCAATGCTTTAGCCAACTCAGTCTTACCTACACCTGTAGGACCTAAGAAAAGGAAGGAACCTAAAGGACGGTTAGGGTCTTGAATACCTGCGCGGGCGCGAATAATAGCATCAGACACAGCTTCGACCGCTTCATCTTGCCCGACCACACGTTGATGGAGTGTCTCTGGCAAATGAAGGAGTTTTTCACGTTCACCTTCTACCAGTTTTGTCACAGGGATACCTGTCATACGACCCACAACTTCCGCGATTTGTTCTTCAGTAACAGATTCTTGAACAAGACTAAGATCATCTGATTTTGCTTTGCTTTCAAGCTCTTTCAGTGATTGTTCAATTTCTGGAATTTTACCGTAACGCAAAGCTGCAGCTTTTTCAAAGTCACCTTCATTTTGTGCTTCTTCTAATTCATGGCGTGCACGTTCTAGTTCATTCCGTTTATCAGAAATATTGCCTACTTCTTTCTTTTCAGCTTCCCATTGGGCTTTAAGTTGATTGTTTTCTTCACGAAGTTCTGCGATTTCTTCACGAATAATATTTAAACGTTTCTTCGAAGCATCATCATGTTCTTTTTTGAGCGCTGCTTCTTCAATTTCCAACTGCATCAAACGGCGGTTTGCTTGGTCGAGTTCTGTTGGCAGAGAATTCATTTCAACACGGATTGTTGCGCTAGCTTCATCGACCAAGTCAATCGCTTTATCTGGCAAGAAGCGGTCTGTAATATAACGGTCAGAAAGCGTCGCTGCTGCAACCAATGCGTTATCGTGGATGGTTACACCGTGGTGAATTTCAAAACGTTCTTTCAAACCACGCAGAATGGAAATAGTATCTTCAACTGTTGGTTCAGTAACTAGTACTTTTTGGAAACGACGTTCCAAAGCTTTATCTGTTTCCATATATTTACGGTATTCATCCAAAGTTGTTGCACCAATTAAATGCAATTCACCACGTGCAAGCATTGGTTTCAAAAGATTACCAGCATCCATTGAACCTTCTGTTTTACCAGCCCCGACGATCGTGTGCAACTCATCGATAAAGAGAATAATTTGTCCGTCAGACTTTTTAACTTCATTCAGTACGGCTTTCAGACGTTCTTCAAACTCACCACGGTACTTAGCACCCGCAATAAGTGCACCCATATCCAAAGAGAATACTGTTTTATCTTTTAAATTTTCAGGTACATCTTTACGGACAATACGTTGCGCAAGACCTTCAACAATGGCTGTTTTACCTACACCAGGCTCACCAATCAGAACCGGGTTATTTTTTGTTTTACGTGACAAGACACGGATAATATCACGAATTTCTTCATCACGTCCAATTACAGGATCTTGTTTTCCTGATTTCACTTGAGCAACAAGGTCGACGCCGTATTTTTCAAGTGCTTTATATGTATCTTCAGCATTTTGGTTTGTCACTTTATCACCTCCTCGTAGGTTTTCAATTGCTAATTTCGTTTTTTCTTTATTCATTCCATGGCTAACAAGATATTCTGTTAAAGGGTTTTTCTTTAACTCCAAAAGGGCCAAGAGTACAATTTCAGTTGAGAGGTACTCATCCCCCATATCTTTAGCAATCTTATCTGCTGCATTAAACAGAGTAAAAAGATCTGCACTAATATTTTGACCATAGGTAATATTGCTACCTTCAACAGAAGAAATCTTGTCTATTTCTTTTTCAATAATTTTTGTAAATTCTTCAATATTAATTTCTGAATCTTTGTAAAAATTAAAGGCAAAACTGTTCGGTTGCACAAATATTCGCCATAAATGTGGAATTTCAATCGCTTGATGATGGCGAGTCTGCGCAATTTGTTGCGCTTCATAAAGCGATTTTTGCATACTTGTTGTCATTTTTCCGATGTCCATAATGCACCTCGATTCATTTCATAGTAATGTAGTATTTTTCTCATTTTTCTTACTACCTCTTAATTATACTCTTTTGGTCAGTAAAGGTCAAACTATTTGCTCATTAATTTACGTATAAAAATAAGAGGGATTTTCTCAAGAAAATCCCTCTTATTTTTACTATTTTTGGAAAACGCTGATACGTTGTCCGACATAATTTCCTTCTAGTGCAATGTTAATCATCGCTTTCGCATAGTCTGCATAGCTGATCACACTTTCTCCTTTGTCATTAAGCGTAAATTCTTCACCTGCAATAACATAGTCTCCCGTTTTTTCACCATCCGCTTGGAAATCTGCGGCAGGACTTAAATAAGTCCATTTGACATCATGACGTTTTCTCAAGGCAGCCAATGAATCAGACATAGCTGTAGCCAATGGTTTGAAAGCATCTGGGAAACCTTCTGATTGATAAAGTGCTAAATCATGTTCTGGATTAAGATAAAGACTTCCAGCACCACCTACAACCAACAAACGCTTGTCTGTGCCTTCAATAAGATCAGCAAGATGTTGGATTGAAGTAGTATGTTGCTCCAAGCTATCTTCTGCCCATGTTCCAAAAGCATCAATAATAACATCAAAATCCTTGATGTCTTCTTTAGTTAAATCAAACAAATCTTTCTGGATAGAAGACGGAGCTACTGTTTTGTTTTCACCTCGAACAATTGCTGTGACATCCAAGCCTCTATCTACTGCTTCTTGCACAATAAGGCGACCGGCTTTACCATTTGCTGCTACTACTGCTATTTTCATATTAGACCTCCAATGTCTTTTTTGTTGTAATAATTATTGTTACAACTAATTTTACATAAGCCTTGAGTAAATGTCAACGATTTGGTTTCTTAAGGATTTATCGTGACATAATGATCAATATCAGTGATTACTTCCTGTAAGCTCATCACTTTCATTTGGTCTTCCATTGCTTTTTGAATTAAATCAAGCTTACCATCAAGCACCTGATGGATATTTTTCCCAACAGAACAGTCTGGACTAGGATGTTCATGAAAATGGAACAACCCCTTTTTATTAATGACTTCAACTGCATTATAAATATCGAATAGACTAATATCTTCGACTGGTTTAGCGATTGCAGCCCCACCGCTTCCGCGCACAACATGCACCAATTCATTAGCTTTTAGCTGCTGTAACACTCTTCGAATAATTACGGGATTTACATTAATACTTGTGGCCAAAAAATCACTCGTAATCTTGTGCTCTCCCTCAAAAGTATGGATACAGGCAAAAATATGAAGTGCAATCGTAAAGCGACTTGATATTTGCATTTTTTTCTCCTTCGTTTCTCATTTTACCTTAAGTATAAATGTCCTTTTTCAGAAAGTCAATTATAATAACTAAGCAAATGAATTACGGGCACTTCTTTCCAAAATAAGTTATAATTAAATTATCAGAAAAGAAAGGGGTATTGAATATGTTTTCTGAAAACTTTTCGAAAAAATTACGTAACAACGTCGGAATTAATGGTCTTATCTCCGCACTTATTGGATTACTCATCTTGTTTTGGCCTGGGCGTACAGCACAAGTTGGGACAGTTTTGATTGGGATTTCCTTTATTTTAATCGGGATTTCTTATCTTGTTTCTATCTTTGCCTTGATGAATGAAAATCCATGGTCACGCTTTGGGCACCTTCTTTTAGGTACGGTCTACTTGGTTGCGGGAATTTTCTCTTTGATTAACTTGGCAGCTGCAACAGCTACTTTGTTCATTATCATTGGTATTTTAGTTGGTTTCACATGGATTACTGAAGGATTTGTTTCCTTTGGATTCGTTCCATATTCTCCATCTAAGCCTTGGACAATTCTTTCAGGACTCCTCAGTGTCATTGCAGGCTTCATGCTCTTACTCACACCTTTGTGGGGTGCTATGGCTCTTTGGACCCTTCTCGGTGTAGTTGTACTCGTCCTGGGTATTTTCAAATTAATTCGTTACTTTACTTGGTAACCCTTGTAAGTGGTAAATAAAAAAGAGTTCCCTAAGGAACTCTTTTTTAGATTTTCACTTTTTTAGATTTACGGTTCATAAGCATTGATAACACCCCCGTACCAAACAAGATAATCGCAGAGATATAGTAAGGGAAGAAATGATTGATATCAAACATCACTCCAGCAGCCAATGGACCTAAAATATTACCAAAACTTGTAAAGGTTGAATTCAATCCATTGATTGCTCCTTGTTGATCACCTGCGTGTTTTGACAAGTAAGTTGTTACTGCCGGTCTAAATAAATCAAAAGCGAGGAAGACAACAAATGTAGAAATAGCAACGGTGATGCGATTACCTGTGAAAGCAATAATAGCAATAAAGAGCGCACTTGCAAAGAAGGTCAAATGAATCAAATGCATTTCACCAATCTTTCCAACAATCCAGTCGAACAGGAAGAGTTGGAAGAAAAGGGCAATAATACCACTTACTGTAATTACAAGAGCAATTTCACTTGTAGTAAAGCCAAAATTGATTGTCGCCATGATGCTATAAATAGATTCGAAGGCTTGCAGACCAAACGAAGAAATTAAAATAACGACAAACAGTGATGTGAACATTGGATTTTTGAGAATATCCAAGAAAGATGCTTTTGGAGTGTCTGGATTAATATCCATTGTTTTTTCTGGCTCTTTTAACACAGTCATACTCAAAATAAATCCGATAAATGCTAAAAGTGCAGCCACAAAAAAAGGAACCCGTATACCAAAAGTTGCTAAAAATCCTCCGACACCAGGACCGATGATAAAGCCACCACTAATTGCGGCAGAGACTTTACCCATGGCTTTGGCACGTTCGCCTAAGGTTGTCAGATCCGCAACATATGCTGTAACAGAAGGCATCAATAAAGCTGCTGCAATACCACCCAAAGCGCGTGAAACGTAAAAAAGAGCTTTTACTTGTGCCAAACCAAATAAAAGTTCAGAAAAAGCGAAAATAATCATACCCAAAGCGATGAGTTTTTTTCGTCCCACTTTATCCGATAAATGCCCAGCTATTGGTGAGGCAATCAGTTGGGCAATAGCAAAAATCGATATCATCATTCCCATTGTTGTTCCCGAAAAATGCATTTGCTCTTTCAGTTGTGGCAAAACAGGAATAACGAGACCTACACCTAAGAACACAAGCAATAAGTTTGAAATTGCTAGGTTAATCATCCATTGTTTGTTTTTCATAACTCTACCCCAATACCCGATAAAAAGACAGATTCAAAAATTTGAAACCGCCTTTTTATCCTATTCTATTTGTTAAGTCTATTCTATCATATTCTGCACAAAAATAAAAAAGTATAAATTTATTATCAACTTTTTCGTATCAAATGTTCCTAAATACCGTACAATAAATAAAATCTCTCTTATAACAAGAGGGATTTATTAGATAAATATTTCTGGAAATAGGAAGCACAGAACATCCATGGTAACTCGACGGCCTTTTCCCTTAAGAGGATAAAGATGGAAAAGCATAGCAGGATTAAAGTTAGCTTCAATAATACTGTACTTTTCACCCGACATATCATTGTAGTCTTCAATCAATATATCCACTCCAGTAATCTTGACTTGCAGAGCTTCGGCAGCTTTTTCAGCAATGTTCTTATAGATTTCAGGCATCTCATCCGTGACATCGATAGAGTCTCCACCTGTCGACACATTAGAATTTTCTCGGAGGTTTACCTTTACGTCTTTTTCAGGTATACTCTGTTCCGTATAACCTTGGACGTCCAGCATAAGTTTTTCGGTGGCAGTAATCTGGATTTTTTCCAAGGGGAAACGATGATCCTGACCGCGTAACGGACTCTCATTTTTCTGTGCAACTAGTTGGCTGATCGTGGACACTCCATCACCGATAACATGTGCGGCATCGCGGCGAAGAACAGCCCTCGTCTTGCCATCCAGCACAAAGAAACGGTATTCGGTACCAGAAACAAATCGTTCAACAAGAACTTCTTTATCTTCTTGGAAAGCAATTTCTAGCGCTTTATAAAACTGTTCTTGAGTCGCAGGTTGCTTAAATATAGAAATTCCTAAGCCATAATTTGTTGATTTAGGTTTGACAACTATTGAAGTCGTTTCAAATAGCGGAAAGGCTGCTTGCGCAGTTTCTAAATCGCTAAATTCCTGCCCTTGCGGGGTTTTTAAATGTGCCCGACCGAGCAGCTTTTTCGTGACCACTTTATTTTCCATAATGGCATAAGCGACCATGGAATCTTTCGAAGTCATATTCCCTTTTTCGATAATTTCTGTATGAGATTTATAACTTAAAGCAATCATCTGGTCTTGTGCATCTAAAACTTCAACTTTTAAGCCTTTTTGAATAGCATCAAAAAGTAAATTTTGCGTCGAAAGTTCCAGATGAGTGAAACCTGCCAACTGAAATGGACGTTTATAGGATTGTTGACGGTACTGGCGAGACAAGTCCAAGGCAAATGTTTTGTTTTGACGGTAAGCCAACTCCATCTGTCCAGCTATTGTTGTTTCAGGCTTTTCCAACATTTGAGCAAATTTATCAATCAGCGCCAAATCATCTTTGGAAAAGTCTAAGTTTTGGGCGAAAGTACGCATCTGAGCGAAAAAGACCTTGCCTTCATTAAAATAAGCTGTTTTTTCTAAAGAGTTTTCTAAAGCAACTGCATCATTTATTTCATAACCTAATCGCTGAGCAGCCTCTGGTGCCCCTTCTTCCTCTTTGTATATCAGATAAAGAGCAAAAAGGTGAATAAATCGAGCGGTATCCTCATCCATCCCTACACGCACAAAGGGATTCAAGTCAAAATTGCGAAATTCAACATACTGAACACCGACGTCAAGCAACTCTTCTGCACGCTTTCCACCACGTAAGCGTACAGCAGAATAAAATTCCTTCATTTCAGAAAGCGCCCCTGTTTTAACATAAGTATGCAAGTCTTCATAATATTGTTCGAGATTTCGATAACTTACAAAAATATCAGACGTGTTCCGATAACCAAATTTTGAATTTCTAATAGAACGTACTGGTTCCTTTGGCTTTTCTGATTTATCAGTGAAAAAGCCAGCATTAGCTCGCGGAGAACCTCCTAAACAATAAGTAATGAGCCACATATAACGCAAATATTGCCGTGAGAGTTTCATGTAAATTTCAGACTTGAAAGTTTGAAAGTCTACCATTTGCTGTTGCTTCCACATTGCTTGCAGCAAATCCTTGCCAAACTCAAAGTTATAGTGGATGCCTGACACCATTTGCTTTCTTTTGCCATATTTTTCTGCTAATCCTTCACGATAAAGGACATCTTCTTTTTTTTCTAGATTGGCAAGACGGATATCTGACTCGTTTTCCGGTAGAGCAGGGGGCATGGATTGGGACCAGAGAAGTTCTCCTTGCTCAAGAGAGCGAATCATCACATCATGAAGTGCTTCCATAAATTGCAAAGCATGTTTTGACTCTTCAAAAACAGGCGTAATAGCTTCCAGCTGTGTTTCTGAAAAATCTGTTTGAAGATAGGGGTGGAAATTTCGGGAACCAAGAGCTGGTGGATGATTTAATCCACTTAAATGTCCCACCGAATCAACACGGTGTCCTTCTCTTTCTAAACCAAAACGTGCTTGAAAAAGATAAGGTCTTACTTGTGAGCTTGAGAGTATTTTATAATAAGCAATCGTCATTTTTATTTCCAGATTTCTATTTTTTCTCGAATTGATTTTTTTGAAACTTTTACTGCTATTATATCACGTAAGTACTTACCCCTCATCAAAATAAAAATGGGACTTTGTATTTATTCTACTTTTTCCTTTTCTAACTGGATGTTAGCCTTAATCTGAACATTACCTTGTAATGCTCTAGAAATCATACAAGAACTTTCAGCATATTGAGCCAGACGATAAGCCTTATCGTAATCTGCATGCTCATCTATTTTCAAATATAGGTTATGTATAATCTTTTCGTAGGTAAAAACTCCTTTTTCAATATTCACTGTAGCTTCAGATTCAACCTTAAAATCAAGCACTGTAATTTCATTGCGTTCAAGTAAAGCTGCCAATGTAATCGTATAGCAAGTACTCGCGGCGCCTAAAAGCATTTCATCTGGATTAGTTCCCACACCTGGACCATCCATCACAGATGGAATCGAAATTTCCTCTTGTAAAGCGCCTGTCTCCAGTTTTCCGACATCATTACGTCCACCTTGCCAATTAATTTGCGATGTAAAGATATGTTTTACCATTTTCTCTCTCCTCTATCTTATTCTGTTGCTCTTTTTGATCATACCAAAAATTTGTAAACATAAAAAGCTTCTGAATTTTTAAAATTTGCTAAAATAAAAATATACAGAAAGGAAGGGTTTGCAAAAACCCATATTATATATAAATGAATAAAAAATTAGTTTTAGGTCTAGCCTTATTTTCTCTCACTTCTTTTGGGGTTTTGACCGCTTGCAGCAAAAAAGAAAACGTTAAGCCTGAGCCTAAAGAAATTATCGTAGCTACAAATGCGAACTCAAAACCGAATACCTACATGGAAGACGATAAGTTGACTGGTTACGATGTTGAGCTTGCACGTGCTGTTTTCAAAGAGCTCCCTGAGTATAAATTAAAATTTCAAGTGATTGATTTTAATTCCGTACTTTCTGGTATTGATAATGGACGTTTCCAAATGGCCGCAAATGCTCTTTCTTGGACACCCGAGCGTTCAGAAAAATACAACTACTCACTTCCTCTATCCAAGTCCGCAACATCAGTAGCAGTTAAACCTGACTTGCAAGTCAAATCATTAAATGATTTAGCGGGTAAAACAACCGAGGTTCTATCTGGTGTGCAAGTTGCAACAATGCTTGAAAACTGGAACAAGGAAAACCCTGATAAAGCAATGAATTTAAAGTACATGGATGCCAGCTATCCGTTGACATCTTATGTTGCTGATGTCGACTCAGGCAAGAGTGACTTTGTGATTTACGATCAAATTTCACTTACACAAATCATCCAACAACACGCTTATGACTTAAAGGTCGAGCCGATTGATTTAGGCGAGACAGATAAACACACAGGATTTAGCTATTTCATTTTTGGTAAGGAAAAAGAAGACAAAGATCTCCAACAAAAAGTCGACAAGGCCTTGGTAAAACTTCAAAAGAATGGCACAATGACAAAGCTTTCTGAAAAATACCTCGGTGGCGATTTCACTCCTAGAGAGGAAGATATGAAAGATGGTAAAGATTAAAGACGCTACATATTGGGCAGAAAAAGTACGTTCTGGCCAGATCAGTAATGCTGAATTACTCAAAAATACTCAAAAAAAACTTGAAGAACTCAACCCACAATACAATGCTATCGTTACTTACGACATGAATCAGGCTCAATCTGATCTCCCAAAAACACAGCACGGGTATTTCGCAGGTATCCCTTTCCCCTTAAAAATGTTAGGGCAAGATCATACAGGCCTTCCGTCAACTTCGAGTTCAAAATTGTTTGAGGACAGCATTGCCCACTCCGACGATAACTTTGTTAGAGCCGCTCTTGAAGCTGGTTTAACGCCTTTTGGACAAACAAATTCTCCCGAATTTGGTTTTAAAAACATTACGGACTCAGCTCTTTATGGGGACACACGTAATGTTTGGAATACCGCTTATTACTCTGGCGGGTCTTCTGGTGGTGCTGCTTCTGCTGTAGCGTCTGGTATCTTTCCCATGGCTGGCGCCTCTGACGGTGGCGGCTCTATACGTATTCCTGCTTCTTTTTCAGGTCTTATTGGTTTAAAAATGACCCGAGGTCTTATGCCACAGGGCCCAGGAAACTACCGAGGTTGGCAGGGCGCAGCAACTACAGGAGCTCTGACTGTTTCCGTGCGTGATACCGCAAGTTTTGTGGCCGAAATGCAACTTAAACAAGAAGCCGATCCCTATCAAACAGAGTTATTAGATAAGAAGACACTGCATCATCTCGCGGAACCAGACAAAGCTTTAAACATTGCTTATTCCTTTGAATCACCGGTATCTGGAATAACGCTTTCGGAGACTTCTAAGGCCGCCCTTCAAAAAGCCGTGGATTTTCTCAAAGCTCAAGGTCATCAACTGACAGAGGTTGCTTTTCCTTTTGATGCACGCCCTTTGATTCAAACATATTATCAAATGAATGCTGCTGAAACATATGCTATGCTTAAGCCTTGGGAAATTGCTAATGACCGCAAGATAATTAACAGTGATGTAGAGCCACTAACCTATGCCTTGTTAGAAGCTGGTCGCAATGCAGATGCTGCTTCTTATATTCAAGCTTTGAATCAGTGGGACAGCGCTTGTGCCACATTGGATGAAGAAATTTTTAAAAATTTTGACCTCTTCTTAACGCCGACAACAGCCAAAACAGCGCCCAAAATTGACGAAGAACTCATCCATCCTAATATTACGGAAAAAATGAAACACATGGAGTTATATGACTTCTCAGAGCAAATCGAAACAATAGAGCAAGCATTTGAAAATTCCTTAGCTTTCACACCTTACAACTTTATCAGTAACCTCACCGGACAGCCTGCCTTGTCACTTCCAATCTACTTGGAAGAGGAGACACATTTACCACAAGGCATCCAACTCTGGGGCAAGAAAAACTCGGAAGTATTGCTGCTCAGTTTAGCTTTACAATTTGAAAATAATAACCAGTTCATCTTACCTGAGTTTTATAACAACTGATTGAAAATAAAAAAAGAACCAAAATATGGTTCTTTTTTATTTCCAAGTCATTAAAAACTCTTTTTCATTATTATCTTCATCTAATCCTTCAGACACTATTTTAAAACCTTCTCTTTGATAGAAACGAAGAGCGCCTTCATTTTTCTGGTAAACTTTTAAAGAGAGTGTTGGACTTGAAGCTTTGATATACTCTAAAAGTGCTTTACCTATACCTTTAGACTGCTTACTGTTGCTCACAAAAATACCTGCAATATATTGGTCAATCAAACCAACAAAAGCAATAATCTTTTGGTTTTCTTCGTAAACATATATGTCAGCATCTTTCATGGCTTCTTCAACAGCTGCAGCTTGCTTCAACCAGTACTCACGCTTGATGAACCGATGATTAGCAATATTAACTCTCAGCCACAGCTCTACAACTTTTTGTAAATCTTCAGGATTCATTTTTCTGATCATGCTTTTTCTCCCTATATTTCATCTTAACACAATTTATTTATCTTTCAATAAAAAAAGTGGCTCAATGCTGTGTTTGGTCACTTTTTTGGCGATAGATGGTTTAATTTTTATTAACATAATTTTCAATCTGCTTATCTGGAATTATCCAGGGAATCATACTCAAAATTGTTGCTACTAAAGAAATCTGAGCCACAGGCAATAAAGCTGTCAGCAAAATACCCACCATTAAAATGAGGATAGAAAAGCCGCCTTTCCAAACCCAATGCATGTCTTTTAGTTTATAATTTCGTGATTTAAAAATTTCATAGCTTAAGATATTGAAAATAATATCAATCAATAAGTTATTTACAGCATAAACAATCTCTGGCGTTTTTGATCCTGAAAATTCAGACAGCCAGTTTGTGGTAAAGGGAATAAAACTCATAAAAAATAGGAGTACGACATTCCACCACAGAATTCTTCCTGAAACACGTTCAGCCAGATGGAAAAGGTGATGATGATTGTTCCAATAGATTGCCAAGAGGTAAAAACTTGCAAGATAGGTTAAGAAAATAAATCCCATATCAAATAAATCCGTCCAATTTGGGCCTTTAGGAATACGCAAATTTAAGACCATTACGGTAATTAAGATGGCAACAATACCATCTGTAAATGCAGATAAACGTCCACTTGTCATTTTGTTTCTCCGTGTATTGTTATCGCCAAGTAGGCGGGCGCTTTTATTATTTGCTCAATTCAAAATAGAGCGCAGCAATATTTCCATCAAATTCACGGTTTTGACCATCAATTTCGAGTTCTAGCACCTTAGCTGAGTCTTCTAAGGCGGGAATTTCACGATTTTGGAGGAGAACAAACTCTTCTACATTAGCGAATTCTTTATTTTCTTGACGACCGTTAAGATGTTGTACTTTAATTTTCATGATTTACTTCTTTCTTTTTTTCAAATTGAACGCCTTGCTTTTGATAGTAACGCAAGAGTTCTTGACGTTTTGCTTCATACCGTGGCGGTAAAGCTAAATTGCTTCCTAAATCTTGGATTGATTCATCCAGAGTAAAACCTGGAGTTAGAGTCGCAAACTCAATTCTTACACCTCCTGGCTCTTTAAGATACACCGATCGAAAATAACCACGATCCGCATATAATTCTCTCTCATATCCTAAGGTTAGCGCTTTTTCCCAAATCTGGTCAAGCACTTTACTGTTAGATACTGCAAAAGCGATATGGTCGATAGAACCTCTCCCCCACACTCGTTTCTTCTTTGAAGATGTTGCGGGCAGAAGCATAATTCCTTCCTGAGAGCCCGTCATCTCTTGGAAAAAAAGGCGGGTCTGTTCAAGATTTGAGCTGTAGAGACGACTCCCCCATAGCCCTGTAATCTGGTAGGCAGGAGGTATATCTGATAACACATTAATGTGGACATCTTCGTTTTGCTCTTCTACTTCGATAAATTCAAGTAAAATATTGTCGAAATCAAAAACCTGTAAAGTATTGTCTGTGTGTTGATATTCTAAGCCGAACTTTTTAAAACGTTGCGCCCAGTATTCAGTAGAATTCTTAGGAATTTTGAATTGGATACCTGACAAATAGCCCATCCCATCTTGCCGTTCTACATCAAAGCGCTGATCTGGGAAAAAGGTCACTACAGTCCCAGGTGTCCCCATAAAATCACCATAATACACATGGCGCATATAGATATTACCTTGATTAATAGAATTTTTAACTAGACGCAAACCTAAAATATCCACATAAAAATGAAAATTCTGCTCAAAATCAGCTGTAAGTAGAGATATATGATGTAGTTCCATCTGCCCGCCTCCTATGTTTACAATTGTAAACCTATCTTTTTGATATGTCAAGAATAAATGTTGAGAAGAACGTATAATAAAAACACCTGAGAATATTTCTCAAGATGTTTAAAAAAAGTGCAAAGAATATGGCGAACCAATAGCTGTCTGCTGTCTTTATTTTCAAACCCCATTCTTTCATAATTCATTCAAAGCCAAGAAAAATGCACCTTGCGTCGAGGATACTTCCTCAGTTATGATAAGGACCGTTGGCATAAATTTCTTCACTTCCTGTATGAATGTTGTTTACACTTGAGGTATTTTCAAAAGAACAGAACCCTTCAGCGCAATACTACTATCCTTGGGTTGGCCTAACTTGATATAGTTATTAATCGTCATCTGTGCCAAAAATTGCCCTGCTTCTTTCAAGATACTTTGAGCTGTATCATTTTGCTTATTCGCTTCTGCAACAACAAGCAACGTAAGTGCAGCAATCTCCTTCTTTGTCGCGCTATAGACAAAGCGTTTTATAGCAACTGGATCAGGAAGTTGGAGATGATCGAGTATAACTTGTGAAAGTTGTGATAAAGATTTTCCCTGATCTTCGTCGTTTGCCATTTTTTCAATAGCGCGAAGAGCAATCCAATAGCCCGAACCACGATCAGCTCCAATCAGATGACCCCAACCACCAGTCATTACTTGCTTTTCTCCCCTGTGACCAAAACTGACAGCACCTGTGCCAGCGATTGTCAAAATACCATCACCATTGGGGAAATATGCTGCATGCGCGATACGTGCATCAGTCTCTATCCTGATAGGAACACCAAAGGATGATAAGGCTTTTTGGAGCTCTGTGCTATATTTTCCTGAACCTATTCCAGCAACGCCTAAAGAAAGAGCAACCAACTCTGCCTTGGGCAATGCCTCCAAACAACTTTCGATAGCTTCCTGGATGTGCCGACAAGCTGCTTCAAAATCAATTAATACATTTCCAAAAGAAGAGTATGCTTTTGATAAAGCAGTCCCATCTCTATCGTAAGCTACAGCTTCTGTTTTTGTCCCACCGGCATCCACACCGATAATAATTTTCATGTCTTTCAATCATCCTTTAACTTCGAACTGAAAATTTTCCCAAGGTTGTAAATAATCCAAAAGGAAGATTTCTTCTTCCCGGATTCGGGCGACTACATTTGTTTTACCTGAATTTTTCATGTCCTTAAGTGCTATGTTCAACTCTCCTTTATATTGACCATATGCTTCGTTCTCAATGATAATATCACCACGCTTAATATCTCGTGTGTTTCCTTTAGGAAAGGCTTCAGACTTGTATTTCACCCGTGATTGCGTTGAGCGGATCATATACTCAGAGATGTCGCCACGGTAAAAGTGAGGCTCTTCTGCCACAATAATACGCTCCAACTCTGTAATTGCTTCGTCAAGCACAATCCCAAAAGTCATCATCTGACGGTTAAGAGCAGCAAGTTTCTGCATTTCCGCTTCAGACGCATAAGCATTACCAATAATAATATCGTCAATCAGACCTGTAGCTGCCAAATGCTGTGCCTGAACTTCGATGGGTAAATCACGATGCAATTCTAGAGTTGCCAAGCCTTCCATTACAGGCCAAGGACCATAAGTTGCGTCTTGAGAGTTAACAAAGGCAGCCGTCTGAATATAGTTTTCCTTATACATCTTTGAGCATTTAATGAAGAACTCATAAGAAAGCCCTGAGAAACGCTTGGGATAAAAGTTATGGCAGCCGACTAAAAGATCGCGATTGGGTACATGACTTAAAATATTTTCCATATATTTTGTCGCATTAGACATATTGATTTCGATTTTGAGCCCATACGGATTATAAGTCATCAGGGCTTCTTCTTTACCTGTGAAGCCCACATCCAAACGAATTCCATGTGCGCCCATCTCTGCAAAAAATGATAAATCATCATATGAGATTCCCAAATCATCAAAAATACGCGGTGAAATATCAACCGTCACTTCAAAATTTTTGCTTCTAGCATAACTTACCGTTTCCTTGAAATTCTGTAAAATTTCTTCCTTTTCGCCATTGACAGACAATAAACAGGTAAAGATACGGCTAAAACCATATTTATGGGCAAGGTCGATATAAGCCTTGTCTTGCTCAAGTGTACTATGTTCTGGATAAATCGAGATTCCTAAACGTTTCATATGTTCTTCCTTTTAAAATTAATTCAAACTGTTCACTTCGTGAATATCTTTGCTGTTATATGTATTTACATTTTTCTTGTTATAGATAGCCATAGCGCGTTCAATCCCATGACGTGTCATTTCAAAGAAAACCATAGCAGCAAATACTGCAAAAATAATAAGCGGGATTTTCAAAAGAGCCAAGAAACTTGGGAGCAGTAAAATCCCTATAGCTAGAGCAAACATGCTCATAATTCCCCAAAACCAACGACTTCTCAAATATTTATTTTTGAAGCTTTCTGCTTTGATAGAGAAATGACGTGCACAAAGGATAACTATTACTGTAGCGACAAAAAAGAGAATCGAATATAACATAAGTCTATACACTTTCTATATGTGAACTTTTATTTAAATAAAGAGCGTTTAAATCTACACGCCTTCAGCTTCAGCTGCTGCTTTCTTTTCTTCTTCGAGCATTTGCTTGTCATACATTTTTACAAATGGATAATAGATTAAGCCAGCAATAATGAGGTTAACTAAAACGAGAATAATTGCACGCCAGTCATTACCTGTTGCCATATAAGCACCGATTGGAGCAGGTAAAGTCCACGGCACATTGGCCACAAAACCATTTACCAGTCCTAATCTGACAGCACTGTAAGAAATAATCGTTAAGATGATTGGGTTTAGAACAAACGGAATCGTAAATACCGGGTTCATCATCAAAGGCATACCGAAGATTAAAGGTTCGTTGATATTAAATAACCCTGGTACAAAGGTCAGTTTTGCCATCTCTCTCAAATATTTGGCACGACAAGTGAAGAGGAGGAAAACAAGAACTAATGTTACACCCGCACCACCCATTGTGACAAACCATTGATAAAATTGTTCTGGTGCGACATAAGGAAGTTGTGTTAATGGTGTTCCATCAGCCATAGCAGCCATATTTGCATCAAGCATCATGAGCCACATCGGACGGACAATGGAGCCGATAATATTCATTCCATGAACACCAGCCGCCCAAAGTAAATGGATAAAGATCATAGGCAATAGAGCACCGAACATATTATTGCCCATCAAATCAGCAATTGGATTGAAAATACTCATGATAAAGGCATTAATATCAAAGTTGAGCATTACACGTATAATCCAGAGAAAGACAATAATAAATCCTCCTGGTAATAATGCTCCAAATGAGCGCCCAACAGCTGGTGGTACACCATCAGGCATTTTGATAGTAATCTCACGCTTGATAAAGAAACGATAAATCTCAACAGCGAAAATCATTGTCAGAATTGCAGAGAACATCCCTGCACCACCTAAATATTGCATAGGAAGGACCCAACCAATAGCAGCTTCACCTGCTTCGGTCAGTACAGTATCGACATTTAAAGGGATTGTTAAAGTCAAAAAGGCTGCTAATGAAAGAACTCCACCTGTAACACCATCTAAATCATAAGACTTAGCCAAAGAGTCCCCCATGGCAAAAGAGGCATAGATTGCCATCAAGCCCATTGTGATTCGGAAAGGAATCGTCAAGTTGGCTGTATGTGGCGCTAACCATTCCGCTACAGCAGGAATCGGGAAATTGGCAAAAACCATGATGAAAGAGCCAATAAGAATAAGGGAGAGTGTGGAAATAACCCCGTTACGTATGGCAACCATATGGCGTTGCATACCGATTTTGGTCATAGGTGGCATTAATCTTGTTTCAATCCACTTGAGAAATTTTTGCATGTTTACTCCTTTAAGTAAATTTTATTTCATATTAACTGTAAATACAGATAATAGTGATCACAGGGTTAAAAATAACGTTGCATGTCTCAAAGCTCAACAGCTTATCTATCAAATATCTTTGCACATACGCCTCCAATAGAACTATATTTCTTTGAATGCCCTTTCATTATACATTAATTGAAATTATATTTTAATTAATAACCAATGTTACATTTATGTTAGAGGTGGGTAACTTATCAAATAAAAAAGCTTTAATACGCCATTAAAGCTTTCTCTAGTGTATTATTTATCTAAAAACAAGTAACTTACTGCCACTGATAAAGCAATGATGATGACATCATAGACAAGTCAACCAATGGTCATCTTTCTATGTTTCTGCTCCAACTTTTCGATTCTGGCTTTTAATTCTTCTGTTTCCATCGATTGTCGATTCTATTTTGACAATTGAAAGAAAGGATCACTTTCTTTCAAAGAGTGTTTTCCCGCTGTTAAGTCGTATTGAATCACTTCTCCCCCCTCCTACTACGTCTATTTTACGTTATGAGGTAAATCATAACATATTGCTTTTACTTCCTATTCAAGCCCTGTAAAAACACCTTGTGAAAAAACCAACAAATCCTTGCATCTTAATTTTTTTATGTTAAAATTAAGATACCAAAACTTGAAAACGATTTCAAAAACGCGAATTTATTATTTAGGAGAAACTGAATGAAAACCACTAAATTAGCTTCAATCGTCACTTTGTCAGCAGCTTCAATCTTCTTACTTGCCGCTTGTAGCAACAACAGTGAATCATCAAACAGCAACAAGGATGCAAAAACTGAACAGTCTGCCAGCAGTAAAGCTGCCGATGCCTTCACTGGAGCAACTGCTGGAGCAAGCAGTTTTGAAGATTTACAAAAAGGACTGTCTAAAAACGGTTCATGGTTAGCAGCCATTACACAAGATATGGATGCTACAGGTAAAACTTTGACTGTCGAAGGTATTTACGCAAGTAAAAATCAGATTGCACGTAAATTTGCAGCTTACGCCCAAGATGACAGTCACACTGTGACTGACCGTTACACGTTGACCATAGATAAAGTTGAAGTAAAATCACCAGGTTTCAAACTTTCTAATGGTACAATCAAAGGTGATGTAGCTGTTTTCGCTCCTGGGTTTGGTGCGCAAAACGGACCAGGTGTTGATGGTAAAGCAACAATTGACGGTAACTTAACTTTTGCAAGTCAAGATCTCATGGATGCTTATAATAAACTTCCTGAAGACCAGAGACCAAAAGTAACGGGTGAAACTAAGGTTGAAGAAGGTGAAGTGATTAAATTCCCTATTGGTGCTATCACTATTGGTAAGCACGGTGAAGTCACTCACGAATTTGAAGGTAACGGACCTGATACTGAAACTGGTGCAACAACTGGTACAGATGCAGCGGACGTTTTAGCTTCAGGTTTAAGCGCTAAAGGTGCATGGTTAGTATCTGGTAACTCAAACATTGACGCAGCGGACAAAGATATCACTGTTGATGGTATCTTTATGAATGAAAGCGGCCAAATCCAGCGTACATTGGCATTAATTGCACAAAATGACACGCGTCAAGTAACTGATTCATTTACTTTGAGTGTTAAACGATTAATCATTAAATCACCCGGCTTCGACCTTGAAGGAGGTAACATTAAAGGTGATGTGTATGTTGCAGAAAACGCATCAATCAAAGCTCGCGATATGAAAGGTACTGATGGCAAGACAATTCCTTCTGAAATCAACGGTAATCTTTACTTCGCAACACAAGAACAACTGGATGCATACAAGGAATTGGAAACTGTTAACCAATTTAAAGTTTCGGGTGATGTAGCTGTAAAAACGGCTGAGTAATAAAAATTTAAGCTATCCTTCATAGCCAAATAAAAAACCATCCCGTATGTAGGGATGGTTTTGAGCTATTTTGGGAAGATAAAATGTCTTAAGGTTTAACATAAGCAAAACCAGAGTTCTGTTTTTGAACGAGTTCTACAATACCAGCGGGTACGACTGTACAGCCTTCCTGCAGCATTCCTTCTTTATAGCCTCTCATGTTTAAAGAATTTTGGCAAACTGCAACTTTGACACCTGCTTTTAAAACTTCCTCAAGCTGTACTGGTGAAGCTTTGAGCACCATTTCTACTGCTTCTCCATTCACTAAAATCTCAATCTTGCCTGGTTCTTTATTCTGAATTAGCCATTCTTTAAGATTCTTTACATTGGAGAGGAGTGTGTTCCATTTGTGGTTTTCATCGATATGCAGAATAACTTTTAACATCTTTAGATCTCCTATTAGATATAATGAGCAGTAAGCGAGGCTGTACAATCTTGTAGTCCTGCTGGTGGTCCTGCGTAAATCACTTTCCCACCAGCTGAACCACCTTCTGGACCGATATCGATAATCCAGTCCGCCTGACGAATGATATCTAGCTGATGTTCAATCACAACCAAGGTATTTCCTTGCTCAACAAAATGATTCATAATCTTCATCAGACGGTTAATATCAGACAGGTGCAGACCTGTTGAGGGTTCATCGAGGATAAAAAGATTGCCCTTTTGATAAAACTCATTAGCTAACTTCAAACGCTGACGCTCTCCACCAGATAAAGTGCTCGTTGGCTGCCCCAGAGTCAGGTAGCCAAGCCCTACTTCTTCCATAGCTTTTACTTTTTTCTTAATCGCAGGAACAGACTTGAAAAAGTCCAATGCTTCTTCTATCGTTAAGTCCAGAACTTCAGTAATATCTTTCCCTTGATACTTAAAGGCAAGAGCTTCAGTCTTGTAACGTTTCCCTTGACAAAGTTCACAGGTTTGTTTCACTGTTTCCATGAATGCCAAGTTTGACTCGATGTAGCCCCTACCTTCGCAAGCAGGGCACGCGCCCTCGGAGTTATAGCTGAAAAGACTTGGCTTAACTTCATTCACTTTAGCAAAAGCTTTTCTGATATTATCCATAATACCTATAAAAGTCGCTGGATTAGAACGGCTATTGGCAGCTAAGCTTGCTTGTGTCACCATGATTGATTCTGGATAAGCAGCTCTTAAAGAATACTCTACAAGTGTTGATTTTCCTGAACCAGCTACACCGGTCAAAACGGTGAGAAGGCCTTGGGGGATCTCAAGGTGCTGATTTTTAAGGTTATTGATGCTTGAAACTTCTCCATGATAAAAGTGAGCCGGCTGTCTTGGTTCATCATTAATGGCTGTCATCTGGGAAAGATGTTTCCCCGTTAAACAATCAGACTGAAGGAGCTGTTCATAACTTCCTTCAAACATGATTTCACCGCCATGGACACCAGCTGCAGGCCCAACTTCTATCACCCAATCCGCAATTTTGATGACATCTGGATCATGCTCAATAATGAGAACTGTATTCCCTTTGTCTCGCAACTTTGTAAAGATGCTATTAATTCGAGCCACATCTCTCGGATGCAGACCCACAGATGGTTCATCAAAAATATAGAGCATATCCGATAGTGCATTATTTAAATGCTTCACTAATTTTACACGCTGAGATTCTCCACCAGATAAAGTCGTCGTTTCTCGATCAAGGCTGAGATAGCCTAGCCCGAGTTCAATCAGGTGATCAATTTGTTGTTTGAGGTGTTCGGTTCCCTCGAGTGATGTCAAAACATCACTTAAATCTGTCAGTTCCATACTCATCAAATCCGCAAAGCTATATCCAGACCAACGCACTGCTAGCGCTTCTTGGTTTAAACGTTTGCCTTGGCAGACTGGACAAACTGCTTCATGCGTGTAAGTCGCAAGTGTCTTTTGAGCACCAGCAGACAAATCTCCTTCTTTTTGCAAGAAGCTACGATTAAACTTGTCAACAATACCTTCGTAGGTAAGATTGTATTCCCCCATTTTTATCTTGCCGACTTCTTTACCGTGGTATAAACGCTCCAACTCTTCTTCTGTATAGTCTTTCAGTAATTTTTCACCATCAAAAAGACCATTGTCCACATACATTTTGATGATTTTTTGATAAGGTTTAAAAAGAACTGCACCATTATTAAGTGAACGTGCTTTATCAATAAAAAGCTCCATTTTTAATTCTAATTTTTTACCAATTCCCTGACATTCTGGACACATACCGGCCGGAAGGTTAAAAGAAAAATGATCTACCCCAAGTTGTGGGCTTCCTCCACCCGCAAAAAGTTGACGGATGACTGGTGCAATATCTGTGATTGTCGCAAGAGTAGAGCGGGCATTGCCCCCTAAAGTTTTTTGGTCAATGACGATGGAGGCAGGAAGATTTTCAATCCGCTCTACATCTGGCCGTTCATACTTGGGCAGAAACTGTCGAACAAATGCCGGCAAGGTTTCATTTAAGAGGCGTTGTGACTCATCGGCAAGTGTATCAAAAACAAGGCTGGATTTCCCAGAGCCTGAAACGCCAGTAAAGACAGTAATCTTCTTTTTGGGGATTTCGAGCGATACATTTTTTAAATTATTGACTTTATCCGCAATGACACGAATCGTATCAGGCATTGTTTTCTCCTTTTTCATAAGTCTATAGACAAGGGGCTTCGAAATATAAAGCCCTACTTTTCGAGCTTTGCTTAATTGCTATTTTATCATTTTTTAGTTCTATTTATCTTACTTTCAAAGCTTCCGCTCTCCAATCTATTTTTGCTACAAGTATCTGGGACGAGATGTATTTTGAAAAGAGAATCCCCCTTTAACTCAACAAAATAAAATAGCCTGACACACACTAGTAGAACACTTTATGTTTATTTTTGGCAAAATGAATCATATAAAAATCACGCAAATTTTCAACATACAGCAGCTTTTATTTTATCGATTTTATGCTGTTATTCAAGCCCTACTTTATAGCGGTAATCATAATCTGTAGCTCCACGATTGTAAGGCGCTGAGACAAGTACAGCTTTCGTACGCACCTTATGGTTTTTAATCGCTGCAATGGTTTCTGGCTTGTCATCATAGAACCAATCAATATCCAATCCGATAATTAACGGCAGTTTCTCTTCAGTAAAATAAATTTTGTCATAATAAATCCCAAAACGATTGAGCGATTCAATTGTTTCTTTCGCATAAGACACATGGCGGGCTGTAATAAGTACTATCTCTGCTCCATTCAAATGTTCCTCTGCTAAATCTTCCACCATCTTACGATTGGGGGTACTTTCTCTAATAATTTTTCGTTGAATGTCTTCATCCATTGTTGCATAGTAGATTAAGTCATAATCAATAGCTTCCATCGTTTCAATATTTAAGCTTGTCCCTAACTTTTGATTAGTATATTCAATGGCTTTTTTCATAGAAAAGATTACACCATCCAGGTCATAACCCATCACTTTACGACGTGGAAGATAGCGCACTTGACCAGTTTCATCACGTAAAAACTGCATGGTAACATTTACTCCCTCAATCTCTTCACCCGACAACTGGTGCTGCGGTGCCAGCTTGGACTCCTCCACAAGTAATGCAAGCAGTTCTTCTTTGGGCAAGTCATATTTTTCAATCATATTCACTCCTTTTTATATCTGAGTCTGTTTCTATTATAAATCTAGTATAACAAAAATATAATTTCTCACGCAGGAATACCCGGGAATACTTGGATTAAAACGCGCTCTCTACTTAAGAAGTTATCTTATAATTTAGCTATTTTTGAGTTTTATTCTAAATTTTGTCATATTCAAATAAACCATAATTTTCAATGATTTCAAGAAGTCTTTCAGTATAAGCAGGATCAGTGGCATAGCCAGATAGCTGGACTGCGTGTGCGGCTTCTTTATAATCTTGAGCTGCAAGCACAAGAGCATACTGATTAGGGTTCCATGTTGTTCCTTCAGTAAAGAGATAAGCGTGTCCTTCTACCGACTGCTTCCAATCTTCATAGACACGGAAGGGTTCACGTACTGTAGTCCATGCATTATTTTCAAACTCCTTGGTTTCCAAGAAAACTTTCGGTACGTCACCGTAAGCTTTTATCCCAAAGAGATTATGGTACTTGGCAGCGAGTCCGCTTCGCCCAAAGTCGCTTTCTAAAGCAGCTTGACCTAGCGTTAGAGAAGCAAGGATACCGTATTTTTGTTGGGTCTCTTGAGCATAAGGAACAATAGTTCGGATAAAATCATATTCTCTATTGGTTTCCACTTGTACTGCAAGTTCTGTCGCATCACGATGATCCGCTGGATGAAGAGTGGTGAATGCCAAAAGATCTAATATTACAAATAAGATAGTCAAAACTTGTACAATAAATCGCAAGAGTGTTCTGGACTTGGTGGAGAGAACTCGACGTTTTTGTTGGTATGTCATAAAACTAGTATAACAAAAAAGTTACTTTTTGCTTACGAAATTGAAATTCTAGTTTCAATTAAGTGTTTTTGTATCTTAAGAATCCTCCTCATTATATTTCGTTATTTCTTCCTTTCAATTTAAATTCCCCATGCTCACCTCTCCTCTCAAAAAATGTTTTGTTTAATACTCGCAATCTCAATGAGACAAAATAAAAACAGAGGATATTTTTAAACCCCTGTTCTGTTCTACTGTATACCTGGACCATCATTGATAGAATATCTAAAAGTTCCAGCATGTGCTTGACCCAGTTGTAGATTGTTCCGTGCTTGAAGCTGCGCTCCTCTATTCTCCGCAAAATTAATTTCGTAAAAGGCGCCAGCACCTGTCATATCTACAAAATTCGGCAGGTTAGCATCATCTGTAATAGAGATGACGGGACGTGCAACATTTAACTCAAGTTTATCGTCCCTGTTTCCCTCGAAATCTACCCAGCTAAAATTCAACGACTGAGGAAAGAGGCTTTCAATCAAGGCCACTGTGATATGAAAGTTAGGGTTTTGTCCTCTATCATCACCGACGACCAACTGACTGCTTTCATCTTTTTCCAGCCAGTCGCTAAAACTTCCATCAAAAGGCAAACTTGCCAGATCAATGCTGTAGGTCGAGTCCATGTTGGACAAGTCCGGCTGCATGAAAAATCCTGTTGGCTTAAAGAAAGAGATAAAAGCAGATTCTCTCAAAGCCGTGAAGTGAAGCTCCGTTAAAGCATTAGGAGATAAGGTTGAAGCTTGATTGGGAGGAGTACTGGTCAAGTTAGTCAGAACTCCTGAATTAGCACGCAACCAATGGTCTGTAGCTGTGGGATCTAAATTTCTACGATTAAACCTAATCGTATCAAAAGTCCCGTCCCAAATATCATCAAAGAGCGCTCCCTGTCTAGAGATATGAGTTCTGAGGCCATCCCCAACACCTATAATTTCCGGGCGAGGCCCTGCACCATCTGGATCAAAATTAACACCTTCTCTTAAAATATGAATAGGAAAATTTTGAACCTCTCTAGCAATAACAGGTTGATTAACATTAGTATTCCGGGAGTTCAAAGTAAAGGAGCGGACATCGTTTAAGACAATGTTAGAGCCCGCAGGTGGTGAACCCGCAATGATGGCATTAGTAGCAATCTGCGTGTCACTTGGACTATTAATAATAAACTCACTATCTGGTCCAAAGTTCCAACGTACAGGAGCGTGAAATCCTCCCATACCGGCCCCAAGACCTGTGCCTAAACCACCTCCTGAACGGGCGAGATTGATAGGAAGCGGAATAGCATGGGAGACAAATTTTGCCCCACGCCCCATCGTCCAGTCCCACTGCTGATAGGCTGCAAACTGAAACCATGTGTTCCCTCCCCGCATCCCAGGTGCCCCACGCCCCGTATTATTGGTTCCATGAATGATAAACTCCGCTCCGTCTTCAAACTGCCAATTCATACCAATTTGATTGGCAGAAGCTCGGCTCCAATACATGGCATAGGACGCATTCATATTGAAAGTCAGCTTAGCATTTTCACGGAGAATCAAATTATGCGTAGTCCCAGATACATGCTCCAAGAAGAAAGGTTGATCACGTCCCCAGGAATAATTAAGTGTGGTGTGTCCATCCAAAACCTCTACATGCCCGCTACCTTCAATAAATTCTCCATGATTGTCTGTACCTGAATTACTCGAGGCTGTACTTGTCGCTTCTCGGACAGTAAAGATATTGTTTCCTGAAAACTGAACCTGAGCACGCTGACTATAGATTGGAGTCGCATTATTATTGGCTACGGCATTACTATAGTTGACATCTTTGTATACGAAGGTTGGTCTAACATTAGCACCGCGGGCTTGGAATATCCCTCCCGTGATAGAATTCTGCACAATTGCATTAGCCAAAGTCATGCGAGTGCTTTCCGTGATGACTGTACTGCTATTTCCAGCAGCTCCAGTAACACCCTGAACTCCTGCAAACCAGCCACGCCTCCGCGTATTACCTGTAGCATCTCCCCGTCCGCCTATACCACTTGTGGGCGTTGTATCATTATCAAAATAAAGGGTATGACCATTACCATTGATATAGAGAGAGCGCCCTTCCCGAATTGTGTCTTGGTTTTGAGAAGGAGAGGCTGTGCCATTTCCTATAATATTCGACCAAACAGCATCCCCCATTATGGTACCTGTAACTTCAAAGCGGATAGTACCTGCATTGCTCCCAGAAGCAAAGTTGGGCATGGCCCATGGGAATTGATGTGTTTCATCAGGAGCCATCAGTAAAGCTGAAGCCAAATAAGTATCCATCATGTCTCGCCAGCTGTTCGTTTGAAAGGTAACCTGAGGTCGCCCTAATTCATCTTGCCCCAGCACACCATGAGTCAAAACAGCTGCCTTTGCGGATTGGGCTGAAACTATAAGTCCAAAAGTTAAAGCTGAAAGTGTAAACAGTTTTGCTACTGAGCTTTTGGACATAGTACAATATGTTAGAAAGCTTTTTATATATTTATTCATAAATCTAAATCCCTAATAAAGACGAGAACTCTTTAAAGTCCAGATACAATCGTTGTGATAATAGTAGCCTCATACTCCTCTTCTGGTACAATCTGCCCGAGTCGCGAGCCATCGACGACCAGCTCAGCTCGAAGTGTTCCCGAAGTTAAGAAACCATTAGCATTTGGCAAGCCTGTCAATACGCGAGCCTCTATGGGACCATATTCTGGTTGAGGCTCCCCTGGATTCAGCAACCCATAAGCAACCGAATTTGTCGCATTAGTCATCGAGGCAGGTCCTCCTGTGACACTAAGATTAATGGCACGCACCGGTAAGATACGCGGCTCAGTCTCACCATCTACAGTTGTAGTAAAATGTGAATATTTCTGATTCACATGGAAACCCGTGGCAGTTCCTGTGATGTTTAGAATTTCAAAAGCATCAGGTGCCTTCGCTTCAAAAAGTAAATCTGCAATAAGTTCATCGTGGAAAGTTACTCTACCAAAGTCAAGATCTGGTGTTTTGAGTAGGCGCAGGCGTTCATTTTCAGGTACTGAAACGCTGACATCAACATTTGCCTTGCCATCTACTTGTGTCTCTGGGTCTAACTCTGCAGCGGCTGTACAATCCGCTATGAGCGCCAACAGAAAAACAGCTGAACCTATAAATATTTTTTTGAACATTCACTTCTCCTGCTTGAATTTTTAAAATCTCCTATTGAGAAAAAGATTAAAACACGTCTCTCTTTTAATCTTTTTCCCAATAGCACCAAGAAACGGTATCTACTATTTCTTGATATCTATTGTGTATTTCTTATACTGGTGGTGTGTCAGAGAGAGTCCATGTAATCGTTGATGTGTAAAGGGCTTCACGAGCTGTACCACCTGGAACCATCAAGCGAACGGATGAGCTCGCATGCCCAGCAGCATCCACTGCTGTTCCTGCATCTGTCGTCCCGAAACGCAAAAGACTTGTTCCTGCTCCATTTCCCGCTGTCGCCCAAAGTGCATTCTGTGCCACACCTGGGGTAAATGTATGAGTCGCTGTATGCCCATCAGCTTGGTTTGGAGAGACAGATACGATTGTTCCATTGTGCCAACTCATCTGAGCTCCCGTAAGTACCTCTCCATAGTGATCCGAACCGTCATCCCTCACTTCAAACTGTGATGCTGTAACTTGTAGCGTCCAACCTGTAAATAAACCACGGTTGTCTGTGACCTGAACAAAGTTTGGACGATATCCTTCTGTTGTTGGTTGAAGTCGAGCATTAATCGTTTGATTGGTTGCTGAGATTGGATTGGACTGACCAAAGTAAAAGTTAGAGGCAAAGTCAATCGAGAGTGGCCCGGGTGTTCCTGGTCCTACTGGAAGATCCGGATCTATTGGTTCTTCTGGATCTATTGGCTCAGATGGATCTTCGGGATCGACCGGGTGTGTTGGGTCTGTTGGTACTTCAAAACCAACCGCACCCCACCCTGGGAAATTTGCTACCGGATCCGCTTCTACTGTTGCTGGCGGTGCAAGTGCACCTACTGCGATGAGCGCCAAGACTGACGCTGACATAAACTTAATTTGTTTTTTCATAGTACTTTCCTTTCTTTAAAGATGAATCATTTTTTATATTTTTAGTTTCCAGGTATCTCTGAAATTATCCAAGTAAATATTGCTTGGTAAGTATAGTTTTGACGGTTTCTGCCGTCTGGTACAAAGAGTTGAGCATCTGGATTAAGATAGCCAGTAGCTTGCTCTCCGCTAGGGCTTTTCAGATCCTTTTCTACTAGGCTGGTTCCCCAGCGAATCGTCGTTGTTCCTGTACCACTGCCTGGAGCGGCTTGTGCAACTATTTCTACTGGCCCAGCACCTTTATCGGAAATCGTTGGGGCTCTGGGCTGATTTTCTAAATGAGCGCCAATGACCACTGGATTTTTGAGGAATATTCCGCTTCCACGAATTGGCTGCTTATTTTCATCATAAAACTGGGTCGTTTTTTGTAATTTCAAGGTCCAACCTTCAGCCGTTCCCCTCTGGTCTGTAACTTGAACAAAGTTTGGAGTAACTATGGGTTGACCACGTGCATCACGTAGATGCTGAGGGCGTGCATAGTAGACAGGTGTATCTCTAAATACTTTACCCGTCTCAAAGTCAAATTCTGAAGCAAAGTCGATGGTAAGACCACTTCCTGTCCCTTGTCGTTCTTGTGCTTGCGGAACGTCTGGAAGTGGTGTAATTGGCTGCCTGACTTGATCTCCCGGACCAGGATGTATGGGACGTATCAAGCTCGTACCTCGCCGAAAACCAATGCCTCCATCTGCTTGCCGCAAATCTTCTGCTCGAGCTAAAGGAGGTGTAAATGGCTGTGCTAGCGCGAGTGAAAGAAGACCAATTTTCAATGATTTCTTGACCTTCATTTTTTGCTCCTCCTTTCTTTTTTCGCTGTCTGTCTGTTTATCTACCTGTTGGATTTCCTGGTGTGACAGAAAGTTGCCACTCCAAACTTATCATATAGGGAGCAGCACGTTGTACTGTTACACCTGGTACTGTTAAAGAAACAGGACCAAAGCGTGGGCGATTCCCCGATTCACCACCACCACCAACACCCATACGGAAGATGTCATAGTAACCTTTATCAAATAGCTCAGGGAGATAACTTTCCAATTTATCATCAGGAATATCTGTTACTGTCTCATAGATTGGATTACCATCCTCATCTACTACAGGATTACCCTCCTCATCCAAAAGAGGTACTTCGTGTTCTTCGGTATAGTCAGACAAATTTCCAACAGTTCCAACTGAATAATGCCAAGTCATGAGCCCTTCCCCAGGATTAGCAACAATAACAGGTTGGTAGGAACTACTGAGTGTAATACTTGGGATAACCTCACTAGGCTCCACCCATAAGTCTGGAGCGTCAGCGCTGGTATGTCCATGGGTAAATTTGAGCTCAGCACCTACTAGAAAATCTCCCGGTTTAGCATTTTCTTCTTCTGGCGGGTTATTAAGAAGCTCTGCCCACATGAACTGACGCGACTGTTTCACAGAGAGAGTCCAGCCCCCTTGCTCGATTTCTCCTCTCCTGTCAGTGACTTGAGCAAAGTTAGGAAAAAGCTCAAATGTGGCACCTATCTTATTCCCATCCTCATCTAGACGATGTGCTGGAAAAGGACGTGCATAATAAGTGCGTTCCTTTGTAAAAACATCCCCTCGTCCAAAAACGATACCTGAAACAAAGTCAATAGATAATGCCCCTGGAGTTCCTTGTGGAGGCGCTGGCATTCCCGGAGGAACTACAGGACTAATCGGAGAAGTTGGACGGTCTGGGTCAACAGGTCCTACCGAACCACTCCCTGGCTCAAACTGAATGGCACCCCAAGAACGATAATCAGGGAGCGCAGGCGGTTCATCTGCTGAAGCACTTATAGCCTGTGATGCTACTAAAATAGAGATTAGTGCGCTCAACGCATATTTTAAATTTATTTTATTCATGTCTTTTTCCTGTAGAATTGTTCCTTCTCTAATTTGCCGGTACATTGGAAAGCGTCCATGTGAACTCCGTTTGATAGATTGCAGCACGTTGCGCTGTAGCACGTGGCACATAAAGTGAGATTGGGCCAAAACGTGGTGTTTGTCCAGGACCCATTCGATAGTTGTCATAATAGCCCTTTTCAATGAATTCGCTAAAGTCTCCATCACCGTTTTCTATTTCATCTAACATCTCTTCTGTGATCTCGGGTGGTAAGGGATTGCCTACCGCGTAATGCCAGGTGCCGTTCCCTTGTCCTGGGTTGGCATGGAGAACTGGACGTGAGAGAGCGCCTGGTTCTAAGGTCATCTCTTCTCCATTCGCGTAACTCGGAATCTGATCATCAGGTTGATTATGACCTGTTGTAGTATGCCCATGTGAGAAGCTTATTCTTGCCCCTGCAAGAAAATCTCCTGGTCTCCCCAAATCTTCATCAATAACATTTGCTGGTGCGCCCACCCAGCGAAATTGCATATCCTGCTTGACACTGAGTGTCCAGCCATTTTCATTTTGGCGGCGATCCGTCACTTGTGCAAAATTTGGAAAAACAGCTGGCCTACCTTTTTCACCATCTGCTCCAGGAATGGTTGCAGCCATCGGACGTGCATAGTAAGTACGCCCTACGCGATCTACGGTGGCTTTTCCGAAATTCAGATTAGAGACAAAGTCTATAGAAAGGAGTCCTCCGGTCGGCTGTCCAGGATATTCGGGAATGATAGGTTGATAAGGATTGTTTGGGTCTACTGGTCCAACAATTGTATTATCTTCTTCAAAGATTATTTTGGCGGTGTTGGTAGCGCTTGCTACCCCAGGTAAAGTAATTGCTGAAACAGGAAGTGTCGTTGCGCACACTGATACGGTCATTAGAAACATTCCTGCTGACTTCAATAATATTTCTTTCATTACACAAAGACACTCCTTTCATTTATTTTTATCTATTACTCTTCAGTTAATTCACTAGTTTCTGGATTTTCAGGAAGGGTGACATTCTCCTGATTTTCTAGTTTTGCCTTAAGCTCAGCAATTTCTGCTTCTTTCTTAGCTTTTTCCTCTTCTTCCTCCTCTTTCTTACGACGCTTCCAAAGGATGAACCAGATGAGTAACAAGAGAAGTAAGAGCAACAGAGCAATAATCAACCACTTCAACCATGAGCGATCTTTTTGCTCAATAGTCACATCACGTTCATTAAGCTCGTCTGCTTTTGCTGCTGTAATCGTAAACTCACGTTCAAATTGCCATTCATGACGATAAGTGATTTCCTTTCCTTCACTATCTGTCGCAGCATATTCTCCTTTATCATCTTCAACTGCATTGACCGTCATACTCAACAAATACCTTCCAGGTCGCAGTGCTTCACCCTGTAGGGAAATTGGAAAATCAAAGTTAGTATTTGGTGCCATTTGCATAAGGTTTTGATTGACATCATGTACAATTTCAGGGTTGTCGATACCTTGAACCTTGGCATTCACATGCATTCTATTCAGCATGGTCATTTTAGGGTTTTGTAGGTTGGCATTGATTACATTACGATAATTGACTTGACCAGGACCTACATCATGCAATTTAAGTTCTGGTTCAACTGTATTTTTGTTTTGACGCATCAGAAGTGCAATAACAAAGGAGTAGCGATTAGTCACAGCAAGACCCTCATCATCAGAATGCTGAGCTTTATCTTCCTCGATTTTTTCACGATAAGTCAATCCACCTACAAGCTGGCCATCGAACTCTTCCTTAGGCATTTCTAATTCGATCTCCACCTCTTTTTCAGAGTGAGCTGGAAGAACAATTTCACTGTCAAGCTTAATGAGATCGTCATAGTTAAACTTCAAGCTTTCGTCGGGCTGTATATCATTTGGGGAATATTCGACCACACCGTTGATATTTGTTGTTGCCGTTGTCGCTGTTTGTTCAACTGTCATATTACGGTTAGTATCATTTTTCAAAGTCACCGTCACAGTTTGTTTTTCACCTGGCTCTAAAATCAAATCAAAGAAGGACTGATCACTCGCACGGTTATCTAACTCTCTGACATTCGCAGTCACAGAAAAGCCAAGCTGACTTGCTTTTACAATATTTCCAGAGAGTATCGTTCCTAAAATTGCTAGAAGAATCGTACTCCACATGATTAGTTTTTTTATTTTTTTCACCGTTATCTCCATTTTTTTATTTTTGTATCTCTAAAATGTTGTTCTTTTATAACTTATGTTTTGCTTTCTTTTTTAAAATCAGAAAAGCGAATATCGCGAGAAGGAGTGCGATTGCTGGTACTATAAGATAAACTCTTCTCTGTTCAGACCCTTTATTATTGATTGGTTCAGTACTGACTTTTCCCGCCTCATCTACTGTAAGACGGTATTCAAAATTCTGATTATCTGCTTTGTTAGGCATTGTCGTTTTTGCTTTCAGAAGATATTGTTTACCTTCGACAAGCGGTGTTTTATTGTCCAGTGCGAGATTTATCTTGGCTTGAGGAACGATAACACCTTTAACAGGCTTGAGCTCAGAAACCACTTCACCAGAAGCATTAGTAATCTCAGCCTCGATTCCCACTTCTGAAATAATTTTCGCATTTGGATTAATTAATGTTAGGCCTTGTTGACTGACTTCTAAGTTGCTAGGAGAAAGTTGCAAACTCGTCGTCTTTTCTTTCTGACCCCCGTCCAGGATGAGAGCAAAGGCGCGGTTATAAACATTCAGGATACTCCCTGTGCGTTCCGCTTCTTTGGCATGACGGCTAACATTGATTCCTCCGATAGATTGAGCGTTTAACTTTTCAGAAACATCAACTTTGATTGGAACACGTTTGGTTTCATTTGCTCCAAGTGTAATTTGAATTTTTCTTTCTGCTTCTTCCTTGCCAATCTTTACTTTCTGATTAAAGTCAAAAGTCGGTTCACCATACAAGTATTTCTGACTGTCCTTAAAATCCAGACTGTAGTCAATCACTAAATTTTCGTTTGTTATAGCTTGGTGTGCTGATATATCAAATGTATTTTCATTTTTGCCATTGACAATCTCAACATAGAGTGTCAATGTTTCTTGATCGCGTGCATCAAGCCACCAGTAAGATAAATCTTTCTTGTCTTGCTTTTGAAATTCACTTGGAATAGCTTGTGCACTAAAATCCATAGCATCACTACTTGGCGTTTCCATAGCTCCAACATTTTCAGGTAGAAAGAGCATCGTAATTCCTAATACTAATAGAACAAGTCGCTTCATATCAGCTCCTCCTTTAACTCCCTATATTTTTTATTATTTATTTCATTTAACTTTTATATGCGACAAAAACGACCTTGATACAATACGGCCGTCATTTCCGCCCCTTGTGAAAAAACAGAAAACTACCTCTGTCTGTCTGATTGTAGTTCATCAAAGCCACCTCGTCAACTTCTTGTTAATCTTGAGTAATGTTTTAGTTATCACTATAATGCTATTGTAATATTTTTATCATATAAATCAAAATAATATCAGAAAATAGAAAAAAGAGAGGAATACCTCTCTTTTTATGCTATGGTTCTTGCCATGATTTTTCTTAGATTCCACGTGGCTTAACTCCTCCAAAAAAATGCTGGTGAAAATCCAGCCCTACTGTAATATATATCTAATCAAAGCAAAATATTTAGCAACAAAAAAAACAGCCAAAATAAATTTTTGACTGTTTTTGGCTGCTATCTTTTCCGAAAGCACTATATCTATGTTCACTTAACGCAATCAAATCAAGAACTTTCGGACTAACGTAGCCAACTCACGACTTAAAAATTATTTAAGTGTGATTGAAGCACCAGCTTCTTCCAATTTAGCTTTGATTTCTTCAGCTTCTGCAGTTGCAACGCCTTCTTTGATCATTGTTGGTGCGCCATCAACGAGTTCTTTAGCTTCTTTCAAGCCAAGACCAGTGATTTCACGAACAGCTTTGATTGTAGCAACTTTTTTGTCGCCTGCTGCTGTCAATTCAACGTCAAATGAATCTTTTTCTGCTGCAGCTTCGCCACCAGCAGCTGCTACTGCTACAGGAGCAGCTGCAGTTACGTCAAATTTTTCTTCGATTGCTTTAACGAGCTCAGAGAGTTCGAGGATTGTTGCTGTTTCAAGTTCAGCAACGATGTTTTCAATGTTCAATGCCATTTTGATTCTCCTAGTAAATTTTAGTTTGTTGCGTAAATCCGCCGATATAAAAGGTGCTTACTGTTATTCCTAATGGAATTAAGCAGCTGATTCTTCTTTTTCTGCAACAGCTTTGACTGCGAGAGCCACGTTGCGGACAGGTGCTTGAAGCACTGAAAGAAGCATAGAAAGAAGACCGTCGCGGCTTGGAAGAGATGCAATAGCTGCAACTTCTTCTTTGCTTGTAACTTTTCCTTCGATAACACCAGCTTTGATTTCAAGTTTGTCTGCTGTTTTAGCAAACTCGCTCAAAATTTTAGCAGGCGCAATAGCATCTTCGTTTGAGATAGCTACTACTGATGGACCTACGAAGCTGTCGTTCAAACCTTCGAGTCCAGCTTTTTCAGCTGCACGACGCAAGATTGAGTTTTTAACAACTTTGAATTCCACACCAGCTTCACGCAACTCTTTACGAAGTTGAGTGTCTTGTTCTACAGTTAAACCACGTGAGCTTGCAACAACGATAGATGTCGCAGCTTCGAATTTTTCTGCAAATACGTCAACCAACTCAGCTTTCTTAGCAATAGTTGCTTCGTTTACTTTGTAATCGCTCATTTGTTTACCTCCATTTTATTTTGTTCGTAAGAATTTTTATAAATAAAAATCCCCACGACCAAAAGACATAGAGAGTTCAATCATTGTTTAAAATGTTTGTCCTCGGTTGGATGCTTATGACTTATGTCCCCAACTGTCTTCGGTCAGTCCTTTTCAGAACTTCTATTAGTATATCAGATGTTTTAAAAAAATGCAAGGAAAAAATTAATGAAAAATCAAAAAAATGACCACTAACGAAGTCATGATCATTTTATCTTTAGTTTCGCCCTTAGTTATAGGCTCTATTTTCTGTTTAAGCGTTAATAAATTTGATAGCCTTTGATCCTCGAAGTGCCCAATACAGTAAAGCAAAACTACCTGCATAAATGAGACCTTCTAAAATATTAAAGACAACAACAGCACCAATATAAGCTGAGATACCACCAGGGAACATTGTTGCAATATCAAAATTAGCGAACATTGAGTAAAGTGGGATAGCATATACGTAATTAAGAACTACCTGTACTGCAGTCAAAGCTAATGTCCCTAAAATGGTTGCCATAATATAGTTACGCAAGCTGAATCTGTGACGGAGAAAGAACCAAACTACCAGCACAAAGACAGTAACTGCTACAATATTCATTGGTAAACCAATATAGGTATTCACTCCTTCGCTATTTAAAAGCAACCACAAAAGCGAGCGAATAATTAGAATAGCAAAGGCACTACTCAAGCCAAGCATGAAGAGTCCAATCAAGATAGGCAAGATTGTAAAGTCAATTTTTAAAAAGCTTGCACTTGGTACCAAAGGAAATTGGAACATGGGGTAGGACAGTACAAAGGAAATTGCACTGAGCATTGCGATAAGTGTGAGTCGACGTGTTTTTGAATTTGACACGAAAAAACCTCCAAAATAGAAAATAATATTTCTTCGTTTTGAAGGGAGTTTTTGAATATTAGCGAAAACTGACGCAACTCAAAAAGAGCTGGTCTTATTTCTTATTCTTCTCCCATCCAGACTTTACTGTCGGTTGTGGAATTCCACCACATCAAGCTTTTCAGCTTCGCGGACTTTAACCGCCGGTCCCGAATTTCACGGTGCCCTGAAGATAAGTTTATTATATCACAAAAAAATATTATTGGTCAAAAAAAAGAGCGCTCACACGCTTTTTTCTTTCCTGGTAGAGACACCCAGAACCCTATTATAGGATCTGAAGCATATCACTCCTTAAATATCATTTCTAAATCGTCTTTGTTTCTCTTGAATTTTCTTGTCCAACTTTGAACAGTCCTTATTATTCATACGTAGACGACAACGTTTAAATTCTAGTTCTGCCAACTGACGCTTGATTCGTTCACGTTTTGCAGCACTAAATTCATCTTTTTTAACGTATTCTAATTTTTGAAGCATGAGTTCTTTTTTCTCAGCTAAGGCTTCAAGATGGCGCTCAATATTCTCACGTGAGAGCGTGTCTGTTTGAACTGGAAGAGCACTTTCTAAAGCTTCTTTTTTATTTTCAATCTCCGTTAAATGGGCTTCAATTTTTTTGATTTTATCTTCTTTTGATAAACTCATGAAAGCATTCATCTCTTGAGCTTCCTGATCTTCATTATCGTCTTCAAGATAAGTCTTTCGAAGCTGTTTTAAGCGTTCTTCAAAAGTCATTTCAGTCATTTCCGTACTCGTCCTTTTCTCATTGATTATCGTCTGAGATGCGCCACATTTTTTTAAAATCGTTTTGCTCAAACCTATTCTACTCTTTTTCCTAAATAATGCAACTTTCAAGCACTAATTTAAGCAAAAAAAATAGAACAAGCTATTTCTCATAATGAGGCTTGTCTATAAAATAACCTTGTCGATTGTCGATGTTTAATTTATCGGCTAAATCAATGCCTTCTCGATCTTCAACCTCAGTGATATCGATGTTTTTGTTTTTTTCTCTAATTAAACGGACCCAATCGCCCATGTTGAGATCAAACCACTCGGAATCATTTTTCTTTTGAAATTTCGAGAGCGGAATTTTCACCCCATAGATATCATTCAAAAGCCATTTGATTTTCTTAAAATATTTTTTACTTGGCTCTACTTTTTCAAGGATAACATGAACACCGATGGCTTGGCTTAATTTCAAATTTTTCCTGATTCTCGACTTCATCAACCAGCCAATCCTATCTGTAAGCTCAACATTGATTTCAATCCTCAGCTCCATCGGATAACATTCGCCTTTGACCCAGCGAATAAAGTATTCGTAACGTGGATCAGCAAGTTGTTTTAGGCTTATATTAATGGCTAAAAATTGTGACGGATGGTTTACTTTCACAAAACTTTTATGAAGCAGATATATCACTTCACGTAAGGTAAATTTATCAATATCATCTGGGAAAACCCATTCTTGTCTCTCTATATCAAACTTGCGAAGTAACGCTTCTAAACCAGTTTTTTCTCCTTTATTATCAACAATCGTCTGAAAGTAAAAAGTATAATTTTCAGCATCTTCCATTGTTTTAGGATAAATTCTGTTTTGTCGTTTCGCCCAAACATAGCTGGTCACAATCCCTAGCAAGCAGAGAAGAATAAAAATTATTGTCAACAGAAACATTACATCTAAAAGCATAGTTTATCCTTTCTTCAGGCTCTTCCTTGTAGGGCTAACCCAAGCACCAGCATGTTCATTTCTACCAAAGCAAGCTTTCATTGCTGGTATAAAAGTTGTGATTATCGTCAATGGATTGACCATCCAGAAAAACAACATATACAGTGGAGCAAAAATAAAGTATTTAAATTTTTGTCCATTACTGTCCAAGATTAAAGCGGCTAAAAGCTGCAAAGTCCCCGCTATGAGCTCAAAGGTAACAAAGATAAAGGACATCGCAAACCCATGCCAAAGACGCTCATAGTTACCTACAAAAAGGAAATAAAGCATGGCTACGATAAATATAATGGATGTAATGAAAAAGAAAAATGACCAAATGATGGAAAAAGTCGTATCAATAAACATTGACAGGACGTAGCGGTACTTAATGGGATGCAAGATAAACTTAAGTGAGTTGGTAAACCATACTTCAGTACCTCCCTGAGCCCAGCGTTTTCTTTGCTTGTAAAGCTGTGATAGGGTTTCTGGAACATTCATATGAAAGATAATATCTGGTGCAAAACGAGGTGTCACACCATACATCAGATGATCCCAAGCAATACTGATATCCTCTGTACTTCGGTCCTGTCTAAAGCCACCAACATCAATCAAAAATTGTTTTTTATACGTGGTATTAGCTCCACTGTAGGAGTACATGGAGTCGTTGATTGCAGTTTGACTTCTTTTAATGACACCTACAATACTTGAAAACTCAACGGTTTGTGATTTCCCCATGATAGTCGTCCGGTTCTGCACGTCCATGTTTGCTGTAACCGCAGCTGTATTAACATCGATTTCATTCATGAAATAGTTCATATATTTCATAAGCGCATCTCTTTCCGGGATAGTATCTGCATCATTACTTAAAATATATTCTCCCTTAGCAAAATAAGTCCCGATATTAAAGCCGTGTGCCTTTCCTTGATTTTTCAAGATATTAATGACACGTAACTTCTCATACTTTTCTTGTAAACGCTGGAGAATAGGTAAAGTTTGATCCGTACTGCCATCATTAATCACCAGTATTTCATAGTTACTATAATTGAGCATAGTGGCTAAATACTCAATCGTTTCTTCAATCATAACCTCTTCATTATGAGCCGGAATCATAATTGTAATCATCGGCTGTTCATCAGGCGCTAACTCAACAAAATTTGTCTCTTTTCGTCCTTTTTTTAGAAAGCGATAGCTTAAAGAGCCAAAGAACCAAAACAAAGCCCCAATAACAGGATAGAGACACAGGATGATTAAACATACTGTAATTACGGTCTGCAAACCGCTATCTGAAGTAAACATTTGGGAAAAAATATCAGATATCATAAGTATCCACCTCATCTTTGCCTAGGACTTTTGAAAGCTCATCATTTTTTAAATTCTTTTCTGGTAAAACTTCAAAATATTTTACATTATGACGAAACTCTTCTTCGCCAAAGCGGTCTGCCATAAATTTCTTTCCTTTTTTTCTTCGCTCAATACTAGAGACCGAATCAAATGTAGGCCATTTTTCAATCACTGATTCTCTTCGGTTGTTTTGAATAATTGTCATGCTCGCTGCATAAGTAAAGGTAATAACCACACAGAATGCAAGGAGAATCAACAAAAATTTAATTTCAAATACGCCTTCGTAATACTTCCAAAAGGCGATGCCGTACTTCCCTTTTGATATTGCATATAAGAAAGATGCTATGGTAATAAAGGTTGGTACAATGAAGCAAATCCAACCCAAAAGGGCAATCAGGAGCTGTTTAATTTTTAAAAACCAATGTCCTTTTTCAAAAAACAAGTCAGAATAACTATAATTTTCTTCAGTTTGTTCTCTGTTTAAATTTTCTTTATGCAATATATGACACTCCTTTAATATCAAAACACACTCTCATTTTCATCACAATTTTAGTATACTTAAAAACTATCTTAAATCAAAATAAAAAGGATAAAAAAATAGAAAAATCAATTTTTTCTATTTAAAATAAACTTGATTTTTCCCATTCTCTTTTGCAATATATAAATGTTTATCTACCCGATAGATTGCTTGATCTCGTGTGACCTTATCAGTAATTTCAACTACACCTACAGAAATAGATGTTTTAATCGTGTTAGAACTCGCCTGAAAAACACATCCAGATATTTGCTTGGCTATCAGCTCCATGATATCACGTACCTCTTCTCCTTTTCTATTACGAAATAAAAGGAAGAACTCATCACCTCCATAGCGGAAAAGTTGCCCGTTTTCTCCAGTCTCTCTTAAATGCTTTTTAATAAGCACACAAATTTCTTTTAACACATAATCACCTGAGCTATGCCCATAATAGTCGTTAATGTGTTTGAAATTATCAATATCAAAAAAAACTAATGAAAACTTGGAAATCTGATCGCTAGCGAGAATTTCGTCCATCGTTTCTTCAAACTTTCTTCTATTATATGTATTTGTCAATGCATCAATATAAGTATATCTTTTATACTTTGCGTACTCTCCTACAATAGAAGAAATGTCCAATAAAATAAACTTGGCAATCACAAGGAGTATAAATGTTTTCCAGAAAATCTCTAACGAGTGTACCCAGCTAAAAGCAAATTCTGAAAGGAATAAGAGCTGTACAGAAACGACAAGGCTTAAACCTATAAGCATCATTTTACCATAACTTTGCATTACAGCAGTTTGATTTTTAGCGATAAAATAGAGCGTGAGCCAAAAAAGGCCCAGAGATAAGGTAACTAATAAAATCGACTTCCAGTGAAAACCATAATTGTAAATATAAAATAAATAAAAAATCGAAAATAGCGGAAGCATTGCATATTCTATTTTTTCATAATGTGTAACAATACAATAATCGACCGCAATGGCGATAAAAATGAGCGAAATATCACTCAGTAAATAACCATATGCGCCACCTTGAGCTATTTCAATAAATAATAATTTTAAAAGAAAAATCCATAATGTAAAATTACTCGAATAGAGCCAAAAGGCAGAGTAAGGATTTCCCGCGTATTTACTGCGATGGATGATATTTTTAGTGAGAAATATTCCGCCCAAGATTGCTGGAATCAAAAACAATTTTGCAAAAAAATAAGGTCCTAGTATTTCTTTGATAAGATCCATCATCTTCACCTCTATCCTTTTGATGAGAAAGAAAAGTGACTTTTCTTCTCCTGCTCCTTACAATATATTATAATATAATAAATAATTTTACCTTTTCATATCGTTGCATATAAGCAACAACATTCTTTATCGTTACGTATTTGATAACAGTTCAATTTTTTGTTGCATTTTCTGATAGTATAGCTATAACTGCTACTATGAATGACTGGAGATTTTATGGTATATAAAAAATTTGGATATGTTTTTCGACAGATACGCGAGCAAAAACATATCTCTTTATCGGACTTTTCTTCTATAGGAATCTCAAAAGCCACCTTTTCTCGTTTTGAACGAGCAGAAACCATGATGAATTTTGAAAAAGTCGTACAAGCTTTGCAACTGATGGGGATCGGGCTCGAGGAATACGAATATCTTTTAAACGATTATGCCCCCAATGAATCAGAATACCTTTTAAAAGAAATCGAAACAGCCTTTCTTAAACAAGATAAAAAAGAATTAAACAATTTGCATAAAACCGCCCTTGAGGCTGGTTATCCTTATATCTCTTTGGCAGCAAAATCTTCATATACTGAACTCAGTCCAGAAAATATCGATACCATCACAGATTATCTCTATGATATAAAAGTTTGGGGCCAAATTGAACTTTATGTGTTTTACTTTACAATGAATAAATTAAATATACGTGATATTTTATATATACTTGATTTGTTTCTCCTAGAAAAAAAACATAAAATATTTAACTCCGTAAAATATCTGGAAATTTTTGTCTGTGCGTGCTGTCGTGCCATTGCTCTTTTAGCAAGTAAAGGCTACCAGGAATACAGCGCACACATCCTCAATCGGGTTGAAGCACTAGATCTTGTACAATCGATGTTTCTCCGCAACCTCCTTAACCTTTCTAAGGGTTTCTGGACTTATCGTTTTAAAGATGAAAAAGCTGGGAACCAGATGATGCTTCAAGCATTAGAGATTTTTCATCTAATTGGCAATCAAGAAATTGCAGGTTATTATCAACAACAATATGACTTTCATGTAAAAAAAGGAGCGTTGTGACTTGAATCACAACGTTCATTTTTTAATCGTTTAAATTTTTAATAGCTTCATAAATCTTAGTATCACCACTGACCACTTCAAATTCTTTCTTAATGGTCGCGTCATTTTTCAAAGTTTCCAGAATAACTTTAGCTACATCTTCTCGCGGAATTTCTCCAGTTTCCACATGACTTGCTAATGTTACCTTACCAGTACTTTCCTTGTCTGTGAGTATTCCAGGATGGATGATTGTCCAGTCTAACTCTGTTCGTGTTTTAAGCCATTCATCCGCATAATGCTTTGCAATCGTATAAATCTTAAGTGAAGAATCTTCTTGAATTTGACGTGTAATTTCTTCTCTTCCCACTCGGAAAGTACTGACCATAATAAATCGTTTGACATTCGCTTTTTCGGCTGCAGTCATAATTTTAACCGCTCCATCTAAGTCAATCATAATTGTTTTATCTAAACCTGCGCCACCTGCCCCAGCACTAAATACAATAGCATCAACATCAGACATTACTGCGGTAAATTCTTCAATCGAATTATTAACGATATCCAAAACAACTGTTTCAATTCCCAATTGATTAAAGTATTCCTGTTGTTCTTCTTTACGAATAACAGCTCTTTCTTGAATTTCAGGATAATCCTTTAGGCTTTCTGCTAAATGCTTAGCCACTTTTCCATTTGCACCAACGATAAGTACTTTCATATTTTCCCTACTTTCTTAATTCTGTCTCTACTAACATTCTACATCATCCTCTATTTGGATTCAAAAATAATTAACTTTCTACTATAATAAAATAAAAAAACTGTCTAGCGACAGTTTTCTATCTTTTATAGTGAATCACCGTTCCAAATAGAATTTTTCACGATAACATAATCGACTTTTCGCAGTGCATTGAGATCACGACCACCTGCATAAGAAATAGAACTTTGGAGATCTTCTTGCATTTCTTGAAGTGTATCTTTCAAAGCACCTTTGTGTGGTAAGAGGATTTTTTTACCTTCAACGTTTTTGTGTTCACCTTTTTGGTATTCACTTGCTGAACCAAAGTATTCTTTGTAAAGTTTACCATCTTGTTCGATTGTTTTACCTGGTGATTCTTCGTGAGCTGCAAAGAGCGAACCCACCATTACCATTGTTGCGCCAAAACGAACCGACTTAGCAATATCTCCGTGTGTACGAATACCCCCATCAGCAATAATTGGTTTACTTGCAGCTTTTGCACACCAGCGTAAAGCTGCAAGTTGCCAACCGCCTGTACCAAATCCTGTTTTTACTTTAGTGATACAAACTTTACCCGGACCAATACCAACCTTGGTCGCATCAGCACCTGCATTTTCTAACTCACGAACAGCTTCAGGTGTTCCTACATTCCCCGCAATGACAAAAACTTGGGGCATCAAACGCTTGATAAGTTGAATCATCTCAATAACAGAATTAGCGTGGCCATGCGCGATGTCAATCGTAATATAATCTGGAATTGTTGCTGTTTCTGCCAGCTCACGAACAAACTGACGTTCGTTATCTTTAACCCCTACAGAAATTGATGCTATCAAACCTTGCGCATGCATTTTTTCAATAAAGTCTTTACGTGTACTTTCTTCAAAACGATGCATGATATAGAAATAACCTTGCTTAGCTAACATTTCAGCAATATTTTCATCAATAATTGTTTGCATATTTGCTGGAACAACGGGGAGTTTGAAAGTGTGATCTCCCAACTTAACTGACGTATCTGCTTCACTACGACTGTTAATAATACACTTATTTGGGATAAGTTGGATATCTTCGTAATCAAAAACTGGAACCATTGTGTTCATAAGACTGCCTCTTTATTCATTTGTTATTACAGAATACCGACCGAGTTTCCGTTATGGACAACCTCGCTAGTTTGGCGATAAAAATCTCTGCAAACCAAACCTTCCTTATTTATTTTAACGCAAATCGCCAAAAACAAAAGAAAAAAAACTGATTTACCATCAGTTTTACATATCATTGTTCGGTTTTTCCGAAAGTTTTCTTTTGTAGTCTTCTGTTTCCTGACCAGTAAAGGAGAAAAAAGATTAATTCAAAAATGACCGCAAATAGAATAAAAGTAAACATAAAATAGTTTTCTGTCAAAACATTGATAATCGGATCTGTATCAGGATTAAAAAGCCAAGTATCATCTCGGAAAAAAATTTCATGGAAATAGATAAAAAAGTTATCAAATCCAATCAAGGCGGCAACCAAGCCAATAAACAAAGGTGTCCCCATCACAAAACGCAAGCCATTGTGATAGAGAATAGCTAAGTGTTCCTTTAAAAATAAGAAGAGTGCAGGGCTCAAGATAACTGTAAGTCCTAAGGTAAGCATGAAGAGCTTTTTCACATCTTTAAAATGCTGTAGAGCATCGGGAGACGAAGGGAAGTCAGGCATCTGTAGCACACTCTCAAATGGATTAACCAGATAAGACATCAGAACATTAAAGTTATGTCTTAGTACTTCTGCTGAAAGCCCTGATATCTGGGGCAGATTTTCCAGATGAATATCTATATAAAAGAGTGGGACAGCCAAAAGTAAAGTTAAACTTACTGCTGCGGCAATCCCCCATAAAATAAGAGACGCAAAAATCAAGCGATCACGCATCTCAAACTTCCCAATGTTCTAAACTTGAAACAACGTGTGTCGGTGGTATTGGAAGTCCAGGAACTTCTTCAGGTTTTGTAAAGCCTGTTGTAACAAGCAAACTGTCGATACCATTATCAATACCTGTACGAATATCTGTTAAATAGTTATCGCCAACCATTAAAAGATCTTCTTTAGGAATGCCCATTTTTTCGACTGCTTTTTCCGCAATAATCGCCTCAGGTTTCCCAATAAAGGTTGGTTGAACACGGGTAGCTGCTTCAATCATTTTAACCAAAGAGCCAGCTCCAGGTAAAAGTCCTCGTTCGCTCGGGAGGTTCAAATCTGGATTTGTGCCGATAAATTTTGCCCCTTTATGAATTGCAAGAGTTGCCAAAGCAAGCATTTCATATGTCAAGTCAGAATCCAAAGCAACGACAACATATGCTGGATTTTCACGATCCTTTTTATAGCCTGCTTCATAGATTGCTTCTTTTAAACCGTCTTCGCCAATAATATAAACGGTCTTCTCCAAGCCCAAATCATTCATGTAATCGACCGTAGCTGCACTGGCTGTATAGATGGTTTCTAAAGGCGTATCAATATTAAACTGTGTAGCCAGTCTTTTTTGAACCACACGTGGTGTTTTTGTTGTATTATTTGTTAAAAATAGGTAAGGGACTTTCGCTTCTTGCAAACGATGAACAAAGTCTTCCCCAGCGGGAATACGATGATTTCCCATATAAATCGTGCCGTCTAAATCAATAAGATAGCCTTTATATTTTTTATAACCTTTTCTCATTTTTACTCAATTCTCCTCACTTATTTTTGACCATTCAATCTCAATATTAGCATTATCTACGCCATCTTTCCTAATAATATGGCAAGTAGTGTCTCCTTGAAATTCAAAAACAGGATGAATAAACTCATGATTGCCATAAAGGAGTTCGTGATTATAGCGAATATATATTTTTTTAGGTTCATATGCCATACGGAAATCGTAGTCCAACTGATCAACAGCCCAGTCAAAATATTTAGCATTGTTCACATGTCCATTCATATCCAAATCAGAAAAACGAATCGGAAAAGCTAGATTACACTGTGCTTGATCGGACAAAGCAAGATATTTATGCGGACGAATAATTTTGCTGACTTTTGGTGCCTCATAAGGTGCCACAATCTCATCAACAACACGTTCTACCTTACGTGTATCTTTGTTCATCAAAACCCAAGTCGAACTTATTTTTACTAAGGTTTCGCCAGCTGTATTTTTGAAAATAAAGTCACGATAACAAAAGAATTTATTGTAAGACGTGGCTTCTGTTTCAATTGTAATCTGGTCATTGAATTCGGGTAAGCGATGAACCTGAACCTCGTGCTCGATAACAGCCCAAAATAGATTGAAGTTGTCACAAATCCATGTGTCGCTACGGTCTAACGTATAAGACTGCTCTCCCGAAATTTGAAGTGCTACAGCAAGAAGATCTGATATTTTCATCTTGCCTCGTGTGTCGCTCTCATAAAAAGCGACTTTATGTGTTTGACTGTATTTTATTCCCATTCATTTATTTTAGCAAAAAGCGTCATAAAAAGCTGAAGTAAGAATAAATTTTACAGATAAACTTAGGGAAGCGTCTTGTGTGTTAATATAAAAAAGCCAGTGTATTTTCTGGCTTTTTATATTTTTTCAACTTGAATACCTAAAGTTTCAATCAACTCTTCCTCATAAGGGTTTTTAGCATGGTATTCGTTGATATATTTGATATGCTTTACACCCGAGGCCAAGACGAGTTTCAGACAAGCGATACAAGGAAACAAAGTCGTATAAAGAATTGCCCCTTCTGGTGAAACCCCATGTTTTGCTGCTTGTGCAATTGCATTTTGCTCCGCGTGAACAGTAGCAATACAATGTCCGTCTTTATCTTCCAAACATCCTACATCTGTACAATGCGGCATAAGGGCTACAGAGCCATTATACCCTGTCGAAAGAATTTGCCCATCCGCAGTCACGAGGAGAGCACCAACTTGAGCGTGCGTACAGGTAGAGCGTTTAGCCACCACTTCGACAATTTCTTTAAAATATTCTTCCTTGCTTGGTCGTTGAAAATTTTCGATCATTTTATCCCTTTCCGCAGTTGCAATTGCCACATTGACATTCTCGTGTTCTAATGTCTTGAAAACTCAAACCCGTAATCTCCGTCAGATCTTCCATATCAGGATACGCACCAATCGTCATGATTTCGCCATCTACTAACATCAAAGGCAAAGCCGCTTCCATTTTTTGCATTGCTTGGTTGACAACAGGATGATGTACAAAGATGTCCGCATCTTCAGCTAAATTATAACGTATTGTTTGTAACTCAGACTCTTCTGTTTCTTTACTAAAGGCCTCAAAAACCTGAGCAAGAGCTGCACCTGCTGCCTCTGGTTTTTCTTCATATAATTCCAGTCTCATGACTTCCTCAAATCTAACAAATATTTTTTAATATTATACCATATGCAGCCTCCAAATTCACTAAAAATTTTCAGTAGAAAAAAAGGACTATCCTAAAATAATCCTTTGGTTCAGTTTTAATTAAAGGCCTTTTACCTTACTGTACAAGCCATAAGCTCCATCAAGATTTTCTACTTTCAAACCTTCTTGCTTTAAGATACGTTCAGCTGTATAGGAGCGAAGCCCTGATTGACAGCTGACAATGTATGCTTTATTTTTATCTAATTTGTCCATATTTTGGCGTAAATCGTTTAATGGGATATTTATCGCCTCTTTAAAACCGCCACGCGCCACTTCATTTTCTTGACGCACATCTAAGAGTACTTTGCCTTGGGCAAGTTCTGCCTCAAGCTGATGCCACTGAATGTTATCTGACAAGCCCATGGCAATGTTCATGGCCGCATAACCAATCATGTTCACAGGATCTTTAGCAGAGCCAAATGGCGGCGCATAGCTCAGCTCAAGTTCTGGTAAATCAAAAACTGTCATCCCTGCTTTAATCGCTGTTGCCAGAACATCAATACGCTTGTCTACACCTTTTTGACCAACTGCTGATGCTCCATAGATATGACCACTTTCTGGATTGAAGATCAGTTTGAGAAGAATAGAGCTTGCGCCAGGATAGTAACCTGCATGATCATTGGCTGTGATATGCACAGCCTTATATTTTAAGTTCGAATCTTGTACTTGCTTCTCTGAAAGTCCAGTAGAGGCAGCTGTCAAGCTGAAAGTTCGAACAATGGCTGTGCCGATACTCCCTTTATTGGTAACAGGCAATCCTGCCAAAACATCTGCAACTTGACGTCCTTGGCGATTGGCTGGGCTTGCTAAGGAGATGAGCGCATCATTACCAGTAATTTGATTTTTAACAAGAATGGCATCCCCCACGGCATAAATATCAGGTACAGATGTTTGATATTGCTCATCGACAAGGATTGCTCCTCTCATCCCAAGCTTAATTCCCGCATCAGCAGCAAGTTTTGACTCCACTTGAATCCCAACAGAAAGGATAACTACATCCGTACTAAGGCTATCACCATTTTCCAGAATAACCGTTTTTCCTTGGTCTTGAAACTCTACAACAGAGACGCCCGTGAGTACTTTCAAGCCATTATGTGCCAACTCTTCTTCTATATGAATGGCCATTTCCTGATCTAGAGTTGGTAAAACATGATCGGCTTTTTCGACGATTGTCACCTCTAAACCTAGTTTTCGTAAATTTTCAGCCATTTCTAGACCGATGAAACCTGCACCAATAATCAATGCTTGCTTGCGATGTTCCTTTTCCATATAGTCTGTAATTTTATCTAGGTCTGGAATATTACGTAAGCTAAAGACATTATCAGCTTCCGCTAAACCTTTTATAGGCGGAATAAAAGGACTTGCGCCAGGAGACAAAATCAAAGCATCATAATTTTCCGTGTAGCTTGTCCCCTTGGATACTACAGTGATTTCTTTTTTATCCGGCTCAATAGAAACCACTTCAGAATCAGGGCGCACGTCTAAATTAAAACGCTGTGCCAGACTTTCAGGGGTTTGTACGATAAGTTTATTTCTTGATTCGATTTCGCCTGATAGATAGTAGGGAAGCCCACAGTTTGCAAAAGAAACGTATGGTCCCTTATCAAAAACAATAATTTCTGCATCTTCTTTTAAACGGCGTAATCGAGTGGCTGCACTCATACCACCAGCAACGCCTCCAACGATAAGATATTTTTTCGTCATCTTCTTCCTCTTATTTTTCTAATTCTTCACCCCAAGCAAGAGTGCCACCTGTAACATTAGTAACTTCTATTCCTTGTGACTGTAGTAATTGACAAGCCTGCATGGATCGCATACCGCTTTGGCAAATAATATAGCTCTCGCCTTTTATCTCTGAGTATCTTTGGTCTAAAACACTCAGGGGTATATTTATTGCTGTGGGTACATGTCCTTTGAGATATTCGTCCTCTTCTCGAACATCAATCAGTACAACTTGACCGAGCTTCTCTCTTAATTGCTTCATTTGGATTGAACGCATAATTCTCTCTCCTCAAATTTTTGATATATCCATTATATACCCTTAGGGGTATTTAGTCAAAGGATGAGATTTATCTCAAATCATGAGCTTTATGTTCGCTTCTTTCATCTTATAACGCTTCTGCTTTAAAGTCAAACATAATAAAAGACCTGCCGTAGCAAGTCTTCTTTATTATTCTTCTTTTTTCTTCTTTTGTCGTGCAAGTATAAGCATGACCACAGATAGAATAAAGAGTGTACCTCCAAAACTCCAGTTTTGATAAGCTAGAAGTAAGAGTGACAAACTAAGTAATGCATATATCCAAGCCATATTTAAACCTCCTCGACGTTAAAGAATAATGCTGAACCAAATGAACTTTGTTTAATTAAGCGTTTTGCAATTTGAGCATCCGTGGCTAAGTCGCTATTCGGACCTCGAAAATAGAGTTTCAATCCCTTTTTTTCCTTATAAGTAAATCCATTTTCTTCTAGAAGTTGAATTACTTTTTCTTGCATCATAGCTACATTAACAATAATCATTGGGTTCCTTTCTGTTTTTTATAATTCAGGTTCTTCCATCTTGTTTGCTGCAATAACGAATGGTGTCCAAATAGCAAAAGTTACAAGTAAATTGACAATTGCTAAGATAATTGCACGCCAGTCAAATCCTGTAGCAAGGAAGGCATTCATAATTGGTGGTGTAACCCATGGCACAGCACTGACAACTGGATCCACCCAATGAAGCATTGTTGCAACATAGGCAATAATAACTGCTACTAATGGTGCAATTGCAAATGGAATAAAGAAGATAGCGTTCAGTACGATCGGCATACCGAAGAGCACAGGCTCATTGATATTGAAGATACCTGGTGCTAAACCAAGACGTCCCACTGTCTTATAATCTTTACGTTTAGAGAAGATCAGAATGGCAAGGATTAAGGTAATTGTACCACCAGAACCACCAAACCAGACGAAGGCATCCCATGAACCACGAACCCAAAGACTGACATAGTCACCATTAATGGCATGTGCTTTATCAATCGCACCACGCGCTACTAAGTCACGAATACCGTCTGAGTGGACTTGGAAGTAAAGAGCTTGGTTATTAAGACCAAGTGGAAGCCAGATACCATCAAGAGCAGGTGCCAAGACGTTTGGTCCATGAAGTCCAAAGAACCAGAAAATTGAGACGAAGAGTGTGACAATAAGAACTGAGAAAATATTTTGTGAGAGGATTTGGAAAGGCTCTGCAATATAGTGTGTAATCAAATTAATTACAGAATCATGTGTCAATTTATCAATAACATAGTAAATCAAGCTCACAGCGTAGATTGCAGCAATCGTTGGAATAATCGCAAGGAAGGCTTTTGCTACAGCCGGTGGAACTGATTCAGGCATCTTGATGGTAATATCCGCTAACATTAGTTTAGCATAAATAATCACCGCAAGGGCACCCATAATGATAATTGTAAAGTAAGCACCAGCATCCATGTGTGCGGCAGCAAAGAGTGGCTTCCATGCTGCAAGACCTTGACCAGTCAATACACCATTGATTTTGTCTGTTGCGGCTACACCAGCATCGCTCACACCCAAAGCATCCAAGAATTTAGGCATTTGGTTTGGCAAACCAGCGAAGAGAGTGGCAACTGCAACAACACCACCGGCAAGGTCATTGACACCATAAGCACGCGCCAAATTGTAACCCCAAGAGAAAGCAAAGATAAGACCAATAACTGTCAGAGTCCCTTGGTTGACGAGCGTTGAGATGTTATTCAAATCGCCAATGATGGGTGTATTAGCAAGCGTCCAAACGTCTTCTGGTGCGAGTTGGGCAAACTTGGTTGGTCCCAAAACCATTTGTTGAATAGACTGTGGGAAAGTTGTGACGATGGCTGACACCATCGCTGCAAGGGCACCTGTCAGTGTTGCTGGCAGGATACCAATGAATGAGTCACGCAAGGCAACCAGGTGCTTTTGCGACCCGATTTTTGCTGCTACTGGGACGAGATATTTCTCCATCCACATCGTAATTCCGTTCATAGAATTCCTCCTAAAATTTTTATTTATTTGCGTATAAGGTTATAAATTATAGCTCATCACTTTCAATAAATTTAAACGAACTCCAAGGCTTGATAAAGTCAAGTAAGAACATTTCGTCTTCCGAGATGTGTCCTACGACATTAACCCGGCCATCATTTTTCATTTCCTTCAGAGCGATTTGGGTTTCACCCTTATATTGACCATATCCATCATTGTCAATAATCACATCGCCTGGTTTTATTGTGTCTGTATCATGTGCTGGGAAATCTAAGTCTTTGTAGATAACACGAGTCATGGTCGAACGTAGCATGTACTCTGAGCGGTCGCCACGGTAACTGTGGGTCGCTTCAAAGATACATTTTCGTTCATTTTCCGTCATCGTAGGTTTCGACACAACTTTGAGTTCTGGCATTTGCGCATGGAAGGCTTCTGCCATTGCCTTAAGCTCTGCCTCACTCGCGTAGGCGTTTGCAATGGTAATGTCGTCAATGCCATCTAAAAGCTTGTAATGCTTCACTTGCGTCTTCAAGCTTAAGTCACGATGATCCTCCAGTGTACATAAGCCATCTTGTGTTGGCCACGGACCAAATGTTGCTTCGTGAGAATTAACGAATACCATAGTATTTAAATTATACTTTTTGAATTTATCGGTACATTTCACATAGTGATCAAAGGCAAGTCCGGTATAACGATGAGGATAGAAATTATGACTGCCCAGTAAGTTTTCGATATTAGGTGAGTAGTCCATAATACTGTCAACGTAACTTGTTCCCTGACTCATATTAATCTCAATCTTAAGATTATAGGGGTTGCGGGTCATGCGTGCTTCCTCAGCTCCTGTAAATCCAAGGTCCAAACGAATGCCATCAGCACCCATCTGATTAAAGAAACTTAAATCATCATAGCTAATGTTAAGTTGTTCAAACAGTGCAGGGTTAATATCTACCATGACTTCCATACCAAGACTATTGGCATAAGCAATCACTTTCGTAAAGCCTTCAAGAACAGCTTCCTTATCCCCTTTGATTTCCAAAAGTGAAGTAAAGACACGTGTATATCCATAGCGGTGAGCCAAGTCTAAATATGCTTTGTCAGCTTCAAAGTTGGAACGTTCTGGATAAATAGAGATACCTAGTTTTCCCATAATACTCCTTTCTTACTCTAAAATCTCTAGATTTTCTCATTATACTTTCATTAATGTGTCCGTGGCTGCTACAACATTTTTTCCATTCATCATGCCGTAATCTTGCATTTTAATCACATCACAAGGAACCCCAACTGCTGCTGCTTTTTTTATGACTTCATTTTTCATATAAGCTACTTGTGGACCGAGAAGCAATACATCTGGTTTCTCTGTGCCAGACAACATATTATCAATTTCAGCTACAGACTTTGCGTAGATTTCATAATCTTTTCCTGCTTCTTGTGCAGCTTGCTGCATTTTTGTTACGAGTAATGAAGTTGACATACCTGCTGCACAGGCTAATGCAATAACTTTATCTGCCATTTCTCTGCTCTCCTTCTTTTTATCTATACCAATAGTATAGCGGTTTCAGAAAGCGATTTCAAATATAATTTGTGCGAACAATGTTAAGCGAAAAAACAAATATTTTTTAATAAAACCCTTATTTTTACCGCTTTTGTCTTCTGGAAACTAATAAAATCTTTAATTATTAAGTCGATTTCTGAAACATGTTACAAATTTAGAAACAAAAATAGTCTATTTTTTTAGTTTTAATTAATAAAAAAACCAAACCTTAACATTTTTCATAAGATTTGGTGTTTTTTTATGGTTCCTTTTAAAAATATTCGCGGAGGATTGCGCCACTCTCCCGTAACACGCGTGCAGTAAATTCACCAATGGTCATTTCTTCTGGTTCTTCTGCTTCGGGGCCAACACAGATATTATTTTGAGGCAAAATATCATCAACAATGCGTGCAGTAAATTCAGGTTGACCGTTCACTTTCAAAAAGGCCTGCAGATTGACAATACGTGCTTGCATATACGGTTGCAGCTGTAGCTGTATACGAGACGGTTCAGCCAGATCATGTTCAAGATATACATTTGATGGTGCTGTCCACTTGATAACTTCAAAACTTGCTGCATGACTTGATACAAAACGATAAAGTGCATCTTGAGCTGTTTGACTCAACGTAATACATTCACGAATCACAAAGGCCGTATCCGAAAACTCATAAATTAAGTAGCCTAAAATTTTACCGTTTTCCTCATAAGTCGCAAAGAAGGGCTGTGCTTTATATTTGAAGTAGTATTCCCAAACATGTTGCGGACGGACCAGTGAACCTTGGTTATAAACTTGCTCATGGACCTCAGCCATATCTTCAAAAAGCTCTTCATTTACAGTACGGCGCTGCACTTGCCCAGCTGTTTTTTTACCTTTGGGAAACTCTTGTGCAGGTATCGTATAAGCTTTTTGGTCAAAAGCGTAATGATAACCAAATTGACCATAAAACTGATAAGAAAAGGGTGCCAGATAGCTTAAGGCCGTTCCAGCTTCATAGTTGTCTTCTAAAATATCGGTCATGAGTTTACGAATGCTGCCGTTTCCTCTAAATTCTGGATAAGAGGCAACATAACCAATCCCCGACATCTTGAGCTTTGCATCCTTCCAGTAGACCCGAAAAGAGGTATCGATAATCATAGAGGATAACTCATCATTTTCCCAGTAACTGTAAGGTTTTGAGAAACTTAAAAGTTTATCAAATGCTTCTTCTCGTGCCTTGCTTCTTGGCTTATTAAAAGCATAAGTTGCGAGATCTAAAAGGGCTTGTTGTTTCTTTTCCATCTGCTCACTTCCCACCACTATAAACTTGTTCAATGTGATTCAAAATAGCAACCATCTGACGTTTTTTCCAGTGTCCCAGAAGCGTTCCGACAAACATATCATTCAATTTTTGAATCATTCCGCTTGAAGTACGACTTTCTTCAATAGTTATCTCTGTTTTCTTATCCTCAACAGGAAGAAAACTCCAACGTGTATTAAAAGTATTGCGAACTGTTTTAGTGGTAAAAGCGTACTTATTGGCTTTCACTACCTCATCAATCGTGATGGTTCCATGTTGATTTTTGCCAAAAGTTTTTGAGTATTCAAAGCCATTGAGAGACTTGATATCAGGTCTACGACCTGTATTTTTTTCGATATCATAAAGTGATGAATCCAGAATCTGATTGTAGACAAACTCGACAGGAGCATTAATTGTTTTACTGATTTTCATATGTGATTTCTCCTATTGCTTAGAATAAAATTTATTAAACATTAAAATCATTTTAACAATTTATGTAAGCTCTTGCAAGATTTTTATGGGCGGTAAACAATTTCTCCTGAACAAAGCGTATATTTGACTTGTCCCACAAGCTCTTGGTCGATAAATGGTGAGTTGCTTGCTTTGGAATCAAAGTTTTCATCCACTTTATAAGTATTATGAGCATCAAAAATCGTAATGTCAGCCGGGCCACCTTCCGCTAAATATCCTGCATCGAAACCGTATAATTTAGCTGGATTAATAGTCATTTTCTCCAACAGTTGACCCAGTTCAAGATGCCCAGGAGTAACCAAATGTGTAAGACCCAGTTGCAAAGAAGTTTCCAAACCAATCATGCCGCTCGGTGCTTCAGCCAAAGCAACATTTTTTTCTTCATGTGTATGTGGCGCATGATCAGTCGCAATGACACTAATAGTATTGTCTTTCAAGCCTTCCAAAATTTTCGCAATATCTTTTGTCTGACGCAGTGGAGGATTGAGCTTGGCATTTGTACCAATCTCTAGAACAGCTTGCTCTGTCAGTGAAAAATGTTGTGGTGTAACTTCAGCACTGACTTTTGCGCCCATCTTTTGCGCAAAACGAACTACGTCTACACTTTCACCTGCAGACAAATGTTGAATATGTAAACGCGCTTGAGTATCCAAAGCCAACATTGCATCGCGTGCAATCATACTGTACTCAGCCACCTTTGTCGCTCCTGTTAGACCACATTGGTGTGCCACTTCGCCTTCATTGATTCCAAGCGTATCCACTAAGTTGGGATCTTCCTCATGAATAGAGAGCAGGCTGTCCGTTTCCTTGGCTTTCTTCAAAGCGTCATGTAAAACTCCTGAATCACTCAGTGGAATACCATCATCCGAAAAGCCAACTGCACCAGCCTTCAACAAAGCATCAAAATCCGTCAAATGTTTCCCGTCAAAATCTTTGGTAATGGAGGCAATGGACTTAATATGAATTTTCTCTTCATCTGCAAGTTTCAGTGTCTCTACAAGTACTTCAGGACTCGATAAAATCGGTTTAGTATTTGCCATCATTACTACTGTCGTAAAGCCACCACGCGCTGCAGACAAAGCACCCGTGTGTATCGTCTCTTTATGCGTTTGACCTGGTTCACGAAAATGCACATGAATATCGATGAGACCTGGAGCAACAATCATGTTGCTGGCATCAATAACATCTGCATCTTCTTCTTCCAAATCTTGGGCAATACGAATAATCTTCTTATCTTTAACTAGCACATCAGCAACTTGATCAAAACCGGACTCAGGATCGATTACACGGCCGTTTTTTATGAGTATCATCTGTTCCCCTTTTTATATTTTACATAATGTTTATTATGTTATTTATTCCATGTTTCTTGATTATCTTTGAATTTTTTAAGCATTTCAAGTTCAGCTTCTGTTACATAGCCTGTTTCCTGAGCGATTTGGATAAGTTCAGAATAATTTGTTAATGTGTGCAACGGCACTTGTGCTTCTTCAAACTTTATCGCTGCTTTTTCTAGCTGGTAAGTAAAGATGGCAATCACACCGAGAACTTCAATCCCTTCACGTTGTGCAGCAGCCACTGCTTCTAGTACTGAACCTCCCGTTGAGATAAGGTCCTCAACCAATACCATTTTTTGCCCTTTAGAGACGCGTCCTTCGATTTGGTTTCCTGCACCGTGGTCTTTTGGTTTACTACGGATATAGGCAAAAGGCAATTGAAGATAGTCAGCAATAATTGCACCATGAGGAATACCTGCTGTTGCTGTACCTGCAATCACTTCGACCTCAGGAAACTCTGCCTTGACCAAATCCGCAAAAGCCTGCTCAATACGAGTACGTACTTCAGGATAAGCCAAGGTCACACGGTTGTCTGTGTAAATAGGAGATTGAATCCCACTTGCCCATGTGAATGGTGCACTCGGCGATAGGCTTACAGCTTTTATTTCGAGTAAATCAGAAGCGATAGTTTTTGATAATGACATGTTATCCTCTTTCTAGTCCTTTAAGTTAATATCAATAGCACGCTGTTTTGCACAAAAAAACACTTGCAGAAAGCTGCAAGTGCGTAAAAAAATATGCCAATAATATTTAGAATACACCTAAATACTATATAAGTAGACAATTATACGGTTTCCTTGCTAGCCTCTCGTGCTAATTTAAAGGTTTCTTGTTATATAGTCTAACAGATTTACTGTAAGTTTGCAATCATAAACTTTCTAAGCTTTCCATTGCTTCCAGTAAGTTCATCTCTGTTTCTTCTTTTTGTTCATCCAGTTCGTCGAGTGCTGCTTGGAGTTCACCTAGTTTAACAAAGTCATCTGTTATGTCTAACATAGCTTGGGAAATTTCTTCGCTTTGTTGTTCTAGTTCAGCAAGTTTTTCTTCCGCAGCATTGACTTCACGTTCTAACTTGCGACGGATTTTCTGTGCTTCTTTTTGTTGCGCATAGTCCATCTGGCCCGAACTTTCTGGTTGTTCTTCCAAAACAACTTCTTGCTGTGTCTCTTCTTCTTGGCGTTTTTTCTCTAAATAGTAATCGTAATCGCCCAGGTAAAGTTTACTTCCTTGAGGTGATATTTCGAGGACTTTGGTCGCAACCCGATTGATAAAATAACGGTCATGACTGACAAAGAGTAAAGTACCATCGAAGTCGATCAAGCTATTCTCCAAAACCTCACGGCTGTCGATATCCAAGTGGTTGGTAGGTTCATCCAATACAAGAAAATTATCATGTTGCATAGCGAGCTTCGCCAAAAGAAGACGTGCTTTTTCTCCTCCCGATAACATCGAAACGGTCTTTTTCACATCTTCGCCGCTGAAAAGGAAAGCCCCTAAAAGATTACGTATTTCTACTTCTGGTAAGAGACGATGCTCATTCCAAATCTCGTCAAGAACACTGTTAGAAGGTGTCAGCGCCCCTTGTTCTTGATCATAGTATCCTAAGTCGACATTCGCTCCCAGCTTCACCTGACCCTTAAGAAGAGGAATTTGACCAATAATTGACTTAATCAATGTTGTTTTCCCGATCCCGTTTGGTCCAACAATAGCAATGGCATCATGTTTGCGTGTATCGATATTGATAGGTTCAGCGAGGACTTTATCGTATCCCACTGCTGCATCTTCAACTGTAAGAACGATGTTGCCCGACTTTTTAGCTGGGGAAAAGGTCATATGTGCAGCCGCTTCACTTCCGGTCGGTGCTTCAATACGTTCCATCTTTTCCAACTTCTTCTGTCGTGATTGGGCGCGTTTTGTTGTGGAGGCACGAACCATATTTCGAGCAACGAAATCTTCTAATTTTTCAATTTCTTTTTGTTGCTTATCATAGTTCTTTTGCTCAGTGGCAAGCATCTCTGCTTTAAGTTCAATATATTTACTGTAATTTCCTGCAAAGCGTGTCAGCTTGCCTCGTGAAATCTCCAAGGTCTCTGTCACAACTTTATCTAAGAAGTAACGGTCGTGACTGACAATCAAAAGACTTCCTGAATAGTTTTTCAAGTAAGTTTCTAACCATGCCAATGTTTCAATGTCCAAATGGTTGGTTGGCTCATCCAAAATCAACAAATCAGGCTTTTCCAAAAGCATTTTTGCCAAAGCCAACCTTGTCTTTTGTCCACCAGATAAGGAAGAAATAGCACGGTCCCACATCTTCTCATCGAAACGAAAACCATTAAGTACCGACTTGATCTCTGCTTCATAGGTAAAACCGTTGGCTTGACGGAATTCTTCAGACAAAGCATCGTAACGGTGCATCAAACTCTCTAAGTCATCACCCGTTAACTCCGACATCTGTAATTCCATCTGGCGCAATTGTTGCTCTGTTTGACGGAGTTTTTCAAAGACTGTCAACATTTCTTCAAAAATGGTTAACTCTGAAGAAAGTCCTGTATCTTGAGCCAAATAGTTTAAATGCAAGTCCTTGACCTTAGAAATCGATCCTGCTGAAGGTTCTTCAACGCCTGCAATAATCTTCAATAAAGTCGATTTCCCCGCACCATTGCGTCCGACTAAAGCCATGCGTGAGTGGTCCTGAAGATTAAAATTTATATTTTCGAATAAAACATCGCCACCAAAAGTGCGTGCTATCCCATTCCCTTGTAGTAAAATCATTCTTCTATTTTAACATAAAAAACTTTAAGGTAAAGAAAACAGTAAAAATCGCGCTTCACAACGAAAACGCCAAGATTTTTACTGTTTTTATGTATAACTTCACATCAATAATTTTTTTCCAGATGACGAACGATATCTAAAGAACGAATCACTGATTCGCGTGCATCATCAAAGTTTTTGCTGACATAGGCATAAAAGAGCAAATCGATGAGATACAATTGTGCTAGCATTGAAACCGTAGCCGCATGCCTAAACTCAAAATTCTCACCTGATAGGGATATAAGCGGATATTTGGCACGTTTAGCAAGACTTGACTTTTCGATACCGGTAATCGCAATGGTTTCAATCTTTTCAGCTTGAGCCAAATCAAGCATAGCTAAAACTTCACGGGATTCCCCTCGGTCACTGACAGCGATAAAGAGTTTCTTTTGACTATTATTGGTTAAATTGACAGCCATCGTGTGTGTATTGTCCGCACAAATACTGATTTTGCCGATACGGTTCAATTTTTGAGCCAGGTCTTGAGCCACAAGAAAAGAGGCCCCAATCCCGAAAATAAAGATTAAATCTGCTTCACCAATCAGATCAACTGTTTTGGCAAGCCTCTCATTGTTTAAATGCCCATTAACAAGCTCCGTCATATGATTAATACGCGTTTTTAATTTCGATTTTATCGAATCAATCTCTTCATTAGGACGTAATTCTTGAAAATCTGTATCTGATTGGGAACTTGCCTTCCAGACAGAAAGTTGCTGCTTAAGTTGGGGAACACCTTCAAGTCCGATGGATTTGACAAAGCGAATAACTGTAGCTGGTGAAACTTGACTATTTTTAGCAATGTCTTGGGTGCTTAGGTTGATAACAGCCTCAGGAAAAGCGAGAACATACTTCCCAACTTTGGACTCGTTAGGGGAAAGTTCTCTTAATTTCGTTTGGATTTCGAGCAGAATATTCATGACTCAATTATAGCATAAACCAGCTATAAATATGAGCTTCTTTATGATGATACCAAAAGAAAAAACAGGAGGCATATGCTCCTACTTTTCTACTTTTTCAAGCTCTTTTTTAATATCTTTGGCAATTTTTTCAGGTTCTGTTGCTGGAGCATAACGTGCGACAACTTCTCCCTGAGCGTTGATCAAGAACTTCGTGAAATTCCACTTAATTTTTTTTCCAAGCGGGCTTCCTTTTTCTTCTTTTAACCATGTATAGAGCGGGCTTTCATCCGCGCCATTAACATCAATCTTTTGAAAGCGTGGGAAAGTTGTTCCATAGTTCAATGTACAAAACTGATCGATTTCATCAGCTGTGCCAGGCGATTGCTCTTTAAATTGATTACAAGGAAAATCGAGAATTTCAAACCCGGACTCTTTATATTCATCATAAAGTTTTTGGAGCCCATCATACTGTGGAGTAAAACCACATCTGGTCGCAGTATTCACTACAAGTAGCACTTTTCCTTTATAGTCGGATAAAGAGATATCATCTCCTTGTTTTCCCTTCACTGTAAAATCATAAATAGGCATAGTGACACTTCCTTTCTTCATCGGCTCTAAGTGATAATGATTATAACACTTGCCCTATCAGACTGTCAAAGAATCTTACTTTCTCATATAAGTCTTCAGACTCAAGATTTCTTGCTGGGTGAGAGGGCGATAAGCGCCTGGTTGCAAGCCTTCATCTAAGACTAGCGGTCCGAAACTTACACGTTGCAGTTGCTCAACTTTTTTACCTACAGCTAAAAACATCTTCTTGACCTGATGATACTTGCCTTCTTGGATAGTAACCTTAGCATGATGCGCATCTAAAATTTCGAGTTGCGCTGGCTGCGTACGAACGCCTCCGATAAATTCAAGGCCTGCCGCAAAGGCAGCTCTATCACTTTCTTCAAGTGCTTCCCATGTCTCTACGAAATATGTTTTAGAAACATGTTGCTGTGGCTTAAGCATATCGATGCCCAGCGGCCCATTGTCCGTGATGAATAATAATCCTGTCGTTAAAAAGTCAAGCCGTCCCACAGGATAGAGTGCAGCATTCTTTTCTTCCACAAGGTCACGATAAGTGGGCAGGTGCTCGTCTTTATTGGCTGAAAGTACACCAGCTGGCTTATTCATCATAAAATAATGATGTCCAAATGTTGTGAGCTGTTGCTGATTGACAATAATTTCATGCATCTGAGGATCGACATTGCGACTTAGGTTATACTCTACTTCTCCATCAATTATAATCTTTCTGGTCCGTATCAAGCGTTTGCGTTCTTTCTTGTCCTTCCATCCATTGAGGAACAGGTAGTGATCTAGTCTCATATTTGTCTATTTTAACAGAAATAATATTTATTCTGTAGTGCTATATTCTTTGTTCAGAAATCCTACTCTGGTCGCTTATTTCATAAAGGGTTTCAAATACTTCTTCTCCAAAAAGCTTTTTCTCAAAATGGTAAGTTTGCCCTGACTTCAAGTGTCCCTCATGTGAAGCTAAGATATTCTCTAGTTTTTCAAAATCAATTTTGCCGTATTAGAAATCTCGTTTGCGGTTTTTAATATGTTTTTTCAAGCGAACTTTAGCTTGAGGTTTCAGCTTTTGCACAAGTTTTCCTGTCACAGTCAGATAAAATCGATAGCCTAGATACTCGACACCCTCACGCATAGCGACAATGCTGGTTTTACCGTTTAATGACAAATCGAGTTCTTCAGCGAGAAAAGTTCTTATCTGCTCAAGGGCTTCACTCAGCTTCATCTTATCCTCATGAAGGATAAGAAAGTCATCCATGTAGCGGACATAGTGCTTAAAGCCTAGACTTTCTTTGATAAAACGGTCTAAAAAGGACAAATAATAAAGAGCAAAATGTTGGCTAGAATAATTTCCGAGAGGCAATCCTCTTCCACCCAGATTATCAAAGGAGTCAATCATATTATAGAGCAAAGCTAAAGTTGTGCTATCAAAAGGTTCTCTTGCTAGTTTTTCTTTTAAAAGTACTTGATTGATCGAGGGGAAAAACTGGGCAATGTCACATTTGAGGACATACCCTTTATTTCCTGAAGCTTTGTAAAACTTATAGAAATGATGCTTGAGCCGTCCACGCCCAAAATGGACCCCTTTGTCTATTTGACAAGCTGCATTGTCATAAATATAATGACGTGATAAAACAGGCAAAACGGCATGATCAGTAATCCAGCGGTTCACTACTCTATCCGAGTATTGCGCTGCGAAAATCTCCCTGCGCTTGGGTTCATGGACTTCAAAGCTATAATATGGCTGATGCTGATAAGTTCTATTTTTAAGCGCGTCATACATCTCTTGTAGATTGTCCGCCAGCTCATATTCAAACTGGTTTACCACAGACTTATGCCGCTTGCCTTTGACATTATCATGAAAAGCATCATAGAGGTACTCTAACCTACATATCTCATCATAATCAATCCGCTTCATGGATAAGCTCCAAAATTTCTTTACCATAATTTTTCAAGACTTCCTCAGATAGCCCATAGTCGCCTAAATCCTCCATGGTGTGCGGACGCTCATGAGCAATACGCTTGAGGATAAAATTAGTCGCAACCTCAAAAACTTGTAGTCCCAGATAGCGCTCCCTTAAACGTCTGGTCGCATGGCTACGCCAGACACGGAGCTGTTCAAAGAGGGTAAGCTCCTGCTCAAATCGTAATATATCTGCCCGACTGAACTCGGGCGGTTGTGCCAAGAGCGGCTTAGGGTTGAGCAAGTGCGCTAAGCCATCACCTGATAGACCAAAAGCAAAACAACCACCCGATAGACGGCGCATTTTGAGTAACCCTCGATTCATAAGCAGATAGATGAGGTTTTTTATCTCCATCTTGTTCAGCTTAGCCAGCGAGCCAAAACTACTGTTGCGCTGTAAGTCAAAAGTCAATATGGTCGCTGTCTTTCGTCCTTGAAGAAGAGCAATCAAGAGACTCAAAGAAAGCGCACGGTCACATTCGGCTAAAGCTTTGAAAATCACTTGGGCATCTGCTTGATAGTTGTTAAAGTCAAAAAGGTCGAAGACCTCAAACTCCTGTGTCCAGTCCCGCTCCTGCATAAGTCCCCTCTCTAATAATCATATCTAAAATATCTTGCCCAAAAGCTTCCCATTTGCTGGGACCAATACCGTTAATCTTTAGAAATGCTTCCTTTGTTTTGGGCCTTATACTGTCCAGCTGACTCAGCACCTTATTATCAAAAATCATATAAGGTGGCCTATCAAGTTCTTTTGCTTTAAAAGTACGATAATTACGTAGCTCTAACATGAGGTTACTGTCTTTTTTAACTTTTTCTTCTGAGCCTTCTTTAATCTTGATATAGGGCTTTAAGCCATACAGAAAATCCAATCCTGTTTTGGAAACAGAGAGTACAGTCAAATTGGAAAAATGATTTTCATATATTAAGTCAGCCTTTATAAGTTGCTGTATTAAATTCAAAGTCTCCTTATAGCTTATATCCTCAGAGAGCAAGCGCCCGTAAGAAGCGCTAAGATTGAGTTGATTCTGGATAATTTTCTTTGATTTTGAACCGTGTAAAAAGCGAGCGAGGTTTTCTACATTTTGAAAACTTCTGGCCTCAATGATACCTTCTAAGATAAGTTTTGCTTTTTGGTTTAGATCAGACATGTGTCACCTCTTTTTCTTGAATAAAGTCTTCATAACGGAGACGGTCGGACTTGTGCCAAGCCCCTAACATACGTCCTACACTTGAGATGAGTTTGGTCAGATTGGCAAACTCTCCCTTAGAAATCCCACCATACTCGACAGCCACATCTGCCAATGTCCCTAAGATATTGACTTTAGCGAGAGCATCTACATGCAAGTTTATCCGTTGAGTGAGAATCCTCCCCGCATCTGAGCCTGCCACATAAGAGTTATTGGCTTCGTAGATGTCTTGCAGTATATCTAGAGCAAGAGTTTCCATCTTTTGAAAGAGGGAAAAGCGGTATTTTTTAGGTCCTTTGGACGTTAGCTTGAGCACTTCTCTTAAGAGTAGTTTGGCTTGCGCAGCCAGCTCAAATCCTTTTGGTTTTGCGATATTTTTCATCTATTTCTCTGTTTCCTTTTCTCAAAAAAAGACAGCCTCTCTATTCGAGAGACGTCTCATTTTTTACAGCGTGTGCGCGTTTACTGAAAAACGCAAAGGTCCGCTCCTGACCGTTTTGAAGGACAAATGGTCGTATGTACTGCTCATGCCAACAACTTTCCGTCATCACGCATTTTCTGTGTGCTCAGTTTTCTGAACGATCACAAGGGATTTTGACTCTCAACTAATGAGATACTCAGCCAATCTATATAAGGATTGGCATTCCTCATTAGTGCCTTCAGGCACAATGAGGATAGTGTCATATCGTACTACACGTACACAGACTCCCTTAAAATATGGCACGGATAACGTAAGCAGTACTTCACGTTATATCAGGCCGAAGATATGCTGGACTTGTTTTCTTCTCTTCAAGTTTCTCTAGATTGGAGGGTCACTTTTTTGCACTGTTTATCGAGGCAAACCCAATAAAATCACGCATTCAAATGAAAAATCTGTCTTTCATATCCTGTTTCAAGTCTGGACGTACACCCCCATTGGCATTGCTATTGCCGACGGTATTATTGCCATTCAGCTGACCAGCATTGGTATTCCAATTCACATTCCAAGCATTGCCTGAAGCACCAGGGGTACGTTTCATAGTCTGTTCCCTAGATCATCTTTTTATGCCCTAAGTCCATTGGGCAAATCTTTCTTGTGCGGGGCGCTACCGCGCCCTACATGAGGGAAAAACGCGGCGGCAAGCCACCGAGGGGCGGTGTCGCTACGCTCCTAGCCCAGCGCTTGCGCGCTAAGATTAAGGATTACGGATGATAAGGGCTGGACGTACACCCCCAGAGGCATAGCTAAAGCCGACGGTATTAACGCCACGCAGCTGACCAGCAGTGGTACCCCAAGACACATGCCAAGCAAGGCCTGAAGCACCAGGGGTACGTAGCCACCACCAACTATTACGGGCAGCAACACGTGAGGCATGATTAGGGAAAGGCCCTTCTTCTGTTGACAAGTGCACCACATCCGCAAGGGAAAGCGCAAAGGCTTGAGATGTTGACCCACTAACAGTAGTTCTATCTGCGCGGACCTCATTGAAGCGAGCATCATCCCACTCCAAAGGTACCCAACGAGTGCCTCCTGTCCAAGGTGCAGCTGCGGAATCTGAAATACTCGGAACATCAGACGGAATAGATGCAGGCTGTACCATAGCCTGAACAGCTGGTGTAAGTCCCGTATAGAAGTCTGATAAAACTTGCGGTTGGTCATTGAAGCTTGTGTTACGGATGGCTTCATTGCGGATAATCATATGGTTATCGTTGCCCATATCTTCCAAATAACGGTACTCTACCCCATCCATAGTAAAGACACGGCCTGGAAGCATAGCATCAAAGTTAAAGGCAGATGGTGGAGAATCAATATCAGCACGTGGATTAGAGCCTTCACCGTCCATAGCATTATTCTGTATACCTGTAAGGAAGTCTGCTAAACGGCTATCGCCATCTGTAAGAAATTCACTCATATTTTCGGGATCAGGACTAATCAACTGACTATCCACATGGATACCGTAATAGTAAGAGCCATTGAAGACTGTATCTTCTATAGCGGCGGTCATTTCTGCCGCGTCCAATAGATAAGAGCTTGCTTCCCCTGGTTCTAAGAGTGAAGCCCAATAAGCCCAGCCTGTCGTGTGGTCAACAACCCAGAAGTCACCGATTTGTTGGTAAGGTTGAAGTTCCGACCATTGTTGGATGGTCATGACGGGACGTTGTTCTTGCAAGTTTTGAGCTGTTTCACGTGTCGCACCGTCTGAGCCACCATGCCAAACAGTGTTCGTTGGTCCTGAGCCATTGGTATAAGTCACACCTTCTTCCCAATAGCCATCTGTTCCGTCTCCGGGATGAGTCACGTCATCTGAATCATCTGCCAAGTCACGGGCATCTCCCGCTGCGGCAGTACTGAGATCTAAGTTGTTATGGTTAAAGGTTGGTAAATACCAAGGGGCTTCTCCTGCTCGACCAAATCTTAGGTTGGAGTATCTGTTAAAAGCAGCACCTGCCCCTGTACGTGTGCCAATCGCTGTCGCACTAGGAATATAAGGGGTCCATGTGTCAGGTTCTTCTCGGTCCCCGCCAACTATCTGTGTAAAGGGGCCATCCGTACCTTGACGGTATTCCAAGAACTCGGACAGGCGAATACGTGCCATGATAGGACGTTCGCCATAGTTTTCAACAAAGACGTCCTTGTTTTCACTCTCGGCGTTATAGTAGTCATGGACTCGGCCACCGACGTTAACTTGGACGTCGTTTTCACGGTCATTAATGGCTTGTTGGTTAAAAGCTGTAAAGGCGAAGGTGCCGCCGATTAAGCCGAGCAGAGATAGGATAGCGATATTCCGCAGTTTCCGTTTTTTATCTGGTGTCATCTTTTTTCCTCATTTCTATTGATTGATTATTGTAAATGCCAAAAAACGCTCCAAGGGGTCCTGAGCGTTTAGGTGCAAGTAAAAATAGGCGGATGTCTACCGCTGGTGCTGTGCTGTGCTGTGCTGTGCTGTGCTGTGCTGTGCTGTG